>WYBW01000084.1 GCA_011525685.1 Verrucomicrobiia bacterium
GCAGTTCCGCCGTCTTCGTCACGTCGGCCACGTTGGCTGCGCTCACCACCACCGTATGCACCAGCTTGCTGTCCCGATCCGCGCCGATGTGCGCTTTCATCCCGAAATACCATTGGTGGCCTTTCTTCGTCTGGTGCATTTCGGGGTCGCGTTCGCGCTTCCGGTTCTTGGTCGAGGGCGGCGCGGCGATGAGCGTGGCGTCCACCAGCGTGCCTTTGCGCAGCCGCAGTCCGCGCGCGGCAAGGTCGGCGTTGATGGCGGTGAAGAGGCCGTTGCACAGGTCGTGCGTCTCGAGCAGGTGGCGGAAGTTTAGGAGCGTGGTGGCGTCGGGCACGCCTTCGGCGCTCAGATCAATGCGGGCAAAGCGTTGCAGCGCCTGGCTGTCGTAGTGCGCGTCTTCGAGCGCTTCGTCGGCCAGCCCATACCATTGCTGGAGGAAATCATCCCGAGGAAAAGCAAGTCGCGGAAGTAAATTCTCTTGGCGCGGCCTGGTTGAACCGCAATCTTCTCGCGTTGAATCATCAGGAACAGCTTCACGCCCTGCTGCGCGGCCCGACCCCGTTCCTCGCCCTCGCGCCGATGCAGGACGTGACCGATGGCGCGTTCTGGAAACTCATGCACCGCTACGGGGGCGCGGACGTTTACTGGACCGAATACTTCCGCGTTCATGCTGTGTCGCGGCCGGAGAAATGGATCGTGGCGTCCATCGAGCAGAATTCCACCGGCCGGCCGGTCGTGGCGCAGATGATCGGCAACGAAATCCCGGCGCTCATCCGGGCGGCGAAGGAACTCCAACAGCTAAACGTAGCGGCGATTGACCTGAACCTGGGCTGCCCGGCGCCCATTGTTTACAAGAAGTGCGCCGGCGGCGGGCTGCTGCGCGAACCGCAGCGCATTGACTCCATTCTCGGAGCGCTACGTGAGGCGGTGAGCATCAAGTTCACGGTGAAGACGCGGGTGGGGTTCGCTTCGCCAAGCGAGTTTGACGCACTGCAGCCGATCTTCGCCAAGCACTCGATTGATCTGCTCACGGTTCATGCCCGCACGGTGGCGCAGATGTACCGGCTGCCGGTGCATTACGATCTCATCCGCCACGCCGCGGAAACGATGAAATGTCCCGTGTGCGCCAACGGCCATGTTTATTCCGCCGACCAGGCGCTGGAAGTTCTGGCGCAGACCAAGGCTCGCGGTTTGATGATCGGTCGGGGTGTGATTCGCAGTCCGTGGCTCTTCAACCAGATCCGCCAGCGGCTGCGCGGTGAACCGGTGACGTTCCCGACCGGGCGCGAGGTGTTGGGCTACATCGAGGCCCTGTGGGAATCCCAAGCCAGCTTCGACGCCCCGGAAAAAGTCCAGTGCGAACGCATGAAGAAGTTCATGAACTACCTCGGCGAAGGTGTGCCCGGAGATTTTCTCCATCGGATTCGCCGCTCCCAAGCCAGAGCGGACTTTTTCGGCCTCTGCCGCGAGTTTTTTGATCACGACCAGCCCATGCGGCTGGAGCCGGTTTCGGGAGTTGTCCCAGCCGAACCGTCGTGAGACTCAATTTCATTCCACGCAGCATCGCGGGTCTGAGTGTTCACCGGGACGGGCGCATCTCATTTTCTTGCAGGGGGCGCCGAGGCGATGCCGTAGCGCAGACTTCCAGTCTGCCGGATCGCGGACTTCCAATCCGCAAACGCTGCGAATTTCTGGCCTGCCACGCCGTGCCTGGGCCAGCCGACTGGAAGTCGGCGATACCGCAGGTTGGGAAACCTGCGCTACGCCAGGAATGCCTGCCTGCAATAAACTGAGATGCGCCCCACCGGGACTCCATCCTTATTTGCCACTGTTCAAACCCGCTCGCCTGCTCCATGCTGCGGGCATGAAGAGTTGGCGCAGGGCGTGGGGTGGGGTCAGTCTGGTTGCGGCGTTGAACCTGGGCATCAGCGCATGGGCGGCGGACGCGGACGGTTGGATTTCCTTGTTCGACGGCGGGACGCTGGACGGCTGGCGGGCGAGCGAAAACCCGGGCGGCTTCAAGGTGGTGGACGGGACGATTGCCTTTGAAGGCGCGCGGTCGCACCTGTTTTACGCCGGCCCGGTGCAGAACGCCGATTTCAAAAACTTTGAGCTTCAGGTTGAAGTGCTGACGCGGCCGGCGGCCAACTCCGGCATCTATTTTCACACCGCGTATCAGGAGAAAGGTTTTCCCGGCAGAGGCTTTGAGGTGCAGGTGTGCAACACCCACCGGGGCGCCGGTGGCTACGTTGAAATGAAAAAGACCGGCAGCCTCTATGGCATCCGCAATCTCTACAAGGCACTCGTGAAGGACGAGGAATGGTTCACGATGCACATCGCCGTCCGCAACCAGCAGGTGCAGGTCCGCTTGAACGGACAGTTGGTGGTGGACTACGTCGAGCCGGACAACCCGCCTTCCGATCCCAATCGGCCGCGCCGCCGGCTCGGGCGCGGCACCTTTGCGCTGCAAGGGCACGATCCCGAGAGCAAAGTGTTCTTCCGCAACCTCCGCGTGAAGCCCTTGCCGGACGAACTGCCGTTTCATTCGGTGGCCCCGGCATCGTTTGACGCCGTGGACGCCCAACTCGTCCGGCTCGGCGGCGCCAACTTTCCGCTCGTGGATTTTCACACGCATCTCAAGGGCGGGCTGACGCTGGAGGGTGTGCGCCAGCACACGTTCCGCACCGGCATCAATCACGGGATCGCCGTCAATTGCGGCGTGGGCTTTGCCATCACGAACGACGCGGGCGCGCTGGCCTTTCTGGAGTCCATGGCGGGCCAGTCGTTTTTCGTGGGGATGCAGGCCGAGGGTCGCGAATGGCCGACGCTTTTTTCACCCGCCGTGATCGCCCGGTTCGATTACGTATTCACCGACAGCATGACCATCGTGGATCATCGCGGCCAACGCACGCGGCTTTGGATCAAGGAGGAGGTGGAAATCCCCGACCCGCAGGCGTTCATGGAGCATCTGGTGGAAACCATCGTCACGCTGCTGGCCGAAGAGCCGGTGGACATTTACGCGAACCCGACGTTTCTGCCGGAGGTGCTTGCGGGCCAGTACGACGCGCTTTGGACGCCGGAACGGATGCGGCGCGTGATTGAGGCGGCGAAACGGAACGAGGTGGCCATCGAGTTGAACAGCCGTCTGCGTCTGCCAAGCCGTGCCTTCGTGCAAATGGCCAAGGAGGCGGGGCTGAAATTCACCCTCGGCAGCAACAACACGGACAGCGATCTGGGCCGGGCCGAATACGCGCTCGAACTGATCAACGCCTGCAAGTTGGGCTACCAGGATTTCTGGATGCCGAAACCTGACGGGCAAAAGCCGATTCAGAAGCGGGCGAACCGGTGACGCGCGGGTCGCAAGGCACTGAGTTATCCCTCCCGCTTACTCACCACCGGAAGAAGCGGTAGGGATCATCCCATTCCTCCGGTTGATCGAGATAGAATCCCTCCAACCAACGGCCGCGCTCAGTGGCCGCGGGCGGCGAAGACCAGCGAGTCAGCAAAGGCGTTTCGCTGTGCGCCCCGAGGTTGCACGCCAGCCGTGTGATCAGAAATGCCGTGCGGCGGAATGTCCGTTTCAGCCCGTAGTTCTTCGCGTAATCGAACTGCCACGGCGCAAGCTGAGAGAATGTGAGGTTCAAATTCGTTCCAAGGGCAAGGACTCCGTTGCCCACAGTGCTCGCTCCCGCGGACACCAGCGGGAGCGTGCGCGGATCGCGGCAATGCACGTCCGCCGGCCCGACCCCGGCCAGCGACGAGCCGAACCGGGGCGGATCAAAGACCGCATTGATGTGCTCGGCCCTTGTGAAAGACACCTTGAGTTCCAAAAACGCGTCGGCGTCTGCCTGGCCCAAACCCAATGCCAGCATGTTTCCACCCGCTCGCAGGAAAGCCGTCACCGCATCGCGGTGAGGACTCAGTTTCTGACCACCGCCCGGGCCGACGATCAACACGTGATCCGGCATCAGCGCACCGCCGGTGTATTCGCCGGGTTGAAATCCGGCGGCGACGAGACTGTTCCGGCCCGCGGCGTCCCCCACGTAAACGGTCGCGCGCTTTGGCGCGGGCCTCCAACTGGAAACGTAATCCAGCAGGTTGCTGGTCAACCGCTCCGTCGCCGGATCGCGCTCCGTGCGCCCGGTCACGTCCAACTGGCAAAAGAGAATCAGTCCCCGGCCCTCGCGGAATTCGAGCAGCGGACTGTATTGCAGACTGAACCCACCGTCCACCAGCGGCAGGAAATCACCGCGGGCGGGTTTCTCGATGAGTACTGAAGCCAGGTTGCCTTGATTGCCACAGCGCCATAGGCGAGTCACGGGAATTTCCCCCCATTTCACCGTCGGCGCGCCGTTGAACTTGGGATGCAATTCATACTTCAACTCCGGCGGCAGCAGTGTCGCCGCGCCGCGCCAATTCCGCAGGTGTTCGGCCCGCAAACCGGCCAGCGCGGGGTGATCCGGCACGCGTGGAAAGACGTTCCGCAGACCATATTCAGTGACGCGAAAACCAAAACGCTTTTCCAACACTTCGGAAGTCTGCTCAAAGACCAGCACCTTGAGGCCGTCGCGCACGCGGCGGATGTCCGGTGCCGGGCCGTCAACGGTCAGTGCGCCCTTACCGACCACCAAAACATCGAAGGCAGCCAAGTCCGTCGTAACCTCCACCGACTCGAAGCGGATTCCCAAGGTCCGCAACAACTCAGTGGTCTCGCCCTTTGGATCAAACAAAGCAACGCGGCTGTCCACCTTGGGCGGAACAATCGCCGGCAGGACGTGAATGGCAAACTCATCGGTCTGCATCTCGCCCGTGTCGAACTCGACCTTTGCGGCGAGACGGTATTCACCCGGCGCGAGGTCGGTTGGCAACGCAAACAGCAAGGGCATGCGCGACTGCTGGCCGGTCTCGATCATGACATTTGTCTGTCCGGCAACTGGCCGCGGCAGTTGTAGCGTCCACGAAGCGTTGGCGCGAACCGTCACGCGGGAGTTGTTGATCACGATGAGTTGCTTCTCGACGGTTTCGCCGGGCAGAAACAGATGGTCTTTGCTGGTGAAGCGATCAGATTTGCCCGCGACCCAGGCCAGCAGCGGACGGTTGTTGCGCATGATGGCTTCGCCGCCGCCGGTGGGTAGCCAGTCGGCGCGTTCGTAGGCCATGTCCATCCGCTCGAAGCGTTCCGCCAAAAAGTCCGGGCTGAATCCGGGCCGCTGAAGATTCGCCCAATCCACCGGCAGGTCTTCGCGACGGTTGCGATTCATGCCGGGACGCAGCTTGAACAGTATGTGGTGCTCCCACGGTGAGTTTGCGGAAAGTCCCCAAGTGCGGAAGGCACGCCAGTTCTCGGCGAAGTACTGCGCAAAGACCGGCTCGCGTTCGGGAAAATCGGTCGAGCCGAGTTGATGCGGGTAATCCCAGCGATGCCAGACCCGCCCCTCACGAAACTGCCGCGCCTCCCAACGCAGGTTGCGCCTCTCCATGTCGCTGATGGCGAACGCGCGGTCGCCAAAGAACTGCGCGTTCCATTCCGCCAGGCAGAACTCCCACGGCACCGGCGCGCCGCCGAACTCGCGTTTGCCCTGATACCAGCCGCGATACATCGCCCAGTCCCAGGTGAAGGGGGCGCCGTATTCGCAGAGGAACAGCGGCTTGATCCCGTTCGTCGCCCAATGCTCGAACCAGTCGGACATCTCCTGCACGGGCACGAAGTTCGGATAGAAGTTGCTCAGGTGCATCGGGCCGAGATTGCCGGAGGCGTGGTGGTAAATGATGCGGCTCGCGTCGAGCGACCGGATGATGGCCTCGGCGCGGAGAGCGCGCTTTACGTTGTTCGCCGCCCAGTTGTCGCGCGGCGCGGAACGACCATCCAGCAAGCGCGGGTTCATGTCCTCGTTGTAACCGGTGGCGTTGTGACTGGTGGCATACATCACGACCGAGGGATGATTGCCCGCCACGCGCGCGTAGAACTCCGCGTGCCGCGCGTAGCCGTTGGTGCGTTCGGCATCCGGCGCGGACCAATCATAATGACTGAAGTGCGGCTGCGTCAGCGCGACCAACATGCCGGTGTCGTCCGCCGCCCGCAGAATCTCGGCGAAGCTCAGATGCGCTCCCGGCTGGCAGTCGTAGTTGTGCGTGTACACGAAGTTGATGCCGAAGGTGCGGAGGCGCTCGAGGCTTTCGCGCGCGGCGGAATAGGTCGCGGCCGCCGCGCCGACCTGGGCGTTGTCCAGGGGGACGGTCGAGAGGAACAGCCGCGTGCCGTTCAGGAAGAAATCGCGGCCCTCGATCCAAAACTCGCGGAAGCCAAATCGCACCGGAGGTAGCACATCCAGTAAAGCGCCGTCGGCATCCAACAGCGACAGGTGCAGCTCGTATTGATGCTGCGGCGTGTGGATGTCCCACAACTTTTCCGGCTGCCAGGATTCGGTGACGGTATGTTTGCCCCGCTCCAGATCGCCAGCTCGGAATGGCGGGCTGCGGAATTCCTTCGCGGTCTGGTCGCCGTCGGTGATCCGCGCGGCCAGCCGGTAGGTGTTCGTTGGTTCAAGTTCTTTCAACGCCGCCTGAAGTGTGATTTCCCAACGCCGCACCGAGGTTGTCACTTTCACATGCGTCAATCGCGACTGCTTCGGCGTGCTGACGAGGAAGACATCGCCACAGAGTCCGCGCCGCGCCACGCTTCCTTTTACCTCGCGAGCCGAGGCGCTGTCCGAGTAGGAAAGCATCACTCCTTTGAGCGGCAGGGCCACAACCAGCAAAGACAACCGGTGTCGCCCGCCGGGCGGCAAGACCGCGGTGAGATCAAGTTCGCCTGCCGGGAAATGCAGTTCGCCAACCTTCTGGCCATCCACAAACACCGCGGCGAACGAGTTCAGGTATTCGGCGCTCACCGCGATGTGCCGACCGGTCCAGGTCTCGGGCACCGTGATTTCGCGCTCATACCAGGCCGCCGTCACCTCCCGCAGTCGCGTGCCCTGCCAACTCGGATGAGCATGGACCGTCTGTGAATCCTTCTGCATGTAATCGGTGATGCCGGGCCACGCTCCGGGCACTTTGAAGAATCCCCAGCCCTGCGCGGGAACGGTCTCGGCGGCAGGTGTGGCGGGCTGCCAGCGCCAGAGGCCGTTGAGACAGACCCGCTCGCGCGTTGGTGTCGTCTCCCGCCAGGAGCGGGAGAGGTCCCATACCGGCCGCACACCCGGCGGCAACGGCGCAAGCGCACCCTTTGCTCCACGAGCCGAACCGGCCAGCGCGAGCAGTCCCACGAGCGCGGCGAGAAAGAGACGCAAATACAGGTTCACTCCGATGACCGCACGCTAACCATCCACGACCCGCCGGTCAACGCTGTCGGCGACGTGCTTTCGCCCGCGACGGCATCATCGCGACACGCCATACATGGTCTGAATTGCTTGGCAAAGCGGTCCCGACGCATCATTCTGCCGTCGTGCGGGTCAGATCGGGAAAACAACTGGGAAGGTATCTATGAAAACCATCTGGAGTCTGGCGGCCGTCGCGTGCCTGGCGCTGACGAGTTGGGGTGGCGAATGGAAATTGGTTTGGTCGGATGAGTTCGAACGGGACGGTTTGCCCGACCCGGCCAAGTGGACTTACGAGGAGGGATTCGTCCGCAACCGCGAACTCCAGTATTACACGACGAACCGTCTGGAGAACGCGCGCGTCGAGGGCGGTTTGCTCATCATCGAGGCGCGCAAGGAGGAGTTTCCGAACGCGCGCTTTCGCCCCGACGCGCCGGAGCGCCGCTGGCAGCAGCAGCGCGAACAAGCCGACTACACCTCGGCCAGCCTGACCACGCAGGGACGCGCTGCCTGGACTTATGGCCGTATCGAAGCACGGGCCAGAGTCCCTTCGGGCCGCGGCACCTGGCCGGCCTTCTGGACGCTGGGCACGAATCGGGGACAGGTGGGCTGGCCGGCCAGCGGCGAGATTGACATCCTCGAATACGTCGGCCACGAGCCGGGCGTGGTACACGCCAACGTGCATACGCGCGGCTACAACCACGCGCGCGGCAACGGGCGCGGCGCGCGACTGTCCGTGCCAGATGCGGAGAAGGAGTTTCATGTTTACGCCGTGGAGTGGACGCCGGAGAAGCTCGAGTTCTTTGTGGACGACCGGAAATACTTCACGCTCAAAAACGACGGAACGGGGGTGGATTCATGGCCGTTCGATGCCCCGCAGTACTTGATTCTCAACCTGGCCATCGGCGGCACCTGGGGCGCGCAGAAGGGTGTGGACGACGCGATCTTCCCGCAACGCTACATCGTGGATTACGTGCGGGTTTACCAGCGCGCGGGCGCGGGGCTATAACTGAACCCATGATAACCATGAAAACGATGATTCAATCCAGCGCGGCACTGGTTGTCCTCATAACTACTCTGGCCGCCGCTGCACCCATGCCAGCCTTGCGCGTCAGCGAGAACCAACGATTTCTTGTCACGACCGACGGCCAGCCCTTTTTCTGGCTGGGGGACACCGCCTGGGAACTGTTCCATCGGCTCAATCGTGAGGACGCGGTGCATTATCTCAATCATCGCGCGCGGCACGGCTTCACCGTGATCCAAGCGGTCGCGCTCGCGGAACTGGATGGGCTGAACGATCCCAATCCCTATGGCCACAAGCCGCTGCTCAACAATGATCCGACCAAGCCGGATGTGAAGGACGGGCCGAACAACGATTACTGGGATCATGTGGATTTCATCGTCACGGAGGCGAACCGGCGCGGCATTTACGTCGGGATGTTACCGACGTGGGGTGACAAGTGGAACAAGAAGTGGGGCGTTGGTCCGGAGATTTTCACGCCGCAGAACGCCGAGGTTTACGGCGAATGGTTGGGACGACGTTACCAGAGCGCGGGCATCATCTGGATCCTGGGCGGCGACCGGCCCGTGGAGAACGATACACACAAGGAAATCACCCGGGCGATGGCACGCGGTTTACGCAAGGGCGACGGCGGCGCGCACTTGATGACGTGGCATCCGAGCGGTGGCTCCGGCTCCGCACAGTATTTTCACGGCGAAGAGTGGTTGAGTTTTAACATGCGGCAGAACGGCCACGTCGCCGAGTTCACCGGTCGTTATGACAAGACGCGCGAGGATTACAACCGCACGCCGATCAAACCCGTGCTCGATGGCGAACCGATCTACGAGGATCACCCGGTTTCGTTCGACGCCAACAAACTTGGCCACTCCACCGCCGCCGACGTGCGCCGGCCGCTCTATTGGAATCTGTTCACCGGCGCGTTCGGTCACACTTACGGCCATCACTCCGTCTGGCAGATGTGGTCGCCGGGAAAGAATCCGGTCAACAATCCGCTCATGCCCTGGCGCGAAGCGATTGAGCAGCCGGGCGCAACGCAGATGCAGCACGGAAAAAATCTCATCCTCTCGCGCCCCTTCCTGACGCGCGTGCCGGATGACTCGATCATCGTCACCGATCGTGTGCCCACGTCCGTGCCCGGCGCGGGACGTTATCGTTTCGTGGCCACGCGCGACACGAGCGGCAGCTACGCGATGGTGTATGCGCCGGTGGGCCGGACGTTCAAGGTGCGCATGGACAAGATCACGGGAGCGAAGGTGAAGGCGTGGTGGTTCAATCCGCGCACCGGAACGGCGGAAGCCATCGGGGAATTTCCGAATACCGGCGAACGCGCCTTCACGCCGCCGCAGCTTGGAGAACAACTGGATTGGATTCTCGTGCTGGATGACGCGACCAAAAGTTTCCCAGTGCCGGGTAAACGGCAACCTTGACAAAGCGTGGCCGCGCGGCAACGTCGCATACCATGAATCCCAAACGCTTCGTCTTCCTGTTCGGCCTCCTTGTCACCGGACTCTGCGCCGATGTGCTGGCGGCTGCCTCGCGCCCGAACATCCTGTTCGCCTTTGCCGACGATTGGGGCCGTTACGCCAGCGCCTACGCCAAACTCGATGGCCCGGGCGGCATCAACGACGTGCTCCAGACGCCGAATTTCGATCGCGTGGCGCGCGAGGGCGTTTTGTTCCGGCGCGCGTTTGTCTCCGCGCCCAGTTGCACGCCTTGTCGGAGCGCGCTGCTCTCCGGCCAGCATTTCTGGCGCACGGGCCGCGGGTCCATTTTGCGCGGTGCGGTGTGGGACAGTTCGATTCCCGCCTACCCGTTGCTGTTGCGCGACGCGGGTTATCACATCGGCGAAACTTACAAGGTGTGGAGCCCGGGCACGCCCAATGATGCTCCGTACGGTGGCGGCCAGTACGCCTACGAGAAAGCGGGCAGCAAGATCAACCAGTTCTCGCAGAACGTCACCCGGATGGTCGCCGAGGGCATGTCCCTCGCCGCCGCCAAGCAGGTGCTCTACGATGAAGTGGGCGCGAACTTCGATTCCTTCCTCGCCGACCGGAAACCCGGCCAGCCGTTCTGTTATTGGTTCGGTCCGACCCAGGTGCATCGCAAATGGATCAAAGGCTCGGGCAAGGCGCTGTGGGGAATTGATCCCGATTCGCTCAAAAGCAAAATGCCGCCTTTCCTGCCGGACGTGCCCGAAGTGCGCGAAGACCTCGCGGATTACTTTGGGGAAATCCAATCCTTCGATGCCGCGCTGGGCCTGCTGCTGAAAAAGCTCGAAGCTATCGGCGAACTGGACAACACGCTCGTCGTCGTCAGCGGCGATCACGGAGCGCCCGGTTTTCCGCACGGCAAGTGCAACCTATACGATTTCGGTTCGAGTGTGCCGCTCGCCATCCGCGGCGCCGGCACGAAGGGCGGGCGCGTGGTGGACGATCTGGTAAGCTTGCCGGATCTCGCGCCGACTTTTCTCGAACTCGGCGGCGTAAAAATCCCCGAGGTCATGACCGGCCGGAGTCTGGTGCCGCTGCTCACTTCGACCCAATCCGGCCAGATTGATCCGGCCCGCGACGCGGTCTTCATCGGACGCGAGCGGCATGTGGAAAATGCCCGCGCGGATCTCTCACCTTATCCCCAACGCGCCATTCGCACGCACGATTTCCTTTACATCATCAATTTCCGGCCCGACCGCTGGCCAATGGGCGATCCCTACCGGCTCGACGACGCGAATCCGCCAAGCGTTGAGGAACTCACCGAGGAAACGCGCGTCTCCCTGCCTGATGAAGACGCCGGTCCAACCAAGGCCTGGCTCGTGGGCGTGCGCAATGATCCGAAGTGGAAGGCGCATTTCGACTGGGTCTATGGTAAGCGTCCGCGCGAAGAGCTTTACGATCTCAAGGCCGACCCGCATCAGGCAAAGAACGTCGCCGCCGATCCGAAATACGCGAAGACGCGCGCAGACTTGGAGAAGCGCCTGATGGACGAACTCCAGCGCACCGGAGACCCGCGCCTGGTGGACAACGGAAAGTTTTTCGAGACTCCGCCCATGGCCGGTCCCCTCCAGGAAGCGCCTGCGTCAAAGGCAAAACAGAAAAAGCAGTGAACGTCCCAACCTCTCGTCCCAAATGAAAACCTCGAAACTCCTCCTGCCAGTCTTGATGGTGCTCCAGACGGTTTGCGCTTCGGCGGCTACGGAAGCGGGCAAACCGAACATCGTCCTGATCTTTGCGGATGATCTCACCGTGCAGGCCATCAGCGCGTATCAACATCCGCTCAAGCTGCTCGAGACGCCGCACATGGACCGCTTGGCGCGTGATGGGATGCGCTTTGACCGTTGCCTGGTACCGAACTCGATCTGCGGCCCGAGTCGCGCGGTTATTCTCACCGGCAAATACAGCCACCTGAACGGTTTCATTGACAATCGCAGCCGCTTTGACGGTTCGCAACAGACCTTCCCGAAACTCCTGCAAAAGGCCGGTTACCAGACCGCCGTCATCGGAAAGTGGCATCTGGTCAGCGATCCCACCGGCTTCGACCACTGGCACATCCTCCCAGGGCAGGGAATCTACTATAACCCGCCAATGATCAAGAACGGCGAGCGCCTCAAGCACTCCGGCTACACCACCGACCTCATCTCGGACTTCTCCATCGAGTGGTTGAAAAACCGCGACAAGTCGAAACCGTTCCTGCTGATGTCGCAACACAAGGCCCCGCACCGGGAGTGGGCGCCCGCCCTTCGTCACCTGGGGTGGAACGGCGACCGGAAGTTCCCCGAACCGGAAACCTTGTTCGATGATTACTCTGGCCGTGGCCGCGCCGAGAAGGAGCAGGACATGACCCTGGAGAAGACCTTTACCAAGACCGATTCGAAGGAAACCGCGCCGCCGTATCTCAACGCCGAACAGCGCCAGGTCTGGGACGCCTATTACGAACCACGCAACGAAGCCTTTCGCCAGGCCAATCTCACCGGCAAGGAACTCGTCCGCTGGCGCTATCAGCGCTACATGCATGATTATCTGGGAACCGTGAAGGCCGTGGACGAAGCCGTCGGGAAGCTGCTGAAGTTTCTCGACGACGAGGGCCTGGCCGAGAACACTCTGGTCGTTCTCTCTTCCGACCAGGGTTTTTATCTCGGCGAACACGGCTGGTTCGACAAACGCTGGATTTATGAGGAATCGCTCACCACGCCGTTGATCGTGCGTTGGCCCGGTGTGACGCAGCCCGGAACCACCAGCAAGGCCATGGTTTCCATTCTCGATCTGCCAGAGACTTTTCTTGATGCCGCGGGCGTGCCCGTGCCCGCCGACATGCAGGGCCGCAGTTTGCGTCCCGTGCTCGCGGGCCAGACACCCGCCGACTGGCGCACGAGCTTCTACTATCACTACTACGAGTTTCCTGCCGTGCACAGTGTGCGCCGGCATTACGGCGTCGTCACCGACCGCTACAAACTGTTCCACTTCTACGAGCCGGACATGAATTACTGGACGCTCATGGATCGGGAGAAAGACCCGCACGAGTTGAAAAATGTCTATGACGATCCGGCCTACGCCGAGACGCGGAAGACTTTGCACGCGGAACTCACGCGCCTGCGCACGGAGTTGAAAGTCCTCGCACAGGATCCGGAAGGCACGCGGGCCAATCCCGCTCCCGCCGCCCAGAAGGGTGCCCCCAGGGCAAATTGACAGACTCACGGCGCGGGAGTTCGTCCGCATCGGTTCGGCGAGTTTGGCTCAGGCCTTTGCCACCAAGACTGGCGGCACGTGACCACGCGGCCGGGCTGACCCCTCCGGTGGAGCAAAGAACTCGGATGCGCCGATCGCCGCGGGTTGGCGGCGAACGAGCTTGCCGTAAAGCGTGCCGCAAGCATAATAAACTTGTGTCGGCTCTTGTTGCCGCCAGCTCGGCAACATCGGGAAGGTCTTCCTCGTCTGATCCGGGGATGGTCGGATGAGACGCGGGAGCTGGTTTGCTTGCCGATCTTGTCCGCCCTCTGCGCGGTGCGGTCGCTCGGCAAGACGCTGATGTGGAATTGAGTGCGCCCGTAGCTCAGTTGGATAGAGCATCTGCCTTCTAAGCAGAGGGTCCCGCGTTCGAGTCGCGGCGGGCGCGCCAGTTCTTTGCGGAAGCCGTCTTAGAAAAGCGGCAATTGCTGCGCGCCCGGTTCGCGCAGGTTGCTCACACCCAACCCCAGCAGCCGCAAAGGACGCGACACAAGTTTCCCCCGACTCAACAGCACGCAGCCCATGCGATAAATGTCATTGGCTTCGGTCAGGGGTTCCTCGACGGAAATCTGCCGGGTGAGCGTCTTGAAATCGCCATAGCGCACCTTCACCTGCACCGTGTGCGCGCCCAGCCTTCGCCGTTTGAGCCGGGTGGCGATGTCCGCTGCCTGCTCCCGCAAGCAGGCCCGCAGTATCTTCCGGTCGTCGGTGTCCTTCAAGAACGTCTCCTCACCGCTGATGCTCTTGATGTCGTCACCCAGTTCCAATGGCCGGTCATCCTCGCCAAAGGCAAACTGCTTGAGTTTTGGTCCAAAGGAACCCACCAGCGCCCGAAGGTCGCCGGCGTAGTCCTGCAGGTCGCCCACCGTGCGGACACCGGCCCGTTGCAACACCTGTTCGGTGACCTTGCCCACTCCAAAAAGTATTCGCACCGGGAGCGGACGCAGAAATTGCACCTTGTCCCGCTCCGCGATGAGTGTGAGTCCGTCCGGTTTCTGATGATCACTGGCGATCTTGGCCAGGAGCTTGTTCGCGGCAACGCCAATGGTGGCCGTCAACTGCCGCTCCGCACGAATCTGCTCCTTGAGCTTCCGCGCCAGCGGCATGGCTTGGAGCAGGGAGGCGTCCGCGTCCGGGCCCTGGCAAAGCGCGGAGACATCGGCGTAGGCTTCGTCAATGGACATCTGTTCGATCACCGCGCCGGTCGCCGCGACGATGCGCATGATCGCCCGGGATTCCTCCCGGTAACGGTCCATCCGTGGTCGCACAAAAATGCCGCTCGGACAAAGCCGTCCGGCGGTGGCACTGGGCATGGCCGAGCGCACGCCAAACTTGCGCGCTTCGTAGCTGGCCGCGCACACCACGCCGCGCTGCGTCGGGGGCGAGCCGACAATCACCGGCTGACCGCGCAACGCCGGGTCATCGCGCTGTTCAACCGACGCGTAAAACGCATCCATGTCCAGATGAAGGATGACGCGAAACATCGCGGCGACAGAGTGTCGGAAACGGTCATGGCGCGAAAGCATCTCCTATGGCTGGTCAGGGTTGCATGGAGGAATTCCGCACGCGAGGAAGCCGCCGACCGGCTGGCGGTCTGTATTTGTTTTCAATCCCAGAGATGGCCGGGGGGTCAACTCCAACTGCCCGGAATTGGCTTGGCAAGTGACGGAAATGACACTCTGGCGAAGACCAGGGCGGAACCGAATTTCCGTCACCGAGTCAGACCAGCGCAGGACGCCTGAGAGATTTTCTCTCGACCGGGCCTTGAATTCCCGTTAGCTGTGGGCCGCTGAAATTCATGATGAAGCACTCGCTGTGGATCCTCTTGGCCGTGCTGCCGCTGGCCGGTTGCACCACCGTGAAGTATGAGGCCAAGTCGGCGGCGGCGCCCGCCAAGCCGGCGGATTACCCGATCTATGTTTACTCCGAGCGCATGAAAATCCCCCGGGCCTTCGAGACGCTGGGCAGCCTGCGCATCGGCGACACGCCGCTCACGGTGATGGGAGGTTCGCTCGAAGGCGTCCTCAAGACGCTCCGCCAACACGCCCGGCAGAAGGGCGCGGATGCGGTGCAGTTGACCTCGGTGGAAGCGCCGGGTTTCACAAGCTCGAATTATCGGGTGGAGGCCAACCTGATCCGCTTCACGGACGTCTGGGAATCGGTGACGGTTTCGGATGCCGAACTGGAAGCCTATTATGCCACCAATGCTGGCAGCTTGGATCCCATCGAGGGCATCTGGCAGGGAAGTGATCCCACGCAGAGCCGGGTGGCGGTGGTGAAAGACAGTTCCAAGCCCGGACGGGAGTTCGTCGCGTTCGTTCTTGGCAAGCGCAATCCCACCTGGCAACGCGGCGACAAGTTGTTGGAACTGGCGCGCGGCGAACGAGAGGGGGTTTACCGAGGCAATTATTATCTGGACGATTACCAAGTGAAGCGGGTGGCGATCACCTTGCGTGGACCGCCCGTGAATCGTTTCGGCTTCACCCTCCCCAACGACACCACTCCCATCGTGTTCGCCAAGGAGTAAACTGCTCAACGCAGTTCGCGAATCCGCAATTCTCGGGGAACTATTCTGGCTGGCCGGGACGACCGAGCCGCAACGCGGGTCATGGCAAGAGCTGCTGAGCCGGTCAGGCCGGGAAACGTCCACCCGCCTTTGCGACGTGGCGACGATCAGGCCGGCTTGCCGCTCGTGGAAGCTGACTTCGCCGCCCGCCACTTGCCGTCAAGCGCGGCAAAGCCCAGCAATCCGAGGCCCAGCGCGATGGCAGCCAGGCTGACTTTCAGCCCTTGCAACGGCGGCTCAAACCGAAACTCCACCGTGTGTTGTCCCGGCTCCAGGAACACTCCGCGCATGATGAAATTGCAGCGCAGCAGCGGCGCGGGTTTGCCGTCCACGAACACCTTCCAATTCGGATCATGTTTGTCATTGAGCAAGAGCACGGACGGCGACTCGGCCTGGGTGCTCAACTCAATCCGTTTGGGTGAATAGCTCTTGTATTGCACCGTCCCGCCGGCAGGGCTCGCACCCTCTTTGGGCGCGGGCAAAGGCTCGGCCACGAGCACGGTTTGGGCGGGATCGAATTCCTTGCTGGCCAGTTGTGCCAGGGTGGTTTCGTCGTCCGGACTGGGTTGCCAGTTGCCATAAAGCCTGGCGCGCGGCAGGGCGCCGGTGAACTCGAACACCGCAAAAGGCCCTGTCGCGTTCGTGCGCGTCAAAATCGGTCCGCCCGCCCGCGTTTGGTACAACTCGAACAGCAGCAGTGGCCGAAAGCGCTGTTGCGGGTCCAACTCCTTGTTCAAGGTCGCGTAAAGCCCCGCCGGGCCGATCAGATAACGGGTGTTGGTCAGTTCCCAGCGGCGCACGATACGATGCAGGTTCTGGGGCGAGTTGTCGTATGCCAGCGCGGTTTCAAAAGCGGCGATGTCCTGCGGCATCCGGGGCATTTGGATGATGTCGAGCGACTGGATGTTGTAATACTGGAAGAGGTGTTGCAGCCATTCCGTGCCGTAAACCTGCTGAATGATGGCGAATTGCCCGGGCAATCCAAACGGCCAGATGGCAACCCGATGTTCGTGGGGCTTCTCGCGCAGGAGTTGGAAGACCGCATTGTCCGAGGTTTCCAGATAACGCTGCTTCCAGTTGTAAGGATTGATCCAGTGCGAACCCACGCGCGCCAGGTCCACCACCAGAAACACCCCGAGCAACGCGACTCCCATCACCGCCCGCTTGCCGGCGAAGTAACCGCTCAAGACAACGGCGAACAAGCCGGCGGCCACGGCCAGGAGCACCACAAACCAGCCCACCTGACGGATGCTGAATCCGGCAATCGCCTTGGCGGTGGCCGCGTCGAACTGCACCTCCTGCAAGTATGCCACCAGGCCTTCCCTCGAGCCCGCATACACCAACCAACCCACGGCCGCCACACCCACCGCCAAGGCGCAACCGACCACCCACTTGCGCTCGAACGAACCGCCGCGGCTCCAAAAGAATTTCCATTGCTCGGCCAGACCGCGCGAAGTCGCGACGGCCGCATCCAGGTAAAGCCGGTTCAGGCCATGAAGGCCAAAGGCGAACACCAGCAACAGCAGCCATTGGACGACGTGATAAAACTTCGCGGGAATCCGGATGGTGGACGCATACGGCAGGGAAAAGAAGATTTTGTAGAACGGTGCATGACGCCCGAATGAGAGCAGCAGGCACACAACAATCCCGGCACAGAGAATCCAGATGAATCTTCGTTCTGGCGCGGTAAAAGGCGAGGCCTGCTTGCGGCACGATTGAACCACCGCCCAAAGTGAAACCATGAGCACCAGAATCCCCGCATACGGCCCGGCACCGCCGAAACGAATCCCCGCGTTGGGCGGCGGGCCTTGTTTGCCGGACGCAAAGTAACTGTCCCAGGCCGGATGACGGCCCGACCGTCCCCAATAGGCCCCACCGTCGGGCGTGTCCATGCGATAGCCGAACAGGCCGGGCACGACGACTCCCAAAGTCTCCAGTTTGGGCATGCTGCCGAGTTGGGTGGCCCACGCCCATTGCTCTTCCTTGGTCCGCTCCTCCTTGGACATGCCCGCCACCCCTTCGATCTGCGTGGCAATCAAACCCGACAAAGCCGCCGCCGCCATGAACGCCGCGAACACCGCCACCACGCCGACTTGCGCGGCACCTTTTGCCAGACCAGCGAGCGGGACGCGGTCCTGCAAACCGGCCCGGACCACGATCAAGATTGCGGTGACGATACTGAAGATCGCGCCGATGTCGTAACCTTCCATGACCCCCAACCCCACGGCCAATCCCGCCAAGGGATGGCGCACCCACGGACGCAAGGGCTGTGGGCTGGCCACCACCCCCAGCGCCAGGTAATTCATGCCGAAACAAATCGCCTGCGGCCCAACCCCCCAACAGGCCACGTTGAAGAAATCGGGGCTCAAGGCCGCCGCCAATCCCCCAAGCACCGCCGCCGCCGAACCGAGACCGAGTTGGCGGAAACAGAACCAGGCGCACGCGCCCAGAATCAACAAAGTCAACGGCGGATAAAACTTTGCGAACCCCAACGGCCCCAGCAACCACAACAGGAAGAAGGTGACGTTGGGCATGGCCCCGGGTTCACGAATTCCATAGCCGTTCAGTTCGCCCCAGGTTCCCCCGAACGCGGCCGGCAGACGCAGGCGTTCCGACATCATCGCTCCGAAGGGACCGTCATTGGCAAATTGAACCCAGGCTGGATGAAAGCTGCGCCAGAACAAGACCGCCAGCACGCCGCAGAGCAGCATCAGAAACAGCCAAAACCCGCCGGGCACCCGGGGACGGGTTAAATTCTGGGCACTGCTCTTGTGGCTCATCGGGCGGGCATGTTTACAGTTCTTGCGCGGGACGCATGGTAGTTATGAGACCTCCCGATGCCAGACAAAAACCGGCAACGTCACAAACCGACCATGAATCCACCGCGCTCGGAAAGCTGCCCACGGGTTGTGGAACACCTTTACAAGCCATGGGAGTTCTCTAACCTCGCGCGACTGCGTTGCCGAAGTATCGCCCGAGCGGCAGCGCTTTGGATCTGCATGGGAATTGACATTGATACCGCGAGATTTCTGCTCGCCCGTCGGCGGGACAAAGTCTGCTTCGATCGCTGTGCCACGCTGGGGCGTCAGCACTATTACGTGAGCAACAGCGAAACTCGCTTGCTGCTCAGGGAGTATGGCCTTTCACCAGCCGATTTTCCCACGCTGTTCAGGCAAACCTACCCTGATTTCTCGGAGCCCTTTTGGGACATGCTTGGGGTCAAGACACTTCACACTGTGGACGCCAGCTCATTTGAGGGGGCAAGCCACGTTCACGACATGAACCAACCCATCCCGCCTGGTTGGAAAGAGAATTACGATGCGGTCTGTGACATTGGCACTCTTGAACACGTTTTTAATTTCCCCGTGGCCATCCGCAACTGCATGGAAATGGTCAAGCTCGGAGGTTGCTTCTTCACGCAGACCCCGGCTAACAACTACTTCGGCCATGGTTTCTATCAATTCAGCCCCGAGCTCTTCTTTCGGGTGCTGTCTCCTCAGAACGGCTTCCAAGTCGAACACTGTATGGCCATTGAACAATCACCGCGCAGAAGATGGTATGCGATCAGAGACCCTGAAACCATTCGTGCTCGCGTCACACTCATCAACGCGGCGCCGGTGATCCTGACGGTTTGGGCTCGGCGCGTGGAAATCAAACCGCTCTTCCAAATGACACCCCAGCAGAGCGACTACGCTGCTGCTTGGACGAAAAGCGATGGGAAACGAGGACAGGGACTGCCTTTGGGCAGTCAAACAGTTGAACGGCTCAAAAACGCCATGCTGGCAACGACTCCCCGCCTGGCTCGTGTGTTGGATGCGCTAAGGTTCTCCCGCTTTAATCGCACATTCTCGTTTCGTAACCGGAGATCATTCACGCGCCTCTCAAAGCGAGCCTGACTGCACGCCGCCTCGGACGCGGACAATTGCGGTGCGGTAAGAGTTGGTATAGCCGAGTGGCCCAGACTCTTCGCTCAACTGGACGAACGTCGAGGCGGCGGCGACGGCGGGTGATGGCCTGATCTCGCTCACCCAACCGGTGGGCGAGGGAGCCAGTTTTTATCGGTTGCGCCGCGAGTAGCAAAGGCGTCGGGCCAGTTCTCGGCGCTTGGACCGATTAGTCAGGTGGCAGCCGGCGTGGTGGGTCCGCCGGCGGCCTTCACTCGATAGCCGGCCACCCCAGCGTACCAGTTTACCAGAGATGCCGGCGCCCGGTTCTTGAGCCAGACCCGCGTTGTCTGCCAGAGCATCTTGCGCAGATAAAGCGGGGTGCAAAACCGCCGGAACTCCGCGTGCCGGCGCAACACCCGATAGCCCGCCCACCCGCAGACGTAGAGTGAGCCGGCTTCGGTGAACCGTCCGACGACGTCTGAACACTCCGGGCCGGTTAGCAACCTCAAGGCATGTTCAATCGCCGGGTCGTTGATCGCGGGGTTCTTGCGGCTTTTCCGAAAGAACGTGGCTTCGCCCACATGGAACACGGCCAGCGGTTCGGGCACCACACAGACGCCGTGTCGAAGCGCCAGCACCGTGGTCGCATACCAGTCGCTGTAGAGACTCAATTCGGAAATGAGCTTGCCCACCTTGATGAGCGCCTCGCGCCGGTAAATGGCCGTGTGACCGGGAATGAACAGCCGTCCCCGCTGTTCCAATCGCATGACCTCCTGCGGAGCAAGGTAAGCCGGACGGTCGGTCATGCCCACGCCCATGTGCCATTGCAAAGTGCCGTCCGCGCGCTCCTCGCGCCAGTCGCCGATGGTGCAGGACAGCCCCGCTTGCGGGTGCTGCGCCAGCAACCGGAGCGATTTCTCGAAGAAGCCCGGCAGCGTCTCGTCGTCCGCCGCCTGCAGGAAAACGAATTCACCGCCAGCCTCATCAATCCCGCGATTCGTGGTTTCCATGACCCCCCGATTCCGGTCGTTCCGGAGCAGCCTGACATTGAGGTGCCGGCGGGCGAACTCTTGAATGACCTCCACGCTGTGGTCGGTCGAAGCATCATCCACCACGATGATCTCTTGCGGCTGCACCGATTGCCCCAACAACGCGTTCAGACAGCGAGGCAGATACTTTGCGTGATTGTAGTTCGGGACAATGACCGAGAGCGTCGGCAAATTCATCGGCGGCTCTTGTAAAACAGGCTGAATCACCCGGAAAGCGAAATGTGACAACGCCCCTCCACCAGCGCCGCCCGCGCTTCGGCCAGCCGCTCCGGCGAATCCACCGCGACCCGATAGCCGGACAACGGAAAGCCAAACAGCCGGCCCGTGCGGACAAGTCTTGGAAAAACATCCCGCGGCAGGTCACAGGCGGTGTTTGATGGAATGTGCTCCAACACTTCCGGTGCGCAGACGCAAATTCCGGAGTTTACCCAGGGCGAAGTTTGCCCCTGTCGGGCCTCTTCGGTGGGTCGTTCCACAAAGCTGGTGATGCACTGTTCGGCATCGAGCGCCACCACACTGTTCGACCTTGCTCTTTGATGCACCAGCAGCGTGATCAGGGCGTTTCGTTCGCGATGAAACCGCAGCATCGCCGTGAAATCCTGATCTGTCAGGATGTCGCCGTACTGCACGAGAAATGCCGGCTCGTTGCGTAAAAACCGCTCCAAGTTCTTCACCCCGCCGGCTGTGCCCAGCAGCACGGGCTCGTGGGAATAAGCTAATTTCACGCCGAAGCGCGAGCCGTCGCCGAAGTAATTCTGGATCAACTCCGGCTTGAAATGCAGGTTGATGGCAATTTCATCGAAGCCCTGCCGGTTGAGATGCGCAATCAGGTAGGCCAGCATCGGATGGTCGTTGAGCGGCAGCATGGGCTTGGGGATTTCCCGAGTCAGCTCGCCCAGTCGAGTGCCGTAACCGGCGCAAAGGAGCATGGCCTTCATGGGAGAAAGGCAGAAGGCAAAGGGTGGAAGACAGAACTACATCCCACTTCGTCGGACGTTTCGTTCACCATTCTGCATTCCAGATTCTTCATTGGTTCAAAATCCACCCAACCGCTGCCGGCAAATCGGCGCAGGTATGGTCGGGTCGAATTGTTGCGTCCAGCGGCTCGTTGGTTTCAATCGGCCTGGCCAGGTGCTTGCCGGTTTGAACCAATACGGTGCGGCAACCGGCGCGCGCCCCGGCGATGATGTCGGTGATCCGGTCACCCACCATGAAACTGGTCCGCAGATCGAGACTCAACTCTCGCGCCGCGCGCAGCAACATCCCCGGCTTCGGCTTGCGGCAATCGCAGTCCACCCGATATGCCGGCAGCGTAGCGTTCGGATGATGCGGGCAAAAATACACTTGGTCGAAATCGGGTCCACCGGCGGCGCGGATGAGTCCGCCCAGTTCGACATGAATCGTTTCCATTTCGGCTTCCGTAACCAACCCGCGCGCGACGACGGGCTGATTGCTGACCACGACCAAAGCGAACCCGGCCTCGCGCAGGGCGATCAGGGAAGCGGGCACGCCAGCCAGGACCCGCAATTGATCGGTACGCGTGAGCAAGTCCACGTCCTCCACCAACACCCCGTCGCGGTCCAGGAACACAGCGCTTCTCATGGCAACTCCACGCGCAATCCCTTGCCCAGTTGTCGCAGCCGTTCCGCGACATTCCCGGCCAGGGGTTGCGGCAGGGCCACAAAGATGGTCGCCCCTTTGGGCACGTCCGCCGGCGACACGATGGGCCGGTCCAGATGAGTTTTGCCGATGCGATTCACGTCCTCGTCCACAAAGAATCGCGCCGCCCGATTCAGTTGCGCATCCAGCCAGGTGGCGGCGATGGCCGTGCCGAACAAGCCGAAACTCGGCTCTTTGGCCAAAGGTTCGACCTTCGCCAAGATTTGCCGCAACTGCTGCCAGCCGTTGAACACTTGCAGCGAATCGGATTGAGGAAGAGTTGCCGCGCGGGCTTCGTTTTCGCCAGGAAGCGGCCTGCCCACCACGCTGACCTCCTTGGCCACCCACTGATTGGTGGTGTGCCGCACATCGAACCCGGCGGCCCGCACCACCCCTGCCAGCAGTCCGGGCGAGAAGTGCGAGCAGTGATCCGCCACCAGCAGCATGAAGCAGTTTTGCTGGCAGTCCGGCACTTCGATAAACAACAGTCCGTCCGGCTTCAGCTTTTCTCGCAGCCGCTTGAGAAAAGCCACCGGGAATGGAATGTGTTCCAGCACGTGGATCAACGAAATCACGTCGAAGTTCCCGGGAATTTCGGCGATGTCACCGGTGAACAGCCGTTCAACCCCGGGGATCTTTTCGATCTGCACCTTGTATTTATCGCTGACTTCCGTGCCGCACAGAGTCCAGCCCGGAACCAGTCGGCTCCACGCCGAAAGAAACGAGCCGTTGCCGCAACCGATGTCCAGCAATCTTCCCCGGCTTGGCAGCGCGCACGCGTCGCGCATTGCCTGGATGAGCTGTGCGGACCGTGGCTGGCCGGCGCCGCTGCGCTCGTGAAAAACACTCTGTTCCGCCCCGCCGCTCTGATGATAGATCGTGTAACCGGCGTAAATCTGGTCGGCTTCCGCCTGCCACTGCGGCGTTATGGGCGTCTGGATAAATCCGCACGCCCGGCAGCGTGCCAACTGCCCGCCCGGCGGCCAGGGTTTGCAGTCGGAAGTGACGCGATGCAAGGCGGCGTAGGCTGCCGCCCGCTCCAGCTCGGTCGAGCCGCAGACGTGGCAGGCGGTGGTGATGATCGGGGAAGTTTTGCTCACAGCGAAAACGTATCTTCAATCACGCGCAAAGGCTCAGGGAAAACCAACCCCAGTTCACGACGGGCACGGCTGGCATCCAAGGTCGTGTGAGCCGGCGAGTGTTCCAGGCCCGCGCCCTGGCTGGAGACGACTCGCAACAAGGATTCATCGCCCTTCATGCGCCGCACAACATGCCGGGCGATGTCGGCGTAGGAAACATCCGAATCGGCCGAGAACTGCCAGAGGCCCGAGCGCTCCTCCGCCGCGACCTTCAACAATCCATCCGCTGTCATGCCGAGCGGAATCGGTGCGCAGACAAAATCGCCGAACGCCTCGACCGGTTGCCCGGAACGCACCGCTCGGAGCCAGCCTTGCACCAAAGCCCAACGAGGACTCGCGACTTTCGTCAGCCGTACGATGGCGATCCGGTTACCGAACGCCGCGTACGCCGCTTCCACCGCGGCTTTTTGCCGGCCGTATTCCGTCACGGGACAAGTGGCCTCCTCTGCGCGTCGCAACGGTCGCGATCCATCGAATACCAAGTTGGAGGAGATGAAAACGACAAACATGCCGGCGGCGAGCAGCTTTTCCGTCAGGCGCAAGGTTTGGGTGACGTTGATGTGTCGTGTGCCGGCTGGATCCCGGCGGCAGGCCTCCAGGCTCGTGATCGCGGCGCACAGAATGGCCGCCCGGCATTCCGAGGGGGGCGACCAGTCTTCGAGTGCCTCGGACAGATTTAGTTGACGGATTTGCGGCGTCCTGCCGTCCGGCTCGATCATCGTGCCGGCGACATTCCATCCGCGCTCCCGGCCCAGCTTAAGCAAAGTGCCGCCCAGCAGGCCCTCCGTCCCGACAATCAGAAGCGGTCCCTTCACGAAGACTTGCGGTGACAACAGAGCGCCCACAGATAATGCGCCATCGGGTGGAAACCGGTATGCACCACCTCGTCGTTCATCGAAAAGATGAACACGTTGTGGAAGAACTGCGACATGAGCAGACGCAGCCCGGGAGCGTCCTTGCAGTTGACATGACCCGCTTTGCTGGGCGGGGAAGCATACTGTTGCGATTGCAGCGACGGCGTCCCCACCAAACAGACTCCGCGTGGGTTGAGGGAACTGGCCATGTTGCCGACGAATTGCCGTTCCTGCGCCGCCGGAATGTGCTCGATGACATCCACCGCGTACACGCCGTCGAAATCCTCTTTCAGCGGCCCCGCATACATGTCATGCACCTTGAAGGAGATATGCCATCGGGGGTCAGGGTCGGCTTGAGCCTGATTGCGACCAATGAAGACCGGATCAAAATCGGTCGCGACTATTTCTTTCACTTCTTGGCGGACAATGCGTGTGCCAAAGGCATCGGCGCAGCCCACCTCCAGAACCTTGTTCATCCCGGAGAACATTTTCGCCACGAACTTGTAGCGGGCCAGGACGAAGAGCAGCCGCCGCGGGTCGTCCTGCCAGACCTGACTGCTCATCAGGCCCAGGTTGGCCAGGTGTTTTTCCCGTTCCAGCAGAAACTGGTACTGCTTCTCTTTGGTGGTTTCAGTCATGCAGTTGTCGAGTTTACTCAAAGTAAATGAATGACCAGTCGCCCGTGTAACCACAGAGTTGGAACCACCATTGCCATTCCGCCGGCGTGTAGAATCCCTCGCAGGTGAGCTGCCAGTACAGCAGATTCACCTTCTCCTCCTCGTTGCGATAGGACTCGACGCAGAGGTAACGATGCTTGCGCCCCACGCGTTGAATCTCCTTCAGCGCCTTTTCCAAATCGTAGCAGTACAGGTTGTGCAGGGTGTTGATGGAGATGACCAGATCAAAGCTGGCATCCGGAAAGGGGAGCGAGTTCGCATGACCCGCCTGCAGAAATGGACGGACTTCCTCCTTGGCATTGGCAATGGCGTATTCGGAAATGTCCAGTCCGCGCACTTCCACCCCGGGCACGGCCTGGGTGAAATCGTAAAGCAGGAACGCCTTGCCGCAACCCACGTCGAGGATTTTGTCGCCCGGCTTGAGGCCGTAATGTTTCGCCATCGCCTCCGCCACCACGCGCCAGCGACCGTCATAGCGCATGCCGCCGTAACCCACCTTGCGGTCGCCGTCCCAATAGTCCTTCCCCCATTGCTTGGCCAGCTTGGCGGCCTCGGCCTTGGGGAATTCGTTCACCCGCGCGAGATAATCGCGCTTGGTCTTCTTGTGGATCGCCGAGATGAAATCAATTTCGGGCATGGCACAAACGTTCCCCTAGTGAATTCCAGGACGCCCTTCCCTGCAATCCTTCATTTTTTATTAATCGCTTTTTCCCATGCGGTCATGCGCCCTGCGGCCTTGAGGAGTTCCGCCTTGCCGCGACTTTTTCCCGCGCTATCTTCACCGTGGCACGAGCGTAAGAGCCTGACCTATGGATAGCACCCCGGCAAGAATGTCCCGCACCCTCTGGGTGGGGGTGGGTTTGCTCCTCGTGATTTTGGGAGTCACGTATGTGTTGTCCAAGTTTCAGCCCCAGACGGAGAATCCCGGCATGCCGCCGGTCTATGGTCAGGTGGCGGACTTCACCTTGACCAATCAGCACGGCCAGCCGGTGACGCTGGCGGACTTGCGCGGGCGGGTGTGTGTGGGGGACATCATTTTCACGCGCTGCGCCGGACCGTGTCCCCGCATGACCCGGCAGATGAAGCTGATTCAAGACGCGCTGCCCGCCGGCAGCGGCGCGAGACTGGTCACCCTGACGACCGATCCCGATTACGACACGCCCCAGGTGCTCAAGGCTTACGGGGAGCGTTTCGAGGCGGACTTCAACCGTTGGATGTTTTTGACCGGCTCGAAGAAGGAGATTGCCGCGCTGGCCATTGACAGCCTGAAGTTGACCGCAATCGAGAAGAAAGCAGAGGAGCGGCAAGACCCTGCCGACCTGTTCATCCACAGCACCATCCTGGTCGTGGTGGATCAGCAGGGCCGGTTGCGTGGTATTTTTGAAACCGAGGGCGAGGGGGTGGATCCGGCACTGGAGCGCAGTAAAGTGCTCGAAATGGTCCGTCAATTGGAACGCAAGCGATGAGTTTCTCGGACCTGCCCGCGGTCAACGCCTGTCTCAACAGCCTGAGCGCGGTGTTGCTGGTGCTGGGCTTCCGGTTCATCAAGGCGGGCAATCGGACGGCGCACCGCAATTGCATGCTCGCGGCCTGTGGCACGTCGCTGTTGTTCCTGGCCTGTTACCTCACCTATCACGAGTGGATGCGGCGCACGACGGGCGTCGCTCACACCAAGTTTCCCGAGCACTGGTTTCGCCCGATCTATCTGGTCATTTTGTTCACGCATCTGGTGGCGGCCATCGCGATTCTGCCGCTGGTGTTGCTCACCCTCTTTCGCGCGCTAAAGGGGGACTTCGAACGCCACAAGAAAGTCGCCCGGTGGACTTGGCCGTTGTGGATGTACGTGTCCGTCACGGGCGTGATGATCTACGTGCTCCTCTATCACATCTTCGCGCCGTCGTGACGAAGATGCCTCGCCGACCAACCGACCGATTGACCTGACCATGTCCTCGATTGCGAAGGTGCTCATCCACGCCAGCCAGTTTCCGGACGCGGTGCGGCGGGACTTGCTCGAGTCACTGCGCCACCGGCAGGTGAATCACAAATTTCACTATGACAGCCTCAAACAAACGCAAAAATGGCTGGCGCTGCATCGGGCTTATTCACCTTCGCGTAATGATCCCCGCTGCGGCGACAGCTACGACGCCGCGTTCGCCGCGACGGTAGCGCAACTTGCCGGTCCGACGACTCTGCTTGTGGGGCTGGGCTGCGGCGGAGGTCAGAAAGACGCGCGGCTGCTCCGGCAGTTGGCCGAGCACCGCCGGCAGGTCAGCTACGTGCCGTGCGACGTGAGCACCGCGATGGTCTTGGTGGCCCGCGACGCCGCCCTGACCGTGCTGCCGGAGCAGGACGTGTTTCCGCTCGTGTGTGATCTGTTGACGACCGGGGACCTGCCGGCGGTGCTCGACCAACTCCATCCTGAGCCGATGCCGCGGGTGATGACTTTCTTTGGGATGATCCCCAATTTTGAGCCGGCGCAAATCCTGCCGAAGCTGGCCAGTTTGGTGCGCATGGAGGACACCCTTCTGTTCAGCGCCAATCTGGCGCCGGGCGACGACTACGCGGCGGGGGTGGAGCGCATCCTCCCACAGTACGACAACGCCCTGACCCGCGACTGGTTGATGACCTTCCTGTCCGACCTCGGGGTCGAGCGCGCCGATGGCCAGTTGCGTTTCCGCATCCGGGAGCATCCGCCAGGCATGGTGCTGCTGCGGGTGGAGGGCAATTTTCACTTCGCAAATTCGCGATCAATCAAACTCGATGATGAACGCTTCGAGTTTCGCGCGGGCGAAAGCATCGGCCTGTTCTTCTCTTACCGCTACACGCCCGAACTGGTGCGGCAATGGTTGCACCGATACGGCCTCGCGGTGCGCGACCATTGGATCGCGCCCTCGGGGGAGGAGGGCGTTTTCCTTTGTCGCCGGAGTTGAAGGGCTGCGAGCGCCGGCGCGGCCGAGGTCAGAATACTTGCAGGGTTTCCAGCACGGCCCGGGTGCGGGGCACTTCGTGTGTGCGGAACAAGTCCGTCTTGCCCAGTGCCGCGAGCACGGCGAAGAACGGCTCGGCGCAGCGCACCTCCTCGCCGAAATACTCGAACGCGTGGGGCAGCGCATGGCAGATCGGAAACCCCAGCTCTCGCAATCGGAACGTGTTCAGGAAAACGTTCATCTGATGCCGCACGCGCACGGCGCTGTCCTGCAGGTTGCGGTAATAGAAACCAAGTCCCGGGTCTATGAAGACTCTGCTCACGCCCTGGCGCTGGGCGATTTCGATCTGCCGGGCAAAATAATCCCGCATCATCGGAATGGGGTCGGCGCGCAGATCAAATTCCCCCACCTCGCGGACATTGCCGCCCTGCACGTAGCAGATGATCACCGCCGCCTCGTGCTCCGCGACCAGGCGATACATCTCGTCACTGCGATCCGCGCCGGTGAGATTCAACACGTTCGCCCCGGCTTCCAGGCAGGCTCGCGTGACGGCGGGTTGATAGGTTTCCACGGAAACGAGCGCGCCCACGGCGCGCAACCCCTGGATGACCGGGATCAGCTTGCTGGTCTGGGCGGCATCGTCGAGGCGCGCGGCGTGGGCGAGCGTGGATTCCGCCCCCACGTCCACAATCTCCGCCCCCTGAGCGACGAGCACCTGCCCGCGCCGGATGGCCGCCTCGGCCGTCAAACAAACGCTTTCGCGATACCAGGAGTCGGAGGAGAGGTTGATCACCCCCATGATCGCCGGGCGGGAGTTGAAGGCGAAGGGCTTCCCGCCAATTGAAAATTCCCTCACTTGGGTGCGGGCGGCCTCGCGATTCCGCTCCAGCAGTTCGGCCAGTTGTTCGAGATGCAACATGCGGGGCGGAGCGTAAACGCCCCATCGAGGACGGGCACGCGAAAACTCTCAATCGCACCCACCGTGGTGCCGGGGCGATGCCGCTGGTTGCGCCATAAAGTTGCTGGCGTTCAACAACCCCGGCCGCCGAACTGGGCTCGCCAAGGTTTGTTTGCGCCGGGCGCATGGGTTGGAGCACATTGCAGGCGGCGCAGATGAACTCGAAAGATTTTCTCCGGCTCGGTGTTCCGCTGGGTGAAGCCACGCGGCGCGCGACAGACTTTGTTTCCCGGTTCATCCTCGGCGGTGGCGACAAGTCGCGGTTGGAGGAGGAAGTGAAGGCGATTGTGGCGGATCCGGCCGGCTTCCTGGGCGATCCGTTGCGCGGAGAGTTCGCGAAGGCGGTGCTCAGTGCCCCGCCGCCACCGCGCGCCGAGCCGGTGAAATACCGGCAGTGGGGTGAAGGGCTGGAACATGAGGCGGTGATGCAGATGGAGAGAGCGTGCCTGCTGCCGGTGTCAGTGGCGGGTGCGCTGATGCCGGATGCCCACGTCGGTTACGGTCTGCCCATCGGCGGCGTGCTGGCCACGGACAACGCGGTGATCCCCTACGCCGTCGGCGTGGACATCGCCTGTCGCATGAAGATGACGGTGCTGGACATTCCGGTGCGGGATCTGGAGCAGAAGCAGGACCGGCTCGCGCGCGCCATCGAGGCGGAAACGCGCTTCGGCGTGGGGGCGACCTTCAAGCATCGGCGCGAGCACGAGGTGATGGACGCGGACTGGTCGGTGAGCGGGGTGACGCGGCAAAACAAGGATCGCGCCTGGGCGCAACTCGGCACCAGCGGCAGCGGAAATCATTTCGTGGAATTTGGCTTGTTCACCGCGCATGAGGAGATTGCGCCGGCGAGGACGCTCTCGGGACAATCGCCGGCAAAGATGCCTGCGGCACTGCCGGCCGGCACCTACGTGGCGCTGTTGTCGCACAGCGGCAGCCGCGGCACGGGCGCGGCGGTGTGCGATCATTACAGCAAACTGGCCTTCGGCCGCTGTCGCTCGGCCTTGCCCAGCGAGTTGCTCCGGCTCGCCTGGTTGCCCCTCGATTCCGAGGAGGGCCAGGAGTATTGGAGTGCCATGGAACTGATGGGGCGCTACGCCGCGGCCAATCACTGGTGCATTCACCATCACATCGCCAGGCACCTTGGCGCGCGGGTGCTGCTCGATCTGGAAAATCATCACAACTTCGCTTGGAAGGAAAAGCACGTCATTGGCGGCGTCGAGCGCGAGGTGGTTGTGCATCGCAAAGGCGCGACACCGGCGGGCCGGGGCGTGTTGGGAATCATTCCTGGCTCGATGGCAACGCCGGGGTTTGTGGTGAGCGGAAAGGGGAACGCGGAATCGCTTGATTCGGCTTCGCACGGCGCCGGCCGGGCGATGAGCCGCAAGGCCGCGAACGAGAAGTTCAACTGGAAGGACGTGAATCGCTTTCTCAAGCAGCAAGGCGTGACGTTGATCAGCGCCGGCCTGGATGAGGTGCCGATGGCCTACAAGAACATCCGCGACGTGATGGCCGCGCAGCATGACCTGGTGACCGTGCTGGGTGAATTCATGCCCAAATTGGTGAAGATGGCGCCCAGCGGCGAGCGGCCGGAGGATTAGCGAGAGGCATATCTTCAAGACCTCGGTCCGCTGCCCAGCTTGCGGGCAGCCGTTCCAAGAGTGATTCGTTCTGCGTCCGGCTTTTTGACACTTTGAGGGGGGATCGTGAGTTTGGGCAGTCGGCGAACCGCGGCTTGAATCTGTCAAGGTGTTGCAGCCCTCCAATCCGCAGGTCAAATCTCAACAGCTCCCCGCGCAGTGGCACGTAAGCTGCGCGACGTGCCCGGCAATGGAGAAGCATCACATGCAACGAGGGCGATTGGACCATCCGCCAGAAGGCTCGTAGCCAAAGCCCTCTCGTCTCCGAATCGTCCACCGCCCATCTCCGATTCCCGCAACGTTCATCTATGAAAAATTCCTCCCCAACGAATTCGCAGGATGCTCCCGCGTCGTCCGGCGCGACCGAGCAAAAGGTTCGACCCTGGCAGCGGGTGAATGGCAAGCGCATCGCCTACTTGACGCTGCCCTTGCTCGTCATGGCGAGCTTGGTTGAAGTCGTCATTCTGGCCACAGGCTACAAGTATCAGAAAACCGTGTGCGTGCCGTCGGGGATGGGCGTGACTTTTTTTGGCATCGGCCCGATTGGCGCGACCATTCTGGCGGTCGAGATGCTCAAGCTGCCGCTGGCGGTTTGGACGGCCTCTCGCACCGGCTGGCAGAAGGGGTTCATGCTCTTCGCGGGGCTGCCGCTGATCTGCCTGCTGACGTTCCAGTTGGTCAAGGACATGGCGGTCTATGAAATGGGCGTCGCCATGACCCCTGCGACCCAGATGCTCGAAAAGGCGGCCGCGGAAGAGGTCAAGATCACCCACCTCAACGGTGAACTGGCGGCCATTGAAGCGAAGAAGGTGGACCGTGAAAAGAAGCTGGCCGAACTGGCCGCGCTCGAGGCCAAGGCCAAAACCGATCTGGAAGAGGCGCTGAAGCACAACGAAACGGCACGCCAGGACGCCATCACCCTGACCGAGTATCAGAAAAAGGAGTTGTCCGAGGTGGAAGCCCGCCAGGCCACCATCATCAAACAGGCGGATGCGGATACCGCGCAACTTGCGAAGCTCATCGCCGATTTGCGGGCCCGACGGGAAACCGAGGTGGGCCGGGCCACCGAATGGAACGCCGAGGAAGCCCGCATCGAGAATGAATACAAGACGAAGCTGGCGGAGTACACCAACAAGAAGGCGGCTTACGACAAGGACAAGGCGGAGTACGATAACGCCAACTTCCTCCGGCGTCAGTTGATGAAAGAGCCGGTCCATCCGGGCGTCCCGCCGGAGCGCGCCGCCAACAAGGTCCTCAAACCCACGCTAGTCGCGGAACTCGATGATCAAATCAAAGCCAAGGAAGCGGAACTGGCCGCGGTCAACTCCCGGCGCCGCGACAGCGTGGCCCAGGTGGCCGCCGATGCCCGCCGTTTGCGCGAGGAATTTGACCGTCGCTCCACCACCAGGCGTGATGAGACTGACAAGAAGCGCGAGGAGTTGCTGGCCGCGAACGCGGCGTTGGCTGGACAATGGAAGACTGAGCGCGCGCAAATAGATCAGGAGTTGGCGGCCGCCGTTCAGAAGGTGGATGGGATTCGTGGCGAGATGGACGCCTGCCGCAAGAAGGCCGAGGGATATTATGAGGCCCGGGAGGCCGCGATCCGAAACACCCAGGTGCATCGGATCGCCACCACGGTGGAAATCGTGCGTGGCTTGTTGATGGGCGAGCGCCCGGTGTCCATCACCGCCACCGCCAAGGAGCGCGGCGACATTTTGACAGACCAGATCAGCATGGTGCGCATCTGGGTTTATCCGGTGCTCGCCTTCCTCGTCGCGTTTCTGCCAATGTTGATGGTCGAGATCGGTTGCTCAACGATCTACCAGCCGGAACAGCAGCGCCCGCCGCATCGCCTGGGCTTTTTCGGTCGTCGCATGCATGAGCTCTACACCCGTGCCGGCCGGCTGAAGGTTCTCCGCGCCGAGCGCCTGGCCAAGGAAGCCGCCGCCGAGGTCGCCATTCGCAACCGGGCGCTGGACGCCGCCAAAGCTGCCGCGGACAAGGCGCTGGCGGAACGGGAGGTGGAACTCAAGGACGCCCGCGATTTCATTGCCGCCACCGAAACGGCTCACCAGGATGAGTTGCGGAGGAAGGAAGCCGAACACGCGGAGCAACTCAAGAAGCGGGAGGAAGAATGGGTCGCCAAACTGGCCGGCATGGCGGATTCGCTGAACCGGACGGTGGTGGAAAAGGACACCTTACGCGACCTGCAGAAGTCGGAAATCGAACGCCAGATTCAGATGCGCCAGAATGCGTGGTCTGACCGCATCACGCAAATGCGCCAGGAACTGGATGATCAGCGCGACGCCGCCGAGGCGGAACGCGCCGCCCTGATCCAGGAACACCACCGGAAGTTGATGGAAGTGACCGAAGACTGCAAAACCCAGGTCGCTCAGGCCCGTCGCCAGGTGGCCGACGCCGAACTGGCTGTGGTGGAGAACTGCGCGAAACTGGAGCATGACTTGAAGGAAGCCGTGAACGCGCGCGATGAGGCGGTTTCCCAGTTGAAACAGCAGACCGAGACCCTGTCTCTCAAGCTGGCCCAGGCCCGGGAGGACGCCGCCCGGGAACTCGAGAAGGCCGCGCGCCAGGAGAAACACCGCCTGGAGTTGCAGCAATTGGAGTTCGCCAAAACGCTGCGTGAGCGCGAGGAGGAGTTTGACCGTCAATTGAAGCAACGCGAGCAGGAGCGGACCCTCGCCTTCGAAGCCCGGCTGGTCGAGGAACGGAACAAGACCGATCAGAGCGCCCGCCGCCGCGTGGCGGAACTGGAGCGCCAACTGGAAACTCGCGCGGCCGAGGTGGACGCGCGCTGGAAACACGAATTCCAACAGGTGGAGGAAGCCGCGCAGATCCGGCTCAAGCAACAGGAACAGCAGTTGAAAGCGCAGGCCGAGGTCCGGTTGCGCGACGTGCAGACGCAGGCCGACCAGGAGTTGCGGCGGCAGAAACTGGAAGTTGAACGCTTGCTCGACACCCAGGCGCGCGAGGCCGAATCCCGCCTGCGGGAGGAATTGCAACAAAGGGAACTGGCTCATCTCGCCAAGCTCAAGCAACGTGAACAGGAATTGGCCAACAAGGCCGCCGCCCGTGAAGCCGAATTGCGGGATCAGTGGGAGGCGGACCTCCGCGTCCGCGAAGAGGAATGGGCGCAGCAAACCGAATCCCGCATTCGCGCCGCCGAAGCCCGTCTGAGTCACGAGGTCCAGCACCGGGCCGACACGTCGCAGGCGAAACTCCGCCAGCGCGAGCAGGAACTGCAATCCCAGTTCGACGCCCGCCTCGAGGAATTGAAGGCGCAGTGGGAGGAGAATCTGCGCGAGCGCGAGCAGGAATGGCAGCGCAGCACCGAGGCCGGCGCCCGCGCTGCGGAGTCACGCCTTCAGGCGGAATTGCAGCAACGGGAGGAGTTGTTCCAGTCCAAGGCCCGCCAGCGCGACCAGCAATGGCAGGCCCGCGTGGACAATCTGCGCGCCGACCTGCAGGCCCAGAGCGAGCAGGAATTGCGGCGCCGCGATGCCGAGTTCGCCGAAGCCCGGCAACGGGAACAGGACCTGGTGGCCAAGTTGGTCGTCCAGGCGGAGTCCCATCAGGCCTCCGAGAAACAATGGGCCACCGAACTGGAGATGGCGCGGGCGGCCATCGAGCCACTCAAGGCGCAATTGTCCCGCGCCGAGCGGGAGCGCGAAGAGGCCCGGCATTCCGCCGCGGAGAGCGCGCGTCATGTCCAGGAACTCAAGAACAAGCTCATCGAAGTGTCCTCGCTGCTCAATGGCTGGAAGAACGGCCGGCAACTGGTCGGCAGTTTGAGCTGAAATCCAACCCGATGTCGAACGCGGCTCCGGACCGCCGGTGCCGCCTTCGGGGACGACTTGCCACTTGCACCCGGTCAGCATTTACTGGCCGGGTGCAATTTGCGTTCAAACCGGTCCCGGCCGGGACCTGCGCCGCCAGTCAGGTGCTCTCCGTCGGCGAACGTCTGATTCCCCTGCTGCTGATTCGCCATCCGCGGGCGAGGCGTTATGTGCTGCGGTTGCGTCCGGACGGTTCGGCCCGGGTCACGATTCCGCGCGGCGGTTCGGCCACCGAGGCCAGGCACTTTGCGGAAAGGCATCGCGCCTGGCTGGAAAGGCAGTTTCATCGCCAGGCTGCCGTGCCACGCCGGCCCACGACCTGGTTGATCGGCACTGAAATCCTTTTTCGCGGCGTGCCGACCAGTATCGTGCCCGTCCCCGATGGAGCGAGTAACTTCATCCACCTTGGCAGCGAGCGGATCCGGACGTCCGGCTTCGAGCATGACTTGCGTCCGGCCATCCAGACGCATCTCTGGAATCTGGCGTCCAGGGAATTTCCACCCCGGGTCCGAAGCCTTGCCGCTGCACACGACTTTCCCGAGCCGCGCGTCACGGTGCGCAACCAGCGGACGCGTTGGGGTTCGTGCTCCCGGCGCGGTCATCTGTCCCTGAACTGGCGGCTCATCCAGATGCCCCCGCGGGTTGGCGACTACATCATCCTTCACGAACTCTGTCACCTGCGCGAGATGAACCATTCCGAACGGTTCTGGGGCGAGGTCAAACAGGTCTGCCCGGACTTTGAAATGGCCGAGCGGTGGTTGAAGCGAAACTCGGCGCTGCTGCGATAGACTGCCCTCGCGGGAGAGAATTCCCCGAGTCCTCGCGGGCGACTTGAACGCCTGAACAACCCCCATTGCACAAGAGCCAGGAAAGGGAGGGACACAACCTTGGGGTCATGGGAAAAGCGCAGGCATCGTAACAGCTTTATTCACCAAACCCAATGGATGAGGCACAGCACAAACTGTTCGGGAGGTCTCCATGAAAACAGCACGGGCGGTGGCGTGGTCGTTGTGAAGTTCCCCCGAAACGGTGGACAAGGGGCGGAGAACCTGAGAAGGAGAAACCGCCATGTCCACGAATACGTAATGGGGTCATAAAGGGGTAAAGGGGTCAGTTAATCCGGAACGATGCAGTAGAAGTTGATTTTCCCATGGATCTAGCCGGTGAACACCGGGCGATTTTCTACTGCATGGCAGTTGGGAATCGGGCTCAAAATCTTCTCCCATAACCGCCGCCACCCATCCCGTTCCCGGGGCGGCACGGCCAGCTTGATCGTCGTCTTGCCGCCAGGATGACTCAGCACCCCCGCCCTCACGAACAACCAGAACCGCAAACTCGCGAC
>WYBW01000085.1 GCA_011525685.1 Verrucomicrobiia bacterium
CCAGCGCCCAGGCGTCGAGTTGATCGTCCTTCACGCCGCTGGGGGCCTTGCGCTCGCGGTAACGGGCCGCCGCCTTGGGCTGCACCGGAAACACGGTGCCTTCGCTCTGCAACAACTCCTCCACCGCGGCGCCGCTGCGCGTCTCCAGGGCGATGCCCCAGGCGGGGTAGTCCGCCATCTTCTTACGAAACTCCGCCCAGCCCGCGGCGCTGTGCGCGAAGCGGAATTCGGCCACGACCTGGCCTTGTTGATCCACGACGGCCACGTCGTGATGATCTCCGGCCCAATCCAGGCCGGCGTAATGCGTCAGTTCAGTCCAGCGTTTCATCGGTTGTCCTTTCGTTGCGGCAGACGCTTGGCCGCGTGCCGGGGACGGCCTCGACCTGATACGGGGACCCTCGCGGGGTGCGGTTCTCTCAGAGGTTGGCCCGGACGCACCCGCCGCCACCGGTGATCTCAGGCGGGCCCTTGCGGGGGCTAGGCCGCTACGACTGTGAAGCGACGGGGCAAAGCGGCGACTGCCGGGTTGAATTTGCCCGGCGGCCAAGTTGTTCACAAGGCCGCTGCGCTCCCGCTTCCCCGGGCGTCGCTCCGCGCCCTCGTGAACAACGTTGGGAACGGTATCAGGCCGCTTCGACACCGATTTCAAGAGCCGATGATGAAGCGGCGTAAACGCCGCGCTCCAAAGTCGGTAAGAATTTAGGAAACAACTACTCGCGACGGTAATAAATTGACCCTCCGCCCCCATTCCCTTACGTTCCCCGCGCCCGTTTTCAGGGCGCCATCATGCTTGGATTTTTTGTAACGCTTTTCAAAAAAATCTTCGGGTCAAAAAACGACCGCGAAGTCAGGAGGCTCCGCCCGCTGGTCGCGAAGATCAACGAGATTGAAGCGGGACTGCAGTCGCTCAGCGACGACGATCTGCGCAAGAAAACCGCCGATTGGAAGGCGCGGCTCTCGCAGATCGAAGACAAGGCCGAGCTGGCCCGCGCGCTGGATGAGATCATGCCCGAGGCCTTCGCCGTGGTGAAGAACACCTGTCGGCGACTCACGGACCGCAAGACCGAGGTCGTGGTGCGCGGCCATCCGCTGCTCTGGGAGATGATTCCCTTCGATGTGCAACTGATCGGCGGCATGGCCTTGCACTCGGGCAAGATCGCCGAAATGGCCACCGGCGAGGGCAAGACCCTGGTTGCCACTCTTCCGGTCTATCTCAACGCGCTGGCCGGAAGGGGCGTTCACGTGGTGACCGTGAACGATTACCTCGCCGCGCGCGACAGCGAATGGATGGGCGCGGTGTACAAGTTCCTTGGCCTGACGGTGGGTTGCATTCTCCATGACCAGCCGCCGCCGGTGCGCCGCGAGCAATACAATTGCGACATCACCTACGGCACGAACGCCGAGTTCGGTTTCGATTATCTCCGCGACAACGGCATGGCCGCCCGCAAGGAGGAGCAGGTTCAGCGCGGCCACTTTTACGCCATTGTGGACGAGGTGGATTCCATCCTCATTGATGAGGCGCGCACGCCGCTCATCATCAGCGGTCCGGCGGTCCGCACCTTCGACGAGCAATACGCCCAGTGGAAACCGCTGGTCGAGTCCCTCGTGCGCGCGCAGGAGCGGCTCTGCGCCCGTTTCCTCTCGGAAGCCGAGGCCCTGCTGAAAAAGCTCCGCCCCGCCGACGGCGCGAATCCCGAGAACCCCGAAGAGCTTGAGCAGCAAATCGGCCGGTTGCTCTTCCGCATCAAGACCGGGCAGCCCAAGTCCGAGGGCTTGTTGAAACTGCTGGAGGAACCGGAGAATCTCAAATTGATGAACCAGGCGGAGTTGCGCCTTCACGCCGACCAGAAGAAGGTCGAGCTGTACGCCGAGAAGGAGGAGTTATTCTTCGCCATTGACGAGAAGAGCCACGAGGCCGATCTCACCGAAAAGGGCCGCAACTTCATGAGCCCGAAGGATCCGGAAGCCTTCATGCTCCCGGATCTGACAACCGCCCTGCACGAGATTGACGCCAATCCCAACCTGGACGCGCGGCAACGCATGGAGGCCAAGACCAAGCTCCAGCAGGAGTTCGAAACCAAGGCCCAGAAAATCCACGCCATCTCGCAACTGCTCAAGGCCTACAGCCTCTACCAGAAGGACGTGGAATACGTCGTGCAGGACAACAAAGTCATCATCGTGGACCAGCACACGGGCCGCCTGATGACCGGCCGCCGCTGGAGCGACGGCTTGCACCAAGCCGTTGAAGCGAAGGAAGCGGTCGAAATCGAACGCGAAACCCAGACCCTCGCCACGATTACCATCCAGAACTATTTCCGCCTCTACCATAAACTGGCGGGCATGACCGGCACCGCCGAAACCGAAGCGTCGGAATTCCTGGACATCTACAAGCTCGGCGTGCTGGTCATTCCCACCAATCGTCCCATCGCCCGCAAGGACGCCAACGATTCGGTCTATAAAACCAAGCGCGAAAAGTTCAACGCCGTCCTCAACGAAATCAAGACCATCCACGCCCAGGGGCGCCCGATTCTCGTGGGCACGATCTCCGTCGAGGTCAGCGAACAACTTTCCCGCATGTTGCAGCGCGAGAAGCTGGTTCACTCGGTGCTCAATGCGAAGTATCACCAGCAGGAGGCCGAGATTGTGGCGCGCGCCGGCCAGCGCGGGGCCATCACCATCGCCACCAACATGGCGGGCCGCGGCACGGACATCAAACTCGGCCCCGGCATCGCCGAACTCGGCGGCTTGCACGTGCTGGCCACCGAGCGACACGAGGCTCGCCGCATTGACCGGCAGTTGCGCGGACGCTGCGCGCGCCAGGGCGATCCCGGCTCCTCGCATTTCTTCATCGCGCTGGAAGACGACCTGATGCGCCTGTTCGGCTCCGACCGCATCGTCAAATACATGGAGAAGATGGGCTTGGAGGAAGGGCAGGAATTGGAGCATCCGCTCTTGAACCGCTCCATCGGCCAGGCGCAGAAGCGCGTCGAGCAGCACAACTTCCAGATCCGCAAACGCACGCTCGAATACGACGACGTGATGAACAAGCAGCGCGAAGTCATCTACGGCTTCCGCAACGAGATCATCCATTCCGACGACGTGCGCGACCGCCTGATGGACATCATGGAGGAGGTGGTGATTTCCAAGGTCGAGCAATTCACCAAGCCCGAGTATGACGCCGAGCAATGGCAGGTGCGGCAGTTGGCGGATTGGGTGAACCTGAACTTCCCCCTGGGTCTGCCCGAGAGCGAAATCGTGAAGTGCGCCGAGTCCGCCACGGAAAAGCCGGTCGAAGGCTCGATCTACGAGCATCTCAGTCCGGCGCAATTCGCGGTCTGCAGTTTCATCTCGGACAAGATCCGCGCCCTCTATGAACTGAAGATCAAGAACGAGGAGCCCGAGAAACTGACGACGGTGGAACGGTTCACGATTCTGAGCGCGATTGACAAGTTGTGGCAGGAGCACCTCTACGAGATGGACAGCCTCCGCTACAGCATCGGCCTGCGCGGTTACGGCCAGCGCGACCCGCTCATCGAATACAAGGCCGAGGCCTACAAAATTTTCGACGAGTTGATGGTCAACATCAAAACCGAGATCTGCCACAACATCTTCCGCAGCGCCTCCAGCCTGATGGCCTTCGAGAATTTCCTGCGAAACCTGCCCCAGCAGACGCTTCACCAATCCAGCAGCGCCTTCGGCGGCGGCACCACGGCCACCGGCAGTACTGGTGGCCAACCCAAACCCAGTGACGTCGTGAGCGAAGCCGCCGCCGCAGTCGAGAAGGCCAAGCCCGTGCGCACGGGTCCGAAGGTGGGCCGCAACGACCCGTGCCCCTGCGGCAGCGGCAAGAAGTACAAACACTGCTGCGGAAAGTAGCTTTTTGCGTTCCCCGCACCGGACGGGATTGATAGGGTTGCAGTTCAACTGTTACGCACGAAGCCTATGAGCACTTCCAATCTCCTCTGCCGGGCAATTTCGATGATCGCTTTGTCGGCTGTGGTTTCGCTCGGCGACATCCAAGTCGCTTTCGAGCACAACGACAGTGCCCATGCCGGGCCGGCCTTCCGCTTCAGAAACGTTCCGCCGCCCATGCGCGGCGACGCTGCGGCCAGGGCGAACTTCACCCTGGTGGACGGGGTCATGGACCGCAACAGCGGCGGACTGGAAAGACTGAATGATGGACGGTTGCCGGCTGAAGAAGACCAGCCGGCCGAGAACTTTTTCTTCAACGCTGGAACGGATGGCGGGCGGCTGCAATTGGACTTGGGCAGCGTCATCGAGATCAAGCGGGTCAGCTCGTATTCATGGCATTCGAGTGATCGCGGGCCGCAGGTTTACCGACTCTATGCCAGCGATGGCACGGACGAGAAGTTCGAGGGGCGGCCGAAGGGCGGGAACGATCCGGCGCAGTGCGGTTGGAGGTTGATTGCTTCCGTGGACACGCGGCCCGCCAGCGGAGAGCGCGGCGGCCAGTACGGTGTGAACATTTCCAATGCCGACGGTTCGCTCGGCCGGTACCGGTATCTGCTGTTCGCCTGCTCGCAGACTGAATCCGACGATCCGTTTGGCAACACGTTTTACAGTGAGATTGACGTGGTGGACGCCAATGCGCCGCCAACGGATGAACTGCTGGCGGCCCAACCGGCGGAGCCGATCCAGAAAACTTTCACCGCCGCCGACGGCAAGTATCAATTCACGATGGACCTGACCCTGGCGCCCGACCTGGCCGAGTGGGCCGAGCAGGAACTCCAGCCCGTGGTGCAGGAGTGGTACCCGAAGATCGTGGCCATGCTGCCCAGTGAGGGCTTTGAAGCGCCCGCGCGCGTCACCATCGTCTTTCGCGACAACATGGGCGGCACGCCGGCCTCGGCGGGTGGCAGTCGCATCAACTGCAACATCGGCTGGTTTCGCCGCAACCTGAAGGGCGAAGCCGTCGGGTCGGTGGTGCATGAAATGGTTCACATCGTGCAGCAGTATGGCCGCGCACGGCGCAACAATCCCAACGCCACGCGCACCCCCGGCTGGGTGACGGAAGGCATTCCCGATTACATCCGCTGGTTTCTGTATGAACCGCAATCGAAGGGCGCGGAGATCACGGCCCGGAATTTTGCCCGCGCTCGTTACGACGGCAATTATCGCATCACGGCCAACTTTCTGAACTGGGTCATCGAGAAATACGACCAGGAACTGCACGTGAAACTGAACGCGGCGGCGCGCGAGAGCCGGTATGAGGAAGGGTTGTGGAAGCAGTACACCGGCAAAACCCTCCAGGAACTGGGCGACGAATGGCGCGAGGCGCACCGCGTCCGGCTGGGCCTGCCGCCGGAGAGCAACGAGGCAACCTCGGGCACTAATTGACCGAGTGTTGTTTCAGCCCGGAGACGAGGGACGAGTCCAGACCTCCTCGCACCTCAGAGTGATGCTGGCGGAGGGAGTAAACCCCGGCCTGCTGGTCAGCGGCGGTGACAACGGCCAGCAGTCCCAGCCTCCGCCTTCGAAGAGGTTTGCCTTACCCTCCAACCTCAACTCAGCATCCGCCGATGTGCGCGAGGGGAGGTTCCGCCAACTTCTTTACCCAGCCCCATGGATCCCCAACCCGTGGAGTGCGGGTCTGTGACCCGCGGCCGCCCGGAGAAAGTGAAAGCGCTGCGGGTCACAGACCCGCGCCAATGGTGTGTCGAGGTTCAGGGGCTCAAAGCGCGAAATTCCAGTGGAGGAAATCTCAACCCAGCCTATTCCCGCTGGCTTTTCCGCAACGAAATCGGTGGCAGGTATTGCCCCGAGGGTTGGCGACGCCACCACGCGCCGGTTTCCTTGCGCTCGGCCAAATCCGTGAAGCGGTAGTCGTAAAGGGTGGCGCGGATGAAGCGGGGCGGTTGATCCGGGAAGGGGTTCTTTTCCAGCAGCGCGATCACCTCCGGTGATCCTCGCGAAAGGCGCGTGGCCAGGTTGAGCAGCCAGGGATTCTGCTGCCAGTTGCCCAGCGCGGCGAACCACATCTGCCAGTCCAGTCGCGGTTGATGCGGGGCGACGAAGCCAGGTCGGCGCGTCACGTCGCCGGGTTTGTGTTTGAATTCGTAGGGCAGCCAGTTGATGCCGTCGTGACTGCCTTCGAGGACGATCTCCGGCCGGTGGGTGGTCATCACGGCGAAAAGACCATAGCTGTTGAAGCTGCGGAGTGGCGCGAGCCATTGGTGCGCCGCGGCCACGGGTTTGAACCACGGCCAACGGGCGCCGAACATGGCCACCAGTTGGAGCGCCGTGATGGAAATAATGACCGCCCCCAGTGGAAAAGTCGCGGCACGTCGCCAGAGCAGCAGTCGTTGACTCGTGAAACGCGAGGCGGGAAACGGGAGGAAGGCGCGCAAAGGACCTGGTGCGAACTTCTCCAAGGCAAAATCGTCCAGCAGCGTCAGGCACAAGGCCAGCGTGAGCCAGTTGAAGAAAGTGTAATTCCCCGTGAGCAAAATCACCACCTGAAGGAGCGCCGTGATGGCAGCACCGGCAATGCGCAATCGCCGTGGAGCAAAGAACAGAAAGGGAACCGCCAACTCGATGATGAACATCCCGACGCAGGACCCTTTATGGATCCAGAGCGGGAGTTGGTGCGCATACCAGCCGATCCACGTGGGCAGCGGCTGGGTTTCGTAGTGAACGGCGAGCGCGGTCAGGTCGCGCCAGGTGGGATCGCCGCTCAAAAGTTTAACGCAGCCGGATTGGAACATGAGTTTGAACAACAGCAGGCGAAACAGCCAGACGACCAGTCGCGAGGGCGGCGCTTCGAGGGCGGGGCGGGGCAGGAGTCGCCATGGTGCAAGGAGGATCGCAAGGAAGCCGACCTCCAGCAGCAGATTGTCCCATTGGAATCCGAGGAACACGCGACAAACCGTCGCCAGTGACAGGTAAATCAACCACAGCAGGAACAGACACGGCGCGGGGGCGATGCCGGCGATGACCAGCAGCGCCAGCAACGTCCCGGCGGCGCATTGCAGGCGCAGCGACGCATCGCTGGCGCTCCACCAGCAGAGCGTGGGCAGCAGGCGGTAACGCTCCATTCCGATGGATTGCTGCTCCACTTGCAGACGGACGTCTTTCATGAACTCGTCCGCCGGAAGAATTCCGTTGCTGCCGATCAGGCCGTTGATCTGCGTCCACAGCGACACGAACGCGACAAGGTAGGTGATTCCGAGCGCTCGCAGAAACGTCCAGCGGACGAGAAAGTGTGATGGTCGTTCAACGTGGTTGCCGAAGCCAAGCTGAGTGAGGGCTGAGAAAAGTTTGCGGTGTTCAGCCACGAACCGGTAACCGCGTTCAGCGGCTCTAGCGAAGAGGGGAGATCGTTCATAGCACCGCAGCATCCATTGGCGGGCCGGGTTTTTGGCCCGGGCTCGCAGCGCGGCGCCGGCGCCACGGAACACCCGCCCATCGGTTTCAATGAGTTGAACCGCCTGCTCAAACTGTGCGCGTGGGATTTCCGGAAAGCGTGCGGCGATGGTCGCGTCTTGAAATGGCAGGTAATCCACCGCGTCGCCGGTGGTTTGCCTCCAGCGTTTGATCCAGAGCGCGCAGAAGCGGCAGTCACCATCGTAAACCAGCAAAGGCTTCTCTGGCGGCGAGGCGACACGTGCGGGTTCGTTCACCCGAACAGCTTGAGCGGGAACTGGCCGTGCGTCCAGCCAAGCGTGCCCGCGCGTGGAAAGCAGTGGGGCAGGTATGACGAAGGCCGATCTGGCTTGTCGGCCGGAAGACTATTTCGCCGGCGCCAGGACGCAGCGGAAGCCGATCGTGTTCTTGCGGTCGTCCGGGCCTTCGGTGTACCAGCGGAATTGCGGGCGCAGATTGATCTCGATGAAAGTATCCCAAGCGGCCCCGCGCGCCACGCGGAAGGGTTTGTCTTGAGGATCGAGGCAAAGCTCCCAGACGTTGCCTCGGACATCGTGCAGGCCCTGAGCGCTTGGCCCGAGACTGCCCACCGGGGAGGTGCCTGAACGCGAAGCGCCCGAGCCGGTCACCGCATCCTTCAAATCAACACCCGAGGCGAATGACTCCCACTGTCCCTGCGTGGGCAGCGTGTACGCCATGCCCTCGGGCAGCATCTCGGCTTCCTTTTCCACTTCGGTCAGTTTGGCACAGAAACTCATCGCGTCGTTCCAACTCACGGAATCCACCGGGTGGCGGTCACCCGAGAATTGGCTGGGATTGCCACCGGAGACTTTTTGGTATTCCTCCTGAGTCACCTCGTATTTGCCGGCCCAGAGCTTGTCGGTGATTTTCACCATCACCAGGCCGGTGCTGTTGGTGAACTCGGGCAAGGTCATGAGTTCCTTGAGGTCCAGCTTGGCCTCTGTGGCTTCGCCTTCGGCGGTGGCCTGGTTGTTGGTTGTGCCCGGCTGGCCGACGAGGGCTGCTGGCGCGGGATTGGCCTCTCCCGCTTGTTCAGTCGGTGGCGCGCTTGGGTCCGTTTCCGGTTCCTGGGCGGGCGCGAACCAAAGCGGAACGACCAGGCTGCACAAGATGAACGCGATCCTTTTCATGGATGTAAGTGAATTCTGTCAGGCTTTATTGTCAAGCGCTGCGCGGCGGCCTGGCGACCAGGCGCGATTCGGCGGTCTGGAACAAGACATTCGGCGCCCCGTATTCGTCCAGCGCGCCTGACCATTTCAGCGAGTGCCGCTCACTTCACGGAATAGCTTGAAACGCGCCAGATCAAGTCCTGCTCTCGAATCAGGATGACGGTTTCCACCGCGGCAGGCTTGTTTTGGAAGGTCGTGTCAAATTTCGCCACCACGTATTCGCCCTCGGGAGCGCCGGGCAGTTCCGTGGTGTGCTCGGTGGATTTGGGTTTCCGCGAAACGACCTTGCCCAGCGGTTTCCGGATTTGGGTGATGGTGGCTTTCCACTTCCGTTTGCTGACCTCCTTCCGGAACGACGGCGACATCTTTTCCCAGCACTGGTCGTACTGGTTGGTGTCCACGAGCCCCAGCCACGCGAGTGCCTCGCCCTGGGCGATGGTTTCGGGTTTGGCCTCGGCCTCCCCCGCCACCGCTGCCTGCCACAAAACCGCCCCGGCGAGGGCCGTCACCAGAAGTTTCTTCATGGACAGTTCTTTACCCGCGTCAGGATGGAAATGCAATCGTGCCGGGTTGAGCTCGTGTTTTGCGTCGGTTGACGCACCTGGTGGAAAATCTTAGGCTGGAGAATCGTTTTATGACTGAACTGAAAGCTTCCCTGGTTGAGCTGATCCGGCGCACTTCGGCCGAAATTCCCGACGACGTCCACCGAGCCATTCTCGCTTCGCTGGAGAACGAAAAGAAGAATTCTTTGGCGGCCAACGCCATCAAGATCATTGACCAGAACATCGCGCTGGCTAAGAACAAGTCCCAACCCATCTGCCAGGATACCGGGAGCATTCTATTTTATGTGGATTGCCCGGTCGGCTTTGACCAGATCACATTTGCTGACACGGCGCGCGAGGCGGTAAAGCTTGCCACGCAGAAAGGCTTTCTCCGGCAGAACTCCGTGGATTCGATCACTGGGATTAACGACGGCACCAACGTCGGGCCGGGTGCGCCAGCGTTTCACTTTCATCAACATCGCGCGCCGGAAGTCAGCGTGCGGCTCGTGCTCAAGGGCGGCGGTTGCGAGAACGTCGGCGCGCAATACTCGTTGCCCGCGGAGAAGCTCAAGGCGAATCGCGACCTTGACGGCTGCCGCAAGGCGATTCTCGACGCGGTGTTGCAGGCGCAGGGCAAGGGCTGCGGACCGGGCATCCTGGGCGTGTGCATCGGCGGCGACCGCGCCACGGGCTACGAACTGAGCAAGACCCAGTTCTTGCGCAAACTGGACGACCGCAATCCCATTCCCGAACTCGACGCGCTGGAGCAGGATGTTCTGAAAACGGCGAACGAACTGGGCATTGGCCCGATGGGCTTCGGCGGCAAGACGACGTTGCTGGGCGTAAAGATTTGCGCGGCGAACCGGCTGCCCGCCTCGTATTTCGTAAGCATCAGTTACATGTGCTGGGCGTATCGGCGTCAGGGCGTGACGCTGGATGCGGAGGGAAGGATTGGGAAGTGGTTGTATTGAATCGCACTTCACGTCCGCTCGCTTTCTATTCTTGCTTTCGCCTCAGGGCGGTTTAACCCTTGGCGACGGCGACTTGTGACCCTGCAAGTGGCAATCCTGAACCCTTGAACCAACCATGGCGTACAAAGACGTGACTCCGCCCGCAGGCGGCAAAATCTCCATCCAAGCCGGCAAGCTGAATGTGCCGGACAAACCGATTATTCCGTTCATTCGCGGTGACGGCACCGGGCCGGACATCTGGGCGGCCAGCGAACGCGTGTTCGACGCGGCGGTGCAGAAGGCGTATGGCGGCCAACGCAGGATCGCCTGGTTCGAGGTGTTTGCCGGAGAGGCGTCCAAGAACAAGTTCGACAACTGGCTGCCCGATGACACGGTGGAAGCGTTCAAGGAGTTTCTCGTCGGTATCAAGGGTCCGCTCACCACGCCCGTGGGCGGGGGCATTCGTTCATTGAACGTGGCGCTCCGCCAGATGCTCGATCTCTACGTGTGCCTCCGGCCGGTGCAATGGTTTACCGGCGTGCCCTCCCCGGTCAAACATCCGGAGAAGGTGAACATGGTCATCTTTCGCGAGAACACCGAGGATATCTACGCAGGCATTGACTATCAGGCCGGCTCGGTTGAAGCGGCGAAAATTTTGGAGTTCATCGAGAAGGAACTGCCCGCAGCCTTCAAGAAAATCCGTTTCAACTCCAAGGAGAAGGCCCGGGAATTCTGGGACGCAGTCGGCGCGAAGGACTTTCCCTGCGACGTGGCCGTGGGCATCGGCATCAAACCCGTAAGTTACAGCGGCAGTGTGCGGTTGATTCACAGCGCCATCAGCTACGCCATCAAGAACCAGCGCAAGAGTGTCACGATTGTCCACAAGGGCAACATCATGAAGTTCACCGAGGGCGCCTTCCGCGACTGGGGTTACGAAACGGCCAAGAAGTATTTCGGCGCGGTGGAAGTGGACGGCGGCCCGTGGTGCAAAATCCCTGATGGCAAACCCGGCGCGGGCCTCGTCATCAAGGACGCCATCGCTGACATCACGTTGCAACAAGTGCTCACGCGTCCCACCGACTTTGACGTGATCGCCACCCTGAATCTCAACGGCGATTACCTCAGCGACGCACTGGCGGCGCAAGTCGGCGGCATCGGCATCGCGCCCGGTGGTAACATTAACTACATCAGCGGCCATGCCATCTTTGAAGCCACGCACGGCACCGCGCCGAAATACGCCGGAAAAGATGTCGTCAACCCCGGCTCTGTCGTTTTGAGCGGCGAGATGATGCTGCGCTACATGGGCTGGACGGAGGCGGCTGACTTGATCCTCAAAGGCCTCAACGGCGCAATCGCCAGCAAGCGGGTCACCTACGATTTCGCCCGCCTCATGGACGGCGCGACCGAGATCAAATGCTCTGCATTCGGCGACAACATCATCGCGCACATGTGAATCCCGCCTCCACTCAGTCCTCTTTCCAGCAACAGCCGCAGTAATATCACTGTGGCTATTGTCCTTTTGTCGGCCTGAAGCCCTTTGGTAAGACCAAACCGTTCTTGGGCGCAGGCGGCACCGCGCGGCGCCGCGGCAGTCAAGCTGCGTTGGCCAATTTGATGCATCGTGCATAGCTTGCTTCGCAAGCGCTGCTGCGAGAATCATCTCTGCCAGCCTCGGCGCAAACCTCCACGAACCCTGCGTAAACCGGTTCAACACCCGATGGCTGCGGTTTTGTAATCGTCACCCAAAGCAATCCTTATTCGGCACGCTCGGCAGGGGAGATTAACGCACTTTTTTGCTTGCAGGATTTTGCATCCGGGTGGAAAACCGGACTGCAGGTCGAGCCTGGTTGGTTTGTTGGGGTTGCTCATGAAAACCAGAGCGTCGCTCTCCTCGGTGAGGGTGAATTGCGTCAGCGACTTCGCCCACGACGGGGGAAATTTGCACCTCCGCTCCACCCCTGCTCCCGCACAAGTTGCCACACCAAGTCAACATTGCTTCCCGCTCCTTGCGACTGTCGGTGGTGGGGGGCCGCCAGTAAGCAACTCTATTCAAGCCAAAACCAGGAAAAATCTCATCAGTAACGCCGCCCTGCTTTTGGCCGAATCGTATCTCACCCGAACCCAGTCAACGACCTGGACCTGCCAAGGCAGCCTCACGAACGGCAAGTATGCCGCCAACGGGCTTTACGGCTTCTTTGGTTCCGCGGTCCACGACGCAGTAAGAGGCCGCGCGCCAATGGGCGGCACTCTCACCACCACCGCCGTACCCGTGAGCATCGGCGTGTTCGCCGTGACGCTTGACTTAGACGCAGACGTATTGAGAGGCGCGGCAGGAGGGTTGGGGATCACTGCGAGCCGTGCTCCATCGCGTGAAAAGCCAACCCTGCGTGATGAGGCAGAAGGAATACCATTATCTGCGAACTCTAGAATAATGCTGTTATGAAGACCACCCAAACGAAGATCAGAATGGCTCTTCTGCTGGTGCTGGGGTTGACCGCAGCCAGAGCAGCAAACGCCGACGACTATCTAAACCCGCCCGGCGCCGTCTGGGGTGTCTTGGGCGACCTCCGAACCCGGGGTATTGCGATTGCCGCCCTGCCGGACGGCTATATCGTAACCGGAGAGGAATGGACCGAACTCACCCCATCCGGCGGTTGTCCAGACCTCTGCTACTGGGCTACGCTCGCCCGTCTGAACCTCAACGGAGCGGTGGTGGTGGCGACCAATTTCCACTGGGTGGGCTGGCATACTGAGGCAAACCGGGTCATGCCGGTATTCGCTGCGGGCGGAAATCTCGAGGGGTTCATCCTCGCTGGCGCAAAGTCTTACTTGATTGAGGAGGACGGACGGGTCTGGGGCGGCCCCGGGGTGTGGCTGGTCAAAACCGATCCCAACCTGGTGACTCAATGGGACACGCTGGTCATCAAGGTGGCGCAATACTGCCATGCCCGCGCCCTCGCGCTCCACGGCGCTGGATTCGTCATGGGCGGATCGGACGGCTTCCTGATCGCAGCCGACCCTTTGCCTCGTGAGTGGGCTTGGCTGGGCGGATTCGATGCCACTGGAAACTTCACCGGGACATTGACCAACCAGTACGCCATGCCGGCCATTTACGCCATCGAACCGGCCGGTGACGGCGGTTACGTGCTGGGTACCGAGGACGGCTTGATCAAGGTGAACAGCGCGCTGGCGATTGAGTGGCAGGCGGGCAACGGATGTACGAGCTTCGGTTGCAGACCCGATGCCTATCGCGGCGTCCGACGCACACCGGCTGGCGATTTTGTGGCGGTGGGACGGCGGCCGCTTGCCAGTTCAACCAGCCCGGACCCGCCGGATTGGGGTTATGGCGAGCTTGTTTTGAGCAAGTTCACGGCCGGAGGTGAACTGGTTTGGAGCCGCGTGTATGGAGATGGCGGCTACTCAACCGAGGTGGGCAACGACCTGGCGCTGTCGCCCGATGGTAGCATCATCATTGTCGGGACGACGGATTCCCGCGGGCACGGCAGCAGCGATTTGTGGGTGCTCAAGACAGACGCCAACGGTGAGATGGACAGCGCGAACGAATGGGAACTGTGCTTAGGGGGCGCGGGCGCCGACTACGGAAACGCCATCGCTATCGCTCCGGACGATGGGAATTATATGGTGGCCGGCACAGCGAAGGTGGACGGCACGAACCGACTGTGGGTGGTCAAGGTGCGGAACAACCTGCATTCGCCCGTGCCGGCATTCACCTTCACACCCGCCAGCCCGGTGTTCCGCGACCAGCCGATCACCTTCGACGCTTCGAGTTCGACCGCGCCGGGCAGCACCATCGTCTCTTACGACTGGAGTTTCGGCGATGGCACCAACGGTGTGGGCGTGACCGCCACCCACGCCTATCGCCGTTCAGGCATTTATCCGGTGACCTTGACCGTGGAGAACGCCGACGGCGTGGTGCGATCGGTGACACAGGACGTGGAGATCATCGGACTGAAGCTGCAATGGGAACGATTCTTTGGCCGTGACGATCAGGACGCGGCATCTTCTCTGGTCGCAGCCGACAACGAAGGGTTCATCCTCACCGGGAGTGTGAACGCCGATCTGTGGCTGCTCAAGACCGACCGCCGGGGAAAGCGGCTTTGGGAGAAATTCATCAACAACGGATTCGGCGGAACACAAGAAGGCCGCGCCATCATCCGCGCCCATGAACCCGGGTATTACATGGTCGCAGGCTACGACTTTCACTACACCACCTACTGGTACGAGGACGCCTGGTTGTTGAAGGTGGACGAAGACGGTGAACTGGCATGGCCCATCAAGGTGTTCGGAGAGCCCAACCGGAACGAAGTCGTGTCCTGGATGGCACCCGTCGAGGACGGGGGCTACATCCTCGCGGGCCGCGCTCCCACCAACAGCGTGCAGATGGCCTGGTTGCTCAAGATAGACGGCGCCGGCAACCGGGAGTGGGAGAGCCACTTCAAATTCACTTTCGCCACGACTGGCGAGGCCGTCACACCGACGGCGGACGGTGGATTTGTCCTGTTGGCTTCTGAAAACGGCATGCCGCACAGGCTGATCAAGACCGACGCCCGAGGTGTGCCCGTGTGGACGAACCAGATGCGTCTCAACGATGACTGGCGATGGATCGGCCCCCGCGAACCGCCGAACAGCGGCTGCGTCCTCGTCGGTGAATCAGGCGAGAACATCTGCATGAAGTTCCTCGATCCGGAGGGCCGCGTCGAGAGCACCAAGAGCTGGACGGGGATGACATCCAGGCAGGAGAACGACGTGGGCAACAACGCGGCGCGCACTCCGGACGGCGGTTACCTGATTGTCGGCAGCGTGAGTCTGCTGCCTTCTCTGCGCGATGACCTGGCCCTGGTCAAGACCGACGCCGAAGGCAACACGCATTGGATCGAGTTCCTGCCCGGCACCACCAACATCAATGAGGAGGGGCTGGCCGCCGTGGCGCTGACCAACAACAGCTACGTCATCCTGGGCCGGCGGGAAACCGGCGATTCGCGCATCTGGCTCTTCAAGCTGGCTTACAATCATCCGCCGGTGCCGCGAATGCAGTGCTCGACCAACGTGACGACGGTGGACGCGCCCATCTCCTTCGACGGCAGCCTCTCGACCGACCGCGAGAACACCGTCTTCCTGCACGAGTGGGACTTCGGCGACGGTGCCACGGCCACGGGCCCGGGCGTCGCCCACGCTTACACCAACGCCGGCATTTACACGGTGCGCCTCACCGCCGTGGACGCCGACGATGCCGAGCGCAGTGTGACCAATTCTGTGGTCGTGGCGGGCGTCAAGCTGGTGAACCTGCAAAACTTCAACGTGCTCGGCTCTTCCATTACCAACTGCCCGCTCTGCGATCCCACAACCTACCCGCGCACCGGCACGCCGCTGCGGGTGGATTGGAGTCAGGCGTGGGGTGTCACCTTGCTTGGAACGGCCACGAGTTCAACCACCCGCACGATCCGGATCACGTTCTCTGACCCGGTCCCTGCCGGCATGACGCTCTACCTGATGCCGGCCTGGACCGTCGTGTCGTACACCCTCGTCGATCCTTACACCATTGAGGTCCAGCGCTGGGTGGCGTCCGGGCAAGTGAGCCTGGCCTTTGTGCTGGCCGCCACGGCGCCATTGCCGTCCATCACTTCGATCCGTCTGCCCAATGCGTCCCGGCTCTTGCTGACCTTCAGCACCTCGGCCGGCTTTCAATATCGAGTGCAACGCACCCCGCAGATCACCTCCCCCACATGGACCGATGTTCCGTATGCTCTGGCGATGGGCGATCCGGTCACTTTAGACGCGGTTGATGGGACGGGCGCAGGCGCATCGGTATTCGTGGAGAAGCCGGCGGACGGCAGCGCCTTCTTCCGCGTCACGATGGAGGCGGCGACACGCTGACGCTGGGGCTGTATGCGGGACAACCAACCATCAAAAAGGAATCGTCCATGAAAACGCAGATCGTTGATTTCGCAATGCGGCTGTTCGGTCGGCACACACACCATCTCGCGCCGCTTTGGCTGCTGCTCTGGCTGTCACCGGGTTTGGTCCAGGCCGCCACCCGCACTTGGACCGGCGGCAGCCCCGCCAGCAGCCAATGGAACTACATGTCCAACTGGGAGGGCGGCCAGGTGCCACAAAACGGCGATGACCTGGTATTCCCCGCCGGAGCCGCCCGCCTGGTGAACACCAACACCTACACTGACCGCCGGTTCCGTTCGATCACCGTTTCCACCAACGGCTACTCGATTCGCGGCAATTCCATCACGCTGTCCAACGGCATCAGCGCCACATATCTGATGGGCTTGAGCACGCTCCACCTGCCGATCACGCTTGGAGCATCCCAGACCTTCCAGTGTTCCTCCGTGCTGGGCGCGTTCGTCGTGGTGGGCGACATAGACCTCGGCGGCCACACCCTGACGGTCCAGGGGGACGGCAGCATGCACTTTGATGGTGTGATCGGCGGTCTGGGCGACCTCACGAAGGAGGGTAGCGGTTCACTCTGGCTGGGAGGCGCGCACATGAATACCTACCGGGGTGTGACCCGTGTCAACGCCGGTGAACTCTACTTGAACAAGAGCGCCGCACAGGCCCTCGCCATCGCACAATTGATCATCGGCGACGGCGTCGGGGCCGCGACCGAGGCCCAGGTTTGGCTGCGGCAGGACGATCAGTTCGGCGTTGTGTTCGTGACCGTCAACAGCGACGGCTGGCTGAATCTATACGATTTCGATGATTTCGTGAGTGGTGTCACCCTCGATGGAGGCGCAGTCAGTAGCGACGCGGGCACGCTGACAGTCGCCGAGGTCACGGTGTCCAGCAGCGGAGGCACGGTCTCAGGCAAGTTGGCCGTGGAAAGCGCGCCACGCACTTTTGAGGTTGCTTCTGGCGGAAACCTGCTTGTGAATGCGGTCATCTCAGGCGGTGGCGGCATCACCAAGACTGGTGGCGGATTTCTGACCCTTCAGGGTTCCAACACCTATTCAGGGCAGACAGTCGTGTCGGAGGGTTTCGTGGAAGTCCATAGCGACACCGGACTGGGCAGCACGAACGGCGAGACTTGGCTGCAACCCGCGGGCACCTTGCGGTTGGTTTCTGCCACCGTGGCGGGCGAGTTGTTGGAATGTGACGGGGGACGGCTCCAGGCCATCGGCGCCAACAGCGGCTGGACGGGCCCGGTCACTTTAACCAGCAGCAACACGATTGACGTTCCCAATGCCGGGCAATTGCTGACCCTGTCCGGTCTCATCTCGGGCTCCGGGGGCTTCACCAAGGCTGGCAATGGGGTGCTCCGGTTATCGGGTTCGGAAGGCAACAACTACGACGGCGACACGCTGGTCAGGAGCGGCACCTTGGAATTGGGAAAGACCGCCGGCACCGGCGTGGCCATCCGTCGCGGCAGGCTGACCATCGGCGATGGCATCGGCGGCAGCTCCGCCGATGTGGTGCGCTTCATCGAGAACAACCAGCTCTGGTCCACTGTGCCCGTGACCATCGCCAGCTCCGGCCTGCTCGATTTGAATGGGCACGCCGACACGGTGGGGGCGCTGACCTTCCTGGGCGGACGGGCCACGAGCGGCGCGGCCGGAGGCATGCTTTATCTGGCGAACACGGTCACGGCCACCAACGGCCACGGCACTCTGCAGGGCAACGTCACCGTGGCGTCCACCCGCACGTTCAACGCGGCAGAGGTTTCGGGGGCCAACCTCTACGTGCAGGCCATTGTGACCGGCAGCGGGGGGTTGACCAAGACAGGTCCCGGCCACCTCTATCTGTCCAGCTCCAACAGCTATCAGGGCCTGACCACCATCACCGCAGGGAGGATCTATGCCGATCACGACTTTGCGCTGGGCGCAACCAACGAAGCCACGGTAGTCCAGGATGGCGCCGCGCTCGTCCTGCGCAACGACACCCACATCGGCCAGGAAGCGCTCACGTTGAACGGCAATGGGCAAGGCTCGCTGGGCGCCTTGGCGTCCATCTACGGCTCGAACTCGTGGACGGGGCCGATCACCCTGGCCAGCCCGACGCGCCTGACCACGCTGCAAACCTACGACTATTTGCACTTGAGCGGCGCCATAGACGGCACCGGCGGGATCACTCTGGAAGGCGCCGGCACCGTCGTGTTCAGTGGCGCCAACGCGAACACCTTCAGCGGAAACACGGTTGTCAACGGCGGCACCCTGCTGCTGGACAAGACCGTCACCGACGGCGCCGTCCGGGGGCCGTTGAGGATCGGCAATGACGCCGGCGGTGCCGGTGCGGATATCGTCCGTCTGGGGAGAGCCAACCAGATCGCAAACGCAACCGACGTTGTGGTCTCGAGTTCAGGTCTGTTTGATCTCAATGGCTATTTCGACCGGATCAACGCCGTGACCGGCCACGGCACTATTTCTCTGGGTTCCGGACATCTGGTTGCCGGCCACAGCGACAGCAGCTTCAGATTCGACGGATTGATTTTCGGCACCGGCTATTTGTGGAAGGTGGGCGCCGGGACCTGGACACTCACCGCTGACAATACCTACAGCGGCACCACCCGGATTGAAACGGGCACGCTTCTGATCAAAGGCTCCCAGCAGGGCAGTGATGTGGACGTGCTGGCCGCCGGCTGGCTGGGAGGCACCGGAGTGGTGGGGCAGATCACCAGCCAGGGGCAGGTGGCGCCCGGCGGTAGCACGGGGCGGCTGCGCGCCGCTAACACACAACTGAGTTCCGGTTCGACCTTCGCCGTCGAGTTGAACGGGCCGGTCCTGGCCACCGGCTACGATCAATTGGACCTGAAGGGCACGGCTGACCTAACGGGAGCCACGCTGGCGGTGTCGCTGGGTTATCTGCCCGCCGTGGGGGACAGCTTCACCATTCTCAACAACGATGGCACGGACGCCGTGACCGGCACGTTTGCCGGCTTGCCCAATGGAGCGTCTCTGACCGTCAGCAACGCGACCTTCCGCATCAACTACGACGGGGGCACGGGCAACGACGTGGTGTTGCGGGTGACCAAAGTTACTCCAATCGAACCGCTCCGCATCATTTCCTGGAAAACCTCCGGCGGGGATCTGGAACTCCGCTGGACCGGCGGTGTGCCGTTTTATGTGGTCGAGAGAAAGACGGCGGTCGCCAACGGCACGTGGAGCGCGGTGACGGTACCCATGCGGGAAACGAACACCAACCTGCCCGTGGATGCCTCGGCCGCCTTCTTCCGCGTCAAGGGTGGCAACTGACATCGGCGCGGCGCGGCTGGCTGCCGCCTCGAGGAGATGCCCTCGTCGCAAGCCCAAAACGAACTGTGAAACTGTCTCGCAATCACCTCAATAAGCTCACAGTGGCCTTCTGCGCAATACCCGTGCTCGGGCAAGCGCGCCGGTATGTGGACGTCAACAGCACCGACGCCATTCCGCCCAGCCCGAATCGGGGGGAACGCGGCCAGCCCACCGGAGCAAGTGGACGGGCATTGGCTGGTGGTGAGCACTCCGATCCTCCGACCCACGGGTATGCGGTATCAATGGTTGGTCCAAGTGACCGTCCCCGTGGGCTGGCTTTGTTCCGTGCGCTGATGGCCACCACCAGCGTGGTGATTCCTTGGCCATGGGCGGGAGCCAAAGGCTGGCTCTTGCAGTCCACCAACGCCCTGCCCAGCGTGGCCGCGCCCTGGCCGCAAATCCCGCCGCCTTGCCAAACCAACGGCGCGAACCTCCAGTTCACCGAGCCGACGCCGGTGGGCAACAAGTTTTACCGTCTGCACAAACCGTGAAAGAAACCATGAAACATCCAAGTCTCATCCTCGGATTGCTCATGTTGGGCGCACACTTGATGCCCCTTGGCGCCCAGCAATGGTCCCTAAACACGCTGCCGTCCGGCCTCGTGGCCTGGTGGCCCGCTAACGGCACCGCAGCCGACGCCACCACCAATCATTTCGATGGCACCCTGTCCGGCGGCGCCGGCTACACGAACGGCTGGTTCGGCTCCGCCTTCGTGTTCGACGGCGTCAGCGGGGTGGCCACCGTGCCTGACAACCCGGCCTTGAGGATCACCGATGCCCTGACGATCGAGTTCTGGGCGCGGCGGCAACGGTTCGGCATTGATATCGTGTTGGAGAAAGGCGGCGACTGGAATACTGCGGTCGGCGGCCAGGCCAACTACGGCGTCGGCCTGCACCACCTTAACAACAACATGTTCTACTTCTTCTTCCGTGGCGGCTGGCGCGGCACCACCGGCGTAAACGACCTTAATTGGCATCACTACGCCGCCGTGGCCACCAACGGCGCGGCCAACCCCGTGCTTTACATTGATGGCGTGGCCCATCCGATCGAATTCGCGGGCGGGGCCGCCACGGTAAACCTGTATCCGTCCGCCTTCCCGCTGCATATCGGCGCCCAGTTGTTTCCGGGCTGGAATTATTTCGGCCAGACGGTGCTCGACGATGTGCGCATCTATAATCGCGGCCTTGCAGCCGACGAAATCGCTTACCTGCACGCCGGTCCGCCCCCGGATGGGCTGGTCTCCTGGTGGCGCGGCGAGGGCGACGCCACGGACGCGCTGCAACAGCACCACGGCGCGCCGGAAGGCAGCTTGGCATTCGCCATCGGCCAGGCCGGCCGCGGGTTCGTGTTCAACGGGAGCGACGCGGCGGTGGCGCTGGGCAACTGGTTCAACCTGCAGCAGTTCACCCTCAGCCTTTGGGTCAATCCAGCTCCCATTCAGGTCCCCTTTGCCGACCTGCTGGACAATAACCACACCAGCAACCGCAGTTGGGTGTTCCAACGCGCCAATACGGCTGATGTCACCGACTGGCTTTGGCACGCCGGCCCGGACGCTGAACTCCATTTCAAACTGGCGACCAACCGCTGGCAGCATGTCGCGCTCGCGCGTGACACCAATCGCGTTTCCCGATTGTATCTGGACGGCCAGCTCGCCGGCGCCATCACCAACAACAGCGCGATCTACTACGACGGCACGCAATTCCTGCGCCTGGGCCGGTGGGGCGCTGGCGGCCGATACTTCAACGGCATGGTGGATGAATTGATGATCTTCGACCGCCCGTTGGCGGCGGACGAGGTGGCCGAGCTTTACACCGACCAAGGCGGTCGGCCGCGGCTCGACATCGAGTCCGGCGACGGTGTCGTGCAATTGTCGTGGCCGCTGGGCGCTACCGGTTACCAACTGGAAACCGCCACCAACCTGCTGGCCGGCGGATGGACCGCGGTGACCAACTCCGTCGTCTCCGCTCCGAAACGTTTCACCCTCCCGCTCGCACCCGCCGGCGGCGCCCATTTTTTCCGCCTGCGCAAGCTGTGAACCGAAATCCGAAACCAATCCGAAAAACATGAAAACTAAAACCAACATCACGATCGCATTGCTGCTGGCTCTGGCCGGCAATGTTGTCCGCGCCGAGTTGTTGGGCACGGCCTTCACCTACCAGGGCAAACTCACCGATGGCGGCCTGCCCGCCCACGGTCTGTATGATTTCCGGTTTGCTCTTTACGACGCGCCCAGCAGCGGCAACCCCGTCGGCCCGCTGCTGGCGACGGACGCGGTGCCGGTGACCAACGGACTCTTTACGGTGGAACTGGACTTTGGCGCCGAGCCGTTCACGGGCGAAGCGCGTTGGCTGCAAGTCAGCGTCAGAAGCAATGGCTTGGCGAAATTCACCGCGCTGTCGCCCCTTCAGGCCGTGACGCCGACGCCCACGGCTCTGTGGGCCGCCACCGCGCAGGTGGCCTCGAACCTTGTGGGTCAGGTGGCCGCCAGCGCGCTGGCGGGTGCTTACACCAACGCACTTGCGTTCAGTCACCCGGCCAACAGCTTCACCGGCAACGGGGCTGGGTTGACGGCGCTCAACGCCAGTCAACTGGCCAGCGGCACGGTGCCGGATGCGCGGCTGGCCGCGAACGTGGCCCGGACTAACCAAGTCTGGCTGCTGGGTGGCAACGCAGCCACAACACCAAGCACGCATTTCGTGGGCACCACAGACAACCAACCGCTTGAATTGAAGGTGAACAACCAACGTGGGCTGCGGCTGGAGCCGGCTGGCAGCAACAGCGTCAATATCATCGGAGGCTGGGTCGGCAACGGTGTCGCCACAGGCGTGATAGGAGCTACGGTGGGTGGGGGCGGGGCTGGAAACTATTGGGGCCAGGCGTATTCAAACCGCGTTGACGGCGACTTCGGGACCGTCGCCGGCGGTGCGTGCAACCTAATCATAGGTAACGCTGCCTACGGTACGATTCCGGGTGGCTGGAGCAACACGATCCAACAAGCTCTCTTTGCGGCCATCGGCGGGGGTAGAAACAATTTGATTCTTTCCCAAGGCTGGGATGCGACCATCGGTGGCGGAGATAGTAATACAAATGGTGGCCCTCATGCCACCATTGGTGGTGGATGGAGGAACTCACTTTACGGCGATTATTCTACCGTTGGCGGCGGCGTGAATAATATGATCCCATACCGTACCGAGTGCGCAACCATTGGCGGCGGCGACGTCAATAAGATGGGAATCGAAGCTGACGCTGCGACGATTGCGGGCGGGGCTTATAATACAATCCAAGATTGGGCCGGCATTTCAACCATCGGAGGCGGATTGCTAAACATAATCCAGACGTCTGCCGGCTGTGCAAGCATCGGTGGAGGCTATCTAAACATAATCCACTCAAATGCCACTTATGCGACCATCGGGGGCGGTCGCGAGAACCGCATCCTGACCAACGCCTCCCTTGCCACGGTGAGCGGCGGCTGGGGCAACCAAGCGACCAACATTTCTGCCACCGTTGGCGGCGGCTTCGCCAACCTGGCGGGCGGCTTGGACTCGACCGTTCCAGGGGGCAACAACAACACGGCCAACGGCAACTACAGCTTCGCCGCCGGACGCCGGGCCAAGGCCAATCACGTCGGCACCTTCGTCTGGGCCGACTCCACTGATGCGGACTTCGCCTCCACCGCGCCGGATCAGTTCCTGATTCGCGCCACCGGCGGCGTGGGCATTGGCGGTCCGCCCGCCAACGCCTTGCTCGACGTCAAAGGCGATGTGCGGCTGAACGATACAGACCTGCGCTTGCGGGGCGGAAGCGACGTGTATCAAGGCTTGGGATGGTACGGCTCTGGCAAGACCTTTGCCGGCCTGGTGCCCGACGGTCCGGTGATCTATGGCTGGGCTGGCGGTGTCCTGGGCACACACCGCGGGGGACAACGCGCCGTGTTGCAATGGGATGATGGCAAGGTGGGCATTGGCCGAACGCCGACAGCCAATGCGTTCGAGGTCGAAGGCAATGCCTCCAAGACCACCGCCGGCTCGTGGCTGGCCAACTCGGACGCTCGCATCAAACAGGACATTGTCACGGTCACCAACGCGCTGGAGACCTTGTCCAAGGTCAGGCTGGTGAGCTTTCGCTATACTGACGCTTACCGGGCGGCCCATCGCGACGTCGAGGATCGTCGGTATTTGAACGTCGTGGCGCAGGAGTTTGCCGAGGTGTTTCCCGACGCCGTGAAGTCCAGTGGCGAAAAGCTGCCGGACGGTTCGGAAATCCTGCAGGTGGACACTTACCCGCTGACGATCTACTCGGCAGCGGCAGTGCAGGAGCTGAGCCGGCGCCTGGACGAAGAGCGCGCGGCCAACGCTGGATTGCGGGAACGGCTGGCCCGGCTGGAGCAACTGGTGCAGCAACTCATCAACTGAAAGGCGGTGCGCGGTGAAAAACCCGAAATCCGAAACTCGAAAGCCGACACAAGTCCTAAGCCCGAAAACCGAACCGAGCGTGCGCGTGGCGCGAAGCGTTTTGGAGTGCGGCGGCCCACCGCCGCTTTTCCATGGGTGGAACAGGCTACCAGCCCGTGGCGGCAGGCAACCTGCCCACCACAGCGCCGCCAAGGCGGCGCCTGTCTGCGTGCAGCGCACAGGCAGGCACTCCAAACGCTGCGTGGCGCTGTGCGTCTTGGTGTTTTTGGCGTTTTGCCTTCGACCGTTCGCCATTGCCCAATACTCCTTGGATTGGTGGACGGTGGACGGCGGCGGCGGCACGAGCACCGGCGGCGTGTATTCCGTCACCGGTACCATCGGCCAGCCGGATGCCGGCGCGATGAGCGGCGGCAACTACACGTTACAAGGCGGATTCTGGGGCCTCATCGCCGCCGTGCAAACACCGGGCGCACCGTTGCTCTCCATCTTTCGCACGACGACCAACACCGTGGCCGTTTCCTGGCAGTCGCCTTCGACCGGCTGGAATCTGCAACAGAACACCAACAGCATCAGTTCGGCAAACTGGAGCAACGTAACCAGCGGCATTCAAGACGACGGCACGAACAAGACCTTCGTTGTCCATCCGCCCACCGGCAACCGCTTCTACCGCCTGCGCAAACCCTGAACACCGGGATGAATGCACTCGAAAGCCCGGCTTCGATCATGACAACCGGCAAAGCGGCAAGCCATGCAAGCGAGATCCAGCATGAAACCGGAGATTAACGCAAAATCGCCTGGGCGCAGAGTCGCTATGGGAGGAGCGCGGACAACCTTGTTTGCGAGTTGGAGTTCACGCTTCAGCTTGCGCCGATGTTGGAGTCCCAGCTTTGGCTTGTTCCGCGATGACAGGCTGAAGCCTCAACCCCTACGGAACGCTCGGAACCAGCGCTCGGCGCTCCGGGAGACTTCGTTCCCGTCGCGCAGTGGAGACCCGCCGGAATTCACCTCAACCAAACAGAACCATGAAAACCACGAAAGTACCATTCCTCCTTTCAGTGCTGCTGCTCGGCGCCAACATCGTCTCGAGAACTGAAGCGGCCATTCTTTTCGTTCGCACGAACGGCAATGACGCTTTGCCCGGTACCAGTTGGTCGGACTCCAAACGCACGCTCGCCGCTGCGCTCGGTGCTGCCACGGCTGGCGACGAGATTTGGGTGGCGCAAGGCACTTACGCCGGACATCTCACGTTGAAGCCAGACATAGCCTTGTACGGCGGCTTTGCTGGCGTGGAAGCCACGCGCGCCGAGCGGAATTGGACCAATCACCTGTCCGTGCTCTGGGGCACGACCAATCAAGCGGTCGTTACCATCACCAACTCCGGTCCGGCCACGCGACTGGACGGTTTTACCGTCGGCGGCGGCCAAGCCATTCACGGCGGAGGCATCAAGATGGTTGGCTCGGGGCCAATCATCGCGAACAACACCATCCGCAACAACATCACTGACGGCGCCGGCTCGGGCATCAGCATCTGGGGCTTCCAACTGATCAGCAGCACCGAGGGCCATTATCCCATCATCACCAACAACGTCATCGTGGACAACCAAGCCATCAACGACGAGGGTGACGGCGCCGGCATCGCGGTAATTGGCTCCTCCCCGCTGATTGCGTGGAACGTGATTGCGCGCAACACCGCCACGCGCAACGGCGGCGGCATCGCCTGCTGGCGACATTCGTTTCCCTTCATCGCCAACAACTTCATCGTCGCCAACTCAGCCAGCTACGATGAACTCACCGCCAGCGCGGGCGGCGGCGGCATCTTCGCCTCGGCCACGGATTTGGACGGGCGGCCCATCGCTTTTGCCATCAGCGCTCCGGTCATCATCAACAATGTCATCGCGGCCAACGGCGGCAACGATGGCGGCGGTGTCTCAGTGGTGGATTCGCTCTACGGCGCGGCCACCATTGCCAACAACACGATCGTGGCCAACAACGGCGCCGGGATCTACTGGGCCAACACCTCGCCGACCAACGACAACAACATCGTCGCGTTCAACGCGCGGGGTTTCCAGCGCAGTCCGTATTTTACGAACGAAGCGGTCATCCGTTTCAACAACGTGTTTGGGAACGAAGTGTTGGGTGCGCCGGCCAATTATCACATCACCGCCGACCGCACCGGCAACTCGGGCAACGTTTCCGCCGACCCGAAGTTCGCCAACGCCGCCATCGGCGATTACCACGTGCAAGCGGATTCACCGTGCGTGGATGCCGGGAGCACCGTTTTGGCGCCGACAACCTGGGTGGACGTGGATAAACAACTCCGCCTGCAAGGCGTGGCGGTGGACATCGGCGCCGACGAATCTGATGGAACGATGTGGAACATACCGACGCCGGTGGTGCGCGTCAGTCAGGCTGGCGATGATTCGGACGGCAGCACCTGGTTGAAAGCCAGGAGGACTGTGACCGCCGGAATCGCCCAGGCCGCTTCGACCGGAGGCGAGGTGTGGGTGGCTCAAACCACGTACCTGGAGCGCATCGAACCGCGAGCCTTCGTGCGGCTTTATGGCGGCTTCGCCGGCACCGAGACCAATCGCACTCAGCGGGATCCCGCCGCGCGGGCAACCATTCTCGACGGCGGCGGCGCTGCGCCGGTGGTCTATTTCCGCAATGCCGGGTATCGCGTTAGCGCGCTGGACGGCTTCATCGTGCAGGGTGGCGGCGTTTACACGGGCGGCGATGTGTTTCACCCCGACCTGTCCCGCCGGACGAACAACATTCTCGGCGGCGGCATCTATTGTCGGGTCAGCGGGCCGATGATTGCGAACAACGTGATTCGCTCCAACTCACTGGGCAGTCCGTTCAATTCTTTCAAGGTTCTGGGTGGCGGGTTTTATGGTTACCTCAGCCACGCGGAGATCACCGGGAACACCTTCGCGCACAATGAAGTGTTGAACACGTTCGATGGGAGCGGCGGCGGCGCGTATTTCCTGCAATGCATGGCGAACATTGCCGGCAATACGTTCCGGTTCAACCGCGCCCTCAACGGCGCGGCCCTGTACGGCAATCTGTCCGAACTGCGCGTGGCGCGGAACGTCGTGCAGACCAATGCGCTCTATTCCCACGCCGCGCCGGTTTACATGGGTTCGGGAGACGGTGCCCTGACGTTCCTCTTTGCGCCCAACCTGCTCGTGGAGGCCAATACCGTTCAAGGTAACATCGCCGACTATGGCGCGGGCCTCTGCCTGAACCTGCCCTTCGCGGCGCGGGTGCGGAACAATTTGATCCTGGACAACCTCGCCTGGGATTACAGCGGCTTCGGCAGCGGCGGCTGGGGCGGGGGCATCAAATGCGACCTTGGCCTCAACGCCACCGGTGCGGTGGTGATTGCCCACAACACCATCGTGGGCAACAGCGCGCCGCCCACCTTCCTCGGTCATTTCGGCGGCGGCATCGCGCTGACGCCCAACACCAACGGCATCATTCTGGCCAACAACATCGTGGCTTCAAATTCCTCCGGCATCTGGCGTTATCCCTACGTAAGCCACCAGCCCGTGTTGCTGAACAACTGCGTCCACGACAACAGCGGCGTGAACTATACGAACCTCGCGCCCGGGCTGGATGATCTCCAGGCCGACCCGCAGTTCGTGAATCGCGCCACCGGCGACTTCCGTCTGCTTGCCACCTCGCCCTGTATTGACGCCGGCACGAACCTGTTTGCGGCGGCGGAGGACTTCGACGCCGTGCCACGTCCGCTGGACGGCAATGCCGATGGCATCGCTCGGTGTGATATGGGCGCATTTGAGTTTGCCCATGCGCATGTGGACGCCGATGGCGATGGGATGTCCGACGCCGCTGAGATTGTCGCCGGGACGAACCCCACTGACCCAGCGTCGGCGCTCCAGTTGAGCGCTGGTTTGATTTCCTCCGCAAACCGGATCGCCCTTTGTTGGTCATCGGTTGCGGGGCGATCTTATCACATTGAGTTCAAGCCGCGCCTTGATCCGACTGAGACGTGGCACACCGCGGTCAGCAATCTCAGCGGTGCCGGTCACCTCCTGGAATGGCAGGACACAACGACGGAAGCGGGTTCGCGCTGGTACCGATTGGGTGTGAAGAGAGATTGAATCCACTCCTGGAACTTTCACCCAACAACCCTCAACAAAAATACATCCCATGAAAACCAAATCACAATCTCAATCAGCGATAAGCGCCCTGCACACCGTGATGCTGGTGGGTACGCTCGTGCTGGCCTTGGCCGACCAATCCCTTCGTGCCCAGACATACTCAGTCATCCATAGCTTCGGCACGTTGAGCAACGTCACCGGCTTTCATCCGACGGCGCCGTTGGTGCAAGGGCCGGATGGCACGCTCTACGGCACCATGTCCGAGGGGGAATACAGTCTTGGCGTCGGCGGCACTGTGTTCAAGATTCAGCCGGATGGTTCGGGCTTCACGGTGCTGAAACACTTCACCAATTACGCCGAGGCATGGGGGCCGCTCGGCGGGCTGGTGCTCGATGGCCAGACGCTCTACGGCACCACCGAGGGCAACGGCGGGGCGGTTTTCAAGCTCAACACCGATGGGAGCGGCTTCACGGTTCTCAAAGCGTTCTTCGGCAGTCCCAGTGACGGGCTATATCCTTATGCCGGGCTGGCACTTTCTGGAACAACGCTGTATGGCACGACCATGGGCGGTGGCATTGATGTCCAAGGTGTGGTCTTCAAGGTCAATACTGATGGCAGCGGTTTCACGGTGCTGCATCGGTTTGATGGCTTTACGAACGGCGTGAATCCGTATGGCCCTGTGGTGGTCGCCGGCACGAAACTCTACGGCACGACTGGCAGCGGCGGCATCAACCGCAAGGGCACGATCTTCCGGTTGAACACTGACGGCACCGGGTTCACCGTGCTGCGACACCTCGCAACGGCGGATGGCACTTCGCCCCGTGCCGGACTCGTGCTTGCGGGCGACATACTGTTTGGAACTGCCCCATACGGCGGATCGGGAGGGGTGTTCAATCAATTTGGAACTGTGTTCAAGCTCAATACGGACGGCACCGGCTTTCAAGTGCTGAAGTCCTTCGTTGATGACTCCCTCGGATACCCGACTGGACAACTACTACTTTCGGGGGCCACGCTCTACGGCACGGTTCAAGGTGGCAACGGCTACGGCGGGGTGTTCAAAGTCGGCACGGACGGCAACGGCTTTGAGATCATCAAGGACTTTGCTGCTGTTGAAGAAGGAACACATCCCGTCGCCGGTCTGTGGCTCAATGGGACCACGCTGTTCGGGACCGCCCGCGCCGGCGGTGCAGACGATGTCGGCACGCTGTTCAAAGTGAACACCGACGGCAGTGGCTTTGCCGTCCTGAAAGACCTCACGTTCAGTCGGGAAGGAGTCATGCCCCGGGGCGGATTGGTCGCGTCCGGTTCGACGCTCTATGGAACGACCCGGAGCAGCGCCCACGAGCGTCGGGGCACGGTGTTCAAATTGAACATGGACGGCGACGGCTTCACCGTGTTGAAGAGCTTCGGGGCCGACTGGACGGACGCCGCCGAGCCAATGGCCGGTTTGGTGCTCGCAGGCGACACGCTGTTCGGCACCACCATCGCCGGTGGGGAGGGCAACGTGGGCACGGTCATTCGCATCAACACCGACGGCAGTGATTACGCGGTGCTGCACTCGTTTTCGTTTGGCGTGGATGGCTTCGCGCCGCAAGACGGGCTGGCGTGCTCGGGCGACACGCTTTACGGAACAACCAGTTCCGGTGGCGGCGGCAATGGCTCCATCTTCAAGCTCAATACCAACGGCGGCGGATTCACCGTGCTCAAGAGATTTGATGGCGACGCGGGCACGCCGGCATCCACGCTGGCGCGGTCGGGCTCGATGTTGTTCGGGACCACCTTCAGTGGCGGCACTGTTGGCCAGGGCACAATCTTCCGGATCAACACCGACGGCAGCGGGTTCACCGTCCTCAAGGATTACGACGGAGCGGACGGCGCCTGGCCGCAACCGGGCTTGATTCTGTCTGGCGATACGCTCTACGGCATGACCGCCCTCGGCGGCAGCATGGGCGCCGGCACGGTGTTCAAACTCAACACGAACGGCGGCAGCTACACGGTGCTCAAAGAGTTTGACGGATTCACCGAAGGCAGTTCGCCCTATTGGGGGCTGACTCTCCAAGGAACGACTCTCTACGGTTGCACGTCCACAGGCGGCGCGTTCGGTCGGGGAACGGTTTTCAAACTCGAAACCGATGGCAGCGGTTTTGCCGTGCTTAAAGAGTTCACCGACGCGGAGGGCGGCCCACCCAGCGGCCCGCTGCTGCTGGTTGATTCCGCGCTTTACGGGACGACAGAGGAGGGCGGACACTTCAACGCCGGTGTTGTGTTTCGGTTGGCACTGGATGCCACACCCGAAACCCCGCCCCGGTTGTCAATCCGCCTGGCCGAAAACAACACTGTGGTTCTGGCGTGGCCGGATTGGGCAGTCGGGTTCGAGCTGCAAGGCAAGGACGACCTGGTCGGTTCTGGCTGGGCGACGGTGAGCGAATCGCCCGTTCAGATCCAGGGCGAATGGCAGGTGACGATTTCACCCGCGACTGCCAGCCGGTTCTACCGCCTGCACAAACCGTGAAACCTCGAATTGTGTGGCGATGGGAGCGCGATCCGAGTTGAAAGTTCTGTTGTCCGTGGCCGCCTGCCTGCCAATGGTCGCGGCTGGGTCAGCGGATGACAACTGGGATGCCCGTTTCACTCCGCCCGGCGTGAACAGCACGGTCGCGGCGGTCGCCGTCAGCGGGGATGACGTTTATGTGGGCGGCACGTTCACGGCGGCGGGCAGCCTCAACGCCACAAACATTGCCCGGTGGAATCGTCACACCGGATGGTCGGCACTGGGCAGTGGGGTGAACACCACGGTGCTGGCCATCGTGATCAGCGGCGCGGAGGTCTATGTCGGTGGTCTGTTCACGAACGCGGGTGGCGTCAGTGCCAGCCGGATTGCCCGCTGGGACGGAACGAACTGGTCGGCGGTGGGCAGCGGCGTGAACGGCGAGGTGCGCGCACTCGCAGTCAGCGGAACGAACCTTTATGTCGGCGGCGCATTCCTCAAGGCGGGGCAACTGACGGTCAATCGCATCGCGCGCTGGAACGGGAGCAATTGGTCCGCTCTTGGCAGCGGCGTCAGCGAAGCTGTCAATGCCCTCGCGGTGAGCGGCTCGAATCTCTACGCGGGCGGTTTCTTTCAGGATGCCGGGGGCCTTTCCGTGAACAATGTCGCCCGCTGGAATGGCAGCAATTGGTCCGCTGTCGGGGGCGGGATCGCCGGGTCGGTGACCTGCCTGGCGATCAGTGACACCAACCTTTATGTCGGCGGCCATTTCACCAGGGCCGGGGGCGTTAACATCACCAATCTCGCCCGTTGGAACGGGGGCAGTTGGTCCTCCCTCGGCGGCGGCATCAAGGGCGATTGCTTCTCGCTCGCGGCCAGCGGCAACGACGTTTACGTGGGTGGCTACTACACGCGCGCCGGGTCGCTGACGGTCAGCAACATCGCCAAATGGGACGGCAGCGCATGGTCATCATTGGGCGACGGCATCGCGGACGGGGCGGCGCGGGCCATCGCGATCAGCGGCAGCGACATTTTCATGGGCGGCAATTACGCCTATGTGGGAGATGCGGCGGCGTTCAACGTGGCGCGGTGGGATGGCACGAACTGGTTCGCGCTGGGCAGTGGCATGGGCAACACCATCAACGCGCTGGCCTCTGAAGGAACCAATGTGTATGCGGGTGGCTATTTTGAATTCGCCGGCTGGCGGCGGGCCAATCACGTGGCCCGGTGGAATGGCCAGAGTTGGTTTCCACTGGGCGCGGGCCTCGGTGATGTGGTGTCATTTCGCGGGTTAAAACCACCCACTTTTCGCGGGTTCAAAACCACCCACCCCTGAGACGTTGGTTTCATAACATTTTGCTCTCTCCGATCAAGCGTTTTCGCTTCGAGGCAGGCCAGCAACC
>WYBW01000086.1 GCA_011525685.1 Verrucomicrobiia bacterium
CAGCACAAGCGTAAGCGGTCTTACGCCCGGCACGATTTATCACTTCCGCGTCGTCGCGACCAACGCGGTCGGCACCAATGCTGGAGGCAACCTCACATTTGTCACCGCACCACTGGCGCCGCAGGCGACGACCCTGGCAGCCACCAGCATCGCGGTGAGCAACGCGACCCTGAACGCCGCGGTCAATCCCGGTGGCGCCGCCACGGGGGTGTATTTTCAATACGGCCTGACAACGAATTACGGCAGTGTGACCACGATCAGCAACCTGGCGGCGGGATTGAACCATGTGAATGTTAGCACGACGATCAGCGGCCTGACGCCCGGCACGCTCTATCATTACCGGGTGATTGCGACGAATAGCGCGGCGACCAACGCGGGCTTCGATCTGACCTTAACCACACTGTTTCCGACCGCGACTCCACCCAAGCTGATGAACCTGTCGTGGGTTGGTGACACCTTCCAGTTCACCTTCACGAACACGCCCGGTGCGCCGTTCACCGTATTGTCCACAACGAATGTCGCCCAACCGTTGAGCAACTGGACTGCGCTCGGCTCCGTCACGGAAGTTTCCCCCGGCCAGTTCCAATTCACGGATTCGCAGGCCGCCGGCATCGCGAGGCGCTTCTATCTCGTCCGGTCACCGTAACTTGGGTTCGCCGAAATCTCCAGCATCCGCTCAATCGGCAGGCGGGCGCGCTGGAGAATGGGTTCTGGCAGCTCGATGCGCGGCGCAAGCCGTTTCATGCAGTCGCGCACCTTCTCAAGCGTGTTCAACTTCATGTATTTGCACTCGCTGCAACGGCAGTTGTCGCCGGGCAGCCGCATCACGTCAAAGGTCGGCGCGCAGACGAACTCCTTGCCGGGACATTCCTTCTGCATCCGATGAATGATGCCCGACTCGGTCACAATCACAAATTGCCTGGCTGGCGAGGTCTTGCAGTAGGTGATCATTTTCTCCGTCGAACAAATCGCGTCCGCAAGATCGCGCACTTCGCGCAGGCTCTCCGGATGGACCACCACTTTCGCCTCCGGAAACTGCTTCTTCAACTTGAGCAGGCTGTCACGGCGAAACTCGACGTGGGCGTAACAATTCCCCTTCCACAACGTCATCGGGCGGCCTGTCTGCTCCATCACCCATTGGCCCAGATTCTCGTCGGGCACAAACAACAGGTCTTTGTCCTGCGGCGCGGCGCGAACGATTTTCTCCGCGTTGCCGCTGGTGACAATCACATCGCTCAACGCCTTCACCGCGGCACTGCAATTGATGTAGGCGATGGTCCAGAAATTCGGATTCGTAGTTTGCAACTCGGCGAGCTTGTCCGCTGGGCAACTTTCCTCCAATGAGCAGCCGGCGTCCTTGTCCGGCAGAACGACGATCTTATGCGGGTTCAAAATCTTCGCCGTCTCGGCCATGAAATGCACGCCGCAGAACACAATGACATCGGCCTTTGTCTGCGCCGCCTGTTGCGAGAGCCCGAGCGAATCACCCACGTAATCCGCGATGTCCTGGATTTCCGGCACCTGGTAGTTGTGCGCGAGTATGACGGCATTCAACTGCTTCTTGAGCGCAAAGATTTCCCTGGCCAGCGGATCAAACCGCTCCTTCGTCATCGGTTTGCGGACCGGAAACCGATCCACACCCGGCGGCTGCTTTTCCAGAACTTCAGTCATCGCATCAAGCTATCTGCGAATGGGCGGAGCGTCAATTTGCCGCCTTGCTTGCGCCCGTCCCAGCTTTCAACAGCAAGCCACGCGCGACCAGATACAGGAAGCCGGTCAGCAAAAGGAAGGGAATCAACGCCAGCCAGTCCGAATGGACTCCGGCGAAGAAGGGGTTCGCAGTGTCGGCCCATTTGGTGATGAGGGAATCCACCCTGGGCAGCGCGCCCGCCACGAAGGCAATGAGGATGCCGGCAATCGCCCCGCCGGCAATGTAGCCGCTGGCCAGCAGCACCCCGGGACTCTTGTCGCCTTCGGCCGCGAGTTGCGTCTCGTCCAGTTTGTGTTCGCGCAAGTCGTGCCGCATCCGCCGGTCCACCAGCCAGCGGATCAGGCCGCCAACAAAGATCGGCGCCGAAGCCGAAATGGGCAGATAGACGCCCACGGCAAACGCCAGGGATGACACCCCGCACAACTCGAGCACGATGGCCGTCATCACACCGAACAAGACCAACGCCCACGGCAACTGTTGATCGAGAATCCCTTTGATGATGTAACTCATGAGCGTCGCCTTGGGCGCTTCGAACTTGCGCACTTCGGTCCCGTCCGGCCGCGTGTTGAACGCCCCGTTGATGCCGGGATCCACCAGCCAGACCGCGGCGCCGGTTTCGTCCACCAGGTATTTGCCCGCCGGTCCGCCCAGCATGTCCGTCTTGTGCCAGACGCGATAGGACTTTGAATCCTCTCGGGCCTGCGGACCTGAGATCATCTCGACCTTGCCGAACACCGCGTCGCTCGGCGCGTGCAAACCCGGTGCGACGCTCGCCGCCGGCACATATACCGTCGCGTTGCCGTTCATACCGAGCAGGATCGGCCCGAGCACCAGGGCGCTGGCGGTGGAACCGATCAGGATGGCCACCTGCTGATACCTCGGCGTCGCTCCCACCAGGAAGCCGGTTTTCAAATCCTGCGAGGTCGTTCCACCATTGGAGGCAGCGATGCAGACAATGCCGCCCACGGACAACGCCGTGACGTAATGCGTTCCCCCTGTCCAACCGACGACCAGAAAAATCAGGCACGTCAACAACAGTGTGGCGACCGTCATGCCGGAAATCGGATTGGAGGACGAACCGATTTCACCGGTCAACCGCGACGACACGGTGACGAACAGAAAACCGAACACGACAATAAGGAAGGCGCCGAGCACATTCATGTGCAGCGCGGGCGCGGCCAGGATGGCGGCCATCAGCACCACGATGCCCACGGCCACCACTTTCATGGACAAGTCCCGCTCGGTGCGGATCACCGCGCTGTGCGCCGCGGCGGCTTTCTGGAAATCGGCCAAGCCCGCGCGGATGCCGTGCAGAATGGTCGGCAACGACCGCATCAGGCTGATGATCCCGCCCGCGGCCACCGCGCCGGCGCCGATGTAAAGGATGTAAGACCCGCGAATCTGGCTCACGCTCATTTCGCCAATGGGCGCGGTGCCCGGCGCCAACACCCCGGTGTATCCTTCGCCAAAAAACTTGATCAGCGGAATGAGCACCAGCGCGTTGAGCACGCCACCCGCCACCATGATGCTCGCGATGCGCGGGCCAATAATGTAACCGACCCCCAGCAATTCGGGCGAAATCTCCGCCGCCACCGATCCGCCCTTGAGCGGAGCGCCAAAGATTTTCTCCGGAATGTCTTTCCAGAGTTTGAACGCGGACATGAGCGTCTTGTAGGCCAGCCCGATGCCGAAGCCGGTGAAGATTGCTTTCGCGCTCAAGTTGCGGGTGCGTCCCGGCACTTCGGCCGCGCGCAAGGCCTCGGCGGAAGCCATCGCCCGGGATTCGGCATTCGCCCCGGCCTTCAGCACTTCGGCGCACGCGGTGCCCTCGGGGTATTTGAGTTTACGATGCTCGGCGACGATGAGCGCGCGGCGCAGCGGGATCATCATCAGGATGCCCAACATTCCGCCCAGCACCGCGACCAACATGACCCGGGTGATTTCCAGGTCGAACCCCAGGATCATGATCGCGGGCATCGTGACGCCGAGGCCAAACGCGATGGATTCGCCCGCCGAGCCGGTGGTTTGAACGATGTTGTTTTCGAGAATCGTGGCGTCGCGCCCGCCGACCTTCGACCAGAGGCGAAACAACGCCAGCGAAATCACCGCCACCGGAATGGAGGCGCTGACCGTGAGGCCCACCTTGAGCACGAGGTAAAGCGATGACGCTCCGAACACCATCCCCAGCAGCGTGCCGACAATGAGCGCACGCGGCGTGAACTCGCGCATGGTGGTGTGCGCGGGGATGTAGGAGTGAAAGGCCGGTTCTGATCCAACCTGCTTCTCGGTCCGCATAGAATGGGGCGACGCTACCGGATGCGTCACATGGCTTACAACTCTGAATTGGGCCACGAATGAGGTCCTCCGTCACGGTTGGTGGTTGGGCTTCCGCTTATGCGCCTCCCAAAGGTAATGCCGCGGATGGGTCGTTGGCCAACGGCCTTGACGTCATCTGAAGAATCTCGCCCCAGCTTCGGCTCGAAACCGTTTGATTCCCACTCTCACGCCCGGTGTTTCCTTGGCGTCGGGCATCATTGGCTGAGGTGGGGACGGACTCTCCCGGCGGCGGATAGCGCGGTACGCGCGCCTCTGCGCTCGATAGCCTCATGCGCCCAGAAAGCATTGGGCGTTTCGAACTCCCGGCAGAGATGCCGCGTTTTACGGCAAACAAGGATGGTTGCAGCTACGGTCAATACCTCGGCACTTTGGAATCAATCTCCTCGCTCCAGGCGATGATGCGGCATAAGGCCGCGCGGCGGCCACGCCGCCTTTCGCGGCCTTTGACGCTCTTGAGTTGTAGGGGACGAGGTAACGAGTCGTTGCCTCTTCAACAGCATGACGACTCCTAACGTCGTCGCCTACAAGTTCAGCGCCTAGAACCGCAGCTTGCTTCATGTCTGGGCCCGAACTAGAGTCCAGCCATGAGCGTAACTCTGAATGTCTCGGATGATTTCGCCCGGCGATTGGAAAATCAGCCGGAGGCAGCGGAAGCGGAATTGCATCTGGAACTCGCCGTCGCACTCTATCGCTCCGGCAGTTTACCCGTCGGCAAGGCGGCGCGGGTGGCTGGCATGACGGAGGATCGCTTCGCGGAACTCCTGCGCCAGCGCTGCGTGCCCATGCCTTACTCAATGACTGATCTGGAACACGACATCGCGTATGCCAGCGGTCGTCGTTGATTCGTCGGCCTTGATCACGCTCGCGGCCGGCGAGCAATTCCATCTGCTGCGGGAGTTTTATTCCACCATCCACATCCCGCCGGAAGTGTGGAAAGAAACCACCACGACCACGAAACCGTTTGGCGTTCGGGAAGCGCAACAAGCGAAAGCCGACGGCTGGCTAATCGTCCAAGCCCCGCAGGACCTCGCGAAAGTTTCGGGCCTTCCGTTCAACCTGCAACCAGGCGAGGCCGAAGCTTTGGCACTCGCTTTGGAGTTGCCCGGCTCGTTGCTTTTGGTGTATGACGCACAGGGACGCAAGGCCGCCGCCAAGTTGGGAATCGCTTACACCGGCACGCTTGGGGTGTTGTTGCGCGGTAAAGCCGAAGGAAAAATTGCCGCCTTGAAACCTGTGCTCGGACTGCTGGCAAACCGAACGACATTCTGGCTGAGTCCGGCGGTCGAAGCCGCGGCCTTGAAGCAAGCGGGCGAGAACTGATTTCTTCAACCTCCGAAGACGTCACAGTTCGCCCGTAGCGTCAGCCATCCTTGGCTGACGTAGAGCCGTGGCTTTCAGCCCGGCGGAAAGAACCTCACGCAAAAACGAAACCGCCCGAGCTCTCGCACGACGCGACAAACTCGGGCGTTGTTCCGGGTGGCAGAGATGCCGCCCTCTACGGCAACCACGGATGCCCGCCGCTACATCAGTACCTCGGCACCTTGGAATCAATCTCCTCGCTCTACTGATACTTGCATAATATAGTGAGTTCAGAAGCTCAAATCAGCCTGCTTCCAGAAGGCGGCAACGAGGGTGGCTTTGCGGCGTTGGGCCTGGCGCAGTCCTTGCCGGGCCAGCCAGTGCAG
>WYBW01000087.1 GCA_011525685.1 Verrucomicrobiia bacterium
CTTTCGGTGGAGATTACTCAAGCTTCCTGTCGCCTTATTACTCGTCCTTCACGGCAACTCTAACACTGGACAGCGGAGAAGTTCTCACTTTCACTGCCGCAACCAATCCAAACTCCACATTTTTCGGTTTCATCTCGCCGACACCAATAAGGAGCTTAACCTTCAGTGACGGCGGCCTTTTCCCGTCACCGAACATTGGTCACCAGGAACTGATCGGGAATCTCTACATCGTCATGGTCCCTGAACCACATACGCTTGGTTTGTTCGCCCTCGGCGCATTGATGCTCGGCTGGCACTTGCACGGGTCTTCCCGAAACAAAGAAGCAGCCGGGCGACAAGGAATTGTGCCCGGCTCTTGAAGGTTTCGATCCGCAGTTAGGCTTTCCAGATCATGTCGGCCACGGTGCGGCCCGCCGGGATGAACGGCAGCACGTGTTCGGTATAGGGCACGATCACGTCCAGCACGTAGGGTTCCTTGGCGTCGAGCATCCGCTGGATCGCCGGGCGAAGGTCTTTCTTGTACATCACGCGCTCGCATTTCACGTTGAACGAATTGCAAACGCGCACGTAGTCGGGGTAAATCTGCGCGCGGTCGTCCGGGTTGCCGAGGTAGGTGTGGCCGCGGTTGCCGGCGTAGAACTTGTCCTCCCACTGCACGACCATGCCGAGGTGCTGGTTGTTGAGGATGATGGCCTTGGCGGCGATCTTCTCGACGTGCGCCGTGGCCAGTTCCTGGATGTTCATCAGGAAGGAACCGTCGCCATCAATGTCAATGACCTCCTTGTCCGGGTGGGCGACCTTGATGCCGAGCGCCGCCGGATAGCCAAAGCCCATCGAGCCCAGTCCGCCGCTGGTGACGAACTGGCGGGGCCGCGAGTATTTGTACCATTGCCCGGCCCACATCTGGTGCTGGCCCACGCCGGTGGTGATGTAGGCGTCGCCCTTGGTCAATTCATAGAGTGCTTCGATCACCATTTGTTGCAGGATGACCTCGCTCTCCTGTCCCTGGAGATGCTGTTTCATGTGATCGCTGTGGGCGATTTCGGTGGTGATGCCATAACTGAACGGCGCTTTCTGCTTCCACTCGTCAATCTGCGCCAGCCAGTTGGTGTGTTTCTTGTTCAAGGGCCGCCGGGCGAGCATGGCGTTGAGTCGCATGAGCGCGTCCTTGATGTCGCCCACGACGGGAAGGTGAACACGCCGGTTCTTGTTCAGTTCCGACGCGTCAATGTCCACGTGAACAATCGTGCCGTGCTTGCAGAATTCCTCGAACTTGCCCGTCACGCGGTCGTCGAACCGCACGCCGAAGGAGAGCAGGAGGTCCGCGCCGTCCTTGAGCTTGACCATGGGCTCGTTGGGGCTGGTGCGGTGCTTGTATTCGCCGTTGACGGCCCAGTTGGCAAACGCCGCGCCGTGCATGCCGAGCCAGCGCAACGAGAGCGGATGCGTTTCCGGGAAACCGCCAATGCCCATGAGCGTGGTGGCCACGGGAATTTGCGTGGCCTCGGCGAATTTCCTGAGTTCCTCCGCCGCGTCACTCGTGATGATGCCACCGCCGCAATAGAGCACGGGCCGTTCAGCTTTTTCAATCAGGCCAATGATCTCATTCAACGCCAGTTCGTCCGCGCGCAAATCCGGCTGGGTGTATCCACGCAGACTCTTCTTGATCTGCTCGAGCGTGGGCCACACCGGCTGGGTCTTGGCCTGCTGAATGTTTTTGGGGAGGTCAATCACCACCGGGCCGGGCCGGCCCGTCTGTGCGATGTAAAACGCCTCCTTCACGATGCGCGGGATGTCGTTCACGTCGGTGACCAGATAGGAATGTTTCACAATCGGCAGCGTCACGCCGATGATGTCGGTTTCCTGGAACGCGCCCCGGCCGATCATGCTGGTGGTGACCTGACCGGTGATGGCGATGAGCGGGCAGGAATCCATGTAGGCGTCGGCCACGGCGGTGACGAGGTTGGTCGCGCCCGGGCCGCTGGTGCTCATGCAGACACCGGCCTTGCCGGTCACCCGCGCGTAACCTTCGGCCGCGAAGCTGCCGCCTTGCTCGTGGCGCGGCAAGATCGTGCGGATCTTGGATTTGGTGAGCGACTGGTGAATCTCCATGCTCGCGCCGCCAGGATAGGCAAAAATGACTTCCACCCCTTCACGTTCGAGGGCTTCGACCAGGATGTCGCATCCGGACATGGGCACGCCGACTTCAGCGCGCTGGGTCTTGGAGGGGGGACGCTTGGGAGCGCCGTTCGCTGCGGGAGCTGATTTTCTTCTCGTTTCGGTTGTCTTGCTCATAACTGGGGGATCAAGAGGAAGATGAGGTTTAAGCCTAAGAACCGGTTTCGGCCGAGGTGTTCCCGGCTATGGTCTTGAGCTTGCTCTTCATCTTAAGCTTGATCGCTCGCTTTCTTGGTTTGTGGCCGGCGGGCGCGGGCCAAACAAAAAACCCACGACCGTTGCCAGCCGTGGGTTCTTGTCCAAATCAGGTTCAACTTCGACAAGAGCCGACGGCATCGCCGCCTACGACGACTACCAGCAGAACAACTTGTCGAATCGCGCCAAACATCGCGGCGGATTCTAAGGCGTGCGGCGGGCCGGGTCAAGCCCTGTTTTGGGGCGTGTCTCGACTCTTTGAGAATGTCCCCTTTTGGACTCGATGAAAATGTCCCCTTTGGGCGGCAGTTGCGGTAGCAACTGCCGGCCTGATGGAGACCTTGACGATGAGTCGGAAAGAACGGCAACGA
>WYBW01000088.1 GCA_011525685.1 Verrucomicrobiia bacterium
ACATGCAGACAAATGCCTTGTTACCCACGGTACACTGAAGTAAGGGTGCGCGGGTGAACGATCCCGCGAGGCCAGCTCCTGAACCGTCACCAGCCGCAGCCGGCGCAACGTCAGTCAATCGCCGCCGTTGGTGGATTCATTTGCTGCTCCTCGGCGCCTATCCGCTGGTGATGGGTTTGGGAGGACTGGGCGGAGATTCAGCGCGGTCGCCCGCGCTTTCTGGTGATGCACGGGGACTGCTGCTCGCGTGCGCCTGGGAATTGTTGATCTTCAGTCTGGTGTTTGGCTTCGCTTGGTTTGCCTCCCGGGCGTCATTCGAGGCGTTGTGGCTGCGCTGGCGGGTGGGCATCTGGGCAATACCCTTGGGCATCGGATACTCAATCGCGATTCGCGTCCTGCTCGGGGTGATGTTGCTGACGTTGGGGACGTTCCTGGTCGTCACGGGAACCGCCACTGCGGGTGAACTGCGGGAGTTCTTTCTGGCCAACCGACCGGACGTGGAAGCCGTCGTGGACGTGACCGCGCTTCGGGAAAATCCACTGTACTTCTGGTTGACGATCACGCTGGTGAGTTTCGTGGTCGCCGGTCTGCGGGAAGAACTCTGGCGCGCGGGTTTGCTCGCCGCGCTGCGAACGTTGTGGCCGCGCTGGTTCGGATCGCGGGTCGGGCAGATGGGCGCGGTTGCCATCGCCGCGGCGATCTTCGGGCTGGGCCATCTGCCACAGGGATTGCTGGCGGTTTTTCTCACGGGATTCCTCGGACTGTTGCTGGGCTTCATCATGGTGCTGCACCGGACGATCTGGCCCGCGGTGTTGGCGCACGGGATGTTCAATGCGACCAGCTTTGCGCTGCTGCCTTGGGCCACGGAGCGGTTACTTGAGATTCGAAGCACGCTCGAACGATGATTGCCACAGCAGTAGTGGCGGTGTGTGTTGCCGCAGATTGAGGTGGCGCACGCGAGGGCGGCCCTAAAGTTTCCCGCAAGACATTGATGTTGGTTGAGGTCCAAAATCCGAAAAACCGAAAGAGGCCCGGAGTCCGAACTGCAAGGTCACGATTGGGCCGGGAAGCCATTCGGGCTTCGCAATTCGGAATTCTCTCAGCCTTCGGATTTCGGTTTTCGGATTCTCGCTCAACCGCTTTCGCAGTTGGATCAAGCGGCCCAGCACCGCCGCACTGACTCTGTGGTTGTTGCAACCGTCTCCCGCGGTTAACGTGACTTGTGACCTGCAATGCCAATCACCGCCGCCGCTGGTTCGGCTCGCTCTGCCTGCTGGCCGCCATCGTGATGTTGATGGCGGGTGAGTTCCTGTTCAAAGGCCGGCTGAGTGGCGTGGTTTTTCTGGCTTATTGGCTGTCCTGCTTCCTGTTCACCGTGCTGGCCATCGTCGCCGCCTGGCTGGATGTCCGCGCCCTGCGCCGTTCCACCCGCGAGGCGCAACGGGCGCTTTTCGAAAACACCCTGCAAAACGTTCCCCGCCACAAGCCCGGCGACCCGGAAGATTCCAACTGAGGCCGCGTCACGGCTCCGGGAGGCCGCGACTCCTCGATCGGCTGGTTTCTGATCGCTCGCGCTTTCGGACACCCGTCACTGGCCGTCGCCGCAACTCCCGCCCAGCCAGGCAAGGTAACGATCCGCGCCAGCGTGCAGCGGCAACACCAGGAACTCCGCCGTGTCATAGGGGTGTTGCGCCAGCATGAGCTTTTCCAGCGCCGCCAACCGCCTGCGCGTCGTCTTCAGAATTATCAACACCTCGTTGCCCGCTTCGAGGTTGCCCTGCCACCAGTAGTGCGACTCGATGCGCGGCACGAGGTTGGCGCAGGCAATCAGACGGGCGCGCAAGGCGGACTTGGCCAGCGCACGGGCCGTCTTCAGGTCCGGCGCGGTCACGAGCACCACGAAGAATTCCTTGGCTGCTTTCATCTAATACAACAGTGGCGGCTGGTTTCGCTTGAAAGCAGAGGGACACTGAGGAATTTCTCCGCGTTCCTCCACGCCAACCTCGGCGACCTCTGCGTCAAGGCGTTTTGCACTTGGATGCCCGTGACGGCGCGCGCACGGTGACTCGCGGTTTTCATGCTGCTTTCAATCGAGTCGTTTCAACGCGGTGTCACTTTCGGCCAGGACAGCGGCACGCCCTGGTCGGTCAACAGGTTCTGAAACTCCTTCAGCAACGCGCCCTGGTTGCGGACTTCGCGGGGGGCGCGCTTTTTCCGCTGGCAGAATGCCGCCAGCGCGCCCACGGCTTCCCCGATGTTCCACTCGACCGGATGGAGGCGATAGCAACCGTTGGTGATGTGGGTCACTCCCAGGTTCTTGCACGCCGGCAGGAGATTTTCCACCCGCCGCGGAATGAGCGCGCCCAAGGGGATCTGGAACGGCAGCGAACTGATGTCAATGTAGTTGTCGCCACCCGTGCTCGGGTGCAGGTCAATGCGATAACTGCCGATGCCCACGGAATCGGAAAAGTTTTCGGCGGTGACTTCCTCCCTAGACTTGCCCAGCGCCTTGACGCGCGCGTCCGTGCCAACGTGCTGTTCGAGCACGGTGAACTCCGCGCGGATCCGCCGGCTCTCGCGGATGTAAGGATACTTCGCCAACCCATCTTCCGTGCCGACGATGTCCGGTCGCAGCCGCAAACCTTTCCAGCCCGTGCCGCCGTCCGGGCGGGGCGCTTCGGTCTGCAGCCAGTAGAGCAGCGAGAGGCTGAGTTGTTTCGCGCGCTCGACATGCTTCGCGGCTTCGGCCGGCGGACACTCGAAAGGGTTGCCCAACAGATAATCATTCTGCGGCCAGTTCACGAGAGTGGTGTCGCCCGCGTATGTGCCCTCGACAAAATTGCGCCGGTCCACGATGCGGCGGTAATGAAACAAGCCCGTGCCTTTGACCGGATCAAAGCCGATGTCACGCGGCTCGAGCGTGATCGGATGCGAATAGACCAGGCTCAACAGCTTGCCCGGCCACGGCGGCTTGAGCGGCGGCACGTAATCGCGCCAGAACTCCCACTCGCGCGGTTTCTCGATGGTGTGGTCCGCGCCTTCGACGTGTTCGGTCGGGAAGCAGACCGTCATGGCCTGCATGTTGAGCGGTTGCGCCTCGCGCGGGGCGTGCGGCTCGCCGGTTTCATTTTGCGATTCCGCGCCCGTGACGTACTCGGTCCCGGTCAGCGGCAACAGATCGCCCATTTCGGTCGCATCCACAAACAGCGGTGCGCGCAGGACACAGTCGCGCCCGGACTCGGCGCTGCGCACTTGCACGGCTTCGACCTGGTCGCCGTTCACGGAGGCCGCGGTGGCCGTGTGCCGGAGCAGGATTTGGACTCTCCCACCCGCGACGAAAGGGGCGAGCATTTCGACGAGCGCGGCCAGCGCCACGCGCGGCTCGTGGCACAGCCGCGAAACTCCGCCGTTGCCGGGATTCAAATAAGGCCGGGCGCGCGCCTCCGCCGTGAGGGGAAAGTTGCGATGGTAGTAGTCACGAATCCGCTGCCGCAGGTTGAGGTAGCTGCGCGTGCCGCCAAAAGTCTCTATCCACGGATTCTCGTCCGGCGGCACGGCCTGGGACGTGAGTTGTCCGCCGATCCAATCGGTTTCCTCCGTCATGATCACCCGCAGACCGTTGCGCGCCGCCGCCAGCGCCGCGGCGCATCCACCCAACCCGCCACCGATGATGATCAAGTCCGCCGTTAGTTCCCGGCCGTGCGATGGCGCGGGGGCGAGCGAGGAAGTCCGGGGTTGTCCCAACAGCAGGGTTGGCGCGCCAACCGCCAACGGGGCGGCGACGCTCAGTCCTTTGAGAAAGGAGCGGCGAGGATAACGACTTTGCTTCACGCCCTCAAACTGGCGTGCGGCGCGGTTGGGTTCAACGCAAAATTCCCGATGTCGCGATGTTTTGAACTTCTCACCAGGGATTCGTTTCGGGCACACTCTTCGCGTTCGGAGAGTCTCTTTTGCTGAATGCGAATTCTAATTGCCACAGTCACGGCCGGCGGCGGACATCTCGCCGCCGCGGCGGCGCTGGACGAAGCCTGGCGCGCTTTGCGGCCCGCCGACGTGGTCGAACGCGTGGATTTGACAAAGTTCTTTTCGCCGTTGCACCGGAAGTTGCACGCGGAGGGTTACGTGAAGCTGGTCCAGCACGCGCCGGAGTTGTGGGGCATGCTGTTCGCGAAAACGGACGACCCCAAAGTGGCGCGGCGACTCAATCGCATCCAGCAACTCTTCCCGGGCCGATCGCGCGATCGCTTTGCCCGGTTCGTGAGACAATTCCAACCGGACGCCGTGCTTTGCACGCATTACGCCCCGCTGGAGGTGCTGGGCCAGATGCGCGCCAAGACCACGTCACGATCGAAGGCGAGTGACGTCCCAAGTCCACTTTGCGTCAGTGTGGTCACGGATTTTGAGGCGCACGCGTTGTGGATGGACCCGGGCGTGGACCTTTATTGCGTGGCGGCGGAAGAAACCAAGGCCCGGCTGATCGGCCGCGGAGCGAAGGCGGAGAACATCGTGGCCACGGGCATCCCCGTCAGCGCGAAGTTTTCGTCAAGGCCCGCCGCGCGCGCGGTGCGAAAGGCGCTCGGCCTGCGGGATGACCTGCCGGTGTTGCTCGTGCTCAGTGGCGGTTTCGGCATGGGGCCGGTGGCAGAAATCCTCGCGGCACTCGACAAAGTGCCCAAGGAATTTCAAACCCTGGTGGTCTGCGGACGGAACGAGGCATTGCGCCGTGAACTGGCAGGGCAGGATCGCCGACATCCGACGCGGGTGCTGGGGTTTGCCTCGAACATGCACGAACTGATGGCCGTGGCCGCCTTGATCCTCACCAAACCGGGTGGCCTGACTTCCTCGGAATCGCTGGCCTTGGGCAAGCCGATGATGATTCTCGATCCCATTCCCGGTCAGGAAGCCGCGAACAGTGATTTTCTCCTCGAACGCGGCGCGGCGGCGAAGGTGAACCGGGTGGAGGATTTGCCGTTTCGTGTCGGGCAATTGCTTGGCTCGAGGAAGCTGGCCGAACTGGCGAAAGCGGCGAAGGCACTTGGACGGCCCAAGGCGGCAGAGGCTGTTTGCCGCGAGGTGGTTCAAAGATTGGGAGAAAGTTGATGCGAGCGCGCTCTTGCCCATTCCATCAACCGCCCAGCGGTTACGCCGACTTTCCAGTCGGCGTGTGCGCCGGTCGGCAGCGGGGTCACAGGCCAACCGCAGCGCGTCTCTCCCGCTGCGGGTGGCCCTCGGCGCACTGCAATGATCGGGTTCGCCAAAAGCTTCCCTCCCCTTCACCGGGCAGGCCGCGGAAGCATGAACCTGTTGGAGGCCATCGCCGACTGGAAAGTCGGCGCTACGGGCCGCCGGTTCACGGAAGGGGCGAGCCGTTTAAATATGCTGATCCGCCGCAACGCACTTGTTCGCGTTGGTCGGTGGTTCGGGGGCTGGGTCTGTGTTCATTGCTGTTGTTGACCAACGGCACTGCGGTTGCCCGCGATTCATTCACCCGCCTCAAAGCCGACGAAGCAATCGAATTCTACCCAACCCTCGGTCAACGGGTGGCGGGCAAGGACGCATGGCGACTCGAAATCCACGGCTGCGTGTTCGAGCCGGAAAAGCGCGGTCTGACGCTGGCGGCATTGCGCGAGGCGCTGGACTTGAAGGACATCGAGCTGACCTTGGCCGAGCAGAAGATTTTCGACGAACGCGCGCAACTGTTCCTCGTGGACCACGAACGAGGCAAACGGGGTTTCATCCGATTGGGTGAAAGGGTTCTCGCCGCCGGCAAGTCCGAGGCCGACGGCCATTTTGCTGGAGAATGTTTGTTCAGTGAAAACGAGGTCCGAAGATTGCAAGCACCAGCGGAAGGCCGAGACGGGTTCATTCAATTCACCGCCGAGTTGCCGGCCGGCGATGCTCGCAGGTTTGCCGGCGAAGTTCTTTTGCTCAATGACACCGGCTTGAGCGTAGTTTCCGACATTGATGACACGATCAAGGTCACCCAGGTGCGCGACCGCAGCGCGATGTTGCGCAACACGTTCCTGCGTCCTTTCGAGCCGGCGCCCGGCATGTCGGAGCTTTACCAGGGGTTGGCCCGCTCGAACCGCGCCGCGTTTCATTATGTCTCGGCCAGTCCGTGGCAGCTTTATCCCCCCTTGGCTGAATTCGTTCGCGCGAGCGGATTTCCGGCCGGCACTTTTGCCTTGAAGAAGTTTCGCCTGAAGGATCGGAGCTTTTTGAGCCTGTTTGCCGATCCCGAGAAGTACAAGCCTGCGGTGATCGAGCCTCTACTCAAGAGATTTCCGCAGCGCCGGTTCGTGCTCATTGGCGACTCCGGCGAGCGCGATCCGGAGGTTTACGCGGCGCTCGCCAGAAAGTACCCGGAGCAAATCATCCGCATCTGGATTCGCGACGTGACGAACGAGCCGGCAACGGCCGGGCGATATCAAGCGGTGTTTCGCGGCCTGCCGGGGGAACTCTGGCAGGTGTTCAAGTCACCGCGGGAACTGAACGCCTTCTCCGACCCTCTCATGGGAAACCCCTGATGGCCAAGCCAGCCCACATAGAATTCCCCGGCGCGGAGCCCATCCCGATCCTTTACGAGGACCGGTCGGTGCTGGCGATTGACAAGCCGCGCGGCTGGATGCTGGTGCCGTTCTCATGGCAAAAGACCGGCAGGAATCTTCAAGCGGCGCTCGTGTCCTCACTCGCGGCTGGAGATTTCTGGGCGCGCTCGCGAAGCCTGAAATTCATCCGCTGCGTTCACCGGCTGGATACGGACACCACAGGAGTTTTGCTTTTCGCCAAGAGCATGGGCGGACTGCAGACCTACGGGCAGTTGTTCGAGAGCCGCCGGATGGACAAGACCTATCTGGCCGTCGTTCAAGGCACGCCAAAGGAGGACGAATGGACCTGCCGCTTGAAACTCTCGAAAGACCCGGACCGGATCGGTCGGGTGCGGGTGGATGCGCGCCACGGCAAGGAAGCGGAAACGCGCTTTCGCGTTCTGCAAACGACCGGCGGGCGCACACTGATCGCGGCCCATCCCCTCACCGGGCGCACGCACCAGCTTCGCGTCCACCTGGCGGAAGCGGGTTTCCCCATCGTCGCGGATGAGTTATACAACCCCGCGCATGGCAAGGACGCTTTGCCGATGGGACTCCGGGCCGTGCGACTGGCCTATACGGATCCGTTTACACAAAAGCGGGTGGACATTCGCGCGCCATTCGATCAGTTCGTCCGAGAGTACGGATTCGACGTTCCCAAGCTGTGACCTCAAGGCAGCGGTCGCCAGGCCTGATGCCGGTAACGGTCATAAACCCAGCGGAAATCGCGGTTGGCGGCGTTGCCGCCCGACCAGTAGAAGGAGGAAATGCCATTGGCCGAATCGCGCGCCGCTTTGATGGTGCTGGCCTCAACCCACTTGTGGCTTTCCGCGTGGCCGTCAGCGAAGGAGATGGAACTGTTGTTGCCATGAAAGACCGCGAACGGGTCCACCCATCCAAGCGGGGCGCCCAGCATGCCTGTGTCCATCGCCCAGGTGCCGCGGTTGTAGCCGCGCGAGTCGGCCTCTTCAAGAAACACCATCGTCATGGTGGGCGCACTGATCTGCACATCCTTCCAGAAGGGTGTTTGTCCTCCCCACAACGTGGAGGCAATCGGCGTTGCCTTGGAGTAACTGTCATACGCCCAGCCGGTGCCCGGGCGGCGGTTGCGCGTGCGCATGTCCGCCGGGCAGTGATGCGCGTCCACGTTGCTGCAATACCGGTAAATTGGCGACCGCCTCATGCCGGTGTCCACATTCGACTTGGCTTGGGTCGCGGTCATGCCTGCCGTGATGTCTGGCATCGGCCCCCGCCAGTATCCGCCGGCATAAAGCTCCGTCTGTCCCTCCTCGCCCACGTAACTGGTCGGCATCAGCAGACCGCGGTTGTCGGTGGCATACATCAGGTAGGCCGTGATCAACTGTTTGTTGTTCGACAGGCAGGAAACCACGTAGCTCTTGTCTTTGGCCTTGCTCAACGCCGGCAACAGCATCGCCGCCAGAATGGCAATGATCGCGATGACGACCAGCAATTCAATCAAGGTGAAAGCTCGCGCCGCACGAAATGGCCAATCAGAGCGGAAGCCTGGAAAGTGGCCCGTGCGGGAAGCGATGCTCGCGGGGGATATGCGCATCAACAATGGTTTCATTTTGTGCCGGCACCTGCAGCCAATCAATCGAATGGAGTCGAATTCGTTGACGTTCACAAGGTGACTTGGCGCGAAAGTGCCCGGCTTGATCGCTTGTGGTCAAGAGCAATTCTCTAGCTCTTCTGCGAAAGCTTTTTTGCGAATCATCCAGCACGGCCAACTCAGGGCCTCAAATCGTAACACGCCATTTCGGCACCGTTGCGCACGAGCAATCGTCCGCCGTTGATGGCCGGGTGATTCCAGGTCTTGCCACGAATGGCTGAAAAACGCGCGCGCTCCATGTGTCGCTCCGGTGTCGCTGTGACCAATGCCAGATCGCCGTTGCCGCACAGGATGATCAGATGGCCGCTGGCGAGAATCAACTGCCCATAGCCGTAGCGGCCGTCCTTCCACTTTCGTTCGCCGGTGGCCGCATCCAGACAGACAAGGATGTCTTCGTCGAGTCCATAAACATGGCCTTCCCAGTGAACCGAACTGGTGAATTTGTTTTTCATCCCCTTGCTGCGCCAAAGCTCGCGCGCGGCAAACTCGCCCCCACTCCTGGTGATTTCAAACGCTGTCGAGCCGGTGAAATAGCCGCCCGAGAGCAGAAAGCGGTTGGAGGAAAGTTGCACCGGTTGCGCGATGGGCAGTTGATTGTTCAACACGCGCCAGGGGAAGCGCCAGCGCACCGCGCCGTCCCCAAGATTCAGACCGACCGTTTCGGTTTCCAAGCAGACCATCAACTGTCGTTCGCCTTCGAGCGCGACGAGCATGGGCGCGGCGTAACCGGGTGTCACGTCCGGGAGCGTCCAGAGCCTTTCGCCGTCCTGCTTGCGATAACAAACGACCGCGCCGCCACGCTCGCCGCCTGCCAGCACTATGAGTTTTTCATCCACGATCAACGGCGAGGCGGAAGCTCCGTAGGTCGGCACGCGCGCGTTGTTTTCGGTGAGGATGTTTTTCGACCAGACAAGTTCACCGGTCAGCGCCTCGAGACAGCGCAATTCGCCTTGGGCGCCGAGCGCGAACAGTTTGCCCTCGTCGTACGCCGGTGTCGCGCGGGGGCCATCGCCACCCATGGACTCGGAAAAGAAGGCGCTCCAGCCGTGCGTCCAGACTTCACGACCGGTTTGGACTTCGTAGGCGGCGACCACCTCCTGCTCGCGGCGTTGCTCGATGGTGAACGCCAGTCCCTCGGCCATGGCAAACGAGGCGTAGCCGCCGCCGCAGGGTTGCCGCCAGAGTTGGCGTAATCCACTGGCCGGCCAGTTCGTCAGTACCGGCATTTCCTCGTAATGCCCGTCGCGATTCGGTCCGCGGAAGCTTGACCAGTAGGAGCTTTCAGGTGTGCTCGTTGTGCCCGGGGTTGTTGGTCGGGCTTGTTGGGCGCGGCTTTGTTCCAGTTTGTCGAAGTCGGGAGCAGTGGGTCGCCAGGTCAATGCTGGGATGTAGCCGCCGCGCCATTCGATTTGCAGGCCGCCAAAGCGGATGAGCAAAAAGATCACCAGCGCGAGATAGGGAAGGCAAAGGAGCAGGATGCCCAACGTGCCCAGCAGTTTCCTGCCCAAGTCTCGGGAACTGCGCCAGAGCAGCACCAGGCCCAGCGGCGGAAACAGAATCGTGGCCAGCCGCAGTGCTATCGAGCTGAACGGGCCGGAGCTTTTGGATGTGCTCATAATTTCATCGGGTTCGGGCGGGCTTGAGTTGGCGGCGGAAGATTGGCCGGGCGGCTGACCGACGCGCTACTTCCTGGAAGCCGGCTTCGCGAAACGTGGAAGCGAGGCCGGTGTACACGAACGCGTCCGGTTGGGCGCACTTCGGCTCAATGGGATAACCCTCAAGAATTGTCGCGCCTTGCTTGCGGGCGAACTGCGCCGCCGCTTTCAGCAGTTGGGTCGTGATTCCGCGCCGCCGATGCGCGCGCGCCACAAAAAAACAAGTTACCGACCAGACCGGCTGTTCATCCACCGGTTTCAAAACGCGCGATCTGTTGAAGCGTGGATATTCCGAGCGCGGTGCGACCGCGCACCAGCCGACGGCCTGACCATCCAGGTAGGCCAGCAGGCCCGGCGCTGCACCGCCCTTGACCAACGTGCGCATGGCTTTGCGATTGGCCTCGCCCTTCTGCGCGAGCCATCGGGCGTGAGGGAGTCGCCACCACATGCACCAGCAGCCAGCACACGCGCCATGCTTGCCGAACAACTGCTGGAAGTCCGGCCAGCGCGTTGGTGAAAGTGGATGGATCTGCAGTTTGCGTCCAGAGGGCATCATGCAAACTTGGGCAGCAGTTTCCGCAGCCGCTGCGTCGTTTCCTCCCGGTCTATCACACCTGCAGCCACGGCCAGCGTCAATTCTTCCCATTCTGGACCGTCGGGGCTCAGCTCGATTCCATTCAATCGCAGGAAAACCAGGCACGCGCCCAATGCCGCGCGCTTGTAGCCATCCAGGAATGGATGATTGCTGCAGAGGTAGAAAAGGTACGCCGCCGCCGCCTCAGCCATGTCCTTGTACGGGGAGTTGCCACCAAAGCTGGCCTGCGGAGCGGCCACCGCCGATTCCAGCAATGCCAGGTCGCGCACGTCATCCGAGCCGCCAAACCGGTGGATGGCTTCCGTGTGAATCTCCCGCACGATTCCCACCGTGAGATGAAAACAGTTCTCCGGCGTGGATTTCATGCCAGTTTCTTCATCGTCCGGGCATAGTCCTTCATGGTCGTTTTGATGACGCGCGACACCTCTGCCCGCGACGGCTTGGGCCGCAGTGGCGTGAGCGTAATCGTGCCTCCCTCGTGGACTTCCACGTTTACCTGGTCGCCGGCCTTCAGGTGTGCCAGGTCCATCAGGGCCGCATCCAACAAGAGTCCCTGCGAGTTGCCAATCTTCGTGATCGTCTTCACCATGGCGTTAAACTATGTTTTACTGCGTGGGCCGTCAAGCTGGCTGGCGTGTGAAAGGTGGCGCAAGAGACACAGGATTTCCGCCAGGCCACTTCTTGCTCGAGTGCTGACCTACGGGCTGTGCCGCAGCACCTGGCCGGGCTTGGCTCCGGTGTGTTTGCCGTCGCGAATCACCGGCACCCCGTTGACCAGCACGTGCGGAATGCCCACGGCGTAATGATGTGGATCGTTGTACGTCGCCGGGTCGTTCACCTGTTCGGGATCAAACACGACGACGTCGGCCCAACAACCCTCGCGCAACCAGCCGCGCTGCTGGAGACGGAAGGTGTTGGCGGGCAGGCTGGTCATTTTGCGGATGGCGTCTTCGAGCCGCAGCACCTTGAGTTCGCGGACGTAGCGCGCCAGCACCCGGGCGTTGTTGCCGTAGCCGCGAGGATGGGGAACACCTTCGCCGAGGCGGCGCAAGCCGCTGTCGCAAGCGATCATCGTGTTCGGATGGCGCATGAATGTCCGCAGGTCCTCCTCGTTCATGCCGTGAAACACTCCGCTGGCGCCGCCGTTTTTCTGAATTTCCAGAATCGTCTCGATCTGATCCTCAAGGGAGTCCGATCCTCGAAGTTTGCGGGCGGCTTCGACGAGGTTCAGGCCGTTGAGCGATGGGTCATGGCGATAGGAGGCGATGACCGCGTAGCCATAGTCCTCGCGCCCACGATTGCTCAGGGCTTTTTTCATGCCGGCGGCGATCTTGTGCTTCTCCGCCGGCTCGTTGAGCCGTTCCAAAAACTTCTCGCGCCCGCCGTCGAACGCCGAGTTCGGGATCAACTGGCTGATGCCGGTGCTCGACGCCGTGTAGGCGTACTGATCCTGCGTGATGTCCAGTCCCTCACCTCGGGCCTTTTCAATGTAGGCCAGGACTTCGTCCGCTCGACCCCACGCCCGTTCGCCCGCCAGCTTGATGTGCGAAACCTCGGCGCGGATGTTCGCCTCCCGCGCGATTTGGAAGACTTCCTCCAGCGCCTTGAGAATCTGCGCGTTCTCATGGCGCATGTGACTCGCGTAAATGCCATTGTAAGCCGAGGCGACCTTGGCGAGTTCAATGATCTCGTCCGTCTTCGCAAAAACTCCGGGAAGGTAGATCAAGCCGGTTGAAAGCCCGACCGCGCCGTCCTTCATCGCCTGGTCCACGAGCGCTTTCATCTTGTTCAACTCCTCGGGCGTTGGCGGGCGATCGAACGTGCCACCCATGGCGGCCCGGCGGACAGTGTTGTGGCCGATGAGCGTGGCGAAGTTAATGGAGACTTTCCTGGCTTCGATTTCGGCAAACGCCCTTTCCACATCCAATGCCGAACCGCCACAATTCCCGGCAATGACCGTCGTCACACCCATGCGCAGAAAATTCTCGGCCTCGGGTTGCTCCGCCACTTCGTCCGCATGCGTGTGAACGTCAATGAAGCCCGGCGCGACAATCAGTCCGGTGGCGTCAATTTCCTTGGAAGCAAACGCCGAGATGCGGCCCACCTGAGCCACCCGGCCCGCCTTCACCCCCACGTCGGCGTGGTAAGCCGGATTACCGGAGCCGTCCACGACGCGGCCACCCCGAATGATCAGATCGAACGCGTGGACATGCGCCGAACCGAGCGCGCCGAGCAGGGCCAGTGAAACCAGCAGGCATTTCATTTGCAGTATCCATAACATTTGTCCCAGCCCGATGCCAAGACTGGCCACCGAGGAATTGGAGCTGAAGGACTCCTGCCGATGAGGCGCTCCACATCTTCCGGCCGGGTCGCTCTTGCCCGTTCTTTTCTGAAACAAACTTCGCGGTGGCCGGGTATTGACCCGGAACACCGAGGGCGGACAGAAACAGCGCCGTCCAAGTTGCAAGACGAGTGGCGCTGCCGAGGAAGAAACAATTCGGCCGCCTTTAGTGTGAAGGACAAACAATACAAACAACTACAACCAACGATGAACACGATGACTGAATCAATGAAGCCAGAAACCGACGCAGCCAACCAAGGCACGATCGCGCGCCCGAACCTCTCCCAGCCGCGGGAGCTGATGCTCACCTGGCTGATCGTAATTGCCTCGGTGTTCATGGCCGTCCAGGTCTTCCGGGCCGTGGCGATGCAGTTGGAGGTCAACAGCGCCCTGGACCGCCTTTATGAATCGGCGGGCGAAAGCCTGATCTCAGAATCTTGAAACAATGTCCCCGCCCGCCGGGTATTGATCTCGAACAGATGAAAGCAATCCATTTGAAACCTGAGTTGAATCCGGCGTTCAAGAGAACGCAGCCGTTGCCGCTGTTGCCCGCCGATTTCGTGGTCCGGCACGCCTGGGCGGCCAGACCATTCGCTGCCCTGGGGTCGCCGGCGGAATCCATTGGACGGGAAACGACCGTGACCGACCGATGTCTTGGGGTGTGGCGGCAGGAACTTCACGGTCACAGCGCCCGGTTGGTGGCCTGATCGCACCGCCATGCGCTCGCGACCTTCATCCTTAGCAGGCCATGCAACAACTTTGCGTTCCAGCCGAGTTCGGGCGTAAGCTCGCCCCCGGGCGATGTCCGCCGGCCAATGACCGAGGCGCAACAGTTCGAGGCGTTCCTGCACAACTACCAGAACATGGTATTTAGCACCGCCATGCGCCTGCTCGCCAACCCATCCGAAGCCGAGGACGTCAGCCAGGAGGTTTTCCTGCGGGCTTACGAACGGTTCGGTGAACTCAAGGACAGCCCGACGGCGGGCGGCTGGCTGAAAACGGTGGCAACCAATCTGAGCCTGAACCACCTTTCTCGTTACCGCTCCCGCTGGAGTTTTTTCTCGGACCTGTTCCATGGCCGCGACGATGACGAGGAACGCGAGGTGGATTTCGCCGCGCCGGACGACACGCACGAAGCCCTCGAGGCCGCTGATCGCCGCGAGATTGTCGAACGCGCCCTGCAAAGCCTGCCCAGCGCCCAGCGTGTGCCGCTGGTGCTTTATCATCTGGAAGGGTTGCAATACGACGAGATCGCGGAAAAGCTCGGGGTGACCATGGGCAAGGTAAAAACGGACATTTTCCGCGGGCGCGAAGCGCTGCGACGAAAGCTCCGGCTGAAGTTGGAGGAACTGAGATGAGCGTGCAAACCCATCAGCCCTCACTCCTGACCCCTCTGTCATTCACATGAATCTGGAATACGAAAAACAGTTGGCCGCGAGCGTGCAACGCGAGTTGAGCGCGCTCGGCGAACTGCAGGCGCCAGGGAGTCTGGCGGCGCGGGTCATGGGGACGATCGCGCAGCGCGCCGCTGTGCCGTGGTATCGTCGCGACTGGCAGACGTGGCCCAAGGTCTGGCGGGCGGTGTCCCTCGCCGGTTTGTTGATCATGGTTGGCGGACTCGGCTACGGCACGTTCGAGTTGGTGCAGGTCGCCAGCGGATCGGCCGCCGGCCAGCAGGTCAGCGGTTGGGTGGCGGCGCTCGGAGCACTCTGGAACGCGGCAGGTGTTCTGGTGGGTGCGTTTACCGTGGCCCTCAAGCAATTGGGGCTGGCTGTGATCATCGGACTTGGCCTGCTGCTGGCGTTGGCCTACGCCGCCTGCTTTGGGTTGGGCACGGTTTATGTGCGCTTCGCCCTGGCGCGGAGATAGGAGGGAGAAAGTCATGAGCAAACATTGGCAAAGAACGATGGGGAGTGTGCTGGCCGCTGGTCTGCTGGCGGGGTCCTTGATTACCGCGACCGGGCAACCAGAACCGCCCCCGCCTCCAGCAATCAATGTTGCGCAGGCTGGCGAAACCAACGCAGTGATCGAGGCTGCCGAGCCAACCGAGACGACTGTCGAGACGCCGTCGCACCATCGGAAACGCAGCCGCGAGGCGGTGGTGTCGTTCGGATCGAAAGCGGAATTGAAGGCAGGCGAACGAGCCGAAGCCGTCGTCGCGATCCTGGGTTCGGCGATTGTCCATGGCGAAGTGGAGAATGCGGTCGTGGCTGTGGCCGGCAACATCACCCTTTCCGGCAAGGCGGGCGAGGCGGCAGTGGCGGTGCTGGGAGACGTGAAGATCGAGCCGGGCGCCGTGGTGGAAGGCGACGTGGTTTCAGTGGGTGGCGTGGTGACGGTCGCCGATGGGGCCACCGTGCGGGGCGAGATCGTGTGCGTTGGCGGCACGGTGGACATTGCCGAAGGAGCAAAGGTGGAGGGCGGAGTTCAAGAAGTGCCCGTGCCGGGTCTGCACGCGCTCAAGGACTGGGTGATCCACTGTGTGTTCAAATTGCGTCCACTCGCGCCACAAGTCGGCTGGGTGTGGATCGTGGCTGGCGCGTTCTTTCTGCTGTATCTGTTGCTGGCAGCGGCAACGCCCAGGCCGGTGTCGGTCTGCGTGCGCGAGTTGGCCCGACGCCCCGCAACCACGTTCCTGATGGGTTTGCTGACCTTGCTGCTGATTCCGGTGATCATTTTCATCCTGGCGGCAACGGGCTTCGGCTTGTTTGTAATTCCGTTCCTGCTGGCGGCGCTGTTTTTTGGCGGGCTGGTTGGAAAGGTGGCCTTCCTGGAATTCCTGGGCGAATCGGTCGTCCGCGCGTTCAGCGATGAACTGCAATTGAAGCCGGTGTTGGCGCTGCTGCTGGGCAGCATCATTCTGACGGTGATCTATCTCGTGCCAGTGCTGGGATTGATCGCGTTCATGGTCAGCGGACTCTGGGCCTTGGGTGCCGCGGTGATGGGAATGTTCGGCAGCGCCCGCCGGGAATTGCCGGAGCGGCCAACTCCGCCAGCCGACCCGTTGAACTACAACCTCGCTGCCGCAACGGTCGCAGCAGCGGCGGCGGCTGGTGCGACGGCAGCAACCGTGCCTGGCGACGCGGCCCAAACCCAAACCATGCCCGGCGAAGCTGCGCCAACCGTCACTGGCTTGGGTCCGGCAGAAGGTCAGTCCAGCAATGCCGGCCCCACGCCGATGCCGGTTCCCACCGGCGCCTCCACACCGGCGTCGGAGGCGTTGATTTATCCCAGGGCGAGTTTCTGGGAACGGATGGGCGCGGGTTTTCTGGACGTGGTACTCGTCAGCATTCTGGGCGGATTGACCGGGCCGTTCTGGTTTGTCGTGGCGCTGGCGTATTTTGCCGGCATGTGGGCGTGGAAGGGAACGACAGTTGGCGGCATTGTGCTGAACTTGAAAGTCGTCCGTCTGGACGATCAACCGGTGACCATCACGGTCGCCTTGGTGCGCGCGCTCATGGCGGCGTTTTCGGTCGTGGTGTTGTTCCTGGGCTTTTTGTGGATCGCCTGGGACAACGAGAAGCAATCCTGGCATGACAAGATTGCCGGCACGGTGGTGGTCCGGCTGCCGCGCGGGATGCCGTTGGTTTGCTTGTAAAGCAGGACTGGGAAGCGGGAGTGCAAGGCGAGGCGCGCTTTCAAGTGGCGGCCTCGCCTTTCCTCACCTTGAACCGGTGAAGGTGCAAATCCGCCTTCCGTTCGACTGACGCTCGTCCTACCTTTCTCGAGCAACCAGAACTTCACCATGAAACCGATCAACCGCCGAACCTTCCTCCAAAACTCCGCTTTGCTCGCGGGCGCGGCAACCTTCACCCACGCGCCAGTCATTCAGGCCGCCGAAGCGAACCGCAGAATCGTCGTGGCTATTGTCGGCCCTGGCGGCATGGGCATGAACCATCTGCGCACGCTGGCCACGCAAACGGATGTCGAGGTGGCGTATGTCTGCGATCCGGATGAGAAGCGGCTTGCGGCCGCGGCCAGCGAAGCGGGCAAGAGTCTTGGACGGGCGCCCAAGGCGGTCAAGGACATGCGGCGGGTGTTCGAGGATCCGGCGGTGGATGCGGTGATGATTGCCACGCCGGATCATTGGCATGTGCCGGCCTCGCTGCTCGCGTTGGAAGCGGGCAAACACGTGTATGTGGAGAAGCCCTGTTCGCACAATGTGCTCGAGGGACGGTTGCTGGTGGAGGCGGCTGAACGCGCCAGGCGCGTGGTGCAAATCGGCACGCAAAGCCGCAGCAGCGAGCCGGTGCGCCAGGCGATGGCACGACTGCGCAACGGCGCGATTGGCGAAGTGCTCGTGGCCAAGGCGTGGAACAGTCAACGGCGGGTCAACATCGGCCGGGTCAAACCAACCGATCCACCACCGCACCTCGATTATGATCTGTGGGTCGGTCCGGCGCCGATGGTGCCGTATCAAACCAATCTGCTGCACAGTTCCTGGCGCTGGTTCAGGGCGTTTGGCTGCGGCGACGCCGGCAACGACGGCGTGCATGAACTCGACATCGCCCGTTGGGGACTGGGCGTCGAGGTCCACCCAAACCGCATAACCGCGCTGGGAGGAAAGTATTTCTTCGACGATGATCAACAGTTTCCCGACACGCAATACGTGGCGTTCGAGTACGAGTCGGGCGGCAAACGAAAGCAGCTCATCTACGAGCATCGCCTCTGGTCACCTTACGTTCAGGAAGGGCACGAGAACGGGAATGCCTTCTACGGCACGGAGGGCATGATGATTCTCGGCAAACACGGCGGGTGGCAGCTTTACGGTCCACGCAACAAACTGATGGAAGAGAGCAAAGGCTCGTTGAGTGTGGCACCGCATCACCGCAATTTCTTCGACTGCATCCGGGGCAATCAATCCCCGACCGCTGATGCTCTTACGGGTCACCTTTCCGCATCCCTCGCGCACTTCGCCAACCTCGCCACCAGCTTGGGAAGAAGATTGAAATTTGATCCGGCGGGCGAACGGTTTCCAGAGGACGACGAAGCCAACGGTTTGCTGCGCCGAAGTTACCGCCCGGGCCATTGGGCAGTGCCGACGGGGTTGAGTTGATTGCCGTCGCAGCGGGGAACCGCAGGCTGGCAGCGCTTTCGCCCGTTGTCGGCAAAGAGTTGACCGGCCCGGCCCGCCTCAAGTGAGGAGGTTTGGTCTGTTTGCTGCTGAATTCCCTTCATTGCGCGACGCCTGGCAGAGGGTGACCGGGCGGTTTGATTTCGGGGTCTGGCGCGTTGCCGCACGTCCAAAACCTCTGGGCGACATGCCCGACTTGTGGACAGGCGGCAAGTCCGGCATTTGGAACTTTGCTCAACTCGCAATTATGACTGCAACTCTGGCTGTAATCGGCGGCGTGCTGCAACTGACAGTGCCCTCGTATGCGCTCCGGCTGGTCCGGCGTTACGGGGCCGAGCGCGTCGGGTGGTTCGTGGTAATCGCGTTTGCCTCGCTGGCCCTGCTGCATCTGGTCGCGCCGCTGAACCCCACAAGTGACGCCAGAAGCTGGGACGCCATGCCGCATCTGGTTTACGCCGTCGGAGCGGTTCTGCTTCTCATCGGCATGGGACACATCGAAACGGTGGTTTCGGAACGCGAGCGGGTGAGGGGGTACGAGCGGGCGCTGCGCAGCCGCGCGGCGACAAAGTCGGAGCCAGTCGTTCCGGAACTTGCCGAGGCCAACGCGGGCTTGCTTGCGGAACTGGCGCGGCGCGACCAGGTGGAGAAGGCCCTGCGGGAATCCGAAGCGCAATACCGTTTGGTGTTCACCGAGAACCCCCAACCCATGTGGATTTTCGACGTGCGCACTTCGCGATTTCTGGCCGTGAACAACGCCGCCTTGCGGCAGTACGGCTTCACGCGCGAGGAGTTCTCCGCGTTGACCGTGCGCGACTTGCTGCCCGGCACGGCGGTCGGCCGGTTCCTTCAATACGTGGCCGATTGCTGTTCCGGCGCCGAGGCACACGGGTACTGGCAGCACTATCGAAAAGACGGCACGCCGTTGGACCTGGAGATTACGGCCACGGACATCACCTACGCCGGCGCCCCCGCCCGGTTGGTCCGGGCCGAGGACATCACGCGGCGGCGGCGGCGCGAACTCGAGTCACGCCAGGCCGAGCGCATGACATTGATCAGCCGGATGGCCGGCGGGGTGGCGGAGCACTTCGATCGCTGGTTGAACGAGATCCAGGGACACACTTCCCGCCTGCTCAAGTTCACTCAGGAAGCAGCCGCCGTCGAACAGTTGAACCAGATTGCTTCCGCGTCCGCTCGCGCCACCGCGCTTGCCCGGCGCTTGCTGATCGCGGGCGGCCGCCATCCCGTCCAACTGGAGCCGCTCGATTTGAATGGGCTGGTACGGGGGCAATTGCCGACGTTGCGCCGGCTTCTCGGCGACCACATCACTCTCGAGCACCAGTGCGGCAGCTTTCTTTCACCGGCCATGGTGGATCGGCATCTCTTGGAATCCATTCTCGTCAACCTGGTTTGTCAAAACTCTTTAGAAATGTCCCCTTAAGAACTCAGGAGAAAATGTCCCCTGGGTTGTTGATTTTCTCTGCGTCTGGAGGTGGGGGACGCAGGGAGGCCGGAGCGGAGCGGAGGCCGACCGGAGT
>WYBW01000001.1 GCA_011525685.1 Verrucomicrobiia bacterium
ATGGATGCGAAGACTCTCCCTCACCCTTTTTCCCTCTCCCGCTGGGAGAGGGAGACCGTTGCCGAGACTTCAGATCATTCACCTGTATTCTCTCAATTCCATTCCACTGAAAACAGCGAGGAACCAGGAAAGTCGCGACTCGCGGTGCCGGAGTCTGCCCACTGAAGCTTCGCAGATGCCCAGCCCAGGTTTCCGATCATGGTGCGTAAAGAAACCCGGGCAGGCGCAGTACTCCACCCTGAATGCTTACCAACATGCGCCTGGGCTTCACCCGTTGGGTGAAGCGCCAAAGGCCGCGGCGCGCGACCTTGAAGTCGCTTCGGCGCCGATTTCGCAAGCCAACGATGAGGCGGCGTCAACGCCGCGTTGCAAAGTCGGTAAGCTTTCAGGTGCTCAAAGTTTCACCCGCTCGACGCCCTCGAACGTGATTTTCACCGGCTTGATGAAGCCCTGTTCATCGAACTCCATCCGATCCATGCACACGACGCGGTGATTACCATCGCGCTCACCCAACGGCCGGCGATGATACACGATGAAATAGACATCCTTGCCCGGCAGTTGAATGACGGAGTGATGCCCCGCGCCCGTCGCGACGGCTGGGTCTTGTTGGAGAATCTTCCCGATGCGTTTGAACGGCCCGAGCGGCGAATCCGCAATCGCATACGCGACGGAATAGTTCGATCCCGTCCAGCCGCCCTCCGACCACATGAAGTAATACCTGCCGTCGCGGATGAACATGAATGGTCCTTCGACATAACCCTGCGGTGTGATCTCTTTGAACAACGTCCCGTCGGCGAACGGCTCAAAGCCGGTGAAGTCCTCTTTCAACTTCGCCACGTTGCAATGCCGCCAGCCGCCGTAATACATGTAGAACTGGCCATCCTTGTCCCGGAAGACGAATTGATCAATCGGCTGCGCGCCGTTGTGGAACTTGTCAATCAGCGGCCTGCCCAGGTAATCCTTGAACGGCCCTCCCGGTTTGTCCGCCACGGCTACGCCGATGCCCCCGACCTGTTCGTTGTTCTGGATGTCGTTGCCGGCGAAAAAGAGAAAATACTTCCCCTTGTGCTTCACGATGGCCGGCGCCCACATGGCGCGCCAGACCCACGGCACGGCGTTGGTGTCAAGGATGCGGCTGTGCTTCGTCCAGTTCACCAAATCGGGCGAGGAAAACGCGTCGAGAAAAACCTGCTCGTTGTAGGGCGCGGAGTAAGTCGGATAAATCCAGAAGCGCTTTTCGAACACGACGCCTTCCGGGTCGGCATACCATCCCGGGAAAACGGGATTGCCGGAAGTCAGAGCCTCCTGCGGCGGGTTGGTGGAACGACAGCCCGTTCCCAGAATAACTCCGAGAACCAAAGCGACAACCGTCAGACTTCGCCGGGTCCGGACGACGCGATTCATGCGCTGATCCTAACGGCGCACACGAAGATTGTCACTCATCCGTTCGTGGTGCATGGCTCGATAATCAGCATTGCCCTCCGGGCCGGATGATTGAACAATCACTTGGATCAGCCGTTGTCACCCATAACCCAGGAATCATTATGAACACGTTGCCAGCCGGACCCGCCGACACGACCCCGCATCCGCCCATTCCGCAGGAAGCATTCGATTGGTACGACGAATACGCCCATGGGCTCATTGACCGGCGCACCTTCATGAGCCGGCTCGCCACGTTGACCGCGGCGGGCTTCTCGATGAACCTCCTGCTCACCACGTTGATGCCGAACTACGCCAACGCGGAACAGGTTTCGTTCAACGATCCCGACATCAAGGCGCGTTACGCAACCTACCCGTCTCCCGAAGGCCACGGCGAAGGGCGCGGTTATCTGGTCACTCCCACCGCGCTGAAGGGGAAAGGTCCGGCGGTTTTGGTCATCCACGAGAATCGCGGCTTGAATCCGTACATTGCGGACGTGGCCCGGCGCGTGGCCAAGGCGGGCTTCGTCGCCTTCGCACCGGACGCCCTTCATCCGAAGGGCGGCTATCCCGGCAACGACGATGAAGGCCGCGCGCTGCAAGGCTCGATGGACCGCGCCAAGATCGAGAAGGACTTCATCGCCGCGGCGAAGTTCCTCAAGACGCACGAGTTGAGCAACGGCAAGCTCGGTGCGGTCGGCTTCTGCTTCGGTGGTTACCTCGTCAACCTGCTGGCCGCTCTCGTCCCCGAGGTGCTGGATGCGGGTGTTCCTTTTTACGGCACACCCGCCGCGAAAGAGCTGCGCAAGAACATCAAAGCCCCGTTGCTGATTCAACTCGCCGAACTGGACACGCGGATCAACGAAAGCTGGCCCGAATACGAGGCGGACCTGAAAGCCGCGGGCGTGAACTACACCATGCACATGTATCCCAAGTGCAATCACGGCTTCCACAACGACTCCACCGGCCGCTATGACGAGAAGAACGCCCAACTGGCTTGGGAACGCACCATCGCCTTCTTCAAGCAACACCTGGCGTAACACAGAATGGTTGTTCGCTCACCCCATGGGGTGAAGACGGGCATCTGTCCTGCGCGCACGCACAGTGCTTGGCACGGGCCGCACTCCCCAGGGCAAGGGCGCCGGTTGGAAAACCGGCGTTACGCCCTCTCCCTGAGAGAGAGGGAACAGCTCTCCGGACACGCTTTCCCAGCCTCAAGATCACCGGCAAACCTCCGGCGCACGAATTCAGTGCCATCGGTGAACGACTCCCCTTCTCAACGGGATACCACGTTTCGGTTCTGCACATCGTGGAGCCCTTGCGTTGCCCGCCCACTCGCCTCACCTCACCGCTCGCGCCGACTCTCCTGGGCCGCTGACCTGTCGGCTTCGCCACAGCGGGCGAGGGCGGAAGTGCGATCAAGACCGGCAGGCGGCTGGGTCACCTTTTGCGAGCGCTCACTCGCGAACGCAGGGCCGGAACGCGCAGAGAACCAGAGACGCCACGACTGCAACCACCGCTCCCGAACCGGCGAAGCTCTGGCGCGAGTCGGCGAGCGCCACTAATTCCGGTTGGCCCGCCCCAGGTGCGCCACCTGCTCCCCGCCGTTGAGGGCTGGCGCACCGGCTGCCCGGCGCAAGCCGGAGTTCTTAGCAGCCGGTGTGACAGGCCGACCGGCGGGGAGCTGCCCGCCGACCCACGGCGGGCAGTACCTAGCAGCCCTGGCCGACCGACGTAGCGGAGGGGCAGCCGGGACACACGCTGCGGGGGCAAGGGGGCGCAGGGTGTGGCCCGGATGACCCGCAGCGGAGACGCAGCGCCAGGGCTGTGCCGCAGGCGCGGGCCTGTCCCGCCATAGCCATTGGCGAAGGCGGATGGCCGACCTTCCCCGCCGCGGCCCGAGATGTTCTCTGGGTTGCAAATGGCTTTTTCATAAAAGTTGTTCACACCGGTTTGGCTCCCGGGGCGGTCAGGATTTGGATGACCCACGAGCCGTGTTTCTGCTGATTACGCGCATGCAGGTCCCCGTCGTAACTCGTGCGGTCCTGCCACATCTTCCACAGCACTTCCAACCCACGATGCCCCAGGCAGCGCAGCG
>WYBW01000089.1 GCA_011525685.1 Verrucomicrobiia bacterium
CCGTTCGCTTCCGACCTTCCGTAATACGACGGATAGGACTTCCGTAATCAGCGGCGAAGTCTTTGTGCTGTTGCCACTTGCTACGATTCCAGACCGGGTGGAAGATGACGGCGCATGAGTGATCGGGCGGTGTGACCGGTCGAGAATTCATTTGTGAACGGGTTCAAGAGTTTCAGCGGCGGAAGGGTTACAAGGAGTGCCAGTCTGAGCGGGTCTTGGGCGACGATCCAAGACCACCGGAGCGACTCAGTGCAGATTTGTTGGAGCGATGCGAAGACGGAGTTGACCAGAGGTTGAGGCTTTCGCGCGCGGTTAGTCGAATTGGTTTATGCAAAGGCGTGACGTTGGTAAGAACGGGAAAACGGGGCGGCGAACGACAGGTCTTCCACTTTGGAAACGAATGCTGGATCTAGCCATTATCGTGGCGGTGTCACCCGGGCTGCTGCTCCTCGGTGGAGCGGTGGCGCTGGTGGTGCTTTGTGGTTCGCGCGGCTCGGTGTTCTTTCGCCAGCGGCGCGTGGGTTATCAAGGTCGCCAGTTCACCTGTTACAAATTCCGCACGATGCGGGTGGACGCCGAGAGCGAGCCGCACCGGGGCTACACGACCAGGTTGATCAAGAGCCAGTCCCCCATGATCAAACTCGACGCACAGCGCGATCCGCGGCTCATTCCCCTCGGGGCGATGCTGCGCGCGACGGGGCTGGACGAACTGCCGCAACTGCTCAACGTGTTGCGCGGCGAGATGAGCATTGTCGGGCCGCGCCCCTGTATCCCGTACGAGTACGAACTTTATGAGCCGTGGCAACTGCGGCGGTTCGAAGCCGTCCCCGGCTTGACCGGTCTCTGGCAGGTCAGTGGCAAGAACCGCACGACTTTTTCGCAGATGATCCGGCTGGACATCGAGTACGCCGAACGTTCGAGCCTCTGGCTGGACGTGAAAATCATCCTGATGACTTTGCCTGCGTTGTGGCGACAATGTGTCGAGATGCGTGAGTTGAAGCGCAAGGAGGCGACCGCCTCGCCCGCGGGCATCGCCAAACCCGTCCGTTCGTAAAGATCCATACGTATGAAAACCATGAAGAAAACCATTAAAGTCGGTGTCGTGGGGTGCGGCTATTGGGGGCCGAACCTGATTCGCAACATGCGGCAGGCTCCCGATTGCCAGCTCAAGCTCATCTGCGACGCCAGCGAACAGCGCCTGCGTCACATGCGGCGGCTGTACCCCGACGTGGAGATGACCAACAGCTTCGAGGCACTGGTCAATCATCCGGAAATTGACGCCGTGGTGATTGCCACGCCGGTTCGCTTTCACTATGAAATGGCCAAGGCCTGCTTGGAAGCCGGCAAACACGCCTTCATCGAGAAGCCCATGGCCCGCACAGTGGCGGAGGGCGAGGAATTGGTATCCTTGGCGGACCGCAACGGGCTGATCCTGATGGTGGGGCACACCTTCCTGTTCTCCCCGGCCGTGCGTCGCATGAAGGAGATCGTTGACTCCGGGGACATCGGCGAATTGCAGTACATCGCTGCCCGACGCCTCAATCTGGGTCTGTTCCAAAAGGACATCAACGTGGCTTGGGACCTCGCGCCCCACGACATCTCCATCATTCTTCACCTGCTGGACGAGAAACCTGTCAGCGTGTCCTGCCAGGGGAGCAGCCACGTCACCCGCGGCATTGAAGACGTGACCATGATGTATCTCAACTTCCGCAAGAACCGGTGCGCGTTCATCCAGAACAGTTGGCTGGACCCCAAGAAGGTCCGCACGATGACCGTGGTCGGCTCGCGCCGAATGATTGTCTATGACGACACTGAACCGCTGGAAAAGCTGAAGATCTACGACGCCCGCGTGGAAGTGCCTCCGCACTATGACACGTTTGCGGAGTTCACCTATTCCTATCACTACGGCGACGCCTACGTGCCCTATATCAAACAGGACGAGCCCTTGAAACTGGAGTGCCAGCATTTTCTGGATTCCATCCGTGAGGAATCCTCACCCATGACCAGCGGACGACAGGGCTTGGAAGTGGTTCGCATCCTCGAGGCCGCCGGCATTTCGCTGCGGCAGAACGGCACCGCGGTTGCCTTGAACGGAGACGCCAGGTTGAATGGCGTTGCTGAACAGTCCACAAATGGAAACGGCAACGGACACGGACCGGGATACGATGGTGTGGTCGTGCCGGCCGCCAGCCGTGCAGTTCTTGCTGCCTGAACAGTGAACACAAACAATAACCAGCTCTTTCAACGCATCGCCCCCGACGTCAAACTCGGGCAACGCGTTCGCATTTTTGCCTTCACCAACCTCTACGGTTGCGAAGTTGGTGATGACGTCAAAATCGGCGCTTTCGTTGAGATACAAAAGGGTGCCAGCATTGGGCACCGCTGCAAAATCTCCAGCCACAGCTTTTTGTGTGAAGGTGTCACACTGGAAGATGAAGTGTTCATCGGTCACGGTGTGACCTTCATCAACGATCGCTTCCCGCGCGCCACCAACGAGGAAGGCCAGCTCCAGACCGAGTCGGACTGGAGTTGTGTCCCCACGGTGGTAAAGCGGGGAGCCTCGATCGGGTCGGGCGCCACGATCCTGTGTGGCGTAACCATCGGCGAGCGCGCCATCGTGGGCGCCGGCAGTGTGGTAACGAAGAATGTGCCGGACGGCGCGATCGTGGCGGGGAATCCCGCGCGCGTGTTGCGGCGCACGGGAATGGTTGCCGCTGGCGTTTCGTGATTCAACGGTTTAGATTCATCGCACCTTGCCTTCAGTTGGAATGGCGTTGACTCTTGGAGTTCAAGGCCGTCCGGCTGGCAAGCCATTTGTAACACCTTGGAAATCGAATTCGTCGAGTTCATCTGACTGAGAGACCGCTTTGAACGAGAACGGCACAAATGTGGACAGCGCTCGAGTGAACGGCTCGAACGGGCAATTGCCTCCTTCGGGTTTGAGCTTGGACGATGTTTATTACACCCTCTTCCGACACAAGTGGCTGCTGCTGGGATCGGTGTGTCTGGGGGTTGCTGCCGCCCTCATCGTGCCTTCGGTTCGCCCGCCGCGCTACGAATCGCAGGCCAAGGTGATGCTCAAGTACGTGTTGGATACTCCAGCCGTGAGCCCCGGCACCGCGCAGGCCGTCAGATCACCCGATTCGGGTGGAGTGACCATTATGAACTCAGAGATGGAGATTCTGGGCAGTGCCGATGTCGCGGAAAAGGCTGCCGAGTTGGTGGGGCCGGAGAGGATCCTGGCGCGGGCAGGAGGTGGAAGCGACCGGAGTGCTGCCGCGGATGTCATCAGAGATGGGCTGCGGGTTGAAGCACCTGCACGCACCACCGTGATCAAAGTGAGCTTCCGGCATAGAGACCCGACGGTGGTGCAGGGAGTGTTGCAGGCGGTTCTGGATACCTACAACCAGAAACATCGTGAAGTACATACCGGCTACGGAGTGTTGGACGAATACTACGTGCAACAACGGGATGACTTGCGTGACAAGATCACCACGACGGAGGAGGAACTCAAAGTCCTCAAAACTCAGGCCAAAATCCTGTCTTCAATCAAGGACGCCAAGCAGACCTATCACACCCAGATCGAGCGGCTCACCGGAGAACTGCTTACCGCCGAAACCGAGCTTGCCGTGGCCCGGGCGGTGGTGGGGAACATGGTTGCACTTGTTCCCGGCACAAATGAACCCCCGGCCACTCCTGCCTCCGCTGAGAAGCTGAAAGAGTATAATGAACTGCTGGAGCAACTGGACGCGGCCAGAAGGCGCGAACGTGAGTTGTTGCTGCAATCACAGTTCACTGCCGAGCACCCTTCTGTGCAAGCGATCCGTCAGGTGCTTGACCGCTTGATCGCCCAGAAATCGGCCATGGAGGCGCAGGACACATCGCTGGCTTCCCTTCACGGTTTTGTTGCGGAGAGAGGCACCAACCGGGCGGTCGTGGACCTCACGACCGAGGTTGCGAACATCAAACGACTCACCGCCAAGGTGGACACGCTCGCCACGCTGTTGAGCAATGTCCAGAACCGGGCGGCCAGCGTGATGAACTTGGAGCCACAAATCGCCCAACTGGAACGACAACTGGAGCAGTACGAAAAAGACTATCGGCACTTTCAAGCCACGATTGACCGGGCGCGCCAGGGCGAAAGCGCCGGCGCTGGCAAGCAAGTGAACATGAGCATCGTCCAGCATCCCACACCGCCGGGACTGGACCGCCGGAAATTGATGAAACTCATGGGCGGCGCCTTCGCGGGCTGCGTCGGCATGGGCCTGGCCCTGGCTTTCCTGATTGATTTCGTCCTGGACCGGACCATTCGGCGCTCTGGCGATGTTCGCCGTCACATGCGCTTGTCGCTCCTGCTTTCGATTCCTGATACATCACGCGGGAGCGCCTTCCGCTGGCTTGGTCTGCGACGACAAAAAGCCGCGGCCTCGAAAGCCGGTCCTGGCGACAAGGCCCGTGCCAACGGTGTTGCTCCCTGGGACGAGGAACATCATCTGCGCGCTTACACTGATGGACTCCGGGAACGTCTGATCACGTATTTTGAGATCAACAACGTAACTCATTCGCCCAAACTGGTCGGGGTGACCGGGTGCAACAAGGGTTCGGGGGTTTCCACGCTGGCAAGTGGGCTGGCTGCGGCCCTATCCAAGATTGGCAGCGGCAACGTGCTGCTGGTGGATATGAACGTGGGAGAGGGCGAAGCGCATGCATTCCACAGTGGCAAACCCGGCTGTGCTTTGGCAAACATCGCCACGCCGGAGTCGCAGCCTGAAGGGACGGCTTCGGAGAACTTGTATCTCGTGCCGTCGCGTCTGGGAGTTGATAACAAGCTGGCAAAGGTCATGCCGGCCGGTTTTACGAATCTGGTCACAAACCTCAAGGCGAGTGACTATGATTATATCATTTTCGACATGCCTCCAGTCACTCCCACGAGTGCCACGCCGCGGCTGGGCAGCTATATGGACATGATCCTGTTCGTGGCCGAGTCCGGGAAGACCCCTCAGCAGCTTGCGCGACAGGCGGGCGCGCTTCTTAGCGAAGCGCGCGCCAACGCGGCGGTGGTGCTCAACAAGTGCCGCAGGCATGTTCCGCAGTTGCTGTCGCATGAGACCTAACTGCCTCTGCGGCACTAGGATTGCTCTGGAGGGTGAAGGTGGCCCTCGCTGTTCCGTCGTCGTTTGCCAGTGAACCGCGCACAAACTGCGCCTTTTGAGCCAGTCAAACGCAGGACTGCGAATTGACGGGGACGAAGTCCGCCCACCTTGCGCCCCGCAATTTGAACCTTTGCATGTCCACTTTTTGCACCAGCCAGCGGTTTCGGAGTCGGCGCGCGGCCGTGGTGGTGTTCTCGCATTATCCGAGCGACCCACGCCCGCGACGGGCCGCGGAGGCGCTCGCGCAGGAAGGCATGACGGTGGATGTCATTTGCCTGAAGTTGGCCGCGGGCGAAACCGGACGGGAAACTTTCAACGGAGTCAACATCCTGCGACTCCCGTTGCGTCACCAGCGAGGCGGCAAGCTGAACTACCTTCTCCAATACGCCGCGTTCCTTTTGGCTGCCTTCGGTCTGCTGACCTACCGTTCCTTTAGCCGGGGCTATCATTTGGTGCATGTGCATAACATGCCCGACGTGCTGGTATTTAGCGCATTGGTCCCAAAGCTTTTGGGGGCGAAGGTCATTCTCGACTTGCACGACCCGATGCCGGAACTTATGACCACGATTTTCGGGATTTCCGGGGAGAGCTGGACGGTGCGGTGGCTCAAGCGTTTTGAAAAATGGAGCACCGGTTTCGCGGACGCGGTCATCACCGTGAATCTGGCTTGCAAACAGATCTTTACGGCTCGCAGTTGTCCGGCCAGCAAACTCCGCGTCGTGATGAACGCTCCCGACGATGGCCTCTTCCAATATCGCGAAGTGATGTCCACGGTGCCGACGGAGCGCGATCCGCGCCGACCCTTTGTCGTAATGTATCATGGGTCGTTGGTGGAACGGCATGGACTGGATTTGGCGGTTCAGGCGGTCGAAATGGTGAAGGAGAGCATCCCAAATGTTGAACTGCGGGTTTATGGTCGGGCCACCGAATTCCTTCAGCAGGTGATGAAGCAGGTTGCCGAACGGGGATTGCAGGGCAGGGTGCGTTACCTCGGGGCAATCCCGTTGGAACAGATCGTTTCGGCCATTGACGAATGTGATGTGGGCGTGATCCCGAATCGGCGGAGTCTGTTTACCGAGATCAACACGCCGACCCGCATCTTCGAGTACCTGGCCCGGGGCAAGCCGGTCATCGCGCCGATGGCGGGCGGTATCCGCGACTACTTTGGTGAGGATGACCTGATTTATTTCAGTCTGGGAGACGCGCAAGACCTTGCCAGACAGATGGAATTCGCCTACCGCAACCCCGGCGCGGTGCGCCAGATCACCAGCAAGGGTCAGGTGATCTATCTCGCCCACTGCTGGAAAGCGGAGCGTGCGCGATTTCTTGACCTGGCTTGCGAACTGTTGGGCGCCACCGCTGCGGATTCCAAGCCCCGGGCAGTGGAGGCGGTCAGGTCCGAGGCTGGATGACGGTTGGGCGGCATGGTCTTCAAGCTCAAGAATCCGATCTTGGGGCCACGTGACAAATGATCGGTGTCCTTGCCACAAATGAAGCCCGCCCCGTGGTGCAGGAGTTTTTCGAGTTGTTCAAGACTCCGTGGGAGTTTTATCGAAAGGGCGCCGCTTATGACGTCTTGCTTTGCAACGGGGTGGAAGTCCCGGAGGCTGCGGCTTCGCTGGTGATGATCTATGGGGCAAAGCCGAATCAATTTGATCGCGCGCACGGCATCAAGCTCGAAGTACAACCGGCGACGGCCCTCCTGGACGGGCCTGAGGGGCGACTGGCGATCTATGGCCCGTGGGCCTCGATTGGCGCCCCTGGGAAGCGGCTGCTGCGCGAATCAGGCCAGGAAAAGGCGGTGGGAGTCGTGCTTCGTCACGGCCATCAGACTGTGGTGCGGATCGGGTTTGATTTGTTTCACGAAATTCAGCATCTGTTGGTCAAGGGACAACCGGCTGTCCACGCCCGCATCCCCACGTTGGAAAGGCACATCGCACTGCTCCGTGACCAGATCCTGCGGTGCGGGTTTCCACTGGTGGAAATCCCGCCTGTGCCCGCGGGGTTCAACTTCATCGCCTGCCTGACCCATGATGTGGATCACTATGGAATCCGGAATCATCGCCTCGACCACACGATGTGGGGATTCTTGTATCGGGCCGCGGTGACTTCCGTTCTCCGTTGCTGGCGGGGGGAAATTACTCCGCGGCAGTTGCTAGCCAATTGGGCGGCTGTCGGCCGTCTGCCGCTGGTGCAGTTGGGGTGGGCCGGAGATTTCTGGTGTCAGTTGGACCGCTACCTGGAGATCGAACAGGGCCTGGGTTCGTCGTTCTATTTCATCCCGTTCAATAACCGCCGCGGCCGGAGTTGCAAGGGGCGTGACGTCTCGCGCCGCGCCGCCCGTTATGATGTGGCTGAACTGCGCGAGGAATTGCGCCGGCTGGAGCGGGCCGGGTGCGAGGTCGGCTTGCACGGCATTGATGCGTGGTGCGACGCCGGCGCCGGGCAGGCCGAACGCGAGCGCCTGGCCGAGGGAGTCAACTCGCGGCTCGAGGGCGTGCGAATGCACTGGTTGTTTTTCGAGGATCAATCACCGGCCACGCTCGAGGCGGCGGGTTTTTCCTATGACTCCAGCTTTGGCTACAACGAATCTGTCGGTTTTCGCGCTGGCACCGCGCAGGCCTTCCAGCCACCGGGAGTCACCCAACTCCTGGAGTTGCCGCTGATCCTCATGGACACGGCCTTGTTCTATCCCCATTACCTGAATCTGTCGGCTGCCGCCGCGGAGCAAGTCGTGGCTGAATTGTTGCGGGAGGCCAGGCAGTTCGGCGGCGCGGTGACGATCAACTGGCATGATCGCAGCATCCTGCCGGAACGCCATTGGGACGGGTTCTACCGCCGACTGCTCCGCCGGTTGCGAGACGAGCAGGCTTGGATGCCAACGGCCGCGAACGCCGTCGCCTGGTTTCGCAAACGCCGGTCGGCCCGGATCGAGGAAGTCGTCTGGCGGAACGGCACGGTGCGGGTCAGGGCGTCGGTGGCTGCTGATGCGGGGAAATTGCCCGCCTTACGCCTCCGCCTTCACGCGCCGGCGACTCCTGCCGAGTCGTCCGAAGCGCGCTTCGTTGACTTTACGTTGGATGGAACACTCGAGGAAACCATGGATTTGCCGGACCGGACGCCGGTTCCACAGCTCAATTGATGATTATGAACACTGAAAAACTGGTATTGGCGCAATTCGGTTGCGGCTACTGGGGGCCGAACCTCTTGCGAAACTTCTCGGCGCTGCCGAATTGCTGGGTGAAGTACGTGGTGGACGCGAGCGCCGATCGCCGTGCTTTCGTTCAAGCCAACTTTCCGCGAACCTCCGCCGTGGAGTCTGTCGGGACGGTGTTGAACGACCCTGAGGTGCAGGGGATTGTCATCGCCACCCCGGCGGCATCGCATTTTGAACTAGCCCTGGCCGCACTGCGGGCGGGTAAGCACATTTTCGTCGAGAAGCCGCTGGCCACGAGGGTGGCCGAAGTGGACGAACTGGGGCGGTGCGCCGCGCAACACAAGCTGGTGGTCATGACGGGCCACACGTTTCTCTACAACGCTGCCGTGCGCTATGTGAAGAAGCTGATTGATGCCGGCGATCTGGGCGAGATTCGTTACATCTACAGCCAGCGACTCAATCTGGGCCGCATCCGTTCGGACATTGATGCGCTGTGGAATTTCGCGCCGCATGACATCAGCATCATCCAATACTGGCTGGGCGACCCGGAACCACTTACCGTTTCCCGGCAGGGCATGGCCTACATCCAGGACTCCGTCGAAGATGTCGTGTTCCTCAGCGTGGTGTATCCCGGCAAGATCATGGCCAACATCCACGTCAGTTGGCTCGACCCGCAGAAGGTTCGCAAGATGATCGTGGTCGGCTCGCGCAAAATGGTCGTCTATGACGACGTTGCGGATGACAAGATCGCGATTTATGACAAGGGCATTGACCGGAAGGCCATCTTGGGACAGCACATGGATTTTGATGCGCCGCCACGACCGGAGTTCAACTATCGCAGCGGCGACATTCTCCTGCCGCAGGTGAAATTCACCGAACCCTTGCGGGCGGAAGCGGAACATTTCGTGGAGTGCATCCGCCAGGGCCGCGCGCCCCTCACCGGCGTGGACCACGCCCGCACGGTGGTGTCCATCCTGGAACGCGCCGGCAACGGTGTGCTGGCCCAACCCTTGGCCGCCTGATCCTCGTTATGAGCGAACCCAGAATCCTAAACAGCGGCGTGGTCAACGTTGCCTTTGGCAACAACGTGACAATCGTCCAACCTGTCAACCTTTATGGCTGTGCCATCGGTGACGATTGTTTTGTCGGCCCGTTTGTGGAAATCCAGAAGGATGTCACCATCGGGCGGCGCTGTCGCATCCAGTCGCACACTTTCATCTGCGAACTGGTTACGATTGGCGACGACTGCTTCATCGCGCATGGCGTCATGTTCATCAACGACCTGTTCTCCATCGGCGGTCCGGCCAAAGGACGCAAGGACCTGTGGAAGTCCACCCGGATTGGCTCGCGCGTCAGCCTGGGCAGCAACTCCACCATTCTGCCGGTCGCCATTTGTGACGATGTCGTGGTCGGGGCCGGCAGCGTCGTCACGCGCGACATCACCGAGCCGGGGATTTATGTCGGCAATCCGGCGCGGTTGCTGCGGCGACTGCAGCCGGCCTGAACCAGTTTTCTCGCCACTCCAACCTCACAAGATCATGAAGGTTCCATTCGTTGATCTGCACGCGCAGTATCTAACCATCAAACCGGAAATTGACGCGGCGATCGCGCGCGTCATCGCCGAGTCGTCTTACATCCGCGGCCCGCACGTGGACGCATTCGAGCAGGCGTGGGCAAAAACCCTGGGCATGAAGCATTGCGTTTCCTGCGCCAATGGCACGGACGCGCTTTACATCGCCATGCGCGGACTAGGGCTGAAACCGGGCGACGAGGTCATCACCACGGCTCACTCCTGGATCTCGACCACCGAAACCATCACTCAGGCTGGCGGGCGGGTGGTGTTCTGCGACACGGACGACGAAACGTTCACCATTGATGCCAGGCAGGTGGAATCGAAGGTCACCCCGCGCACGGTCGGTATCATTCCCGTGCATCTCTACGGGCAGCCGTGCGACATGGACGCAATCATGGCCATCGCCCGGAAGCACAAGTTGTGGGTGATCGAAGATTGCGCTCAGGCGCATCTCTCGAGGTACAAAGGCCGGTTGACCGGAACGTTCGGCCACGCCGCCACGTTCTCGTTCTATCCCGGCAAGAACCTGGGCGCCTATGGCGACGCGGGCTGCCTGGTGACCAATGACGATCAACTGGCAGACTGGTGCGCCACCTATGCCCGACACGGTGGCAAAGGGGAGCATGTGATGGAAGGCATCAACAGCCGCTTGGACGGATTGCAGGCGGCGATTCTCAACGTAAAGCTACCGCATCTCGCGGCCTGGACGGAGGCGCGTCGCGCCGTGGCGGCGCAATACGACCAAAGGCTCAAGGGAGTGGGCGACCTGCGGCTTCCGGGAATCGGACCGGATCGCGACCATGTGTATCACCTGTATGTGATCCGCACCGAACGGCGGGACGCCCTCAAGAAACATCTGGGGGATGCCGGGATTGCGACCGTGTTGAACTATCCCAAGGCGCTTCCCTTCTATCCGGCCTACGCGTACCTGGGCCACAAACCACAGGACTTTCCGGTGGCGTACGCCCACCAGTCCCGCATCCTCTCGCTGCCGATCTATCCCGAGTTGAGCGATGAAATGCTGGGTTACGTCACCGAGGCCATCAAGGGTTTCTTCGCCGGGGATGGACGAACTTCGTGAGACGCAGAGCAACAATCAGTGTGACTAGCCCGGTTGCTTGAATCATGCCCCCCCAACTGGCGCTTTTGCTCACGATCGGTTTCGTGCTCTTCCTGTTTCGATGGGAAACGCGCGCCGCGGGGCGGATGAGCCGCGCCCTCTGGATTCCGCTGACCTGGATTCTGATCACCGGGTCGCGGTTCGTCGGCCAGTGGTTGCAGGTCTTCGGTGGCGGTGGCGGCGGTGTGGCTTACGACGAGGGCAGTCCTTTGGACGCGCTGGTGTTTCTGAGCTTGATCCTCGCGGGCTTCAGTGTCCTTTACCGGCGGCAGGTCACGGTGTCCGAGGTCATTCGCAACAACGTCTGGATCTCCATCTTCTTCATCTACGGCTTCGTGGCCATTCTTTGGTCGGACTTCCCCTTCGTGGCCTTCAAGCGGTGGATCAAGGTGCTGGGGCATCCCATCATGGCCCTGGTGATTCTGACGGAGCCGAACCCGATGGCCGCATTGCGCGGTGTGCTGAAGCGCGCCGCGTTTGTGCTAATGCCGTTCTCGGTAACCCTCATCAAGTATTTTCCTGATATCGGGCGCGGCTTCGATTGGTGGACGGGCCAGGGATTCAACAACGGCGTGAATCTGAACAAGAACGAGCTGGGTTATTGCTGTTTGATCTTCGGACTATTCTTCTTTTGGAACCTGCTTCAAGCCCGAAAGCTTCAGGAACGCAAAGCGCGGCGGAAAGAGACATGGTTGAGCGTCGGCTTTCTGGCCATGATTTGGTGGTTGCTCTCGATGGCCAACAGCGCCACCTCGCTGGCCTGCTTGGTCATTGGCGCGGCTACGATGGTACTCTTGGGGATGCGTTGGGTCAGTAGAAGGTATTTTGGCGTTTATGTGGTGGTGGGGGTGTTGGTGTTTGGCGCGGCGGAGACGCTGCTCGGTGTCTATGCGGGAGTGGTGGAAATGCTGGGACGTGACCCCACTCTCACGGACCGGACGGAAGTCTGGCAGGACGCCCTGGCCTTGGCCAAGGATCCGATACTTGGTGCCGGATTCGAGAGTTTCTGGCTTGGGGAACGACTGGAGGCCATGTGGGCCAAGTGGCCCTGGCAACCCAATCAAGCCCACAATGGTTATATCGAAACCTATCTCAATCTCGGGGGCGTTGGCTTATCGTTATTGGTTTGCGCTTTGATTGCGACTTTCAAGAAAGCCCAAGCCGAATTGTTGCGGGAATTCGAGTTTGGCCGGTTGCGTATGGCCTTCCTCTTTGTGGTGTTGGTCTATAACTTCACGGAGGCAACTTTCAAAGGGGTACACCTCGTGTGGCTGATGTTCCATATCGTGGCCTTGGATTGCTGTAGATCCTCGCCGAACCCAGCGTGGGAGACTGTTCAGCCTTCAACCGCTGGGGCGACATAGCCTTCCTCCTCTTCAAACATGCCAGCATCCTCGGTCATCCCGGACCATCGCTGCTTGGTCACCGGCGCCAGCGGCTTCATCGGCGTGCAAGTGGTGGAAGTCCTCTTGAAACAGGGCGAGGCCAATCTTCGCTGCTTCGTTCGCCCGTCGAGCCGCATGAAGCGGCTTCAGGAAGTGATTCACCGTTATGACGCGGAGAACCGCGTGGATATTGTCGCAGGCGACTTGTTGTCCCGGGACGACTGTCGGAAAGCGGCCGCCGACACCACGGTCGTTTATCATTTGGCCGCCGGGTTCGACAAGTCCTTCGCGGGCGCCTTCATGAACTCGGTTCTCACCACGCGGAACCTGCTGGAGGCCTTTCGCGAAGTGGGCCGCCCGGGACGCTTTGTCAATGTCAGCTCCTTCGCAGTCTATTCCAATCTGAATCTCCCGCGCGGGGCCTTGCTGGATGAAGCCAGTCCGCTGGAGGACTCGCCTCAAGAGCGTTATGATGCCTACGCGTTCGGCAAGCTGAAACAGGAGGAACTGGTCCGGGACTATGGTCAGAAGCAGGGTGTGCCTTTCGTGATTCTGCGTCCGGGAACCGTCTTCGGGCCGGGCAAACGCGACCTGACCGGACGCATCGGCGTGGACACCTTTGGATTCCTGCTGCACGTGGGAGGACGGAATCAATTGCCGTTGACCTATGTGGAGAATTGCGCCGAGGCGATTGTCCTGGCCGGATTGAAGCCGGGCGTGGACGGCGAAACATTTAATGTAGTGGATGATGATTTGCTTACCAGCAAGCAGTTCCTGAAGGCGTGGAAGCGGCGGACCGGCAGGCGCTTTTCCGTGCGCCTGCCGTATTTCCTGGCGTATGGACTCTGCGCTTTGTGGGAGGATTGGTCCAAGCGCCGCAAGGGACAGCTTCCGCCGGCGTTCAACCGCCGCCGCTGCGCCGCCGAGTGGAAAGGCAACCGCTTTACCAATCGCAAACTCAAGGAGCGACTCGGCTGGCAACCGCGCGTGGGCATGGACGAGGCCATGGAGGCTTTCCTGAGCCAGTTTGATCCCGCCACTTCGTAGGGATGCTGCGTATCGCCATCATCGGTTGCGGCAAAATCGCCGACCAGCACCTCCTGGCGATTCAGCGGCTCGCGGACTGCGAAGTGGTCGCCCTGTGTGATCGGGAAACGCTCATGGCCCGACAACTGGGCGAGCGATTCAGGATTGCCAATGTGTTTGGAGACGCGACGGAAATGTTGGGCAGCGCGCGGGCGGATGTCGTCCACATCACGACACCGCCGCAAAGTCATTTTACTTTGGCCAGACAGTGCCTCGAGGCGGGCTGTCACGTGTATCTCGAGAAGCCATTTACGGTCACGGCAGCCGAGGCGGCACAGTTGGTCAATCTGGCTGCCAATCGCCACCTGCACCTCACGGCGGGACACAATTATCAGTTTACACCGGAGATGTGTCGCATGCGTGAACTGGTAGCCGGCGGGTTTTTGGGCGGGCGGCCCTTGCATCTGGAAAGTCACTGGTCCTATGATCTCGGAGACGCCAGCTACGTGGGGCCGATGCTAGGCAGCCGGCAGCACTGGGTTCGGCAACTGCCGGGCCAGTTGTTCCACAATCTGATTAGCCATGGGATCGCCCGGATGGCCGAATTCCTGGACGACGAGGTGGAGGTCGTGGCGCGGGCGTTTCAAAGCCAGCACCTGCGCCAACTGGGTGGCGCGGAGGTGAAGGATGAACTTCGGGTGCTGCTGCGCGACCGCCTGGGGACGACGGGCTTCTTCTGCTTTTCAACACAACTGAGACCCGGCCCGAACCAGTTCCGGCTCTTCGGGCCGACCAATTCGCTGGTCGTGGATTTGATCTCTGGCAGTCTGATCCGATGCCGGAGCGGCAATTATAAGAGTTACCTCACGTATTTCGTGCCGCCGCTCAGGTCGGCTGGCGAGCACCTGAGGAACTCCCTGCGCAATGTGCGGGATTTTCTGAGCGGGCGGCTGTATCAGGACTCCGGCATGAAGCAATTGATCGAGTTGTTTTACCAAGCCATCCGCGCCAACCGACCGCCACCCATCCCGCTTCGGGAAATCCTGCTTACAGCGCGCATCATGGACGAGATCTTCGGCCAGATGGGTGCGGCGACTCCGCCTCGCCCGGCTGAACCTCAACTGAATCTGTCGCGATGAAATACGCTCTGGTTACGGCCGCTCGCAATGAAAGCGCCTTCATTGAACGCACGCTCCAGTCCGTGGTAGCGCAGACGCGGCGACCCGAGCGCTGGGTCATTGTGGATGACGGGTCCACTGATGCGACTCCGCAGATCATCGAACGTTACGCTGGACAGCATTCATGGATTGACTTGGTGCGTCGGCCGCAACGCGCGGACCGCAGTTTTGCGGGCAAAGCCCACGCGGTAAACGCCGCCTTGGAGCGGTTGAAAGGAGTGGATTTCGAGGTGGTGGGCAATCTGGACGCGGACGTTTCCTTTGAGCCGGATTATCTGGCCTTCGTCGTGGAGAAGTTTGAGCACGACCCCAAACTGGGGGTGGCGGGCACCCCGTTTACCGAGGAGGGCGGGTACGACTCCACACGCGACAGTTTTGAAGGTCAAAACTATGTCGCCGGACCTTGCCAGCTTTTCCGTCGTGCCTGTTGGGAGGACATCGGCGGTTATGTGGCCAACAAGGCAGGCGGGGTGGATTGGATCGCCGTGATGACGGCGCGCATGAGGGGTTGGCGCGTCCGGGCATTTGCCGAGAAGCGATTTCATCATCATCGCTCCATGGGCACCGCTCAGCGCGGGCAGCTCGCCTCCATGTTTTCATACGGCGAAAAGGACTATTACCTGGGCGGGTCGCCCTTGTGGCAGTTGTTCCGCTGCATCTATCGAATGGCCAAGCGACCATTTATTACAGGGGGGCTGGCTTTGTTTCTCGGTTACTTTTCGGCGATGTTGCGGCGGATGCCTCTGGCGGTCAGTCCGGAACTGATGCGCTTTCACCGCGCCGAGCAGATGAAGAAATTGAAAGGTGTTTTTCGCTCGCTGCTGCGCATGAAGAAGGTGGATGGTTTCGCGCTCGCGACGGAAGAGCGGTGAGGTGATTCCGAGAGCATGCCCCTGCCCCATCCAGAAAAATCGCTGTTTTCCGCCGTGTCTGCCGCGCTGGCAAACTTCGCCCGCTGGCTCGAAGCCTACGGGGAGACCTCGTGGGACCATCAAAGTTACTACGCCGGGGGCTATGGCGGCTGGGCCAAGTCCCTCTACTATCGCAACAAGCCCTTGGGCACGCTTGCCGTGGCGCCCATGATCTTCTCGGAGGCGTTCCTGCCGGCCGGCCGCCGCCTGTTTCATAAGCGGATTCGGTTTCCCATCGCCGACGCGCATTACGCCATGGGCTACGCGTTCCTGCATCGGGCCAGCGGCGAGCGACGGCATCTGGAGCGCGCAGTGCATTTTCTGGAGGAGTTGAAGAAGTCGCGGTGTCCCGGTTTCCACGAGTATTGCTGGGGGTATCCGTTCGACTGGGTGACGCGCAACGGGGTGATGAAACAGGGCACGCCGTTGATCACCTCCACGCCTTACATGTACGAGGCGTTCCTGCAAGTCCACCAGCTAATCTCCATCACTCCCTCAGATGGGGACGGAGGTGGGGCGAGGGGTGGCGGGATGCTCCCCGAACCCGAAAAACTGAAGGAAGTCCTCGCCTCGATCGTTCGCCATGCTTGCACCGACATCAAAGACTTTCCCGCTTCCGAGCGCGCCAGTTCGTGCTCGTACAACCCTTACGACAAGGGTGGAGTGGTCAATGCCTCGGCCTACCGGGCGGGCATGTTGACGAGCGCCTCACGCGTGTTCGGCAACGACGACTATTGGAAGATCGCCGAGCGCAACTTGTGGTTCGTCCTCGAATCGCAGAACCCCGACGGCTCGTGGCCTTACGCGAAAGATGGCGTGAGAGACTTTGTGGACCACTTCCACACCTGCTTTGTGATGAAGGCGCTGGCGAAGATTCACACGCTCACGGGGCACAAGCCCACGCTGGCAGCGTTGGAGCGCGGCGTGAAATACTATCTGGCCAATCTCTTTGCCGACGACGGCCTGCCGCGCCCGTTCGCGGTCGCGCCGCGTCTCACCGTCTATAAGTGCGAGCTGTACGACTGCGCCGAGTGCATCAATCTCTGTCTGCTTTTGCGCGACCGCTTTCCCGCCCTGGGCGAAAAACTGGAAGCGGTGGTAGCCGGCATCCTCCGCGATTGGATCAAGCCCGATGGCTCGTTCCGCTCCCGAAGGCTGCTGCTCGGCTGGGACAACGTGCCCATGCACCGCTGGGCGCAATCCCAGATGTTCCGCGCGCTGGCTTTTTATCTCAGCGAAACGAAGCGCCTGGAAAAGTCGCCCCTGCACGAACTCTCGATTGGAACCCTTCAACCCTCAGCCTCCCTTGCCTGATGTGCGGCATCTGCGGCCAGTTTAATTACGCCACGCAGGCCAAAGCCGAAGTCGAGCGCATCCGGCGCATGGCCGAGTCCATCCTGCACCGGGGACCAGACGACGAAGGCTATTACTTTGACGACGACCTCGGGCTCGGTTTCCGCCGGCTTTCGATCATTGACCTCGGAGGCGGACACCAGCCCATGTCGGATGCGGCGGAGTCCGTTTGGGTGGTCTTTAACGGCGAGATTTACAATTACCCCGAGCTGCGCCGCGAACTGGAGGCCAAGGGGCATCAGTTTCGCACGCGTTCCGACACGGAGGTGCTGGTGCATGGCTACAAGGAATGGGACACGGACCTCTTCAACCATCTGAACGGGATGTTCGGGCTGGCCATCTGGGATGTGAAACGGCGGCGGCTGGTAGTGGCGCGCGACGCCATGGGCATCAAGCTGGTTTATTACCGAAACGAAAACGGTTGTCTGACCTTCGGCTCGGAAATCCGGGCCGTGCTGGCCGCGGCGGCGGAGATGCCGGACGTGGATGCGGTGGCGCTGCATCAGTTTCTGCGTTTCCGCTACGTTCCGTCGCCCCGGACGATGTTTGAAGGCATCCGCAAACTGGCGCCCGGTACGATGTTGGTGGTGGAGGACGGCCAGTGCCGCGAGGAGCGATGGTATCACTACACTCCCGTTCCCTTTGAAACGGCCAAACAGGACCGGGAAGCGGTGGAGGAACTGTTGGAACTGTACCGGGGGGCGGTTAAGCGGCATCTGTTGAGCGATGTGCCGGTGGGCCTTCTGCTCAGTGGCGGGCTGGATTCCGGCCTGCTCCTGGCGCTGATGAACGAACAGGGGAGGGATTGGCCATGCTACACCGTCGGTTACGGCGAGACGTTCGAGGATGATGAACTGGCGGAGGCGGCCGAAACCGCCCGGCTGCTGGGAGCCAGGTTTATTCCGGTGAAGCTGGACCGCGAGGAATACGAGCGGTCGTTTGGGCGGATTGTGGAGGCGCTGGAGGAGCCGGTCACGTCCTCGTCCATCGTGCCGATGTATTTCGTCTGCCAGCGCGCCCGCCAGGACGTGAAGGTGGCCTTGATCGGCCAGGGACCGGATGAGTTGTTTGCGGGTTACACCCGGCACCTTGGAGTGCGCTACGGGGACGTCTGGCGCGGGTTGCCGGCGCCGGTGCGCTCGCTGGTGGGCGCCGCCGTGAGCGCGCTGCCGCGCAACGAGGCGCTGAAGCGCGGCGTGCAGTCGCTGGGCACGACCGATCGCTTGCAACGCCATCACGATGTGTTTTCGCTGGCCCCGGTGTCCACGATTGACGGACTTTTCCAGGACGGCCTGCTCCCCGCGGGCAACGGCCACGCCGAGGTTGGGTACTGGCGGGAGTTGCAGCCGCAGATGCGGCACCTGGACGAGTTGGGCGCGTTCCAGATGCTCGAACTCCGCTCCTCCCTGCCGGACGAGTTGCTGATGTTTGGCGACAAACTGTCCATGGCGCACAGCCTGGAGGCGCGCGTGCCTTACCTGGATCGCACGGTGGTGGAGTACGCGCAACGCCTGGGCGCCGGCTTCATGATTCGGGGTCGCGAGCGCAAGTGGATTCATCGCCAGGTCTGCCGGCATTATCTGCCCCCGCAGATTCTGCGGCGCAAGAAGCGGGGCTTTGCCGTCAACGTCGTGGACGGTTGGTTCAATTCGTCGGTGGAGGGCCGCCTGCCCGAGATGCTGCTGGACGAGCAATCGCGGATGTACCGGCTGCTGAACCCGGCCTCTGTGCGCCGGCTGCTGGAAGCGCACCGCGCGGGCCGCGAGGACAATCACAAACTGCTCTTCAGCCTGGCGATGGTGGAGCAATGGTTGCGCGGCGTTTCCTCTTCTTCAGGGCGGCTGGCGCTGTCGCCTGCTTGAAGCGTCCAACCAACTGATCGGATTAATATGACTGAAACCATTAGTTTGCCGGAAACACCGCTGCTGCGATTATTCGAGCAAGAAACGCTCATCAAGGGGCAGCCTGCGCGCGTGGAATGTGTCGAGCTATTCAGCCAGACCTATGCCATCACCCGGGGCGCGCTCACGCTGTTGAGCTTGGAGGATGAATGGTATGAAGACGTGAAGGATCCCCAAGCGGTAATCCGGACACTGCAAGCCAGCAAAGGCTTCAAGCCCGATTTGTTTACATTTTGGCAGCGATTGCCGGACACTCAGCCTCGGTTCTCTTACTACCACGAGTGGGAGGAAATCGCCGCCCTGCCCATCCAGAGTTACGATCATTGGTGGAACCACCAGATCAAGTCACGCACGCGCAACCAGATCCGAAAGGCGGAGAAGGAAGGCCTGGTGGTGCGGGAGTGCGCCTATGATGACGACTTTGTGCGAGGTATGACAGCCATCTTTAACGAAGCGCCGGTGCGACAGGGGCGGAAATTCTGGCACTACGGCAAGGACTTCGCGACGGTCAAAAAGCAGTTCTCCCGATTCATCCACCGCGAAACCATGATTGGCGCGTATTACAATAACGAGCTGATTGGACTTGTGATGCTCGGAGACGCGGGACGGTATGGTTTGACCGGGCAGATCATCTCGGCCATGAAGCATCGGGATAAATCCACCAACAATGTGCTGATTGCCAAGACCGTGGAGATTTGCGCGCGCAAGGGGCTCCCCTATCTGGTGTATTTCTTCTGGACTGATGACTCGCTGGCCGAGTTCAAACGCCGCTGCGGATTCGAACCGGTCCGGCTGCCCCGTTATTTCGTGCCCCTGACGCCGAAGGGCGGACTCGCGCTGAAGTTGGGTCTGCATCGCGGCGTCAAACAACTCCTGCCGCCACGACTCAAAGCCTCTCTCAAGAAGCTCCGCAGCCGTTGGCATGGGTTGCATAGTGGTTGATGCGCGTCAGGATCTTTATGACCATTTGTCCACCCGGCGGCAGGGGAAGGCAACGGCCCTCCTATCGCATGAGCCGCCTGCAGCCCATGTACCCTCGGTCTGTAACGCCGACTTTCCAGTCGGCGTGGGCGCCGGTTGGAAAACCGGCGTCACGCCCTTCCCCTGCGGTTGAGGGGTTGCAATGCGCGAATTTTTCGTGGAAATCTCACCCTGCCCTCTTTTCCGGTGGGGAGAGGGTGGCGTCCCGCCGGGTGGGGAGATTTTCCGGATCAGAATGAATTCTCGCCTTGCTGAACGCGGTGCTGGTTTTCGCGGCGCGAAAACCTCCACCACCCCCTCGCGCAGACCGCTTCCAGAGTTTTTAAGATTGGTCCAAAGACAATGCCAGGCATAGCGGGAATCATCAGCGCCAGACCGGCGGAGGAATGTCGCCGGTTGGTTTCAGTCATGGTTGAAACCATGCGGCATGAGCCGTTTTATGTCACCGGAACGCACGAGTCGCCGGAAATGGGAATCTATGCCGGCTGGGTTTCCCATGCCGGGTCGCAGGCAGCCAACCAGCTCTTCACGAACGAGAAGAGGGACATCGTGCTGCTGCTTTCCGGGGAATGTTTTGCGATGCCGGAAACGGTCAGGCAGCTCAAGCAGCAAGGACACGCGGTCGGCGAGCGGCAAGGCGATTGGTTGGTTCATCTGTACGAGGAGCTGGAGGACAGGTTTTTTGAGTCCCTCAGCGGCCTGTTCAGCGGCCTGCTCATTGATACGCGACGTCGCCAGGCATTTCTGTTCAACGACCGCTATGGCATGGAGCGGGTTTATTTCTGCGAAACGCGGGACGCCTTGTATTATGCCAGTGAAGCCAAGGCGCTGTTGAGCGTGCTGCCAGCCACGCGTGCCTTCAATCGGCAGGGAGTGGCCGAATTTCTTCGCTACGGATGCACCCTGGACGGGTGCACGTTGTTCGAGGGCGTGAACCTCCTGCCGGGAGGATCGTTGTGGAAGCTCCAGAGTGGCGACATCCGCAAGGAGTCCTACTTTACAGCCGCCACTTGGGAACAACTACCCCGGTTAACCACTCACGAGTTTGAAACCAGCTTCCGGGAGACCTTTTTGCGGGTGCTTCCACAATACTGCCAGTCTTATTCAGGCATGGGCATATCCCTTACGGGCGGTCTGGATACCCGGATGATTCTGGCGTGTTTGCCCGCGGCGGGGCAATCGCCCCGCTGTTACACCTTTGCCGGGGAGACGGGTGAGACCTTGGATGCGCGTCTGGCGAGGCGTGTGGCGGAGATCGTTGGCCTCAAGCATGAACTCCTCCGTCTCGACTCGGACTTCCTCACCGATTTTGCGGCGTACGCCGACAAGACTGTTTATGCCACGGACGGGAGCTGTGGGATTCTGGGCGCGCACGAGATTTATCTTAATCAAAAGGCCCGTCAAATCTCGCCAGTGCGGCTGACGGGCAACTTTGGCAGCGAGGTCCTGCGCAGCATGTCCACCTTCAAGCCCAGAAGCCTCGCCAGCGAGTTGTTGTCTTCGGAATTCAGGTCGGCGTTGGAGATTGTGGCCGAGCCGTCCAGCCCAACCGCCACACACCCTGTGACCTTCGCGGCTTTCAAGGAAATACCCTGGAGCCTGGCCGGCAGTTGGTTGGCGGCGCGAACCCAAGTCACCTTGCGCACGCCCTATCTTGACAATGCCCTCGTTGCGCTTGCCTTCCAGGCTCCGCCTGACCTCCGGACCTCGCCCTTGTCCGCCCTGCGATTCGTTCATGCCTGTCATCCGACGCTGGGCGAGATTCCGACGGATCGAGGACTCGCGCGAAACGGTCGCGGAGGCGGCAATTTCGTTCGCCACGCGGTGGCCGAGTTGACTTTCAAACTGGAGTATCACTCCAACGAGGGACTGCCCCACTGGCTGTCACCCGTGGACTCCCTCGTTCAGGGTGGTCTGTCCGCAGCGGGCCTGCGGGGACTCCACAAGTACCTGCACTATCGAGGTTGGTTCCGCCGTGAACTTTCTGATTACCTCCAGGAGGCATTGTCCTCGGCGAGGGCGGCGCAAAGTCAGTTTTGGAATCCTGAATTTCTGGGCGGCCTGGCTTCGGCCCATATCAGCGGCCGCGGCAATTACCTCGCCGAAATCAATGCCGTGCTGACCCTGGCGGCCGCGGAACGGCTGCTCCTTCACGGTGCGTCCCATCATCAGGCTCACAGGGTCGAAACGCTCTCTCCCGCACCCTTGCAAATCGCATGAACATCCTGATTCTCAAACTCAACGCCACCGGTGACGTGGTTCGCACCACGTCCCTTCTGCGTCGGCTCAACGGCGACATCACCTGGATTACCGCCGCCAACAATGCTGTGCTGCTCGAAGGTCTGGCCGCGAATCTGCGCTGCCTGACCTGGGAGAATCGCCATCTGGCGCGCGACCGTTCCTACGACCTGGTGATCAATCTCGAGGACGATACCGGCCCGGCGGCGTTTGTCGCGGAGCTGCGTTCCGGGAGATTGTTCGGCGCCTGTCTCAACGGGTCGGACAAGGTGGCTTACACGCCGGATGCGCGGGGGTGGTTCGACCTGAGCCTGGTGAGCCGCCATGGCCGCGCCGCGGCCGATCAACTCAAGCTTCAGAATCGCCGCACCTACCAGGACCTGATTTTCGAGGGACTTGGGTTCCGCTTCCAGGGCGAACCGTACCTATTGCCCAAGCCCTTTCCTACGGACTTGAGGGGCGACGTGGCCATTGCGGCGGCGGCCGGACCGGTATGGCCCATGAAGCAATGGGCCTATTATGACCAGCTCAAGCTCAAGCTGGAGGCGGAAGGGTTGCGCGTGAACGTGCTGCCCAAACGGCCCAGCCTGCTTGAGCACTTGGGAGATGTGGCTCAACACCGGGTGTTGGTGGGGGGCGACAGCCTGCCGATGCACCTGGCTCTTGGGGTGGGCACGCCATGTGTAACGATTTTCAACTGTACCAGTCCTTGGGAGATTCACGAATACGGCATCCAAACCAAACTGGTTTCTCCCTTGTTGGAGGAGTTCTTTTACAAACGCGGCTTCGATGAGCGCGCCACCCGGGCGATCGGTCTCGAGGAGGTGTACCAAGCCACGCTGGACGGGTTGGCAAAGTCGCCGGCATGCAACTGAGTCATGGTCAGGGAGACAACACCACAAACGCCCACGATCCAGAATGCCCCAGCCCGGACTGTGACACCGCAGGTGGCCATCCTGACTGGCGGAGCGGACAAGCCCTACGCGCTCGGTCTGGCGAACAGCCTGTTGGCAGAGGGCGTGACGTTCGATTTCATCGGCAGTGATTTCGTGGATGGACCGGAACTGCATGGCAATTCCCGCGTGCGTTTCCTAAACCTGCGAGGCGACCAGGACCCCGCGGCCACCCTCGCTCGAAAAGTTTGGCGTGTTTTGATCTACTACCTCCGCCTCTTGCGTTACGCGATTACCTCGCCCGCGCCGGTGTTCCATGTGCTCTGGAACAACAAGATCGAGCATTTCGATCGGACGTTGCTGATGTTGTTTTACCGGCTTTGCCGCAAACGCATCGTTTTTACGGCGCACAATGTGAATGTGTGCAAACGCGATGGCAACGATTCCTGGTTCAACCGGTGGACTTTGGGGGTTCAGTACCGTCTGGTCTCCCACATCTTTGTACATACCGAAAGGATGAAGTGCGAGCTGATGGAAGACTTCGGGGTGGAATCTGGAAAGGTGAGCGTGATTCCCTTTGGCATCAACAGCACGGTACCGAACACGGACCTGACGCCCGCGGCGGCTCGCCAAAAATTGGGATTGCTTCCTGAGCACAAGGTCGTCCTCTTCTTTGGAAACATCGCGCCGTATAAAGGCTTGGAGTATCTGGTTGCCGCCGTGGCTCGGCTCGCGGGGCAAATGCCCGAGATGCGGCTGGTGATTGCGGGCCGGCCCAAGGGCGAAGCGGAGTATTGGGCCAGCATTGAAAGGCAGCTTCGTGAGTCAGACATCCGCGAACGGGTCTTGACACGCATCGAGTATGTGCCTGACGAAGACACCGAAATCTTCTTCAAGGCCGCCGATGTACTTGTCTTGCCCTATACTCATATCTTCCAATCTGGTGTCCTGTTTTTGGGATATAATTTTGGGCTTCCCGTCATCGCGTCAGACGTCGGCTCGTTGAAGGAGGAAGTGATGGAAGGCCGCACAGGTTTGATCTGCCGACCGGCAGACGTCAACGACTTGGCAGGCTGCCTCAAGGGGTATTTCAGCGGTGAGGTGTTTCGCAGGCTCGCTGTTCATCGTGAAGCGATCCGCGCCTTTGCCCAAGACCGTTACTCTTGGTGCAAGGTTGGCCAAATCACGCGCGACGTTTACGTCCGCCTAAAGGCAGGCTCTCTTTCCGATTCGGTTGCTTTACGGGCGCGCCGTCAACACGCTTCCGCCCGTTGATTTTCCGCCGGCCATTTGATCCGTGCAAAATCCTTGTTTGGCCAGAAGAGAGACAGCCAAGTCGCTGCTTGCATGGCATTCCCTGAGCCGCCATGTTCGCCTACAGGTTGCGAGACAACTTCCTCGAACGATGCGCAAGTTGGTCGCGTCAGTGTGTGAATTCTGTGATGAGTAATGTCAGAGGTTGATACACGGCTTGCCGACACTTGGGTTGCATGGCGGGGAACGGATCATGCTGGTTATTCCGATATGGATATGGAGTGTCGAGAGATTCACCCTAGTGCGCATGGGTTCGAAGTGAGGCTCTTGGTTGTTGTTCTTGGGTTGGCCATGCTGGCTGGCCCTGCCATGGCGGCTACGATCACGGCGGCCAGCGCCTCGCTGGCGGACGTGCAGGCGGCGGTGAACTCGGCCAGCGACGGGGACACGGTGCTGATCCCCAACGGCAGCGTGACGTGGACGGGCGGCATCAGCACCAGCAAGCAAATCCTGATCCGGGCGCAGAACTACACGCCGACGCCCGCGGGCATGGCCGGCAGCGGGGCCACCTCGCGCAGCGTCACCATCCAGAACAATTCGGGATCTCCGCTGTTTGCACTCACAACCGGCAACAGCCACCACGTCGGTCTGGCCGGAATCGCCTTCATTGACGGCGGTGGCAGCGGGGCGCACTTCAGCGTGGCGGGCAGCGGCTCGAAAGTGGCGCTGGTCAGCGACCTTTATTTCACCCTGCGGAATCGTTTCTGGCCGGCGCAGGCCGCGATTGTCTGGACGGCGCAGGGCGGTGTGTTGTGGAACCTCTACGGGGACGCGACCTCGGCCACGTCCTCGACGGGCGGCGTGGGCACGGACGGCGTGGGCATGTTTGTGTCCAGTCCGCGCGCATGGAACACGGCTTCGACGATGGGCACACTGGACACGGGCGGCACGGTGAACGTGTACATCGAGGACAGCACCTTCAAGAACATGAGCCAGTTCCCCGACATAGACGACAACGGGCGGCTGGTGATGCGCTACTGTCTGCTGGACGGGACATGGGGGTTGACGCATGGGTTTACCTCCACCTGGGGCGGGCGGCATTGGGAATACTACAACAACACGTTCAGCGTGACTTACAACACGTCGCCCTACCGCAACATGGCCGGGCGCTACTTCTGGTGCCGGGCCGGCACGGGCATCTTCACGGACAATGTGGTGAACACACCGGTCAACAGTTCCCAATGGGGAAATGTCTCGCTTCTGAACATCGGTGACAACACGTCGCCCGGCAGTTATCCGCAGGCGAGGCAACCGGGTTGGGGACATAACGGAGCGAACAACGTGCTCGATCCCATATATGTGTGGAGTCACACCGGTGGGAGGGCTTACACTTATGGCTTTCAGGGATCTTGGGGCAACATCGTGCAGGTGAACCGCGAGCTTTATGTCAACAACGGCGCCAAGCCGGGTTACTCGAAATTCACCTATCCGCATCCGCTGCGCGGTGGTGGGCCTCCGACTGAAACCCCACCTACGATCTCCGGGAATCCGCAAAGTGCAGTTCGGCTGCAGGGCGAGAGTGTAAGTTTCACGGTGTCGGTTAATGGTTCCACGCCGCTCTCGTATCAATGGCAGAAGAACCAGGCGAACATTCCCGGCGCGACCGCGGCCACTTATACGATTGCCAGTGTCCAGACCAACGATGCCGGGAATTACCGGTGCGTGGTGACCAACGCCTATGGCTCGGCCACCAGTGCGGCGGCGGCGCTCACAGTGAACATTCCAACCCCTGTTCCGGCGAGCATTACCGCTCAACCGCAAAGTCTTTCCCGCACCGTGGGCCAGAGCGCCATGTTCACGGTCACCGCCGCCGGCGATGCACCTCTGGTCTATCAGTGGCAGAAGAACGGTGTGAATGTGCCAGGGGCCAATGCAGCCAGCTACTCCATCGCCAGTGTCCAGACGAATGACGCAGGCAACTTCCGTTGTGTGGTGACCAACGCTTACGGATCGGCCACGAGCGCCGTCGCCACGTTGACCGTCACAGTTCCGTTGCCCGAGCCGGCCAGCATTGTTACGCATCCGCAAAGCCTGACGCGGACGGTGGGCCAGAGCGCAACCTTCAGCGTGGTTGCGGCCGGCACGGCGCCCCTCACCTATCAATGGCAAAAGAACGGCCTGAACCTCGCGGGCGCCGTGGCCGCCAGCTTTACCATTGCCAGTGTGCAGACCAACGATGCGGGCAGTTTTCGCTGCCTGGTCAGCAACGCTTTCGGCTCGGCGACCAGCAGCGTCGCGACCCTGACAGTCAATCCGGCCGCTGCCGGAAATGTTCGCTACGTGGATTTTGTCTCCGGCAATGACAGCAATCCGGGCACGGCCGCGAGTCCGTGGCGGCGTTGCCCTGGCATGGTGGGCTGGAGTGGCTCAGCCACGCTGCAACCGGGTGACACCGTCTATTTCAATCTGGCCCGCACCTGGGACCTGGGCGCCAACAGTTCAGGCCCGGGTTTGGACTTGAAGGCCGGGGTGCATTACATCGGCAACCAGTGGGATCCGCAGGGGGTGGGCACTGGACGGGCGGTGCTCCGCGCCACCGGCCGGCACGAGGCCGGGGTGGTCCGGTTCTGGGAAGATCACGCCACGCTGCCAACGTGGTTGCAGGGATTTGAAATCAACGCCAATGGCCAGCGGGCCAACCTGATTGACATCAACCACTCCTTCTGGAAAACGGGCCTGACCAAGGCGGTCAAGCGCATCGAGGACTGCGTGGCGCACAGCAATTCCGGCAACGGCAGTGAAGGAGACTACAAATACGGCATCATCATTTCCGACAATTCATCCGATGCCTCCGGTTGGGTCGCGAACGTGGAGATTCTGAACACGGTGGTGTTCAACGTGCCGCGGGACGCCATCTGCCTCTATCCCGGCAACAATGGCATGATTTCCAATATCGTGGTGCGTGGTTGCGAGGTTTACAGCACCGGCACGGACCCGAGTTATTCGGAGGGCCACGGCCTGATGTTCAAAGGCAACGTGAAGAATTCCGTGTTTGAGTTCAACTACGCGCATGACGTCAATTCATCCGCGGTGTTCATCAACGGGCCGGAGTCGGGCAGCGGCCCGGGTCCCAGCGGATGCGTGGCGCGATACAACATTCTGCAGACCGCGGATAACAACGGCGTCATCCGCTACTACGGGACTGGTTCCAAGTCGGTGGACATCATCGGGAATCTGGTGTTGCCGAACGAGGACACCGGCGGGTTGAGTTTCTCCGGGAATTCCGGCGCCATCACGGCCCGCATTTACAACAACACGTTCTACAATTCGTATGTCAACCTTGGCAACCCCACGTCCACCGGCACGATCGAATTTCGAAACAACATCATTTACGAACTGGATGATGTGCCGTTGACCGACTCGGGTTCGGACATCACGGCCCACTCCCACAATCTGTTTTACCGGGCCAACAGCGGCGCGCGGGCGCAAATCGGCGGCACCAGTTACACGACCACCAGCATCACCAGTTGGGAGCCGACCGCCCGGACCGCCGATCCGCTGTTCAAGAATCCGGCCAATCTGCCCGGCGGTTTCATCCTGACTGGAAGCGGCGTGCTGGTGCCAAATACCGATGGGTTGTCCCTGCAGGAGGGCTCGCCCGCCCTGGGTGTGGGCGCGGATCTGGGTGCGGCCTTCAGTGGCAGCATCAACGGCACGGCGCGCCCGGCGGGTGCGGCGTGGGATTTGGGAGCTTACCAGCGGGTCGCCGGCGCCGCACCGCCGTCACCTCCTCGCAACCTGGCGGTCATTCCGTAGTCAGGACACGCCACAGGGCGTGGTCCGGTATCAACCACTCCTCCAGGCATGCTTCTGTCGTATGGATTTCAATCCAACAGTAGCCGTGATTGGTGAAGATTCTCGCGCTGCGAGAACTCCGCCCACGTAGCCGCGGGCGGTCTTTGTTTGCGAAGACCCTGCGGTTGAGAAAGCAAATCGTTGCACGGCGGATGGTGGTGGAGGTGTTCGCAATGCGAAAGCCGCCACCCCGTCGTTCTGTCCAGCAGCCGCAGAGTTCCCGAAAGTATGATAGTTGCCTGGTTCGCCGGATTCTCGAAATTCATCGGTTCTACAACTGAATCTTTCCGCTTCCGTGAAACCTTTGGTATCCATTCTGATCCCCGCCTATAACGCCGAGTCGTTCCTTGGCGACACGATCCGATCCGCCTTGGCGCAGACGTGGGAACGCAAGGAGATCATCATCGTGGATGATGGCTCGCGCGATGCCACGCTGGCGGTGGCGAAACAATTCGAGTCGGCGACGGTCAAGGTGGTTACGCATCCCAATCAGGGCGCGGCGGCAACTCGGAACAAGGCTTTTTCGCTTTGCCAGGGAGACTACATCCAGTGGTTGGACGCCGACGACCTGCTGAACCCGGGAAAAGTGTCGCGACAAATGGAGATTGCGGAGCGGGCCTCCAGCAAGCGAACACTCCTTTCCTCCGGGTGGGCTTACTTTATGTACCGTCCGCACAAGGCGAAATTCATCCCGACACCGCTTTGGGAGGATTTGTCGCCCTTGGAGTGGATGACGCGGAAACTGGAGCACAATCTGCACATGCAGACGGCGACCTGGCTGGTGAGCCGGGAACTGACGCAAGCGGCCGGGCCGTGGAACACGCAGTTGTTGGGCGATGACGATGGCGAGTATTTTGCCCGGGTGCTGATGGCGAGCGAGCAGGTCAAGTTCGTGGCGGACAGCCGGGTGTATTACCGGATCAGTCCGGCGAGCCGTCTGAGCTACATCGGCCGATCTCACAGGAAGATGGAGGCGCAATGGCGCTCGATGGAGTTGAACGTTGGCTACATCCGCTCGCTGCAGGACAGCCCGAGGATTCGGGCAGCCTGTGTAAATTACCTCCGCACCTGGCTCCCCGATTTTCATCCCGAACGTCCGGACCTGGTGGCGCGAGCGCAAGCCTTGGCGGCCTCGCTGGGGGGGCGGTTGGAATTGCCCGAACCCTCGTGGAAGTATGTGCTCATCCAGAGGCTGTTCGGCTGGCCGGCGGCCAAGCGAACCCAGGTCTATTACAACCGGTGCAAATCCTCCCTCCTCAGAAGCTGGGACCGAGTGTGGTATCACCTGGAAGGAGCCCGGCCGGTTCTTTCGCGGTGAAAACGCTCCTTCGCCAGTGGCAGTCAGACACTTGAGTCATGTCCTCAACGGTTAGCGGCAGCAGTCCCGCGGCGATTCCGGTTTCCGGATCTTCGAGCGAGGCCATTCCGGTCACGCGGAAGGGCGGGAACACGTACGGCCAAATCCTCAAATCCTCGGCCTTGATCGGCGGCTCGACGGTCGTGACCGTTGCGGTGGGCATCGTCCGGACCAAGGCCATGGCGGTTTTTCTGGGGACTGCCGGCTTCGGCTTGATGGGGCTTTTCAGTTCGATTGCCGATCTGGCCCGGAGCGTCGCGTCGTTGGGCATCAGCAGCAGCGGCGTCAGACAGATTGCCGAGTCCGTCGGCTCGGGTGACGAGGCGCGGATTGCCCGCACGGTGTTTGTGTTGCGGCGCGTCTCACTCTTGCTCGGTATTTTTGGTGCCATCCTCCTGGCGGTGTTTGCGCGACCCATGTCTGTATTGACGTTTGGCGACGACAAATATGCTCCCGCGGTGGTGCTGCTCTCGTTGGCGGTCTGGTTTCGGATTGTCAGCGACAGTCAGGCCGCCCTGGTGCAGGGCATGCGTCGGATCTCCGACCTGGCCCGAATGAACATCATCGGAGCTGTCGCGGGCACCGCGCTGGCGATTCCCCTGGTGTACTTCCTCGGGGAGCAAGGCGTGGTGCCGTCACTCATTGGACTGGCGATCATGACGCTGGTTGTGTCCTGGTGGTACAGCCGGAAGGTGAAAATATCGAAGCCCGTGGTGACGCGAGAGCAGTTGCGCGCCGAAGCGGGTGGACTCTTGAAACTCGGTGCCGCCTTCATGGCCAGTGCGTTGCTGACCATGGGCGCGGCTTACGCCGTGCGCCTCATCGTTTTGCGCAACGTGGGATTGGACGGCGCCGGGCTTTATCAGGCCGCGTGGGCCATCGGCGGGCTTTACATCGGATTTATTCTGCAGGCGATGGGGGCGGACTTTTACCCCCGCCTGACGGGGATCGCGAAAGACAATCAGGAATGTAACCGGCTGGTAAACGAACAGGCCGAGATCAGTCTGCTGATGGCCGGCCCTGGAGTGCTGGCCACGCTGACGTTTGCCCCTTGGGTGCTCATGGTGTTTTATTCCAGAGAGTTTGAGGGAGCGGTGGAACTGTTGCGGTGGATTTGTCTGGGCATGACCTTGCGGGTCGTGGCCTGGCCCATGGGCTTCATCATTCTGGCCAAGGGATTGAAAGGTGTTTTCTTCTGGACCGAAGTGGCCGCCACCGTTGTCCATGTCGGCTTGGCGCTCATGCTCGTTCCCTTCGTTGGCCTCTCGGGTGCGGGCATCGCTTTCCTGTGTCTCTACGTCTGGCACAGTCTGCTGATCTACTTCGTCGTGCGCCGGGTCAGCGGCTTTCGCTGGTCGGCGGCCAACCGGCAGGTGGGATTGTTGACCTTCGCCGTGGTGGGCGCGGTATTCTGCGGCTTCATCCTGCTGCCGTTCTGGGTCGCGACGATGATCGGCGCGCTGGGGGTCTTGTTGAGCGCGGGATTTTCCCTGCGGACGCTGGTTCGCCTGCTGCCGAAGGGGCGGATTCCAGCCCCGATTCGGCGGGTGCTTGAGCGCCTGGGCATGTTGCCCAGCTCACCAACAACGTGAATTGGAGGGCAGCCCAGGCATGAAGATACTCGTTTACGCGCATCAACTGGAGGTGGGAGGCACGCAGACCAATGCCATCGAACTGGCGGCGGCGCTCCGGGACTTTCATGGCCACGAGGTGGTGATATTCGCGACGCCGGGGCCGATGGTGGAACTCATTCAGAAGAAAGGTCTGCGTTACCTTCCCGCCCCGGAAGGTTATCTGTGCCCTTCCCCGACGCGGATGCGGGCGTTGCGGCGGGCGGTGTGCGCGGAGCGGCCGGACCTCATTCATGCGTGGGATTGGTGGCAGTGCCTCGACGCATACTATGGCGAACATCTCCTCCGGCGTATTCCGCTGGTCGTGACCGACATGATGATGGTTCTCACCCGGATTCTACCCAAGCGGCTGCTGACCACCTTTGGAGTGCCGGAACTGGTGGATCAGGCCCGGGCGGCCGGTCGCCGGGCCGAGCTGCTCCTGCCGCCGGTGGATACCCGGCTGAATGCACCGGGGGCCGTAGAGGCGCGGGAGTTCCGTGAGCGTTACAACATCAAGAACGACGAACTGACGCTCGTGACGGTTTGCCGGCTGGAGAACCACATGAAAGGGGAAAGTCTGCGCCGAACCATCGCCGCCGTGCGGGAGTTGGGTCGGGAGTTGCCGCTGCGGCTGATGATCGTGGGCGACGGGGTGGCCCGGGCGGAACTGGAGCAGTCGGCAGCCCAAGTAAACGCAGAAATGGGACGGTCGGCCGTGGTCTTGACCGGGGCCATGTTGGACCCAAGACCCGCTTACGAGTTGGCTGACGTGGTCGTGGGAATGGGCGGCTCGGCTTTGCGAGGCATGGCGTTTGGCAAGGCGGTGCTCATTGTTGGCGAACAAGGGTTCTCCCTGCCCTTCTCTCCCGAAACCGCCGATTCGTTTTACTACCGGGGCATCTACGGCACGGGTGATGGCGACCCCGAAAACCGACGACACATCGAGAATCTGCGCCGCTTGGCCAGAGATCGCGAAGCGCTCCAGCGCTTGGGCGACTTCGCCCGCCGGTTTGTTCTGCAGCATTTTGCACTGGAGACAGTTGCGGCCCGGTTGGACGGTTATTTCCGGGCGGCGGTGGGATCCGGCGTGCGGCGAGAGACCGCTGCGGTTGACGGTTTGAGAACTGCGGCGATCTGGTTGCGGGAACGAAGGCTGGTTTCCTACCGGTTCTGGCAACGGGTCAAGAAGCCACGGGTCACGAGCCAGCATGCCAGTTTGTCTCCAGAGGTTATCAATCTGCAGCGTGAAACAAAATCGTGTTGAAACCAGTCATGTCATCAAAATCTCCAACCCATCGGCGCGTCGTAGCCTCGGTTCATGGCCGGAAACCACCCGAGCGCGATCCAGACTTTGAACTGGAGCTGTCTGAACATTTGCGGAAGAGTTGTTCGGCGCCGTCACTGTTCGAGCATTATGGACGGTTTGCCAGCGGGGAGGGCGAACTGGATGCCTTGATGCGGCGGGCCATCTGGCGGGCAGTGGCGCGAAAGTTCGGTCACGGAATTCGCATCGGCAGCGGGGTGGGCTTCAAGCACCTCGAAACTTTTGAAATCGGTGACGGCGTGTTCATCGGGGCGCAGGCTTATATTCAAGGCCGATTCGATGGCACGACCAAGATTGGCAATCGCGTCTGGATTGGCCCACAGGCTTACTTCGACGCGCGCAACTTAATTTTGGAGGACTACGTCGGCTGGGGGCCGGGCGCCAAGGTTCTGGGTTCGGCGCACACCGGTTTGCCCATTGACCGGCCGATCATCGAAACGGACCTGGAGATCAAACCGGTGCGCGTCGAGGCGTGGGCCGATGTGGGCACCAATGCCACCGTTTTGCCGGGGGTGACCATCGGAAAGGGAGCCATCGTGGGAGCGGGCGCGGTGGTCACGAAGGACGTTCCGGCGTTTGCCATCGTGGCTGGGGTCCCGGCGCGCTTTCTGCGCTGGCGGGAGGGGTATAAACCGGGCAACCGGGCGGGCAAGCAACAGACAACCAAATAGCATGAAGCACAAACGAGCATTGATTACGGGCGGAGCGGGATTGATTGGATCGCACATTGCCGACCAATTGGTGTTGGAGGGAATTGAGGAGATTGTCGTGCTGGACAACTTGACCCGCGGGCGGCGGCAGAACCTGGAATCGGCGATGGCTTCCGGCAGGGTGAGGATCATCGAGGGCGATATCCGCGATCCGAAGCTGGTGGCCGAGGCCGTCGAGGGTATGGACATTGTGTTCCACGAAGCCGCGATCCGGATCACTCATTGCGCGGAGAATCCGCGCCTGGCACACGATGTCCTGGCCACCGGCACGTTCAATTTGATCGAAGCGGCCAACGCCGCCAAGGTGAAGCGATTCGTCATGGCGTCCTCGGCATCCATTTACGGACAGGCGGAGGATTTTCCCACGCGCGAAAACCATCACGGCTATGGCAACCGGACCATTTATGGAGCGACGAAAATGTACAGCGAAGGGTTGCTGCGCAGTTTCTATGAAATGTATGGCCTGAATTACGTGGCGTTGCGCTACTTCAACGTGTATGGGCCTCGAATGGACGCCTTCGGGGTTTACACCGAGGTCATGATTCGCTGGATGGAACGGCTGGCCAAAGGTAAGCCGTGTTTGATTTTGGGCGATGGCGGGCAAACCATGGATTTTGTTTTTGTGGAAGACGTCGCCCGCGCAAACCTGATGGCTGCCAACTCCTCGATTACGGACGATGTTCTCAACATTGCCAGCGGCGCCGAAACCAGCCTGAACGAACTGGCCGAAACCCTGGGGCGGGTCATGGGCGTGGAACTGGCGCCGGAGTACGGGCCGGCGCGCAAGGCCACACCGGTTTGGAGAAGGCTGGCGGATGTCCGCAAGGCGGAGCAGAAAATCGGGTTCAAAACACGCGTGTCCTTGGAGGAGGGGTTGCGACGCCTGGTCAAATGGTGGTCGCGGGAAACCAACACCCCCGTACCCGGCTTGAGATAGAGGTAGCCTCCGGATTCTTGCAAAACACTTCACAGCATTATGATTCCCATCGCAAAACCCACTCTGGACGAACGAGAAGCCGAGGCGGTTCGCCGCGTCATCCTCTCAGGCTGGATCACACAGGGGCCTGAAGTCGCCGCGTTCGAACGCGAGTTCGCCGAATGTGTCGGTGCGCCCCACGCTTGTGCGGTGTCCAATTGCACCACCGCCCTGCACCTGGCGTTGCTGGCCGCTGGCGTCGGCCACGGAGATGAAGTCATCACGGTCAGTCATTCTTACATCGCCACGGCCAACAGCGTCCGCTATTGCGGGGCCAGGCCCGTGTTTGTGGACATCCAACCCGATACATTCAACATGGACCCGCATATGGTCGAGGCGGCCATCACCCCGAAGACCAAGGCGATCCTGTGTGTGCATCAAATCGGAATGCCTTGCGACCTCGACCGCCTGCTTCCGATTGCCCGGCAGCATGCCCTGCCCCTGATTGAGGACGCGGCTTGCGCGATTGGCAGCGAAATCCGGTGGAACGGAAAGTGGGAACGCATCGGCAAACCGCACGGTGACGCTGCCTGCTTCTCCTTCCACCCGCGAAAGATTCTATCCACGGGCGACGGCGGAATGATCACGACGCGGCACAAGGATTGGGACGCCAAGTTCCGGCTGTGGCGACAACACAGCATGTCGGTGCCCGACACCGTCCGGCACGGTTCGCCCAAGGTCATTTTTGAAAGCTACCCCGAAATCGGCTACAACTACCGGATGACCGATGTGCAGGCGGCCATTGGACGGGAGCAGTTGAAGCGGCTGCCTGACATCCTGAGCCGCCGCCGTGAAATGGCGGCCGTTTATGGCGCGCGCCTCTCGGCGATTCCGGGCTTGCGTGTTCCCGTCGAGCCAGAGTGGGCGCGCAGCAATTGGCAAAGTTATGCCATTCGCCTGTCAGAAGATGTGGATCAACTCCAGGTCATGCAGGCGTTGCTCGACGGCGGCATCTCGACACGCCGCGGTATCATGTGCGCCCACCGCGAGCCGGCTTATGCGGATCTCCCTTGCCCCTGGCCACTGACCGAGTCGGAGCGTGCCCAGGAGCAGTGCGTCTTGGTGCCCCTTTACCATGCGATGACGAAACAGGAGCAAGACCTGGTCATCGGGCGCTTGGAAAACATTCTTGCCCCGGTGGCGGCGGTTTGAATGCCGGCTCGTAGCATACCCACTCATCTCAATGATTTCGGTTTAACACCTGGGCCAAAGAGGAAGTGGATGGCGGTGGATTGACACAGCCAAGATCGCGCAACAACTTCCTGGCTGACCTACCTTCGGACTCTGGTTGTGCTTCTTCGGAACTGCAGGCACACAAGCCGAGGTTGCACTTCCTTATCAGGCTTTCGAGGATTTCATGGAACTTGAGGCGGAAGCTTACCCGATTTTGGGGCACTCACATTTCCGCTTCTCTTATTACCCGCTCACCTTTACTAATCCTAAGTCACCTGCTGAGGTGAACGAGCTTGTAAAACGAAAGCGGGTGGGCCTATGGCCTGCCACACTGTGCCAAGAGCATCAACCACTCTGGCACGCGTTGGAGAACTTGTTCCCTCTGACTTTTGCGGCTTGGACACCCAAGGAGTCGCCACGCCTCGATGCCCTGCTCGCTGCGGCCAGCGGTCCGGAGTCAGGCCTGCCGGCAGTATTCTCGCAGGTTGCCTCTTATGTATTCAACGGGTTGCCGACCAAACCTGATGGCGGCGCGGCGGGGAATGCGCTGAAATTTGCGCTTCACACCGCGATTCCTTTGGTCTTTCGCGGACGAACCATGGCGGACACTTCGCTGCCAAACTTGCCGGCGCTCCCAGTCGGTGTGGGCAGTGAGGTTTTGGCCACGCAAGCAGGCCGTCCCGTGTGGGTGTATCACCCGGCTGCTGGGGTCGCGGCGGCGCGCGATGTGGTGTCGCTGCCGCTGCCGGAATTGGGCGTGCGTGGCTTGCTGCGGGACTGCTTCAATGGAGGAAACTACCTGCGCGCCCTGCCATTGTTGGCGTTCCTTCAGCGGTTGACCGCAAGTGCCGCTTGGCAGCCGGCGCCGTTGCGGGCCTGTTTTGTGTTCGATGATCCCAGCCTGCGGCGGGAAACTTACGGGTTCATTCATTACCGCCGGCTGGCCCAACATGCGCTGCGGTGGAATTATCACGCTGCCATTGGGATGATTCCGTTGGCTTCGGCGTCGGTCAACCCGGTGGTCCGGGCAGTCTTCCGGGAACATCCAGGGCGACTCTCGTTAACCGTGCATGGATGCTATCATTTGCGGCGGGAGATGGCGCGCTGCTACGCGCCGGCGGATAGATTGGCGTTGTGCGCAGAGGCATTGCGGCGGGTGGCTGCGTTCGAGCGCAAGAGTGGATTGGCGGTCTGCCAAGTGATGGAGTCCCCTCACGGGGTGATTGACCGCGGCATGTTTGGCGCGCTCCTGGCGCTGGGCTATGAAGCGACACTGATCACCCCGAGGCAATTTTTGCAGCATCATACAGGCGCAGACTTTCCGCCTTGTTTTGGGCTGCAATCGGTTTGTTACGTGGACGGTGGTTTGGGGATGATCCCGCGGATTACAATCCATCCGCACTGGCGCACGGAGGCCACGCTGGCGGCGTTTCTGGGCCAGCCCATCGTCATTGCCGGCCATCATCAGGATGCAGCCAACGACCTGGAGGCGCTATCGGACATAGCGCAAACGGTAAATGGATTTGGCCCGGTGCGCTGGTGTTCGCTCACGGAGATAGCCCGAAGCAATTACGCCACCCGGGTGGAGGAGATGACGCTCACGGTGTGCGTTGGGTCCAGGCGGACCGTGCTCCCGTTGCCTGCAGGAGTGCGCAGGGTGCGAATATATCGGCCCTGGCTTGGCACTGAAAGCGTCGAGCCGCTGGTGGTGACCGGGGGCAAGGCGAGTCTCCAGTTCTTCGCGGAGCAAGGAGCTGGCCTGCCAGTGCTGACGCGGCAACTGGCCGGTGCCGAATCCAGCCCAGTGGAGGTCAACGGATTGGCTGCCATTGAGGTGTATTCCCCGGTAACCGAAGCCGTGGATCCTGATGACGTGCCGCCGCCGCGCCGCCGGCTGTGGCCTTATGCGCGGCGGGTTCTGACAGAGGTCCGCGACCGAGTCAGGCCGTTTTTGGCCGTTCCGAAACCTACGGCTTCTTCACGGCTTAAGACCAGAGGCCAGGAGTAAGATTATGAGAGAACTTGTACAGAACTTTTTGGAAGACAGCGCACGACGCTACCCCAACAAGTTGGCGGTGGTGTGCCGCGACCACCGTTTGACTTACGCCCAGTTGGAAGACGCCGCCAACGACTTGGCCAGCCGATTGCAGCGCGCTGGCGTGTCCCGGGGAGACCGTGTGGCCATCTATCTCCCCAACTCGGTTGAAGCGGTCGTGGGCATCTTCGGGATATTGAAGGCAGGCGGTGTGTTTGTGGCCGTGAACCGCGCGGCCAAGCTCGAAAGGCTTGGCTTCATCCTGAAGCACTGCGGGGCCAGAGTCCTCATCACGAACGCGCGCGTTTTCGATCAAGGAGTCAAGAAAGTCGAAACTCGGCGTCTTGACGATGCTCCGATGTTCGGCGAGTCCCTCTTCACGAAAACACCCTGCCGCTCACTGGCCGCGCAGTTCCGGCGCCAGACATTTGCGGTCTCGGGAAACCCACCAGCGATCACGCCTGCGGTGACCGAACGGTCCGAGCTTGATCTGGCCTGCCTGATTTACACCTCGGGCACCACCGGCGAGCCAAAGGGTGTAATGTGCGGCCATAGCAACGTGGTTTTCATTACGCGAGCAATCGCGGAGTATTTGAAGCACACCGAGCGCGACGTCGTGTTGAGTGTGCTGCCGCTTTCGTTCAGTTATGGGTTGTACCAGTTGCTGACCACGGTTTGCGTAGGCGGTACGCTGGTGCTGGAGGAGTCGTTCGCCTTTCCCGCCGCCGTGCTGCAGCAAATGGTGCGGGAACAGGTGACAGGCTTCGCGGGTGTGCCGACCATCTACTCAATCATTTTGGGCATGGATCTCCGGGAATTTGACCTGTCCCGTCTGCGATACCTGACCAACGCTGCCGCCGGCCTGCCGGTCGAACATGTAAAACGTCTTCGACGACTCTTGCCCAATACCGAGCTTTACCTGATGCACGGCCTGACCGAGGTGGCGCGCACCATGTATCTGCCGCCGGATCAAGCCGACCGGCGACCAGCCTCCTCCGGAATTGCCGTGCCCGGAACGGAACTCTGGATCGAAGATGAATCGGGACGGCGGCTGGGCCCAGGCGAAGTTGGAGAACTGGTCGTTCGCGGCCCCCATGTGATGCGCGGCTACTGGGCGGATCCGAAAGGCACGGCCCAACGCTTCCGGCCCGGCCCGTCGCCGGGCGAGCGGATTTGTTACAGCGGCGATTTGTTCCGTACCGATGCCGAGGGCTTCTTTTACTTTGTGAGCCGCAAGGATGACATCATCAAGTGTCGAGGCGAGAAGGTGGCGCCGCGGGAAGTTGAGAACGTACTTTGCTCCATGCCGGGAATTCAGGACGCGGCCGTTGTGGGGGTGCCAGATCCGCTGCTTGGTCAGGCGGTCAAGGCATTCGTTGTGGCGGCTGACTCGGGTGTGACTGCGGCGAAGGTGATGGCTTACTGCCAGGCGCGGCTGGAGCCGGTCATGGTGCCCCAAAAGGTGGAGTTCTTCCGCGAACTGCCGAAGACGGACAACGGCAAGATTCGCAGGTTCGCGTTGCACTGAGACGCGGCTCCAAGGGTTACTTCTGGCGATAGGGCATGCTCGTCCAAGACTTTTTGGAAGACAGTGCCCGGCGGGTTCCGGCCAAGGTTGCCTTGGTCTGTGCGGGCCAGCGCCTCACGTACGCCGAACTGGACGCCAGAGCCAACCGACTGGCGCAGGCCCTGCAACACAGAGGTTTGTGCCGCGGTGACCGGGTTGCGATTTGCCTGAACAACTCGCCAGCAGCCGTGGTGGCCATCTTCGCTGCCCTGAAAGCAGCCGGGGTTTTCGTGGTTGTCAATCCCACCACGAAAACAAACAAATTGCTCTACATCCTGAACAATTGCCGCGCCTCGGCCTTGGTGACGGACTTGCGTGGCTTCTCTGCGGGTTTGGGCGACCGATTACTGGCGGAGGTAAAGTCACTTCAATGCATCGTCATCTGCGACCTCGAGGCCGGTTCGTGCCTGCCGCAGAATCCGCGCTGCGTTGACTTCAACTCGGTCCAGGCCACCTATCCAGGAGAGCGTCCGGCCAGAGTCGCCATTGATCTTGACCTGGCTTGCTTGGTTTATACTTCCGGAACGACGGGTGAGCCCAAAGGGGTGATGTGCGACCACAGCAACGTGATCTTCGCCTCGGGATCGATCATCCAATACCTTCAAAATGTGGACAGCGATATTGTGCTCAACGTAATGCCGCTGTCCTTTGATTACGGGCTGTATCAGTTGCTCATGACGTTCCGCTTCGGTGGCACGTTGGTCCTCGAGAGTGATTTCGCTTTCCCTGTAACGATTCTTCAGCGCATCGAAAAAGAGCAAGTCACCGGCTTTCCGATCGTGCCAACCATCGCCGCCAGGTTGCTTCAGATGGATTTGTCCGCGTTTGACCTGTCCAGCTTGCGCTACGTGACCAACACGGCGGCGGCACTGCCTCCGAGTCACATTCTCGAATTGCGCCGGAAACTTCCAGGCGTCACGCTTTTCTCCATGTATGGCCTGACGGAAACAAAGCGCACACTTTATCTGCCACCACGTTGGCTCGATCAGAAACCCGGCTCGGTCGGCATCGCCATCCCCGGGACTGAGGTCTGGGTGGAGGATGAATCCGGCCAGCGACTGGGCGCGGGCCAGGTCGGGGAATTGGTCGTTCGTGGCCGGCATGTGATGCGAGGTTACTGGGAGGCGCCGGAAGCTACCGCAGTCCGGTATCGGCCCGGCCCGATTCCTGGCGAACGGCTTTGCTATACGGGCGACCTCTTCCGCATGGATGAGGATGGCTGCATGTATTTCGTGGGACGGAAGGATGACATCATCAAGAGCCGTGGCGAGAAGGTCGCGCCCAAGGAAGTCGAAAACGTCCTGCACGCGCTGCCGGGCGTGGCGGAAGCGGCGGTGCTGGGCGTGCCCGATCCGATCCTGGGTCAGGCGATTAAAGCTGTGGTTGTGCGGTCTAATCCCAAACTGACCGTTAACGAGGTGCTGGCCCATTGTAAAGCCAACTTGGAGGATTTCATGTTGCCACGTGTGGTCGAATTCCGGGACGACCTGCCCAAGTCGCCTTCGGGCAAGGTGCGAAAAGAGGAGTTGATCTGATGTGCGGCATCGCGGGCATGTTTGATCGCCGGGCAAGGCGCGCGGCGTCCGAGGGCGACCTGCGCCAGATGCTTGCGCTGCTGCGGCATCGCGGGCCGGACGAATTTGGCATCCTGCTGGATCGGGAGGCGGGATTGGGCAACGCGCGGCTCTCCATCATTGATCTGTGCAGCGGCAGCCAGCCGATTGCCAACGAGGATGATTCGCTGTGGATAGTCTTCAACGGCGAGGTTTTCAACTACATCGAACTTCGCGAAGAGCTTCGCGCGCGAGGACATCAGTTTCGCACGGAGTCGGATACCGAGGTTATCCTGCATCTCTACGAAGAGCTCGGCCCGCGCTGTCTGGACCGGATGAACGGGCAGTTTGCCCTGGCGATTTGGGACACGCGACGACGTCGGCTGTTCCTGGCGCGCGACCGGCTCGGGGTGCGGCCTTTGTTTTACACGCTACTGGCCGACGGCACCTTGCTGTTCGCCTCCGAGATAAAATCCTTGTTGAGTGACCGCCGGGTATCAGCGGAGTTGGACCCGCAGGTTTTGGCCGAAGTCTTTACGTTTTGGGCCGCTCAGACCCCGCACACGGTTTTTCGCGGCATCCACGAATTGCCGCCGGCTCATTACCTCGTTGCGGACCGGGACTCGATCCAGATTCAACGCTACTGGGAGAACCGCTTCCCGACCGGATCTGACAAACATGAATCACGGCCCATCGGAGAGGTGATCGAGGAATGCCGCTCTTTGCTGATTGACGCCTGCCAGGTCCGGTTGCGCGCCGACGTGCCGGTGGGAGCGTATCTCAGCGGTGGCTTGGATTCCTCCACGATTGCTTCGGTGATTCGGCGGCACAACTCAAACCGGTTCGTAACGTTTTCCATCGCATTTGCGGATCCGGCATTTGATGAGAGCGCGTTTCAACAGCAGATGGCGGTGCGATTGGGGACCGATCACCACGTGGTGCGCGCCACCTACGCCGAGATCGGACGCGTTTTTCCCGAGGTGGTTTGGCACGCCGAAGTGCCATTGCTGCGCACCGCTCCAGCGCCGATGTTCCTGTTGTCCAAACTGGTCCGTGAGCAGGGATTCAAGGTGGTGCTGACGGGCGAAGGTGCGGACGAATTCCTCGCGGGGTACGACTTGTTCAAAGAGGCGAAGCTCCGCCGGTTTTGGGCGCGCCAACCCGACTCGAAATCTCGTCCGCTGCTGTTCAAACGGCTTTACCCGGACATCACGGCATTGGCCCAAAGCAGCCCTTCCTTTCTGGCTGCTTTTTTTGGCCAGGGACTGGGCGAGGTTGAATCCCCCTGGTATTCACACGCAGTGCGCTGGCGCAATAACCGGCGCACGTTGCGCTTCTTCAAGGAGGATCTTCTGACTGCCCCCGAAGAGGACGTTTTCAGTCATCTGAGGCGGAGGCTGCCCGCGGATTTCACTCAGTGGACTCCATTGGCCAGGGCCCAGTACGTTGAAATCACCACCTTCCTGTCGCCATACCTATTGTCTTCACAGGGTGACCGCATGAGCATGGCCCATTCGGTGGAGGGCCGCTTTCCGTTCCTCGACGTGCGGTTGGTGGAATTTTGCAACCGCCTCCCGCCGCGCATGAAGCTGCGCGTTCTGCAGGAGAAGCATCTGCTCAAAGAGGCGGCCCTGCCTTGGTTGCCGGACGTGATCCGACAGCGGCCCAAGCGGCCATATCGCGCGCCGGTGCATCGCAGCTTTTTCAATGAGACCACGCCTGACTATGTGCGCGAACTCCTGTCGCCTGAGCGCATCAAGGCCGCCGGTTACTTCAAACCGGAAGCGGTCCAACAATTGACGCGCAAGATTGAATCCGGTGGCGCTCTTGGCGAAACTGACGACATGGCACTGGTCGGCATTCTTTCCACGCAACTGGTCCATCACCAATTCGTCGAGGGTTTTTCACCTCCGAAGCCGCTTTCGCAACGCGATCCGGTAAAGGTGTGCAGAACGGCCACGATTTCACAGGAGGTTTCAGCATGAACTTCGACAAGAAAGCGCTGGATATTGACCCCGCGGCTGAGAGCGAGCGGATCATCCGCTTCATTCAAAAGAACGTTCGCATTACGATGCGCCGGGGTGGAGGCGTGGTTGGAATCAGCGGGGGCATTGATTCTGCCGTGGTGCTGGCCATGACGGTTCGTGCATTTGGTGCGCGGAACGTTGTAGCCGTGATGATGCCGGACCGGGATTCCGACCCGGTCAGCGAAACCTACGCGCGCGAACTCGCCGGAGTTTTCGGGGTGACACCAATCCTTGAAGACATCACGGGCGCTCTGGAAGGGTTCCACTGTTATCGCCGTCGCGATGCCGCCATCGCCCGGGTCGTTCCTGAATACGATCCCGCGAAAGGCCACAAAGCCAAGATTGTGCTGCCTTCGGACCTGCTGGAGAGCGGCACGTTGAACGTTTTTTCGGTGACGGTGGTGTGTCCCGACGGACGTCAGGAAACCCGGCCCTTGCCGCCGCGCGAACTGCTCGAAATCGTGGCAGCAACCAACCTCAAACAGCGCTCGCGCATGGCGACGCTGTATTATCATGCCGAGTCGCGGCAATTCGCCGTGATCGGTACCGCCAACAAGAACGAGCACGCTCAAGGTTTCTTTGTGAAGTACGGCGATGGTGGCGCGGATATCCAACCCATTGCCCATCTTTTCAAGTCGCAGATTTATCAACTCGCACGGCACCTGGACATCCCCCAGTCCATTCAACAGCGCACTCCCACCACCGACACGTACAGCGCGCCGTGCGATCAAGCGGAGTTTTTCTTCCGCCTGCCATTCGAAACGCTGGACCTCATCTGGCGTGGGCTGGAACTGGGCTTGCCCGCGGCGCAGGTCGCGAGGGTCATGGAGATGACGGAACTACAGGTTCAGCGGGTTTTTGACGATATACAGCGCAAACAGCGGGCGACGCAGTATCTGCGAATGTCGCCACCCATCCCGGAGGCGGCAGCATCATGAACCGGAAACCTCTTGGAACGACAAACCTCGAGGTGCCGGAAGTCGGTTTGGGCACGTGGGCTTATCACGCGGGGCCGGAACCGTTGCGGCGCGGTCTTGAAGCCGGGGCGCTTTTCATCGACACGGCGGAATCTTATGGTAGCGAACCGGTCGTTGCCGAGGCAATGCGCGGGTTGCGCGACCAGGTGTTTCTGGCCACCAAGGTTTCACCAGAGAACTTTCGCCGGGCCGACTTGTTCCGGGCTGCGGACCAGAGCCTCCAGCGGTTGCACACCGACCGGATTGACCTTTATCAATTGCACCAACCGAATCCAGACATTCCCATCGCCGAAACGATGGCAGCGATGGAGGAACTCGTGAACGCCGGCAAGGTTCGCTATATCGGGGTTTCCAATTTTTCCGTGCAGCAACTGCAACACGCGCAAGCGGCATTGCGGAAACACAAGATTGTGGCCAACCAGGTTCGCTATAACCTTGTGGATCGCACCATCGAACCGGACCTGCTGCCCTTTTGCGCAGCCAACGGCATCACGGTTATCGCTTACAGCCCACTGGGGCGCGAATGGCATCGCCTCGCCGATGGCGACCCCAAGGGCGTATTGCGGACCGTTGCAGCGGAAACCGGCAGGACCCCGGCGCAAGTTGCACTCAACTGGTGCCTATGCCAAGAGCCAGTGGTGGTGATTCCCAAAGGCAACTCGATCGCGCACGTGGTCGAGAATTGCGGCGCTTCCGGCTGGCGTCTGAGCAGGGAACAGCGGGCCCGCCTGGACAGGGAGATTGTTTTTCGCCGACGCAGTCCTTTCGAGATGTTGCTCCGCAGAAGCGTTCCGCCGGGAATCACCCAAAGCGTGCGCCGCATGACGCGCTGGCTGCCGCGCGGATTGCGGCGACGTCTTGGTTGAAATGCGAAATCTGCATTTCGAAACAACTCATGAATGATCCAACTCAAACACCGGATGTGGAATCGCTCCTCCGCGATTTCATCGCGCAAAAGATCCTGTTTAGCGACAGCGGGTTTCCCTACCCGGATGACGCCTCGTTTTTGCAGGAGGGGATCATTGATTCGCTCGGGGTTATGGAACTGGTAGAATACGTCCAGCAGACTTTTGGCATCAAAGTGGAACAGTCAGAGGTGACCCCTCAACATTTTGATTCAATCGCCGGACTGTCGGCGTTTGTCCGTCTTAAAGGCGGCGGCGCCCGGCCACGCTCATCCTGAAGTGATTCCACTCCTGCAACCACCTTGAGCAAGCCATTTCTCAGGCGGGTGACGAACCGATGGTTTCACCTGTTGGCGCGATTCTGTCCGGGTGCGACTACGTTCCGGCCGTTTCTGCATCGGGTGCGGGGTGTCAAGATCGGTCGCAACGTGTTCATTGGGGAAGAAGTCTATTTGGACAACGAGTACCCTGAGTGCATCGAAATTCAGGACGACGTACAAATCAGCATCCGGGCGATTGTGATCGCGCACACCCGCGGCAGTGGCAAGGTCATTGTGGAGAAGGCGGCCTTTATCGGGCCGAATTCGGTGCTCGTGTGTGGGGCAGGCCGACTCTTGCGCATCGGAGCGGGAGCAGTGGTCGGAGCCGGGTCGGTTGTCACGAAGAGCGTACCAGCGGGGCTTTATGTCGGTCCCGGCCCAACGCAACCGTTAGCGCGGGTCGGCATGCCGCTGCCGCTGGCAAACACGATGGAGGAGTTTTGGGCCGGCTTGATTCCGCTGTCCGTGGGAAACGCTGACCGTACGGAGCAAAAGCATTGAGCATCCATGGCCAAACAGCCAGACGCGAATCGGCGGTTTTCACCACCAAGAAGAGGATCACATTGAGCCAACGGCACCCTTTGGCGACCTCCCCAACCAACATGCACCATTACCAAGGTGAAATGTGGACGGAGAGAATCACTGGCCATATCATCATCGTTGCGCATCGTGAGCCGGCATGTCAAAAGGAAGGGGGCGTCCAGTGGGGACTCTGTTGAAGAGAGAGGGTACGCGAAAGGGCTATTACAGTCCTGCTCTTGTACCATCAATTGACTGCGTCGGAGCAACGGCTCTTTGTGGGCGGCCTCGTTGAAGCTTTGCAGTTGGACTGCACCGCGTGAATATAACCGGCATGTCGGCTGCTGGCCCTGCCCCGCTTGTTGCTTAGTCCGTAGCTCGACCCAACGTATCGAATCAGCACTCGGGAAGCTTTTCCCCAAGCCTCTTGGCTTGGGGATTTGTCTTTATCGGCCATGAGATTTCGCCGCTAATAGCAGACGGGCGGCATGGCGGCACATCTCGGCGATGGTAAGCAATGGCTGACAATGTCGGTTTCATCAGACAATGGACTGGGCCATTTGCGTGTCAGAACAAGATTGCCCCATGCGGATGAAGGGTATTGTCTTTACATCCAGATCGGAGATTATATGAAGGTATTGACCTGATGATGAACAAAGAGATCAAAGCGGGCTGCTTTTGGATGGCATTATGGCTGATCGGTGTGACGTTCCACCCCGCGTGTTTGTCCTTGGCTGCAACGCTTGACACCCATACGGTGGCGTTGGATGGGGAGGGGAAGTTGATACCGTGGACGGCGGATCCGGGTCAGGGGTATGACCGGGTGATGTATTTGTCGTGGGATTTGTTGAAGAACCGGATGCCGAACAACCCGGCCAACGGGCTGCCGGTGACCTACACGCACTCGGAGTATGATCCGGGCAGCTTGACCGGGAGCAGTTGGCCCAACAATGCCGCGAGCAAGGCGGCCATGTTGGCGGATTCGGCGGTGCTGTATTATGCCTACTCGGGGGATTACGGGGTCATCACTCTGGTGCGCGGGCTGCTGGACCATCACCTGCAGCACGGCACGACGCCGACCAACCATGTGTGGGCGCGCGTGCCCTGGTCCACGGCGGCGGCGGGCTCGATCACTTTCGGCAATGATTCGATGGTCGAGGGGGTAGGGGTGCTGGAGCCGGACAAGGTGGGGGAGTTGGGGTATCACGGTTATCTGCGGTTCTACCAGTTGACGGGTGAAACCAATTACCTTGCAGCGGCGCTGGCGTGTGCGGATGCGTTGGCGTTGCATGTGCGAATCGGCAACGCGACGCAATCGCCCTGGCCGTTTCGGGTCGTGGCGCAGACGGGAGCGGTGCGGGATGATTACTGTTCGCATGTCATCGCCCCGATCCGGCTGTTTGATGAGTTGATCCGGCTGGGTTTGGGGGATACCAACGCTTACCAAAGTGCGCGGCAGAAGGCGTGGAACTGGCTGCTGACCTATCCCATGAGCAACCGGGCTTGGGCGGCTTACTTTGAAGACATGTCGGGTTACATAGGAAATCTGAACCAGTATGGCCCTGGCCAGACCGCGCGCTATCTGTTGGAGCGTCCGGAACTTGACCCCAACTGGTACGATCACGTGACCAATCTGCTGGGGTTCATCGAGAGCACTTTTGGCGGGACGGACATGGGGGAGCCGGGGCTGCAGTACGGGGCACGAGTGATCTCCGAGCAAACGGACTACAAATATAAGATGGCCAGCCACACGTCGCGTTTTGGGGCGGCGAACGCGTTGTTATATTCACTGACGGGCGATCTCGCGGTCAAAGACAAGGCCTATCGCTCGCTGAACTGGAGCACCTACATGTGCCGCAACAATGGAGTGGTGATTGAAGGTCCCTACGAAAACGCCAACCGCGGCTACTGCTGGTTCAGTGACGGGCACGGGGACTACATCCGCCATTTCATGCTGGCCATAGGGGCGGTGCCGGAATGGGCACCGGCGGGACAGAATCATATCGTGCGATCAACCTCGGTGATCAAGTCGGTGGTCTACACCACCAACAGCGTCACTTACACCACCTTCGACAGTGCTTCGACTGAGACGTTGAGGCTGGGATTCACGCCGGGGGTGGTATTGGTGGACGGGGTCGCGCTTAATCCGAGAGCGGACGTGGCCGAACCGGGCTGGGTCTTCGACCCGAGCACTGCGGTTCTGCGGATCCGGCATGACGTGGGTACACAAGTGCAGGTGCTGGCCGGCGTTCCGCCGCCGTCGATTGTCACCAGTTTCCTCCCGACTGGAGTGATCCAGCAGCCTTACCTGGCTGCGCTGACGGCCAGCGGGGGCGTTCCGCCTTATGCGTGGTCGCTGGAAAGCGGGGTGCTGCCTGCCGGGCTGACGCTCAACGCGACTGGCAATCTTGGCGGGACGCCCACCGTCGCCGGAACGTTCAGTTTCACCATTCAAGCCAGCGATGCCAGCGACCCGGTGCAGACGGCGAGCAAGGCGTTGAGCCTGCAGATTCTAGGAACGTTGCAGTCCATCGCGGTGACGCCGGCCAATGCCAGCGTTCCGGTGGGTGGAACTCAACCGTATGCGGCCACAGGGACGTATAGCGATGGGAGTGTTCAGGACCTGACCGGCCAGGTGACGTGGGCTTCGTCCCACCCTGAGGTGGCCACCATCAACGCCAATGGTGTGGCCACAGCCATTGCCCCCGGGACCACCACGATCTCGGCAGCCTTGAATGGGATGGTCGAGGGCGTGTCGCTAACGGTTGAATCCCCGCCGTCGCTTACGATCGCCACCTACTTTTTGAAGGATGGTTTGGTGAGGATTCCATACTCGGCCAGCTTGAGCGCGGTGGCGGGTGTGCCGCCCTATACTTGGTCGCTGGTCAGTGGCTCGTTGCCTCCCGGTTTGGCGCTCAATAGCGGGAGCGGCGTGCTTTCCGGTACACCTGGCAGTCCGGGGGCGTTCTCATTTACGGTTCGGGTTGTGGATGCAGGCGCGGTCTCACAGAGCGTTACCAGACCCATGACCTTGACCATAAACGCGACGGGCACCTTTGGGAACACAGTGGACGGAAGTCAAACTGATGCACTTTGGAACAATGGTGCATGGATCAACGCGGCGCGGTTCCAGTGTGCCTCCAACATGACGGTGTCCTCTGTGCAGGCCAAGGTGGTGGGGATTGCCGGCCGGTATAAGTGTGCCATTTACACCGACGCGAGCAGCCTGCCAAGCCGCCTGCTGGGCCGCACCACCGAGGTGGTCGGTCCCGCCTTGGGCTGGCATGTCTTTCCGCTCATCAACCCGGTTGCGTTGACCAACGGCCAGTTTTATTGGCTCGCAGTTTGGTCGGACGATGCTGCTGCCCGCGCCTACCACTCAGGGAGCTCTGGCACTCTGCGATGGGGGCGCTACGATTTCGGCGAGTGGCCCGACCCGCTCTCCACCAGCAGCGGCGGCAATTTCAATTATTCGATTTACGCCTCGGGCCATTCGACGCCCGTCTTGGGGCTGATTACACTTGTGCCGCCTGCGCCAACCATTACCTACGGCGACTCGCTTCAGATGGCGGCCACCGGGTATTACACCGACGGGAGCGTGTCCAACCTTACGACTTCCGCGGCATGGCAGACATTGAGTTCCAGTGTGGCCGCGGTGGGCTCAAGCGGCTTGGTGACTGGTAACTCCTCTGGTTCAACGACCATCTCGGCCGAAGTTGGGGAAGTGACGGGCACGACACCGATAATAATTGACGCCCGTCCGTTGAGCGTCGTGGCCAACGATGCGAGCCGCGTCTATGGCGAAGCCAATCCGGTTTTCAGTGGGGTGATCAATGGCCTCGTGGTCGGGGACGGCATCTCCGCCACCTATACCACGACGGCCACCAGCGAGAGCCCTGTCGGAGACTACGACATCGTGCCGGAGCTTATGGACCCTCAGAACCGTTTGGAGAATTACACGGTGACGTTGGTCAATGGCGTTCTCAAGATTTTTGCCCCGCCGCAGTTGTTGGATGTCTTCGAATCACCCCAAGGCACTTTAGTAGTCGTTTGGCAGGTTGTGGCGGGCCGGACTTACCGGTTTCAATACAAGGAAAGTCTGACTGATGCAGTCTGGACGCCATTGCGAGATGACTTCGTCGCGGATTCAACCTCTGTGGTTCTCATTGAAAGCATGGGAGCGAGGCTTCAGGGATTCTACCGCCTTCTGGATGTAACGCCGCCGTAAAGCGACCGTCAGAGCCCTTGTGTGAGGCCCATCGTGCATGCTGTGGCGATGGGCCTCGCGAGTTTGGTGAAAATGCCGGCGTCGGGTCGTTTGCGGACAGGGCCGTACGTAATCTATTCCATCGCAGTGTTCCCCCTCTGGTCGCATAGTTGATGTGCAGGCCTTGTCATCTTGTCACGAACTGAGGGGCAAGCCTTGCCCCGGCTCCTGTTCGGCAGAGTGCAGCGATCGCGATTTGGCTGAGTGCCGCGAGTGAAATTGAAGCATTTGGATTCATCCACTGGCATCAGGTTTCACTTGGCAGTCTGCTTCGCGCGATGTGATGAGTTGCGCGCTTGGTGCTGCTGGTTTGGGAGTGTTCCGGTGATCCAGGATGACATTTATGAACCTTACGCTGATCAGCAGGCGGCACTGCGGCTTGCTGCTTGCACTCTTTGTCGGAATTCCAAAACCCGACGTCCATGCCGCACCCGAACCGGCAGGCTGGTATGCCGGCGACATGCACGTGCATCGAAGTTGCGGAGGCAATCCGGTGTCCGTTTCGACGATTTACAACGCCATGGTCAACCAGAATCTGGCCGTTGTGTCGCTCCTTGCTGACATGGGCAACGGTGAGGTCTTGGACCCGGCAACCGACCTTCCCAAAGTAACTGGACTGGATGATCCCATTTCCACGGCGGGGCGCATCGTGCATTGGGACGCGGAGTGGCATTGGGATGCGACTTATTCGCAGTTTGAACACCAAGCGTTGGGTGGTCACATCGTGGCGTTGGGTCTCACCAATGCCTCTCAGATTTGGCAGGAATACACCTACCCGATTTTCAATTGGGCCCGACTCCAAGGAGGCATTGCGGGCTTTGCCCACATGCAATACTTGGATGACGGATTCCCGCAGACCCTCAATTGCTGCATTCCGGTGGAGTATCCGGTCGAAGTGGCGTTGGGCGCCTGTGACTTCGTTTCCGAGGACGTGGCGGGCAGCGACACGGCCATGAGGGCTTACTATCGTCTGCTGAATTGCGGCTTCCGTCCCGGCTGGGCGGGCGGTTCCGATTATCCCTGCAATGCAGAGATAGGGGCGGTGCTCACCTACGTGCAAGTGTCCGGCCCGCTGACCTATCGCAAGTGGATTGATGGCATTGCCAACCGGAGAACCGTGGTCTCACGTAATGGTCACAACGAGTTCCTCGACTTCAAGGTCAATGGCACTTCCACTCCTGGCGATGAAATTCTACTGACGGGGAGCGGGAGTGTCTCGGTGACCGTCCAATGGCTGGCCAATCAGAACCTGGCGGGCAACATCGAATTGGTGCATAACGGCGTGGTCGTGGCCAGCCAGGCGGCGTCGGTTTCTTCAAGCACCTCGGCGACCTTGAGCACGACGGTGAACATCTCCAGGAGCGGCTGGCTGGCCGCCCGGCGCATGGGCGCCAATGGACATCAGGTGCATACCGCGGCGGTGTTCGTGACAGTGAACGGCGCTCCGGTGCGGGCGAGCGTGGAGGATGCCCAGTTCTACGTGCAATGGGTGGATAATCTGCTGCAACGAACCTCAGTGGGCGGAGTCTGGGCGTCCTATTTTCCAACCAAACGCGCGGAGGCCCAGGCCCGATACACCGCCGCCCGGAACATCTTTCAACAGATTGCCACGGAAGCGGCCGCCTCCCAACCGCTGACGGTTGCGACCACATCGCTGCCTGCTGGAGTGGTCAACGCCTCCTACTCGGCGAGCCTGACTGCAAGTGGCGGAACGACTCCTTACGCGTGGTCCATAATCTCCGGATCGCTGCCGCCGGGACTTTCATTGAGTCCAGCCGGCGTGATCAGCGGAACGCCAACCACAACCGGAACATTCAATTTTGCTGCCAGAGTCAGTGACTCCAGCAATCCCGCACAGACGGCCAGTCAGGCCTTGAGCATCCTCGTTGGCAACTCCAGCGGCGGCGGTCTCATTGGCAACAACGTTGACGGATCTTTGACGGATAACATCTGGGACGCTGGTCCTTGGATCAATGCCGGGCGGTTTCTCGCACCGTCGAACATGACCGTGACCACAATGCAGGCCAAGGTGGCGGCGATCTCCGGAAAGTACAAATGCGCCATCTACACCGATTCCAGCGGGCAGCCCAGCCGTCTCTTGGGTCACACGGTGGAGGTCAGCAACCCGGCGACCGGTTGGCAGGTTTTCCCGCTGACGACCGCGGTTGCGTTGACGAACGGCAACAATTACTGGCTGGCGATCTGGTCCGACAATTCCAATGCGCGGGTCTATTACTCGGATGCAGGCGGCACGCTCAGATGGAACCAATACGCTTACGGCTCCTGGCCCGATCCCATCAGCACCAGTGGCGGGGGCGGTCTCAACTATTGCATTTATGCCAGCGGCAGTGCGGCGACGTTGGAGGGTGTGGCGGTGGCGCCGGCCAGCGCCACCATCGCTGCGGGCGCTGCACAACAATTCACCGCCACGGGCACCTACTCGGATGCCAGCACCCAGGACCTGACCAGCCAGGCGACGTGGAGTTCGTCCAGTCCGGCTGTGGCCAATGTGAACAGTTCCGGACTGGCCACCGGGCTGGCGGCGGGTGCGACCACCATTTCGGCCAGCTTCAATGGCAAGACGGGCAGTGGCACACTGACGGTACAGGCCGCCGCCCTCAGCATCACGACCGCAACGTTGCCGGGAGGAATGGTCGGGGCGGCTTACGCCAGCACACTCATGGCCAGCGGGGGAACGACGCCTTACGCCTGGTCACTATCGGGCGGCACCACATTGCCCCCGGGTTTGGCGTTGAACCCCGCCAACGGCGCGATCACCGGCACGCCGACGGTGGCGGGAAATTTCAATTTCACCATTCAAGCCTCTGATTCGAGCAATCCTGTTCAGACTACGACCAAGTCGTTCAACCTTGCGGTGGCCCCGGTGCTGACGGCCATCGCCGTGACCCCGGCCTCCCCTTCCGTGGCTGCTGGAGCCACTCAGCAGATGACGGCGACGGGCACGTATTCGGACGGGAGCACCCAGGACCTGACCAGCCAGGCCATTTGGAATTCGTCGAGCCCCGCGGTGGCCACCGTCAGCGCGGCCGGGTTGGTGACCGGGATTGCGGCGGGAAGCGCAACAGTTACGGCGACGAGTGGAGGGATTGCCGGCGGCACGACGGTGACCGTGCTGCCGCCACCCGAGGGGCTTGGAGATTACCGGACGGTGAGCAGTGGTCTGTGGAACAGCGCGGCGACCTGGCAGACGAACAATGGAGCCGCCTGGGTGGCCGCCGCCCGGCCGCCGACGAACAACGCCGCGGCCGGCGTGATCCGGCTGAGAGCCGGGCATACGGTGACGGTGTCCGCGGCGGTGACGGTGGACCAAGTGATGGTCGAGGCGGGCGGTCAACTGGCGGTGAACAATGTCACGTTGACGGTGGCCAACGGTGCGGGAAGCGATCTGGACGTTTTCGGCACGGTTTCACTAACCGGAACTTCAGGGACGATCGCGATAGGCTCGGGAGCGACGATTTCATTCCGGCCGGGCGCCACCTACCAACACGCACGCAGCGCCGGGACGATTCCCACCGCCACTTGGGATGTGAATTCCACCTGCTTGATCACGGGAAGCACCTCGGCGCTGCCGGGAGGTCTGGGACAGAGCTTTGGCAACGTGACCTGGAATTGTGCCAGCCAATCGTCTCATCTGAGCCTGGAAGGCTCCGTAACCGGGATTGCCGGCGACTTTACAGTGATGAACACGGGCAGCCGGAGCCTGAGATTGGCCAACAGCTCCACCGCTCGCACACTCGTCGTAGGCGGCGATTTCACTCAAACAGGCGGGACGTTTGTGGTGGTTGGCAGCACGGGCGCTGGAACGCTCAATGTCACCCGCAATGTGGCCTTGAGCGGCGGTACGTTTGTGCTGAAGCAGAGCGGCGGCAACGCCAGTCTAAACGTCACGGGCAACTTCAGTCAGACTGGCGGCACGTTCAATCTTCGCACCAGCAGCACCGCCGGCACGGGCGCGGTGACCGTTCAGGGCAACTTTGCGTTCACGCTGGGAACGTTCAACCTGTCGAGCGTGGGCGCGGTGGGGACGCTGAATGTCGCCGGGAATTTCACGCATACCGGCGGCACGATGACCGAGACGTCTTCGGGCAGCGGGGCGATCGTTTTCAACGGGTCAACACCGCAGACCTTCGTCTCGGGCGGCACGGTGGCGAACACGATTAATTACACGGTCAACAGCGGTGCGACGCTGATGCTGGGCACGAGCCTGCTGGGCAACGGCAGCAGCGGCACGTTCACCCTGGCTTCGGGCGCCACGCTCGGCCTCGGCGATCCGGCGGGCATCGCGACCTCGGGCGCCACCGGCAACATTCGCGTGACGGGCACGCGCACCTTCAATCCCGGCGCAAACTATGTTTACACGGGCCCGGCAGTTCAAGTGCCCGGTAATGGCCTGCCGGCCACGGTCAACGACCTCACCATTTCCAACCCCGCGGGGCTGACCCTGAATACGACCCACACGGTCAACGGCGTTGGTCGGGTGAGTGCCGGCGGACGTTTATTGGGCACGGGCCGGCTCAACAATGGGCCGCTGATCCTCGAGGGGATGCTGTCGCCGGGGACACCCGTCGGTCGGGTGACCACCGCCCGCCAGACCTGGAATGGCGGCGCGGTTTACGAATGGGAGATCAACGATGCCAGCGGCGCGCCTGGAGTGGGTTGGGATTTGTTGAGCCTGACCGATGGCCAGGGCATCCAGCTTCAGTCGGCGACCACCAATCCCTTCAGTTTGAAGCTGACCACCCTCAACGGCAGCAATCCAGGGCTGGCGGCCAACTTCGACAAGACCAGCAGTTACACCTGGCCCATCGCCATCGCGACCAACGCCAGCGTGACCAACTTCTCGGCGGACAAGTTTGTCGTGGATGCCACCAGCTTCGTCAACGACTTCGGGGGCGGCACCTTCAGCCTGGAGCAGTCGGGCGAGCAACTGCGCCTCCTCTTCACGCCGGCGCCCGCTCAACTGACCATCAGCACGGCGACCCTGCCCAACGGAACGGAGAATGTGGCCTACACGACGACCTTGACCGCGGTCGGCGGCGCCGCGCCCTACTCCTGGTCGCTCATCAGTGGGGCGCTTCCCCCCGGTTTGTCCCTCAACGCCAGCAGCGGCGCCATCATCGGAACACCGACCGCCACCGGCGCCTTCAACTTCACGGTGGGTGTCAGCGACTCGAGCGATCCGGTCCAGGAGGCGACGAAAACCTTCATCCTCACGATCCAACCGGCGCTCACCTCACTGGCCGTAACTCCGTCCAACCCGGTCTTGCTCACGGGCGGCGCCCAACAGTTCTCTGCCATTGGAACTTACTCGGATGCCACCACTCAGGATTTGACCGCCCTCGCGGCTTGGAACTCCTCCGCTCCCGCGGTGGCCACCATCAATGCCAGCGGCCTGGCGGTGGGAGTGGCTCCGGGCATGACGACCGTTTCAGCGACGGTGGGCGGAATCACGGGCAACACCTTGCTGACCGTGCAGGCGCCGCTGGTCATTGTCACCGGGACGTTGCCCAACGGCACGGTCAACGCCAGCTATACCACCCCGTTGACCGCCAGCGGTGGCGCCGCCCCGTACGCTTGGTCTGTCGCCAGCGGCACGCTGCCCTCGGGATTGACTCTGGACTCGGGGAGCGGCGCGATCTCAGGCATCCCGACCACCGCCGGCACCTCGCCCTTCACCATCCAGGTCACTGACAGCAGCGTTCCCCCCAAGACGGCCACCCGGTCGCTGACCCTGACCATCGCGCCCGCCTTGACCTCAATTGCGGTTACACCGTTGAATCCCGTCATCTTGGTGGGCGGCAGCCAGCAATTCACCGCCACGGGCACGTATTCCGACGGCAGCACGCAAAACCTGACGGCGCAAGCCACGTGGGTTTCCTCGGCGCCAACCATCGCGACCATCAACGCCGGCGGCATGAGCGCGGGCGTGGCCGCGGGCAATACGACAATCTCCGCGACGCACAATGGGATCAGCGGTCATACGCTGCTGACCGTGCAGACGGCGCCGCCGACCATCACCACGACCTCCCTCCCCGATGGCGTTGTGAACGTGGCCTACACGGCCACGTTGACGGCCAGCGGCGGGACGACGCCCTACGCGTGGACGCTGCCGGTGGGGACGCTGCCGCCGGGCTTGGTGCTCAACGGGAGCAGCGGGACCATCTCCGGCAGCCCGACGACCTCGGGCACGTACAACTTCACCGCGCGGGTGACGGATGCGAGCGAGCCGGCGCAGACGGCGGAGCGGGCGTTGAGCGTGACGATTGCCAGCGCGGGAGGACCGCCGGGCCTCATCGGGAACACGGCCGAAGGAACGTTGACGGACTATCTCTGGTACAATGGTCCGTGGATCAATGCCGGACGCTTTCAGGCATACTCGAACCTGACCGTGACCTCGATTCAGGCGAAGGTGGCGGCCATCCCGGGCAGGTACAAGTGCGCCATCTACTCCGACAATGCCGGACAACCCAACCGACCGCTTCGCATCTCGAGTGAGGTCAGCAATCCGAGCACCGGCTGGCAGACCTTTCCGTTAACCGCTTCCCAGTCCCTGACCAACGGGCAGAATTACTGGCTGGCCATCTGGTCAGACCACGCTGGTGCGCAAGTCTATTACTCCGCGACCACTGGAACTCTCAGTTGGCAGCAGCTCAATTATGGAAACTGGCCCGACCCGATGGTGGCCAGCGGTGGTGGGAATCTCAACTACTGCATCTATGCGACAGGCCATGGGCCAATCTACTTTGGCGTTGCCTCCGTCACTCCGGCGGCTGGCGCATCGGGAGTCAACCTGGGAACACCGGTGTCGGCCACTTTCAGCACGGACATGAATGCGTCCACCATTAACGAAACCACAGTGCTATTGCGCGACTCTCTGAACAATCTTGTGGCCGCGACGGTGAATTACAGTCCCGCAACGCGAACGGCGACGCTGACGCCAAACGGAGGCTTGAAACCTTCCACGACTTACACCGCGATCGTCAAAGGAGGGGCAGGCGGAGTTGCCAGTCTCGCCGGCAACACCATGATTTCAGATTTCTCGTGGACCTTCACCAGCGACATGTACGGGGACGGTCCCGGTGGACCCATCCTGATTGTGACGCAACCCACCAATTCGTTCAGTCGTTATTACGCCGAGATTCTGCTCACGGAGGGATTGAACGCCTTTGCCCTCACCAATCTGGCGTCCGTTTCGAGCGCCACATTGGCCAACTACGATGTGGTGATTCTCGGTCAGGCGGCGTTGAGTGCCGCACAGGTCGCCATGTTCACCGACTGGGTGAACTCGGGCGGAAAGTTGATTGCCATGCGTCCGGACAAACAACTGGCCGACCTGCTGGGATTGACCGACGCCGGGACCACTTTGGCCGAAGGTTATCTCCTCGTGAACACCGCCTCCGGACCCGGTGCCGGCATCGTCGGCCAGACCATCCAGTTCCACGGTGTGGCGGATCGTTACGTCTTGGGCGGCGCCAGCAGCCTGGCCACGCTTTACTCCAACGCCCAAACTCCCACCGCCAATCCCGCCGTCACCTTGCGCCACGTCGGTGGCAATGGCGGACAGGCCGCCGCGTTTACCTTCGATCTGGCCCGCTCGATTGTGCTCACCCGGCAGGGGAATCCAGCCTGGACGGGTCAGGAGCGCGACGGCATCGCTCCGCTTCGGTCGGACGATTTATTCTACGGACCGGCCAGTTTCGATCCGCAACCGGATTGGGTGAACCTAAACAAGGTAGCCATTCCTCAAGCCGACGAGCAACAACGGCTTCTGGCCAACATGATTCTCTCCATGGCGTCCACCAAGAAACTGTTGCCGCGGTTCTGGTATTTCCCTCGTGGTCATGCCGCCGTGGTGGTGATGACCGGTGACGATCACGGGAACAACGGCACCGCGGGCCGCTTCGATCAGTATCTGGCAGTGAGTCCCGCCGGCGGTTCGGTCGCGGATTGGGAGACGATTCGCGCCACGTCGTATATCTATCCCAACACGCCCATGACGGATGCCCAGGCGGCCGCCTATCGCGACGCGGGTTTTGAGATCGGGCTTCACCTCAACACGGGTTGCGCCAACTACACGGCGGATTCCCTTGCCGGGTTCTTCGCGCAACAGTTGAGTGAATTCAGCGCCAGGTTCCCGAGCCTGCCCAGCCCAACGACCCATCGGATGCATTGCATCGCGTGGAGCGGATACACCATTCTTCCCGAGGTGGGATTACAGTTCGGGATCCGATTGGATACGAGTTACTATTACTATCCGCCGAGCTGGGTGGCGGACCGGCCCGGGTTGTTTAACGGTTCCGGGATGGCGATGCGTTTTGCGACGACCAACGGCAACGTCATTGATGTGTATCAGGCGGCCACGCCGATGACGGATGAGTCGGGTCAAACCTATCCCTACACGATCAACGCCCTGCTCGACCGGGCGCTGGGACCGGAGGGCTATTATGGCGCCTTTGTAGCCAACATGCACACCGACGCCAACACACCGACCACGCCCGGGCAGATTGGGTCGGACGCCATCGTGTCATCGGCCATGGTCCGCGGCGTGCCGGTCATTTCCGCCCGGCAACTGCTCACCTGGCTCGACGCCCGCAACAGTTCGGCGTTCAAGTCCATCCAATGGAACAATGGGAGTCAGACTTTTTCGGTGGAGGCGAGTGCGGCGGCGAGAGGATTGCAGGCAATGTTGCCGGTGCCGGCGGCGTACAACCTCGGCAGTTTGAGATTCAACGGCAGCCCGATCCCCTTCGAGTTGAAAGGGATCAAAGGCATTCGATATGCCATCTTCGAAGCGCGTTCTGGCAGCTATCAAGCCGACCTCGTGGTGGATGGCTCGCCTCCAACCGTGACTTCCACTCAGCCGGCCAACGGTGCGACCGGGGTGAGTCTGACCCCGCAAGTCCGCGTCGTGTTCAGCGAAGCCATGGATCCGGGCACCATCAATTCCAGCACGATTCTCCTCCTCGACTCCAGCGGCAACCCGGTCTCCAGCTCGGTGACTTATGATCCGGTCACAACGACGGCGGTTTTGACTCCGGTCGGCTCGCTCTCTCCGTCGCGTGCTTACACGGCCGGTGTGGCCGGCGGCGCCTCGGGTGTCCGGGACTTTGCCGGCAATCCCATGTCTGCCGACCATGTCTGGTCGTTCACCACCACGGGCCAGGCTTCGTACAGTTTGTGGCAACCGTCGGCAGTGCCCGGACTGGTGGACGGTGGTGCTGACAGTCCCGTGCAATTGGGGGTGAAATTCCGTTCGGACGTTGCGGGCAGCATCACGGGAATCCGGTTCTACAAATCCGCGGCCAACAGTGGTACCCATGTCGGCAGCTTGTGGACCAGTACGGGCACCCGGCTGGCGAGCGCCACTTTTACCGGCGAAACCGCTTCGGGCTGGCAGCAGGTGAATTTCGCGACTCCGGTGACGATCGCCGCCAACACGATCTACATCGCTTCTTACCACACCACCGTGGGGCACTATGGCGCCGACGTGAACTACTTCGCGCTGGCCGGTGTTGACAATCCACCTCTGCGCGCGCCGGCCAGTGGTGCCAGCGGCGGCAACGGCGTGTATCGCTACGGCACCAGCAGCGTCTTTCCGGATTTGACCTGGAACGCGGCGAACTACTGGGTGGACGTGGTGTTCGTCCCTGCCGCGCCATGACGCTTTCTCGTGAGGCCCATCCTCCGGATCGTCATTTTGTCCTGCACTCGCATTTGTCGCTTTCATGCTGATCAGTGCGCTGCCGAGATGTCGGCAGCCTTGCAGCTTGACGGGACTTATTGAAGGATCACCGATCGCCCACTCCACGCTTTCGCCTGTGGGGATTTACCCGGATAAGCGCTCCGTATTCGTTCCCCGTGGCACGTACACACGGGCTGTTGAATACTAAGGTATTGGATTGTCGAACGAGCGATGTGAAGTGAGCCAGGGGGCTTTGGGGCATGGTGCGGCCCGGGTTGGCTGGGTGTACCTCAGCGATCCCGGTTGATTGGGGGTGCGTTCACTGTCGGGCCGGAATCTGGCATCCCAATCAGGTGCGCGAACAAAAAGACGAGGGGTGAGTCAGGGCTGGGAAGATGCAGGTTGCAACATGGAAAGAAAGAAATTGAAGCTTTTTGAATCTGGTTTTCGGGCGGTTTCCAACTGCGTGGTGCTCATGTGTGTGCTCCTGTGCGGTTTGGGTGAGAGCACTCATGCCCAGGCCCCGGCACCCCCGGGGTGGTTTTCGGGTGACATGCATGTGCATCGGAGCTGCGGCGATGAACCCGTCTCCGTTTCCACCATCACCAACGCCATGGTCGCCCAGAATCTTTCGGTGGTGTCTTTGCTCGCGGACATGGGCAATGGAGAAGTCTTGGACCCGGCGAGCGACTTGCCCAAGGTCAACGGACAGGACGCCCCGGAATCTCCTCCCGGACGAATTCTCCGTTGGGATGCCGAGTGGCATTGGGATCCCATTTATTTCAATTTTCCCCATCAGGCGTTGGGCGGCCATATCGTGGCCTTGGGCCTGACCAATGCCTACCAGCTTTGGAGCGAATCCACCTCCACCATTTTTGATTGGGCGCGAAATCAAGGCGCGATCTCCGGTTTCGCCCACATGCAGTACTTGGGTGATGAGTTTCCGCAGACGCTCAATTGTTGCATCCCGATTGAGTATCCCGTCGAGGTGGCTTTGGGAACATGCGACTTTGTTTCCCAGGATGTGGCGGGCAGCGACAGCGCCATGCGCGCTTATTACCGTCTGCTCAATTGCGGTTTCCGTCCCGGATTGGCGGCTGGCTCGGATTATCCGTGCAATGCGCAGATCGGAGCGGTGCTGACATACGTGCAAGTTTCCGGCCCGCTGACCTATCGCAAATGGATTGACGGCGTTGCCGCCGGCCGAACAGTCGTTTCGCGCAACGGGAACAATGAGTTTCTGGATCTCAAAGTGAATGGCGACAAATCGCCCGGGGACGAGATTCAACTGGCGGAAGCGGGAACGGTTTCCGTCACGGTTCAGTGGCTGGCGAATCAGAATCTGTCGGGAACGATTGAGTTGTTGCAGAACGGGGTCGTGGTCGCCAGCCGCACGGCTTCCGTCACCGCCAGCACCCCACACACCTGGACCACCAATCTAACCTTTGCCAGAAGCGGTTGGCTCGCGGCGCGGAGGATCGGAGTGGGCGGGCATCAATCTCATACGGCAGCGGTCTTCGTCCTCGTCAACGGAGCCCCCGTCCGTGCCAGCGCGGCGGATGCGCTGTTCTATGTCAACTGGATGGACGAACTTCTGGCGCGCACCGCCGAAGGCGCCGAGTGGGGTAATTACTACTCCACCAATCGCGCCCTGGCGCATTCGCGATACCAGGCCGCCCGGGCGGTCTTTCAGCAGATTGCGGTGGACGCCGGTTATCAGCCGCGGCCACCGGTGGCAATCGGCAATGGCGATGATGGATTTTCTTCGGACGAGATTTATGGCGGGGGCTCTTACATCAACGCAGCCCGCTTTCAGGCCGCGTCCAACATGACGGTGTCCGCCATTCAGGCCAAAGTCAGCGCCGTGTCCGGCAACTATAAGTGCGCCATCTATGCCGACAACAGCGGTCAACCAGGCGGTTTTCTCCGTGGCACCGTTGAAGCCACAGTTGCGTCCGATCGCTGGCAATCCTTTCCTCTGACCGCTCCGCAGGCGCTCACCAGCGGCGCCTTCTATTGGCTCGCGATCTGGTCCGATGATCCCAACGCGCGGGTGTTTTACTCGGACAACAATGGCACGCTCCAGTGGGGACAACACAACTACGGGACCTGGCCGGACCCGCTCACCACCAGTGGCGGCGGCTCGCATCAATACTGTATTTACGCCTCCACCTCGAGTGTCACGCTAACCAATCTCTCCATCGCCCCCGCCAATCCCGCCATTTTGATCAACAGTAATCAATCGTTCGTGGCGACCGGCGCGTATTCCGATGGCAGCACGCTCAACCTGACCTTGCAGGTGACCTGGGCCTCTTCCAATGCCGCCGTGGCCAGCATCAACGCCGCGGGGATTGCCACTGGCGTGGCGGTTGGAACCGCCACCATCTCGGCCACGCTCGCCGGAGTCACCGCCAGCACCCTGCTCACCGTCACGGATGATCTGCCGGTGGCGGGTGATTATCGCTCCGCCGCCAACGGCAATTGGGGCAGCACCAGCACTTGGCAGCGGTTCAATGGCTCCAGTTGGGTGGCGGCCGCAGCCATACCCACCAGCTCCACCGCTGGCGCGATTCGCATCCGCAGCGGCCACAATGTCACCGTCGCGAGCACCGTAACCGTGGATCAGGTGATCGTATTGGCGGGCGGCCAGCTAACGGTTGGCGCCGCCACTTTGACGGTGGCCAACGGCGCGGGAACCGACCTCGAAGTCTTTGGGACTCTCGCCACCACCACCTCGACTTCTGCCACAATCTCCCTGAGCAGCGGCGCCACCGTGGCCTTCAACTCTGGCGCCACGTACCAGCACGCCCGGGATGGGGGGAGTATTCCGATCGCGACCTGGCATCCCAATTCCATGTGCTTGATCACCGGTGCAACAAGCAGCACCGCGCCGGCCAATTTGAGCCAGAACTTCGGTCACTTCACCTGGAACTGCGCCTCCCAAGGCAGCAGTTCGGTCATACTGCCGGTTTCGATGAATATCGCGGGCGACTTCAGGGTTTTGAACACCGGCACCTCGGGTCGCTTGCTGGTGACTGACAGCATCGCAAACCGCTCGGTCAGTGCGGGGGGAAATTTCCTTCAGAGCGGTGGGACTTTCATCGTGGTGAGCAGTACCGGAACGGGTTCGCTGGGTGTCGGTGGCAACTTCACACTCAGCGGCGGCACGTTTGTCTTAAAAGAGGATACCGGAAACGCTTCGTTGAACGTTGCCGGCGATTTGAGCCAGACTGGGGGAACGTTCAACCTGCGGACCACCGCTTCGACGGGAACCGCCGCCGTGACGGTGAATGGGAACTGCACCCTCGGTTCCGGCGCTTTCAATATGACCAGTTCCGGCGTGGCGGTTTTCAATGTCTTGGGGAACTTCTCCGTCACCTCCGGAGCCACGTTGAACATGTCCAGCAGCGGGACAAGTTCGCACATCGGCACCTTGAACGTTGCCGGCCACTTTTCCCACACGGGTGGAACCATCACGGAAACCGGTTCGGCGAGCGGCACGATCAGCTTCAACGGCACGGCCCCGCAGAATTACACCGGCGGCGGCACAATGGCCAATACCATCCACCTCAGCGTCAACACTGGCGCGACGCTGATGATGGGAACAAGCCTTGTGGGCAGTGGCAGCAGCGGCACGTTCACGCTGGCGTCCGGCGGCACGGTGGGCATCGGCCATGCCCAGGGTATTACCGTGTCCGGTACTTCCGGCAACATCCGGGTCACTGGAACGCGCACTTACAGCACGAGTGGCAACTACATCTATAATGGGACAGCGCCGCAGGTGACGGGCAACGGATTGCCAACTGGTCTTACCGCCAGCGGCAGTCTCACCATTGCCAATCCCGCGGGCGTGGCGTTGAGCGCGAATCTCACCGGCGCCGGCCCCGTGACCGTCACGACAAACGGCTTGCTGGCCAGCACCAACGGATTCGCGGGCCCACTGACCCTCAATGGAACCGTAGCCCCCGGCGCGAGCGTTGGTTCTTTGAACACCGGTGCGCAGACTTGGAACGGCGGCGCCACCTATGTCTGGGAATTGAACAACGCCACGGGCGCGGCCGGTTCGGGCTATGACCGGCTCAACGCGGGCGCCAACGCAATCACCATCGGCGCCTCCAGCGCGGAAAAGTTTACGTTGAAGCTCGTGACGCTGAACGGCGCGTCCCCAGGCCTGGCGGCCAATTTCAACCCGAATGGTGTTTACACTTGGACCATCGCCACGGGCGGCAGTCTCAACGGCTTTGCGGCGGAGAAGTTCGCCATTGACGCCTCGGCTTTCCAAAACGACATCGGCTCGGGTGTTTTTCGCGTGCAGCAATCCGGGGGCAATTTGCAGCTCACGTTCAGCCGGGATGTTCAAATCACCACGACCAGCCTTCCGATCGGGGAGGTGAATGCCGCCTACAGCGCGGGGTTGACGGCCACCGGCGGCCCCGCGCCTTTTACCTGGAGCTTGCTGTCGGGGACGTTGCCGCCCGGATTGACCCTCAACAGCAGCGGGAGCATAACTGGGGCCCCGACGTCGGCTGGCATTTTCAATTTCACGGTCCAGGCGAGTGACGCTGGCAGTCCATCGGCTACAGCCTCCAGGTCGTTCAGCATTGCCGTCGCGCTTCCATCTCCAATCCTCGTGCTGACCAATGCCGCCAATCCATTCACGGCGTACTACTCCGAAATCCTGTTGACGGAGGGTTTGAATTCCTTCGCTCTGGCGGATATTTCCACCCTTTCGGCCGGAATGTTGGCGCAGCGTGAGGTGGTGATTTTGGGAGAACAGGCGTTGACTGAAGCGCAAGTGATCACCCTCAGCAACTGGGTGCATCAGGGAGGCAACCTCGTCGCTCTGCGGCCGGACAAGAAGCTGGCCGGCTTGCTTGGCTTGGTGGATGCCGCCGCCACTCTCTCCGAGGGGTATCTGCTCGTGAACACCGCAGCCGGGCCAGGCGCTGGTATCGTCGGCGAAACGATGCAGTTTCACGGCACGGCGGATCGCTACACGCTGGATGGCGCCTCCAGTTTGGCAACGCTTTACGCGAATGCTTCGACGCCAACAGCCAACCCCGCGGTGACGTTGCGCGACGTGGGACCGAATGGCGGTCAGGCGGCGGCCTTCACCTACGATCTCGCCCGCTCCGTCGTTTACACCCGGCAGGGAAATCCGGCGTGGCAGGGACAGGAGCGGGACGGCTTTCCACCCTTGCGCTCCAGCGACCTGTTTTTCGGCAACGCAGTTGGCGATCCCCAGCCAGACTGGGTGGACTTCGACAAGATTGCCATCCCGCAGGCGGACGAACAGCAGCGGTTGCTGGCCAATCTGATCCTCCAGATGAACGCCGACCGCCGGCTGATCCCACGGTTCTGGTACTTCCCGGATGGATACAAAGCCGCCATTGTGATGACGGGTGATGATCACGCCAGCAACGGGACGACAGGCCACTTCAACCAGTTTCTGGCCACCAGCGGCACCAACACCCTGGTGGACGAGTGGAAAACGATTCGCAGCACCTCGTACATCTATCCCAACACGCCGCTCTCCGACGCGGCGGCGGCGGCCTATCATGCCGCCGGATTCGAAATCGGGCTGCACTGCAGCAGCGGCTGCGGCAATTACACGGCGAATGACTTGAACGGCTACTTCCAAACGCAATTGCAGCAACTCGCCCTCAACTTCCCCAGTCTCCCGCCCCCCCGAACGCATCGCATGCACTGCATCGCTTGGAGTGGTTACACCATCCTGGCGGAGGTGGGTTTGCAACACGGCATCCGACTGGACACCAGCTACTACTACTGGCCGGCCGGTTGGGTGCAAAACCGGCCCGGTTTGTTCACCGGGTCGGGCATGGCCATGCGGTTTGCCACCGCGAATGGCAACCTGATTGATGTGTATCAAGCCGCCACCCAGATGACGGATGAATCCGGTCAGAGTTTTCCATATACCTCCGAGGTGTTGCTGGACCGCGCGCTGGGGCCGGAGGGCTATTACGGCTACTTTGTCGCCAACATGCATACTGACCCGGATTATCCTGGTCGCGAATCGCTGGCTTGGGCCAACAGCATCATTGCCTCGGCCTTGGACCGCGGCGTTCCTGTCATAAGCGCGCAGCAACTGCTAACCTGGCTGGACGGACGGAACGGCTCCTCACTCCGTCCGATCTCCTCGACGCTCAACTCGGAGAGTTTCACGGTGACTACCGCGGAAGGCGCCCGCGGGCTTCAGGTGATGGTGCCGGTGCGCTCGGGATACATGGTAACCGCCGTCAGACACAACGGTCTCCCGCTAACCTATTTGCCGAGATCGGTGAAGGGGATGTCTTATGCCGTCATCCCCGCCCGGAATGGCAGCTATGAAGTGGATTACGCCTTGGACACCATACCGCCGGCAGTGACTGCGGTGTCGCCCGCCTCGGGCGCGGTGGAGGTTGAGTTGAGCGCGACAGTGAAGGTGACCTTCAGCGAGCCTATGGCTCCGGCCAGCATCAGCACGGCCACAATCATGTTGCGGGATCCCTCCAACAACCTCGTGCCGGCATCAGTTTCCTACAACGCCGACGCGTTGACCGCGACCTTGATACCGGTGGGTGCGCTGGCGCGCGGTCTGACTTACACGGTCGTGGTCAAAGGCGGCGTTGCGGGAGTCAAGGACCTCAATGGCCTCTCGATGGCATCGGATCACGAGTCTTCCTTTACCACGACGGAGATGATTGCGGTTTCCATCTGGTCGGATTCCGACCTGCCTCAAATCCCGGCGGATTCCGATCCCAATGCCACAGAACTGGGATTGAAATTCCAGAGTGCCCTGGCAGGCTACATCACCGGCATCCGTTTTTATAAAGGCCCGGCCAATGTGGGCACTCACGTGGGCAGCCTCTGGACTTCGGACGGCACTCTGCTCGGTCGCGTCACCTTCACGGGCGAATCCGCTTCCGGCTGGCAGGAGCAGGCGTTGCCCACGCCGGTGCCCATCGCGGCCAACACCACCTACATCGTCTCCTATCATGCCCCTTTCGGCAGATACTCCAAGACCGAGGGTTATTTTAACGGTACGGGCGTTACGAATTATCCCCTGCGTGCTTTGGCAGATGGCGTCAGTGGTCCGAACGGCCTTTATCGCTACAGCGCCGTCAGCGCCTTTCCCAATCAAACCTACAACGCCACTCATTATTGGGTGGATGTCATGTTCACCGAGGTCTTGGGGCCGGACATTTACCCGCCCCTGATTACGACCGTCAGCCCCGCGCCCGGCGGCATCGCCCCCGGCATTGGCTCCACGGTGAAGGTTGCCTTCAACGAACCAATCAATCCTTCCACGATCAACGCGGGCACGATCACTCTCCGCAACGCGGCTGATGAACTCCTGTCTGCCGTGGTGTGGTATGATCCGGCCACCTTCACGGCCACCTTGGTGCCCGACGCGCTGTTGAACCTCTCGGAAACCTACACCGCCACGGTCCAAGGCGGCCCCTCGGGCTTGGCGGACCTGATCGGCAACCCGCTGGCCGCCGACTACAGTTGGTCCTTCACCGTGGCCGAGACGATTCCGGGAGTGATCGGCAACACCAATGACGGCACGGCGACCGACCAACTTTGGTCGGACGGCCCTTGGGTCAACACCTGCCGCTATGTGGCCGGTGAAAACTGGACCGTCACCAACATCGTCGCCAAGGTGAAGGCCGTGCCGGGCAATTACAAATGCGCCATTTACGCGGACACCGGTGGACAGCCTGGCCAGTTGCTGCGGGCAACCTCGGAAGTGGCCAACCCGGCCACCGGTTGGCACAGCTTTCCGCTGACCGCTCCGCTCACGCTGACTCGCGGCCAGTCTTATTGGTTGGCGATTTGGTCGGACGATCAGAACGCTGAGATTTATTATTCGGACAACGAAGGCACACTCAAATGGAGCGGTCCGCATCCTTACGGCACCTGGCCGGATCCTCTTAACACCAGCGGCGGTGCCAATGCCAACTTCTGCATCTACGCCTCCGGCTACCTGGCGCCGGCGCTTGCTTCCATTGCCGTCAGCCCGGCCAACCCAACCATTGCCGTGAGCGGGACACAACAGTTTGCTGCTGTTGCCACCCACACCGACGGCTCGACCCTGAACGTCACCAGCCAGGCGACTTGGATTTCCTCCAACGCCGCCACTGCCACCGTCACTGCCGGCGGCCTGGCCACCGGTTGGGCGGCAGGCACCACCATCATCGCCGCAACGTGGAACGGCGTGCCCGGCTTTGCCAGCCTCACCGTGGGTGGCCAACTCAATGCCACCGTGACTCTGCATAATCTGGAGCAAGTTTACAGCGGGACCGCTCGCGAGGTTACGGCCACGACTGAACCCGAGGGATTGCCCGTGGTCATCACTTACAATGGCGGGGCGGAACCACCCATCAACGCCGGCGAGTACGAAGTTATTGGCACGGTCAACCACCCCAACTACCTCGGGGCAGCCACTAACACGCTGAACGTCAGCCGGGCGTCTCTCATCATTACCGCCAATAACGACAGCAAGGTCTATAACGGCCTGGCTTACGGCGGCGGTAACGGGGTCAGCTACGACGGCTTCGTCAATGGCGAGACGGCGGATGTGCTGGGTGGGACGCTGGTTTACGGCGGCAACAGCCAAGGCGCGGTGAACGCCGGCAGCTATGCGATTACGCCCGGTGGGCTGACCAGCGGCAATTACCAGATCAGTTTTGAAAACGGGACGCTTTCGGTCAACGCCAGGGCGGCCACGGTGGTGGCGGACGCCAAGAACAAGACCTACGGCGAGGCCAACCCGGCGCTGACGGCGGTGGTGACGGGCGAAGTGGCGGGCGGGGACGCGATCAACTACAGCCTGGCGAC
>WYBW01000090.1 GCA_011525685.1 Verrucomicrobiia bacterium
CGCTGGCATTGAGGTTGATGACGGTCAGAAAGTCCGGCTGGGCTTGAGGTTTTCCGCGCATGGGTTTCAGACGCAGTTCAATCCAGCGTGTTCAAATTTCTGTGAGACTTTTTCAACAACCTGTTAGTAACCGCTTTGTCCTTTTGGGGGCGGGCTTGACCGAATTGGGCTTGTCCACCGTCCTTCTGCTGAAGCCGCAGCAATGGTATGCAAGACAAGGCTTGCTTGCGCTTTGCACAACCTTCGCAGTGTACCGAGTTGGACTCTACTCTCTTCCCACGCGTCCGCCCTGTCCATGCTTGGGAAGGGCTTCGGACTGGCTCCATTTGACACCCCAGCAGGCTGACTTGGTCGCTCTTGTTTTGCTCGTTCTCTTAGGATGCATCGGTCTGATCTCGGTTGCGGTCCATCGTAAGGTGTGCTGCGTCCCCGCAGCTGCCGCACGGGATCGGACGAAGGAGGTGCATTGATGACTACAGCCACACACCAAGAGAGTACAAATCCACGGCGAGCAAAGTCGGGGGTGTATGGCGCTTGGTTACAAACACTGCCAATTTGCTTCATAATATGGGTGACATCCATGCCGACTGCTGCATCCGCCACCGGCAAAGCGGGAATAGTTCTGAGTGGTTCTTACGAGTTCCTGTCTTACGCACGAAACGTGGCTCTTTCATACAGTTACGACTTTGAAGCTTCGATTTGCGGCTGTGCGTGGATAATTAGTTGCGAAGGGCCCACGGTCTCAAGCGATCCGAAGATGCCGAAGATGAAATGGGTTGGGAGTTGCGACGGCACAAATATTTACCTCGTAGAAGTGCACGACGACGATATGCACAAGAAGGCATGGGGTGACCGTTACTCTACCGTAAAGGACCAGTTAGAAGTCGCAACCGCTGAAATATTTCCAGGAGATTTCCCGCCTCCAGCACGCGCGACAGAGCTTCGGCACATCTGGTTCGCCCTTGCCTCTGGATGCGTGGTAGGGTCCACAAACGGTCGCATGAAGACGTTGGGCGGCGAAGACTTGGCGGTGTTCTACAGCACCAACTGTTACATGAACTACTACTGGACTAACAACACGGCTGAACCTGGAGCGCGCGTGATTGTTCTGCAAAGCGACGGCCATTTCTTTGGTAGAGACTATAGGACGGGTGAGACGTTTAAGGAAGCTAGATATGCGGCCCCATTCGACAAGGGGTTCACATATGGGATAGGAGTGTACCACCAGTGGACGAACGTTGCTGCTACATTTGTTCCGATCGAGTTTGAGTTCACCGCTTTTACTCCCAAACCTGACGCCAAGGTTGTGTCTGATCTCGAGAAGTGGAATGGTTATAAATGTACGGTCTCGAAGTTTCGTAGTACGGTGCTTGAACGCATTCCGCCGGATCTTCCTAAAGGAAAGGTCTTGGTAACTGACCGCCGGTTTTTGGCCGACGGTTATGCCACAGTGAACTACGCTGTCACGAACGGTCGCTGGCTTGCTGCCGACGATTCGAATCTCGTCAAGGGGGTCGCGCACACGCGCAAAGTGTCGCTGGACGTCGAGCAGGGTTTCGCTCCGGCACGGCGCTACGAATTGAGGCGGTTCGTAATATGGTGCCTCTTGTTATTTCCCCTTTCTGCTCTGGCATTAAAGGGGCTCTCCAAAAAACTAAAAAGAAAGCGAAAACAAAATGAAATCGAAACTCGTAGTTGTTAGCGTGGTACTGATAGCCTCGCTTCTGCCCCCTGGGCTTGTGATCGTAAAGGCACAAGACCCGATATGTGTAAAATCACTTAAGGCCATTGGCACGTGTGGAACTAATGTAACCCCGACCCCGCCCACCTGCCAACAGGTAACATGCCCAACTGATTTTGCGTGCACTGGCCCGAAGACCGACTTGTTTTGCGACGCGAGCCCCAAGAGTGTGTATTGCGTCAGCCAGACGTATCCAACGAAATTGGTTAAGGTTGGACCTTACACTTGGCAATTGCAGTGCGATACAAGTGCGTCTCCCACACCTGGCTTGGTTGGCCCGTTTGCCTGCCACAATAATGTCGAGTTTGTTGGCGGTTGCACGCCGTGACACGGCACGTCTTTGCCAGACGTCTGGCGGTTTCATAATATGTCCAAGCTACTGCCTCGCGTTGCGCCAATGCAGGTTCTTTTTCAAAGACTTCGCGATTGTTTTCTGGTGTCTGCGGTAGGCATTTTTGCCTTTGCGGCAATTGCCAAACTTATCGCGCCATTTACTCCTGAGGATTTACATCTTCGGGATCCGTTTGTCCGGTTTCTCACCGTTTGGCAACTTTCGCACGTCGCGGCAATCGTTGAAATGGTTGTGGCTGTGATGATTGCCTTGAGCGTTCGACAGTCACCATCGCGCGGCGTCGGTCTTACCCTGTGGTTGGCGGCACTATTTCTTCTCTATCGAATGGGCTTTCATTTCGCACCTAACTATCCGGATACCGCGTGTCGCTGTTTCGGTGGCATAGGTGGGATTATTGGGCGGCACTCTGACGCTGTTGCCCTTGGCTTGCTGCTCTATCTTCTCACCTTCGGAACCCTTCTCGCAATCGCCCCGCTGCGCGCCAAGCCTCCAATCGACAACGCTTCCCAGAGATGATATCTCCAATTAAGGCTCGCTTCAAAGTCCTTTTGGTGGTTGCGACCGTGCCGTCCTTGGGGTTTGACAACCTGATTGGGCAGATCTTCAACCCTCTTTACGAGGCCCATGGTGTCCTCGCATACCGGCAGATCTCTCCGTCCAACACGGTTCTGCTTGAGCAGATATGGACGTTTGCCATGGTTGAGGGAGATGATGGTAGTTGGAAAATGCAGCTCGATACGCAATTCCCAAATCCAGACCTGCCGGCACGTTCCACCGAGATCATAGCCTTCGACAAGACGAACATTTACAGTGTGGTGTATTCTCCGGACAGACTTGTCTTGGTTAAAGGAAAACCTACTTTAGTCCGGGATGATCCGTCCGTGAGGAAGCACCCTGCCATGGTTTGTGCGGGACCATATCCAGTAGATCACAGTTCCAGCGCTGGTCTAATCTGGCTAGCATTCGTGGGTGGCCGGTATTTGGACCTACGGAAACAATCGTCGCAGTTTCCCAATTTGACGGTCACTGACGCCCGCAACGACCCAATTGCATGGGCTTGTGACTTTGACTACGAGATGGTGTCAGCAGGTCCCCGCCCGCTGATCAGTTTCGGTCGGTACCGCCTGAACCCCGGCCGTGTCTTTGAGAGTTCGCTTGACTACCCAGAATTGGACGAACCCGTGGACAAGAAGGCTCTCGGCAGGATGGAACGGGTGCTAGGTTTTTATCGACAGCTTGCCGGCGATCTGCTTGTGGGTTCGACCTACCAACTTGTGGCATCAAATACATTGAATGGCGTATTAATCCCCGAGAGATTTCGATGCAATGTGGTGGCAATTGGAAATACTAATTATCACGGCACATTGGAAGGTCTAGTTACGAATTTGATTGATCATCCCAGCACAAATCTCATGCCCTCTTTGATTGGCGGAACCACGGTGCAAGACCGGAGATTGCGGTTTAAGGACAAGAATCAGTGGCGGCAAGATGTTTATTACGATCTAGATGAAACGGGATGGATTACGGACAAAAATCATCCACGAATACTCTCTGCCTTGGCTGCCCGCCCACCAGCCCCGAGAATTCAGTCCTCCAGCTATGCCGGCCACAAGTTGCTGGTTGTTCTTTTTATTGCCCTGTTGATTCTCCCCGCCGCGTTGTTTTTCCGCACCAAGTTCCGGCGGGATAAGACAAAGGCGTAATTTTCCACTCTCAAAGTGAGGGTGGGATTCTAAATAACACAGAATGAAAGGACATTACATGAAGACAATCAACATAGAAAGTGGTCAAGGCCCTGCTTACCGAGTTCCGACGTGGGTGTCGGTTATCATTTTGGTGGCAGGTTTCGCGCTTACTACATACTCTGCTATTACTGGCTATGAGTATTGCTGGGCTACTGACGTTGACACATGCGACGGTAGAACACCTTGCAGTGGCTCTTGTACTGTGACCACGCTTCCAAGGTTCGGGTGTTTTCCTCCGGGCGTTTATTGCAATACGGCCGCGGGTGGAGCGGCGACCACTTGTACGATCAAATCTGGCGGTTGCCACTGGTTTTTTGGATGCTGGTGTTGGACCACAGGCCCTGGCACCAAAGTCCCTGGCACGTCTGGTTGTTAATCGAACAATCAGCAAAGGCCTGCATGCGGCCCGTCACCGAGTCAAATCAAAGGGGCGCTTGTTTCGTGAGACTCGCCCGGGAACTAGGCAGCAACGCACAAGTTCGTGGCCGCAGATGTCGAACGTCTGCAGAGGATCGCTTAGTTGAAAAGTCGGTTGTGGTTCGACTACCGAGCCTGATCTAACAAGGTCAGCGGTGATGAGTGTAGCAGTTGAGACACGCAATTGTCATGTCCGCCAACCGCTTTTCAACTACCGCCGGGACATTCCGCGGTAATTTGTTTGCTCTGCTGTTCTTGTGTCTTGTCTATGTGCATCAAGAACAATTCGACGGTCCCACCCCGGCATCAAGGCTTGACTTGCTGCACGCGTTGCTAGTCCAAGGCACAATCAATATCAACGGTTATCACCCGAACACCCCAGACAAGGCGACTTTCAACGGCGGCTACTACAGCGACAAGGCCCCGGGAACGGTTGCGCTGGCGCTGGTGCCTTTCAGTATCGCGGCAGGCTTCGCTTGGCTTTCCGGCGTCGGCCTTGATACAAGATTCGGCTGGCTGTACTCAAGCTGGGTCGGGTGCGCTGGGTCAAATGGCATCGTCACGGCGTTTGGTGGAGTCGCTCTATTCGCATGGTTGTCGAGGTATGTCTCCCAAAAGTGGGCGTTGGCTACGACGTTGGCGTTGTTCCTAGGGGCGGCGCCGTTGCCTTACGCCACGATGATGTTTTCCCATGCGTTGGTGGTGGGTTTATTGGCGATTGCGATTTGGGGAATTGAGAAACAGAGGTTGGTGGTCAGCGGTCAGTCGTCAGTGGTCAGTAGTCAAAGCAGGGCCAGGTTACGGTCTTGGGCGAAGCGAAACCGATGGGGCTTGCTGGCGGGTCATGCATGTGGGTGGGCATTGGCGAGCGAGTATAGCTCGGGGCTGGTCGTCGTGGGCTTGTTTGTTTGGCTCCTGTTTACGAACTGCGCCCCCCTCACCCGGCGAGACGCCACCCTCTCCCCGACCGGGGGAGAGGGCAGGGTGAGGGGGCAGTTCATGGACAGGGTGCGCACTGGATGCGTTAGGGCGATTCCGTTCTGCCTAGCGGCGATTCCCCCGTTGCTTTTGATACCGGCTTACAGTTGGGCCTGCTTTGGCGATCCGTTCACGCTGCCGTATAGTCTTCAGGCTTCGTTTCCACGCATGAAGGAAGGTTTGTATGCCATCCAATGGCCGAATCCGGATACCGCGTTCAATCTGCTTTTTACTCCGGCGCGCGGGTTGTTCTTCTGGACGCCGTTCATTGTGGTGGCGGGTTTCGGTTACTGGCATTTGATCCAAAGATCCCGCGGCTTGTTCTGGCTCACGTATCTTGTGCCGCTGCTACACATCGTCGTCATCTCGGGCCGCACGTGGGATTGGCCGGCGGGGCCGGCGTGGGGGCCGCGCCTGCTGTCGCCGATCATCCCCCTGTTGGCTTTGCCGTGCGCGTTCGGAATTCAGCGGTTTCCAAAGCTCGGCGTACCACTGGCTGTTTATTCCATTCTCGTGACAACTTTGGCAACCTTGACCGATGCGTGCCCGTCTTATCCGAGCCATCCGAATCCGCTTTGTGATTTGAATATTCCCCTGTTCTTGAAAGGCGAGTTTTCACCGAATCTGAGCATGGCGCTGGGATTGCCGCCGTACGTGTCGGTGGCCCTGTTTTACGCGATTTTGATTGGTGGATTTTGGTGGTTGTGGCGGCAGTTGCCGAAAGAGAGTGAGCGGGTGAGCGGGTCAGTGAGTGAGCGAGTGAGTGGGGAAAGAATATGAGCGTGAGCCAAGCAGGAGAGAGCAGCGAGAAAACCGGTCGGCAGGAGCTTGCCCACTCACCCACCGGTTTGCTCACCCACTCACGTTCTTTCCCGCCGAGCGACAGTCAGGATGCCGGTGCCACTACGGAGTCGGGCGACGACAGGCGGGACGCCCGTACCACTTTCCTGTGGATTTACGTGGGGATTGTCGGCTCGCTGCTGCTGCGGCTGTCGGTGCTCGACTACGAGAGCGGGGATTACAAGGCGTTTCTCAGCCGGTGGTACGATTACTTTGTCGAGCACGGACGGCTGACGGCGCTCAAGGATGATTTCAGCAATTATCCGCCGCTTTACCTGTATCTGATTTCGGCCTCCACGCTGCTGCCACTGCCAAAACTCTACGCGATCAAGCTGATCTCGATTCTTTGCGACTATCTGGCGGCGTGGTTCGTGTTCAGAATCGTCCGGCATCAATTCCCGGCGGGAATCCAGCCCTGGCTCGCGGCGTTCGCGGTGCTGTATTTGCCGACGGTGTGGTTCAATAGCGCGGTGTGGGGTCAGTGCGATGTCCTCTTCACGTCGGCGCTGCTCGGCGCACTCTACTACGCGCTGGCCAAGCGGCCGTTCGCCGCGGCCGTGGCCTTTGGCCTTGCGGGTTCGTTGAAGCCGCAGGCGGTTTTCCTGGTCCCCTTCCTTGCCGGGATGTTTTTCCGCGAGCGCTGGTCGTGGCGCGTGCTGCTCATCCCGCCGCTGGTCTATGGCGTTTGCGGTTTGCCGGCGATGCTGGCGGGCAAACCGGTTTTGGACCTCCTCTTTCACTGGGGGCGGCAGCCGAACCTGCCGCAACTGACTTTGGGAGCGACCAACTGGTACCAGTGGATTTCAAACGAGTATTACGAGGTGTTCTTGCTGCCCGGCATCGTGCTCGCCCTCGTGACGACGGTTTTCCTGATCCTCGCCATGCAGGAGAAGGCAGGGTGCGCCACTCCGAGCGCGCCGGGGCTCGGGAAACACCAAGCCGGCGCGCACGGAGTGACGCGCCCCACCTTGCCTGGGAACGGGGCGAACCGCGCAGCGTGGCTGGTGACTGCGGCATTGCTTTCCGTATTGATGGTGCCCTATTTCCTGCCGGGGATGCATGAACGCTATTTTTTCCCCGCTGATCTATTGTCGTTGATCTATGCGTTTATCGTAGCGCGGGGCTGGGTTGTCGCGATGCTGGTGCAATTCTGTTCGTTCTTCACGTACCTGCCCCACTTGTTCAAACAGGAGCCCGTGCCGCGTCCGTTGCTGGCGCTGATGATGACGGTTGCCCTCGCACTGGTGGTCGTGCATGGCGCGAAGGGGTGGCACCCTGCGGCGACTGCCACCGACCGCGCTTGACGCCCGTTGCCTATGGCTCAAGTCAACGTCACCATCCCCGTTTACAACGAAGAGGTTCGACTCGCTGCGAGCCTGCCGAAATTGCACCGGTTTCTTGGTGAACATTGCCGTTATCCGTTTGAAGTCGTTGTCGCCGACAATGCCTCGACCGACCGCACACTCGAAGTGGCCCGCTCCTTTGCCGCTACGCATCAAGCAGTCAGCGTCATGCACCTGGAGGAGAAAGGCCGTGGCCGGGCGGTCAAACATTCCTGGAGTGTAAGCAGGGCGGATATTCTCAGTTACATGGACGTGGATTTGGCCACCGACCTGGCAGCGTTTCCACCCTTGATCGAAGCGCTGCTCGGCGGCGGTCATGACATAGCTGTTGGTTCACGCCGGCTGAAGCCATCGCTGACGACGCGTGGTCTGAAGCGGGAAATCATTTCGCGCTGCTACATGTTGCTGGTGAAAACGCTCTTTCAAACAAAGTTCTCCGATGCGCAATGTGGCTTCAAAGCCATCACCCGGAGCGCGGCCACGGCGCTGCTCCCGCTGGTGGAAGACAACGGCTGGTTCATGGACACGGAGGTGCTGATCCTCGCCGAAAAACTGGGATACCGGATTTTCGATCTGCCCGTTCGCTGGGTGGATGACCCTGACAGCCGGGTGAGAATCTGGAGCACGGCGATTGGGGACCTTAAGGGCCTCATCCGCGTCCGGCGAAATCTGGCGGCCGGGAAATTCCCGACAAGATTTGAAACGCGACGACGGTGCTTGTCCTCCGCGATGGCGGGCAGGTCGGACCCGCGATAGGCCTGCTCTCCTGCGCGCAAGCAGCATGCACATTCTCGCCTTGGCGGACAAACTAAGAGCGGCCCTGCCCAAGCCGGTTTGGGAAATCAGCCGCAAGACAGCCAACGCTGTGTTGGGGCCGCTGCATTTCAGCCTGGAGACGGGCCATCTTCGGAGTTGTCTGAAATCGCGGGCCATGGACCGTCACGGCGGACCGCTGCCTTGGTACACGTATCCCGCCATCCAATTTCTGTTGCCAAAGAAATTCAGCGGGAAACGGGTGCTGGAGTGGGGCGGCGGGCAATTCACTTTCTTTTGGGCGTGCCGCGCGAAGGAGGTTGTCACCTTCGAGTCCGATGAACGATGGTGCAACGCCCTGGCGAAACACAAACCTCCCAACGCGTTGATTCACTCGGTCAACAAGGACACCTCGAACGTCGAAGCGCTGCTCAACCGCAAACGCTTCGACGTAATTGTCGTGGACGGTTTGGACCGCTGGAAGTGTGCGGAACGGTCGCTTGAACTACTGTCGCCTGACGGCGCGATCATTGTGGATGACGCGGAACGCAATTGTGGTCCCAAACCCGGCTACGGATGCATTGACCTTTACCGCAAAGCTGGTCTTTCGCGCATTGACTTTTACGGATACTCGCCCGGCAACACCACCCAGCATTGCACTTCGATCTTCTTTCGAGGCGGTTGTTTTCTGTTCCGAGGTGTGGAGAATCCGCAAGTCAGCTTGTCGTTTTGGAAGATGGTTTGAGGCGTCTTGCGCCACGCTCCTCTCTTTCAATACGCGGCGACATCCCACTGCCCCAAGCCTGACAGTCGGGTCTGCGTGAAAAGTCGTGTCCTGGTTCAGCGTCCGCTCGAAGCTTGCGTCAACGCTTCCAGACACCGCTTATTCTCCTCGGTCGTGCCGATGGTGATTCGCACCCACTCACCCAACTGATACCCGCCCATGGGGCGCACAATCACGCCGCGCTTCTGCATTTCCTCAAACACGCGCTGGCCGTCGCCGACACGGACCAGAATGAAATTTGCGGCGGAAGGAATGAACTCCAACGCCAACTGCCGAAACGCCTCCGCGAAGAATTGCAGACCGCGCGCGTTGTTCTGGCGCGTGCGGCGGATGTGGTCGGCGTCGTCCAAAGCCGCGAGGGCGGCGGCTTGGGCGATGGAGTTGATGTTGAACGGCTGACGGGCTTTTTCCAACGCGGTCACCAAGTCGGGGTGAGCGATGCCGTAGCCAAGGCGCAGCCCGGCGAGGCCAAAGATTTTGGAAAAGGTCCGCATCAGGAGCAGGTTCGGCTGCGCGCCACTGCGGACAGCCGCCACCAGATCGGGCGGCGATTCCAGAAACTCGAAATAAGCCTCATCCAGCACCACCAGAATGTGCGGAGGAACTTCGCGGACGAACCGGGTCAATTCCTCGTTGCTCACCCGCGTGCCCGTGGGATTGTTCGGATTGGCCACGAACAGGACACGAGTGTTCGGCGTAATGGCTTTCCGCATCGCCTCCAGATCGTGGCCGTAGTTCCTGGCCGGAACAGAAATCAGATTCGCGCCAAACAGCCGGGTCACCAACGGGTAAACCAAAAAGCAATACTGCGAAACCACCACGTCCACCCCGGGCGACATGTAAGCGTGACCGACAAACTCGATGATCTCGTTCGACCCGTTGCCGAGAAGGAGATTCGACGGATGCAACTCCAGCTTCTCCGCCAGTTTTTGTTTCAGATGGAAGGCGTTCCCATCCGGGTAAAGATGGATGTTCGCCAACACTTGCCGCATGGCGGCCAGCGCGGCGGGCGATGGCCCGAGCGGGTTTTCGTTCGAGGCCAGCTTGATGATGTCCGCGGCAGGCAGGCCCAGTTCGCGGGCGACTTCCTCGATGGGTCGGCCCGGTTGGTAGGTTGGCAGGTCCCGCAAGGCGGGGTTGATCGGCGGCGGAATGGGCATCAGAGGGCCTCCACGATTTTCTTCACGTTGACGTTCCTGGCGATCAGGTCGCGGATCAGTGAAATCTTTTCGGAATCCTTCGGCCGGGTCTTCACGATCAAATCATGGACCCGCGAAGCGACCTGATAACTGTCCTCTCGCGCCAGCAACACCGGGACGGGCATGGAGCGAATGACATCGAGCATGGCTTCACCGGGCTGCATGCCCCGGGTTAACACGATGCCGGCGAGACGATGGTCGCCGGTCGTGGAAAGGCTCGAGCTGGCGGCCAGCACAATGTCCTCCCGATCCGCGGGCGTGATGAGCAAAGCGCCTCGCCGGAAAAAGGGAACGGCGTTCTGCGCGGTCATCGCGCCCACGACCACTTCCTCCACCAGTGTCTGCAGCGTGGGTGTGGGGTTGAGCACCTCGGCTTGGAGTTCCTCGCGAATCGAATCCACCGTGGGGCTGGACAGGATGCGTTGGTGGGGAATGACGCCGAGCAGTTCCAGGCCGCGGCGCTTCAAACCCCGCCGCGCAAAGTCCGAGACGTAATCCACCTTGTCGCCCAGGACCTTGTTGAGGATCACGCCGATGACCTGCACGCCCTCCTTCTCGAACAACGCCTGGTTGAGTGCAACCTCGTCAATCGGTTTGCCGATGCCGCCTTGCGTGACGATGATCACCTTGCAGCCCAGAATTCTCGCCACTTGGGCGTTGGACAGGTCGAACACCGAACCGACCCCCGCGTGGCCCGAGCCTTCGCACAGCACGAAGTCCTTTTCCCAGGCCACCCGATCGAACGCTTTCTGGATTTTTCGGACCAACGCCTCGTTGTTTCCGGCCTGAAGATACTTGCGCGTGAAATCCGGCTCGACGGCGATGGGACTCATGTCCACCAGCGGACAATTCAGGCGATAAACGGCGTCCATCAGGACCGTGTCCTCGTCAATGTTCTGCTCGTCCACCTGGATGAATCGTTGCCCCACCGGTTTGATGTAGCCAATCCGCGGAAAGAACTTTTGCAGCGCGGCGATCAACCCGAGCGACGTGGTCGTCTTGCCGTCGTTCTGGCGCGTGGCGGCGATGAAAACTCTGGGTGTGACCGTGTTCATGGATTTGCCAAACCGTCAATTCGCGCCGGGCTGAACCGTGAGCGCAATGGGGTCAATTTAAACGCGGCAATCAGTCTCGGTTCAACAGGTTCACCTTGGACGATTCGGCACATTCATTCCCCGGGCAATTCCTGACCGGCGCCCGGATAAAGTTTGTGATACGCAATGGCTTGAACCCCCACGATCGCCGACACGCCGAGAATGTCGTGCGCATTCGAGCCGCGCGAAACGTCGGCCGCCGGGCGGTTCAGCCCCAGCAAGACCTGGCCGTAGGCGTTCGCCTTGGCGATGTGCCGTACCAGCTTGCTGGCGATGTTGCCCGAATTCAGATCGGGGAAGATGAGCACGTTCGCGCGGCCCGCCACGCGCGCGTCGGGGAGTTTGCGCTCGGCGATTTCCGGGACAAGCGCGGCGTCCACCTGCAGCTCGCCATCGAAATCGGCCTCGAGCAGTTTCTGCTCGGCCTTCTGTCGGGCCAAGGCCGTGGCCGCCTGCACCTTGCCGACCGAGGGGTGGGTGGAACTGCCCTTGGTCGAAAACGAAAGTAGGGCCACGCGCGGACGCTTGTTCAACAAATGCCGCGCGAATTGCGCCGTGGACAGGGCGATCTCCGCCAATTGTTCCACCGTCGGATCGGCAATCACACCGCAGTCGGCCATGAACAACACCCCGTTCTCGCCAAAACGCGAATCCTCCACTTCCATGATCATGCAACTGGACGCAACGTGGGTCAGCGGCGCGACTTTGATGATTTGAAACAGCGGCCGCAACACGCTGCCCGTGATGTGGCTGGTGCCGGAAACCAGGCCATCGGCCTGATGCATGGCCAGCATCATCGCGCCGAAGTAATTGGGCTGGCGCATCGCGTCCAGCGCCTCGGCGGCCTGGATGCCTTTCTCGCGTCGCAGCGACGCAAAACGTCGGGCGAAATTCTCCAACTCCTCGCTTTCGGCCGGATTGATGACTCGAATGCCCTCGAGCGAAATGTTCAGGTCGGCGGCCATTTCCTTCACCGTGGTCCGGTCGCCCAACAGAATCGGGGCGCCGAGGCGCAAGGCGTGAAACTGCCGCGCCGCCTGCAAGACCCGCGGCTCGGTCCCTTCCGGAAACACGATCCGCTTCGGATGCCGCTGCAATTTCTCGATGACACCGCCAATGAAACGCATGGGCCGGAGATTAACGGCTGCGGGCTAAACCGCAATCTCCGTGTAAATGTCGGGTGCGATTGAAAGTGGCGGACAAATTAGGTGGTGGCAGTGCTCGCGCCGCGAGCACTCCGCCCGCGCGGAGCGGGCGGAACATCGCGGTGAGGGGTGGTGCCGCCGCACGTCGCGCTACGGCTCGCAGCGCGAACTGCTCCACTCCACGGACCGGTACCTTCCATCGAAGCGCAATTTGCCCTGCCCTTGTTCTCATCTCACTGCCCGGCCGGCGGTCGGAGACGAGCTCGAAGGGAATCGCTGGCTTTCGCATGGCAACATTTGACGCCGATGGGGCGGCGGGCCAGACTGCCGTGTGTGAATCGTTCCAACCACAGTTCCATCCGATTATGAAAACTCGCATCAGTCGCCGTCGTTTCGCTCGTCTTTCCCTGACCACCGCTGCCGCGCTGCCGATCGCGCTCACCACCAAAGGTCAGCCCGCCACCACCGCGCGTCAGACCGCGCCCAACTCCGAGGAACTGACCCATTACCAGATCGGCCCGCAAATCTGGCTGCGCTGGAACAATGAACCGCTCCTGAGTTATCGGGCGCATCCCACGCAGAAATATCCCTATTTCTTCCCGGTCATGGGGCCGGTTTCCGGGTTGTCGTTGACGTCGGAATCCTCGTTACCGTGGCCGCATCATCGTTCGCTGTTCTTTGGGTGCGACCAGGTCAACGGCGGCAACTACTGGCAGGACACCTTGGAGCGCGGCCAGGTTATCTCCAAGGGACCGAAAGTGGCCGAGGCCACGAAACGTTCGGTGGTGATCGTGGATGAGTGCGAATGGAAGCAGCCCGGTAAACCGGTGCAGATGACGGATGAACGCAAGTTCACCCTCACGCTGCCCAATCACCGGTTGCGCATCCTGGATGCTGAAATCAAATGGAGCGCCGCGGTGGACGTGACGATTCAAAAGACCAACCACGCGCTGTTCGCCATTCGCGTGGCGAACGACATTTCACCCTGGGGCGGCGGACGGCTCGTTTCCAGCGAAGGCGCAGAGGGCGAACAAGCGACTTTCGGCAAACCGGCGCGTTGGTGCGCCTTCTTCGGCAAACGTACACAGGCAAAGGGCGAGCCGGTGGAAGGCATCGCCGTGATGGACCATCCCCAGAGTCCGTGGGCGCCCTGTCCGTGGTTCACGCGCGATTACGGCAACATCTCGCCGATGCCGTTCAACTGGCTCAAGGAACCTTGGCGGCTGCCCGCCGGCAAGTCGGTCCAAATCCGGCATCGCGTGGTCTGGTTTGCGGGCGATCCAAAGGAGGCGGGTTTGGACAAATTGTATCAGGACTGGATTGGCGGGTGAAGAGTCTGGCCTGAACATTTCGAGCCGGTGAACCGGCAGCAGAGATACGGCTGTATTCGAAGCCCTGGTCGAGGTGTTGTCCATGGAGAAGGTGAGCGCTGCACTATTCTGATCAGCGCTGTGGGCACCGAAGACTTCGCAGAAGCTTTTTGCGCGCTTTTCAAAATTGGCTTTGCCGTAGTTTTGCCTTTGCTGTTTGACCTGGTGAAGGCAAGCTCGCGAAGTGAAATCCACCATTTGGAAACGGTCGTGCGTGCGTTATTTCGTCAACCTGTACACCAAGTTGATTACTTGCGTCGGCCCAGCAGCGGCCACCTTGCTGCTGACATTCAACGCGACCGCAGGCACCTTCACCGTCACCACCACCGACAACAGCGGCCCCGGCTCGCTACGCCAGGCCATCCTGGACGCCAACGCCAACCCCGGCGCAGACACGATTAGCTTTACCATCAACGCCACCGGCTCCCAACAAACCATCCAGCCCACCTCTGCCCTGCCCACCATCACCGGCCCCGTGACCATAGACGGCTGGAGCCAGGGCGGTGCGAGCTACACCGGCCCGCCGCTGATCGAACTCAACGGCGCGTTGGCGGGTGCTCAGGCCGTCGGCCTCACCCTCACCGGCGGCAACAGCGTCGTGCGCGGGCTGGTGGTCAATGGCTTTGTGACTGGCAGCTTAGCTGGCGGCATCCGCCTGCAAACGGGCGGGGACAACTGGATTTATGGTAACTACATTGGCGTCAATCTTGCCGGAGATACACGGGTTGCCAACAGGCGCGGCATCTGGATTGACGGCGGCTCCAGCAACAACCGCATCGGCACCAACGCCGACGGCGTGAACGATTCGGCCGAACGCAACGTCATCTCCGCCAACGTCGAGCAGAACATCTGGATTTACCAGCCCGCCACCACCGGCAACAAGATCATGGGCAACTACATTGGCCTGAATGCGGCGGGGACAGCGGCCGTGGGCACAAACAATCAAACCGTCGCCGCCGTCGGTATTCTGGTGCAGGAAGCCAGCTACACCGTCATCGGCACGGACGGCGACGGGCAGGGCGATGCGCTGGAAGGCAACGTCATCAGTGGCAGCATTCTCAACCTCAACCTGACCGGCACAAGCAACCTCAACGAGAGCCACCACAACCGCATCTCCGGCAACCGAATTGGCACGAACGCCGACGGCACCGCCGGCGTGGGCATTCAGACGGAAGGCGTGCGCGTTTATGTCGCTTACGACAACCTCATCGGCACGGATGGCGACGGCGTTTCCGATGAATTGGAAGGCAACCTGATTTCCGGCAACATTGATTTTGGCGTCATGCTACAGCAAACCGGGGCGCGCAACAATGTTGTCGCCGGCAACAAGATCGGCACCGACATCAGCGGCATGTTTGCCATCCCCAATGGCACCGGCAGTTCGCCGCGCGCCGGCATCCACCTGGGCGGTCATGGTAACCGCATCGGTACTAACGGCGACGGCGTCTCCGATGAACTGGAACGCAACCTGATCTCCGGCAACGCCAATGTGGCGGTTTACGCCATCTACTTTAACAACCTGCCCAACCCCGGCGCGCCGCCCACGATCATTGCCGGGAACTGGATGGGGGTGAACGCCACCGGTCTGGCCGCCCTGCCCAACAATTACGGCATCGGCGGGACGTTGTTTCCCTCTGCCATCATCCGCGATAACGTCATCTCGGGCCATACCATTGAAGGCATCAGCACCCATTCGTCCAATATGCTGATTATCGGCAACCGGATTGGCGTGGGCGCGGATGGCGTGACGCCATTGGGCAATGGGCAGAACGGGCTTTTCCTGTCGGGCAACGACAACGTCATTGGCGGCACCGGGTCGGGCGAGGGCAACATCATCGCCCACAACGGCACTGTATCGGCATTCTTCAGCGGTGTAAGAGTGGGCAACACCGGCCTGAGAAACACGATTCGCGGCAATCGCACCTACGCCAATTCCCGACTGGGCATTGACCTGCGCTGGCCCGATGGCGTGAACCTGAACGACCCCGGCGACGTGGACACTGGCGGGAATAACCTGCAGAACTTTCCCGTGATCACATTTGCGCAAGCCTACAACAATGGCACGACAATCATTCAGGGCACGCTGAATAGCCATCCCAACACGCTGTTCACTCTGGATTTCTACTCCAGCACCTCGCCGGATGCCACGGGTTACGGCGAAGGAGAGTTTTACCTCGGCGAAGCCCAAGTCATGACCGACGCGAGCAACAACGCGGTGTTTGAAGTAGTCCTGCCAGTGACGCTGCCGCCCAACCAGTTCGTCACCGCCACGGCCACGCATCCCGACGGCAGCACCTCGGAGTTTTCGCTGGCTTATGCGGCCGGCGGCGTGGTGGATGTGCCCGTTGCCGGCCTCAGCGCAAACCACAGTGGTTTGGGCTACGTGAGCAATTCCATGACCTTCAGCGCCTCGGTCACCAATGGCACCGGCGTCACTTTCCGTTGGAACTTCGGTGATGGTCAGCAGGCGGCGGGCGCTCAAGTCGAGCATGTTTACACCAATCAAGGCGATTACACCGTCACGGTCACGGCCAGCAACAATAACAGCGGTGCCAGCCTGCAATTTCCAGTGACGGTAATCGAGCCGGCCAACCTCAATGGAGTGGTTTGGGGCGATCTGGACGCCGACGGCATCCTGGGGATTGGCGAGTCCGGTCATCCGGGCGCGCTCGTCACAGTCTCCGGACCGGGCTTCCTGCTCACCACGAACGTGGACGCGCTGGGACGTTTTGCGATCTTCACCGGAGACGCCGGCATCTATGAAATCAGCGTCACGGCCAGCAACCATATCGCCACGACGGTCAATCCAGTGGCGGTGCCGATGGGCACCAATGGCGGCACAGTGGTCAACTTCGGCCTGCATGAATCTCCCACCAACGGGTATGGCTTCATTACCGGACGGGCCTGGATTGATCTGGATGGCTCCGGCTTTCCCGAGCCGGGCGAAGAGCCATTGCCGGGATTGGAACTGCAATACTTCGGCTATCAGGTTCCCTGGCAAACCATCACGACCGACAGTAACGGGTTGTTTAGCCTGCTCCTGCCATCCCAGCGGACCTATTTCCTGTACTTATCCGCCCCCGGACTTTACCCTCCGCAACGTAAGTTTGAATGGGTCTGGCTGGGTGCGGGTGCGCCGCTGATGAACCTGCACGCACCCTTCGCGCGCGGCGGCACTGTCAGCGGGCGGGTGGTCAACACCAGTGGGGCAGGGGTACCGAATGCCATCTTGAACTTGAGCGGCCCGCCGATCCAGTTCCGGACAACGGATGCCGACGGCAATTATGTCTTCCTCGAACAGTCGCCGAGCGAGAACAAGGGCCTAGGCCTTAACCCGCCGTGGCCTTACGTAACTGCCGGCGGCTTTGCTTCCAACTTCCGAGTGTTCCCTCTGCCGCCCAATAGCACAGTCTTCCAAGACTGGTTGGTGGAGCGCCGCGGCCGCCTGACCATCCGGGCGGAGCAGACCGTCGGCGGCCAGACCGTGCCGGTGGGGAATATCTTCTTCCGCTTGCAGGGAGGTTTCGTTGACGGCTTGGAAGTCACCGGGTTGGATGGCCAAACGTGGGAAGTCTTGGATGCAGGTACTTACACGATTACTGCTCTGACCGAGTACTTGCCCACGAACGCGATCATCTCGCCGAGCTCGCGAATTGTTTCCATCTCCAACGAAACTTTCGCGGAAGCCACTTTCAGCGTGAATCCAGCCCAGTCCATCAGCGTGGTGTGCGAGGCGCTCGGTGCCGGGTTTCCGGCCACGGTGGAAATCCACAACAGTGAGGGATTGGTCGAGACCCGGGCGGTTGCGCCCCCGGCGGCGACGACCGTCTTCACCACGCTCCAACCCGGCACTTACGAAGTGCGCATCCTTCCTGAACCCGGCCTGGAGGGTTGGCCAACCCACAGCAAAGTGGTGGCGATCAACAGCGGCACGCACGCGGTCGTAACCTATCCCTATAATCCGGCCAACCTGCAGAGCCTCTATGGCTATGCGTTCCTGGATGTCTGTGCGCCCCTTGGTCTGCGCGGAAACGGGGTCAACTGCAACGAAACCGGAGTCCCCGGGAACAACGGTCTGACGGTCACGCTGTACAACGCCAGCGGCGCCGTGGTGACAAATACGCAGACCACGATGGGCGCAAGCTGGAACACTGGTTTCTACCGCTTCGATGAACTGCCGGTGGGCGAATACCGCGTGGCGATCACCCTGCCGCCGGGTTACACGCCCACCACCAGCACGAATGTCCTGCGATCTCTGGATGGCATTGCGACACCCGAACAGGTGCATTTCGGCTACCAGCGCACCGAGACTCAGACCCTGACCGGTCGGGTGTACGTGGATGCTGATGGCAACGGCAGTTACGACCCTGCCTGGGACGATGTCCTGTCCGGCACGCCCATCGCAATCCGCACCCTGGCGGACACGCTTATCGCCTCACTGAACACAGCTTCCGACGGTTCCTTTACCTTGGTGGGAATTGCGCCGGGCGAGTATCGTATCACGATGACGCGTCCCGACGTGCAAATGACGAACACCGCACAGATACCCGTCGTCAGCAGCATCACGACCGTGGACTTCCCTCTCGCACCACCCGGCGCAACCCCGCGCGTGCTCGTCTTTGCCGATGCCAACACCAACGGTCTGGCAGACCCCGGCGAGCAGCGTTTTGGTGGTGTGACCGTTCAACTCGTGCAAGGACCGTGCGATGAACCCGGCACCGTCCTGCAAACGGTGGTGACCAGTTCAGATGGTCTGGCGATCTTCACTCCCCCACCACCTGCCGACGACCCGCTGTGTGCCCGCATCACGCAAGGCTTGCCGCCCAACACCGTGCCCAAGCACCTGCCCGGAGTGGCCGTGCCACGCGGCTCGGGACAACCAGTGCCCGCGCCCATCGTACCCAGCCTCGATGAACCTCCGTTGGAAGTCACTGACTCCATCACCGTCCGCGACGGCACGTTTTCCCTGATCTTCCGCTCCGCTTCGGGCTGGACTTACACCGTCGAGCGAACCGGCGATTTGAATGGGTGGAGCAGCGTTTCAAACGCAACGACCTACGACTTCGGTTACTCCCGGCGGGTCATCATCCCGCTGGACACCAACGCCAATCAATCCTTCTTCCGGATATTGGAGCAACGGTAAATCCGGGAAGACTGGGCGAATCGGCAGATCCGATGAGTCTCGTCAATTCACGGCATGACGGTGGAGCGGGTCGAAGCAATCGAGTCATTTCTGCGGCAACGACGTTGGCGCTTGCCTGTTGCTTGCGCAGGCGTTTCAATCTGCACGGAAGCCTCAAGGGATCGCGGGGTTGAATTCCGAATGGCGGTGCGATCCTCAACATCGTGATTCGCATGAATAGCCGAATGTTTCCATGGCAAGCCCTGGCCGCGCTCTTTGGCGTAACGTCCGTCTTCGCCGCCGAGCAGACTCTTTTTCGCTTCGATTACGCCAAGGACCTCGCACGATTTCCCACCAGCGACGCAACTGTCGTGGTCGTGCGGCCCGATGAAGATGCCGCACTGCGGCTGACTACCGGCAAGAAGGATCGCTGGCCCGGCGTGACGCTCCCGGCGTTTGATGGGCACTGGAACTTGTCAGCCTTCGCGGACGTGTTGGTGCAGGTGCGGAATATCGGCACAAATCGCGCCACGTTGAATTGTCGCGTGGACAACCCCGGCGCGGATGGTGCCAGGAACTGCGTCAATGGCTCGCTGTCGCTCAACGCCGGCCAGCGCGGCACGTTGCGAGTTTCTCTGCGTCGCGCCAGCGACGACACGCTTGGCGGAAAGCTGTTCGGCCTGCGCGGGTATCCCGTTTCGGCCGGCGGACCGGGCACGGTGAACGCCTCGAACATCACGCAAATCCTGCTCTTCGTGAATCAGCCCAAGGAGGTTCACGTATTCGAGATTGGTGAGCTTCGCGCCAGCGGCAGCTACACGCCCCCCACGGCCTGGGTCACGGATGCCGACCCTTTCTTTCCGCTGATTGACACGTTCGGTCAGTACAAGCACAAGGACTGGCCCGGCAAGGTTCATTCGCTGACCGAGCTTAAACAGCGCCGCGAAACCGAGGCCCGAGAAATCGCTGCGCAGCCCGGGCCAAAGCATTGGAATCAATTCGGCGGCTGGGCAGACGGCCCGCAGCTTCAAGCCACCGGCTTTTTTCGCACGGAAAAACACAACGGCAAGTGGTGGCTCGTGGACCCCGAAGGTCGGCTTTTCTTTTCGCATGGCATTGATTGTGTGCGGTTGATGGACCTTACGCCCGTCGAGGAACGCGAACATTGGTTCGAGGATTTCCCGGGCGCTCAGGACGAGTTTCGGCAGTTCCTCTCGAAGGGTTACGCGCTCAAGGGGCATTACGCCGGGCGTTCTCCGCAATCTTTCGCCTTCTCCTCGGCGAATCTGAAGCGCAAGTACGGCCCCGACTGGCGAAACACGTATGCCGAGGTGATTCATCTCCGTCTGCGCAGTTGGGGGCTGAACACCATTGCCAACTGGTCGGACTCGACGGTGTTTCTCATGCGGCGCACGCCCTACACTGACAACCTCAGTTCGGGCGGCACCAAGAGGATCGAGGGCAGCGAAGGCTATTGGGGCAAGTTCCCGGATGTATTCGACCCCAGCTTCTCCAACACCCTGCACCGCGCGATGGCCGGTAAACGGAACACCAGCGCCAATGATCCTTGGTGCATCGGATATTTCTCCGACAACGAAATGTCGTGGGGCAATGAAACGTCCCTGGCCCTGGCGGCGTTGAGGTCGCCGCCGGATCAGGCTGCCAAACGGGAATTGATCGCCGACCTGAAGGCCAAGTACGTTGACATCGAGAAGTTAAACGCCGTCTGGGGCACGACGCACGCTTCGTGGGACACGCTGCTTGAGAAGCGCACCGCTCCGGACGAGTGGAAGGCGCGTGCTGATCTGACTGCGTTTTACACCAAGGCGGCTGAAACATACTTCCTCACCGTGCGCGAGGCGATCAAGGCCGTGGCGCCGAACCAACTCTATCTCGGCTGCCGTTTTGCGTGGGTGAACGACTTGGCTGATCTGGCCGCCGGCAAGTACTGCGACGTGATCAGCTACAACTTTTACAAGCGCAGCGTGGCCGACTTCAAGAATCCGAGCAGCGACAAGCCACTCATCATCGGCGAATTCCATTTCGGCGCGTTGGATCGCGGCCTGTTTCACACCGGGTTGGTGCCCGTGGAGAACCAGGCGGCGCGGGCGCAGAGTTACAAGGACTACGTGCTCGGTGCCCTGAAGCATCGCCAGTTCGTCGGCACGCACTGGTTTCAATACATGGATCAACCCACCATAGGCCGGGTTTACGACGAGGAGAATTACCAAATCGGCTTTGTGGATATCGCGGACACGCCTTACGCGGAGACGATTTCGGCCAGTCGCGAGGTGGGCCGACAGCTTTACCTGCAACCATGAGGGAATGAAGACAGGAATCACCAGCAAGGTCTCGGCAAGCGACAGGCAAATCCTTAGCCAAAGCCTGCTCTTGATCCTTTTGCTGCTTGCGCCGCTCAAGCTTCTTGGCGCCGCCCCGTGGGACAATTACTCCGACACCTGGGTCGCCACGGACGCGCTGGGCCGCAGCGTGCCGACTTATCCTGAAGTCCCCGCGCCGCGCAGTGATCGGACAGTGGGCATTTTCTATTTCCTTTGGCTCGGCGAACACATCCAAGGCGGACCGTTCGATGTGACCAGGATACTCGCCTCCGACCCGGACGCGATGCAAAAGCCCGATAGCCCGCTGTGGGGGCCGTTGCACGCGCCGCACCACTGGGGCGAATCACTCTTTGGCTACTATCTCACGAACGACGAAGGCGTCCTGCGCAAACACGCCCAAATGCTCGGCGACGCGGGCGTGGATGTGGTGATTTTCGATGTCACCAACCAGATCACTTACCGCGACTGGTATCGCGCGCTGCTGCGGGTCTGGGCGGACATGCGGCGACTGGGCAATCGCACACCGCAGGTGGCCTTCCTCACGCCTTTCTGGAGTCCGTCGAAAGTCGTGCGCGAACTCTGGCGCGACCTCTATCAGCCGGGGTTGCATCCTGACTTGTGGTTTCGCTGGGAAGGAAAGCCGCTGATTCTCGCCGACCCGGAACTCATCTTCACCGGCGAGGAGAACGCGCATCAGAGCGTGCCCGCTGAACTCCATCCCGACCATACGCTTGGCCAAAGCTTCACCACCGAGCAGATGCTGCAAGCGGTGAGTGCGCGGTTCGCCACGTGGCACACCACCAACAGCGCGGTGACGCTGACTTTGAGGACCAACGGCCCCGCCGGCGAACAACTGCTTTCGCAGCGATTTGAAAACGTCGGTGACAATACATGGCTGCGGTTGAGGCTCAACGCACCGCTCCCGCCCGGAACGTATTACTTGGAGGCATCCGTGCCGGACGGTCGCATCGGTTGGTGGAGTCACACCGAGGACAAGTTCAACCGCGGCACTGCGTTTACCAATGGTGCAGCCACGGCTGGCGACCGGACCTTGCGCCTCACGCACACGGATGCCGATACGCAGGCCATGTTGGACTTCTTCACGTTCCGCGCGCCGCAGCCGGACTATTTTCGCGGCCAGACCAAGCCGGACATGTGGAGCTGGCTGGAAATTTATCCTCAACACGTTTTCACCAATTCCGCCGGGCAGAAGGAACAAATGTCCGTTGGCGTGGGACAAAACGCAGTGAAGGGCCGCCTCGGCTCCATGAGCGAACCGGGCGCGCACGGTCGCAGCTTCCATCGTGGTGCGCGGGACATTAGGCCGAATGCCGTGCGTTACGGCTTAAACGTCGCCGAACAATGGGAGCGTGCCTTGAAGCAAGACCCGCGTTTCATTTTCGTCACCGGCTGGAACGAATGGATCATGGGCCGCTTCGCCGAATTCAACGGCATCAAGTTGCCGGTGATGTTCGTGGACCAGTTTGACCAAGAACACAGCCGCGACATCGAGCCGATGCGTGGCGGCCACGGCGACGATTACTATTACCAACTGGTAAGTTACGTCCGCCGTTACAAAGGCGCGCGACCACCACCTGAGACGAAGCCGCGCCCGATCAATGTGGATGGACGATTCGAGGACTGGCGCGAGGTGCAGCCGGAGTTCCGCGACACCATCGGTGATCCTGCCCGCCGCGAACATGGCGGTTGGGATGCGAAAGTTACTTACCGCAACGACACCGGCCGGAACGACATTGTGGCTGCCAAGTTCAGTTGGGACAGGGAAACCGCGTGGTTTTACGTCCGCACCCACGAACCTATTACCACGCCGCAAGGCACAAACTGGATGCTGCTGTTTGTCGACACGGACGCGAACCCAAAGACCGGCTGGCTGGGATATGACTTTGTCATCAATCGGACGGCAGCCGGCTCGCTTGAACAGAATTCCAGCAACCGTTTCACTTGGTCTTCACCACGCACGGTGCAATCGCGCATGGCCGGAAACGAACTGGAACTGGCGATTCCCTGGAAAGCGTTGGGCTTGCAATCACCTCCAACTACCCTTGACTTCAAATGGGCGGATAATTGCATCGCCGCCGGCGATTGGACGGACCTTACGCTCAACGGCGACGCCGCGCCGAACGACCGGTTCAATTATCGCGCCAGGGTGGGCACCCAATGACGATCTACAAACGCCTCGCCAGTGATTGGTTTCTCTGAACCGCGCGGAGCGTCTGGAGTGCGGCGCGTTCACCGCCGCTAGGATCGGGGGAAAAGATTCTTTTGCCAGTGCTGCAATGGGGATTCAGGCGCAGGGGCCTTCACTTTCGCATTTCCTACTGTTCGTTTTTCTCCCATCTTCTCCATATCAATTTCTATGTCCGAAAAAACCAAACACAATTACGACGAGAGCAAGATCAAGACGCTCAGTTCGCTGGAGCATATCCGGCTGCGCACGGGCATGTACATCGGGCGCATCGGCAACGGCAATCATTACGACGACGGCTGTTACATCCTGCTCAAGGAGGTCATTGATAACGCCATTGACGAATACATCATGGGCTTCGGCAAGGAGGTCGAGATCACGATTGACGGCACGCGCGTGGCCGTGCGCGATCACGGCCGCGGCATCCCGCTCGGCAAGGTCGTGGATTGCGTGTCCACCATCAACACCGGCGCGAAGTACAACGACGACGTGTTCCAATTCAGCGTCGGATTGAACGGCGTCGGCACGAAGGCGGTAAACGCGTTGTCGAAGGCGTTCATCGTGCGCAGCCATCGCGATGGCGAATATGCCGAAGCGCAATTCAAGGTCGGCAAACTCAAGAAAGAAGACTCAGGCAAGACCAAAGAACCGAACGGAACTCATACTAACAGGTTGTTGAAATAGTCTCACGCAAATTTGAACAGGCCGCATTGACTTGCGTCTGAAATCCATGCGCGGAAAACCTCAAGCCCAGCCGGACTTTCTGACGGTCATCAACCTCAACGCCAGC
>WYBW01000091.1 GCA_011525685.1 Verrucomicrobiia bacterium
CTGGCGTTGAGGTTGATGACCGTCAGAAAGTCCGGCTGGGCTTGAGGTTTTCCGCGCATGGATTTCAGACGCAAGTCAATGCGGCCTGTTCAAATTTGCGTGAGACTATTTCAACAACCTGCTAGTACGCGGGACTAGGCGGGTTTAGACACTTCCCACTTCATCCCGTGTGCCTCAGCCACGGCTTTGTGGGTGAGCTTGCCGTTCATCACGTTGATGCCACCGAGCAAGGCCGGATGACGCTGGCACGCCTCGGCCAGTCCGTGATCGGCCAGGGTTTCGACGTAGCGGTAGGTGACGTTGGTGAGCGCCTGCGTGGCGGTGCGGGCGTAAGCGCCCGGCATGTTCGCCACACAATAATGCGTCACGCCTTCCTCGACATAGACCGGATCATGATGCGTGGTCGGGCGGGAAGTCTCCGCGCAACCGCCCTGGTCAATGGCGATGTCCACCAGCACGCTGCCCGGCCTCATGCGGCGGAGCATTTCGCGATGGATGAGCTTGGGCGCCTTCGCACCCGGCACCAGCACGGCGCCGATCAACAAGTCCACGTCCGGCAGCAAATCCATCAGGTGCGCCTCGTTGGAATACAGCGTGTGCGCCGTGTGCAATGTAATGTCGAGAAAACGCATCCGCTCGAGGTCCACTTCGAGGATCGTCACGTCCGCGCCGAGACCCTGGGCCATGCGCGCGGCGTTGATGCCGGAAGCCCCGCCGCCGAGCACCACCACCTTTCCCGGCAACACACCCGGCACGCCCCCCAGCAACACGCCGCTCCCACCAAAATGTTTCGCCAGAAAATATCCGCCCACCAGCACACTCATGCGTCCTGCGATCTCGCTCATGGGCTCGAGCAACGGCAACCGGCGGTTCACCTCGATGGTCTCGTAGGCGATGCCGGTCACGCCGGATTTCAGCAGGGCCTCGGTGAGTGATTTGCTCGCCGCCAGGTGAAGGTAGGTGAAAAGCAACTGGCCGGGTCGCAGCAGTTCATACTCGCCGGGCAGCGGTTCTTTGACCTTCACGATCAATTCGCCCTGCTCGAAAACCGCGGCATGGGAATCCACGAGTTTCGCCCCAGCGTGCTCGTATTCGGCGTCGGGGTAGCCCGCGCCCACGCCGGCGCCCCGCTCGACCACGACCTGATGGCCGCGTTTGGTGAGTTGATACGCCGCGGAAGGCAGCAACGCCACGCGGTATTCCTGGTCTTTGATTTCCTTGGGCACGCCGATGTTCATAACGGAAAAGTTTGCTTGTCGTCGGTGGAGGAATGGGCGGTGACCGGACCTGGCTCGACGCTTTCGCTGACGGACGCCGGACCGGCGGCAACGGTTGTTTCTCCTGATGAATCTGCCTCGGTTCGGGGCGAAGCAGCGACAGCTTCCCTGGGCATTTCTTTGGAGGTTTCAAGGGTGGTTTCGTATGCGCCGGTCGAGGTGGAGAAAGTGGCTGCGGCGGGCGCGGGCGATGCGGCATTGGAACGCGGTCCGAGCTCCAACCGCGCCTGGGCGCGGTTGACCAGGGCGAGCACGGTGACCGCCGAGGCCGCTTGTTTCTCCGCAGCCTGAATGCGCGCAAACTCGCCGAACACTTCATCGCGCGACGGTTCATCGCGCGTGGCCAGTTCCTGGCCGCTGGTGGCGCGCATGGCCACCAGGATTTCGTGACAGTTGATCGTCTCCAGCGGCCGCGCGGGGGCATAGGCGGTTTCCGGGCCGGCCACCTCGACCACGAGTTTCGCGGCCACGAGCGTCTTCATCACCTGTTGCGCCAGGCGGGTCGGCACCCCGAGTTCCTCCGTGACCTCAGACAAAGTGGGCGGGCCGTGTCCGCGTTGAAACCACTGGCCGATGCAGGTGATGAGCCGCAGGGCGACGAATTCCCGTCCGCGCTGGTTGACGGTTTCGGCCTGGATTTCCTGCAGGTAAGCCCGCCGATTCTGGAAGGTGTAGCTGACCTGCGCGCCAAAGAGCAGGATGAGCCAGGAAAAATAAAGGCCAATCAAGAACACCGGCACCGCGCTCAACGGCCCATAGATTTTTCCGGCGGTGACGACTTTTGAGGCAAACAGCACGTTGAACTGGCTGTTGAGATTCCAGAGCAGGCCGCCCACCAGACCGCCGACCAGCGCCGCCTGCCAGCTCACCCGCGTGTTGGGCATGAGCATGTAAATGAGCATGAACGTCGCGGTGAGGATGAGAAACGGCGCGAGCAGCGAGGTGGAATTGATGAGAGTCGAGCCGAGGTACGGCATCCAGCGTTGGAGCCAGGCTTGGGCGGTTTCCAGCCGTCCCCCGATGGTCAGGCCGATGGCCAGCAACATCAGCATCGGCCCGAGCGTGATGGTGGCCCAATACTGCACCACGCGCGCCAGCCAGGCGCGCCCGCGCGGCACGCCCCAGATGTCGTTGAAGGTGCCCTCGATGTTGCTCAACAGGCCGATGGCGATGAAAATCAGGAACACCGTGCCGGTCAGTCCGAGCGCGCCGCTGTGGATGTTCTGGATGAAACCCTGGATCTGGCCGACCACGCGGTCATTGGAACGCAGCAGCAGCACCTCGTCCACCAAGGCGGTCATCAGTTCGGCCCGGCGGCTTTCGCTCGCGTCCAGCAGCTCCACCAGTCCGTCCTGGACCTGCTGGTTGACCCGCTCCCGCGTGTCCTGCCAGGCCCGGCGCTCGCTCTCCCCGGCCGGCGCCGCGGGCAGGATGCGATCCACCAATTCCGCGATGTATTGCTTTTGCTCCGCGCCCTCGCTTTGCAGGATGAGCGGCACCATGTCCACCACCGCCCGGGTGGCATCGGCCTTCTCCTCGCCGCCCACCGGAAGCAGGTCCAGTTGCGGCGCGACCTGGTTCACGATGTTGCGGATCAATTCGGCGGTCTGTTGTTCGCTGCTTTTGAGCAGGCCGGTTGAAACTCCCAGGCCGACGGCCAGGAGCGGAATCAACGCCAGCAAGGTGGTGTAGGCCAGGGCCGAGGCGCGCACCGGACAGCGATTGCGGACGAAGCCGCGGCCCACCAGAATCCAGAAATGCACGAACTTCTGCAGCCACGACAGCCGCGCCTCGCCGGCCATCGCGAGCTTGCGATCGTCAATGAAGGCCTCGGCCTGCTCGAGCAGCGTCCGGAACCGGCTGGAGGTTTTCTTCGGCATCGGCAAACCCAAGCTAACAAAGTGAAGTCTCAACACAAGCGTTACACCAACGTGGCAACGATGGGGGGTTGGCCCGGAACGGGCGGGTTCGTTTGGCCAAAGCTGGATCAACCGCCAATTTCAACTTTGAAGTCGCCGCGCCCCGGCGTTACCCTGCCGTCGTGTCACGAAAGGCTTCACCCGATTCCGCTCATGGCTTCGGCGACATCATCGGCGTAGTGCTGCTGGCTGCGGCGCTGTTGCTGGCGGTGGCCCAGTTGTCCTTCGAGCGAAATGACATTGCGTTCCTGACGACCGAGATCGCCAAGCCGGCGCACAACTGGATCGGCCGGCTGGGGGCGTACTTTGCCTGGGTGTTTTTCTTTGCCCTGGGCGCGGCGGCCTATCTGTTGCCCTTGTTGTTCGTGCTGTTTGGGGCGGCGTACTTGTTCGATTTTCTCCGGCATCTCAAGGAGCGGCTGCGCTGGTCAGCCCTGTGGACCGGCGTCATGTTGATCGCCCTCACGGGTCTGCTGCATCTGATGACCAACGCCAGGGGACTGGGGCAGTTGCATGAACGCATCGGCGCGCACAGTGCGGGCGGAATGCTGGGCTGGTTGACCTATGGGCAAACCGAGCGATACGAATTCGGCTTGAGCCTGGCCGGGCCGGCGGGTGCGACCATCATTTACAGCACGCTCTGCCTGGTGAGCCTGCTCTTCCTCACGAACTTCCGCTTGGGCGAATGGTTGCGCGGTCTGGTGACTGGAAAACGCGCCGCCGCCGTCGAGGAGGCCGCGGATGAAGAAGCCGCGCTGGAGCGTCGCGCTCGCGAATTGGAGAAACAGGCCAGGCGGTTGCAGGAGGAGGTGGCCCGGTCCGGTCTGGGGGCGGACTTGCAGCCCGTGCCCGAACCACAGGTGCGCGACCTGAGTGTGCCGCAAGTCAAACCCGGTCGCACCAAAAAGCCCGCACCTGTCCCTCCAGTCAAGGAACCAGAGCCCGCCGACGAAGTCGTCGTCATCTCGCCGCAGGAAATCGGCGCGGCCACGACCGCTGACATTCTCGGCAAACCGGCCGAAACCAAGAACGGCGAATCGAAATCCGAGGACAAGGCCGCCGCCGACAGCGAGGCTGAGGCCAAACCGGCCGAGGACAAGCCGCCGGAAAAGAAGCCCGAGCCGGCCATCACCATCACCGGCCTTACCCGGCCGAAACCGAAGAAGCCCAAGCCCATCACCGTCGCGGCCACGCCGCTCATCGGCAATTATCAATTGCCGTCCCTGGATTTCCTCCAGCATCCGGACATGACCGTGAAGCCCACGGAGTCGCGCGAGGAATTGATGGCCAACGCCCGGCTCATGCAGCAAACGCTCGCGCAGTTCGACATCGAAGTGTCCTTGGGCGACATCACCAAAGGCCCGACCATCACGCGCTACGAGTTGCACCCCGCCCCCGGTGTGAAGCTCGAGAAGATTACTGCGCTGAACAACAACCTCGCCGCGGCGGTCAAGGCCGAGCGCATTCACATCCTTGCGCCCGTGCCGGGCAAAAGCTCGGTCGGCATTGAAGTTCCGAACCCGGTCAAGACCAAGGTCATCATGCGCGACCTGTTCGAAACGGACGAGTGGCGCAACACCAAGGCGCGCCTGCCGGTGGCGCTGGGCAAGGACGTCTATGGCCATCCGATCGTGGCCGACCTGACCGAGATGCCGCACCTGCTCATCGCCGGCGCGACGGGCGCGGGCAAGTCCGTTTGCATCAACGCCATCATCGCGTCGCTGCTGTTTCGCTTTTCGCCGGACAACTTGCGGTTTGTGATGATTGATCCCAAGGTCGTCGAGTTGCAGCATTACAACGCGCTGCCGCACTTGGTCGTCCCCGTCGTCACCGATCCCAAGAAGGTCATTCTCGCGCTGCGTTGGGTCGTCAACGAGATGGAGAAACGCTACCAGATCTTCGCGCGCGTCGGCGTGCGCAACATCGGTTCATTCAACTCGCGCCCGAAGAACAAGCCACTGCCGCCGCAGGAACTCGAGCTGCCCCTGCACGCGAAGAAGGAAAAGGTCGAACCCGGCGCGGAAGGTTTCGCGGTCGAGGTGGACGAGGAAATCGTCGTGCCGCGCGAGGAGGACATCGTCATTCCGGAGAAGCTCAGCTACATCGTGGTCATCATTGACGAGCTGGCGGACCTGATGTTGGTGGCGCCGGCCGACGTCGAGATGGCCATCGCGCGCATCACCCAAATGGCGCGCGCGGCGGGGATTCATTGCATCGTGGCGACGCAGCGGCCGAGCGTGGACGTCATCACCGGCGTCATCAAGGCGAACATCCCGGCGCGCATCGCCTTCCAGGTGGCCAGCCGCGTGGACTCGCGCACGATTCTCGACGCGATGGGGGCGGACAAATTGTTGGGGAAGGGTGACATGCTCTATCTGCCGCCCGGCTCGGCCAAATTGATCCGGGCGCAGGGCGCGCTCATCACCGACCAGGAGATCAACAGCATCGTGGACTTCATCGCCAAGCAGGCCAAGCCGAGCTACGAGATGGACATCCACCAGCAGCTTTCCAAGCCGTCGGGCAGCTACGGCGACGAAAGCGGGATTGACGAGGACGAGGAGATCATCCAGCAGTGCATCGAGGTCATCCGCAGCGAGCAGAAGGCAAGCGTATCGCTGTTGCAACGCCGCCTGCGTCTCGGCTACACGCGAGCCGCCCGCATCATGGACGAACTGGAAAATCGCGGCATCGTCGGCCCGAGCAAGGGCGCCGAGCCGCGCGACATCTTGCTGGATTTGGACGCCGGCCAACCGGAAGCCCAGCAATCCTAAACCAGCGGGCGGCCATGCCGAGCGAGTCATCCCCGCAGTGGTTTTGCCCCCGGATCACTCGTCGTCCCGGGTGATCCCCCGGGCGTTTTTCAGAACCGCCCTGGATTGAGCGTTCGGGCCTTTTGTCGTAGATATGGCGGCAAGGACGGACACATCAACAAGCCGGTCCGACGCAAAAAGGAAACACATGAGCACGATCAATCTTCTAATCCTCGCCGGAATTCCCGCCCTGCCGTTGTTGGTGGCTGTTGTCGCTTTGCTGGTCAGCCGCAGCCGTCGGGAGAGCGCCGAAAGCGGCCGGGTGAGTGTGCTGCGGGCGATGTTTCGTTTTCTGGTCGTGGCTGCCGTGGTTTATTCGGCCGCCCAGGCCGTCTGGTTGGTGCAGAGCCGGTTTCAGAGTTTGACCATGGCCTTGCTGCCGCTGGTCATTCTGACGGCCTCGGCCGCCGCCGCCCACTGGCAGATGAAGACCCTCGCGCGCCAGGAGGCGCACTTGCTCCGTCCCGTTCGTTCGTCCCGTTAAGCCGGGTCAAACGCCCTCGTAACAACGGTAGAGCCGGTCGTTGACATAGACGCGGCACTTCTGGCCGAACAAGAGCTTGCGCTCCTTCTCGATCCGGACCTGCAACCGTTCCACGTCGGAAACCTGGATGTCGTGGACTTCCTTGAGGGGTTCGTTGAAAAGACGAACGCTGCGTTTGACTTCCTGTTGATTTACCTTGATGACCGATTTGCCGAGCAATTGGTCGAAGTTGTATTCCACGAGGTGCTTTTGAATCTCTCCTACTTCCAGCATGAACTTCATATACGTCCTGGCTCCTTGAAGATCCTCACAAGCAAGACTGTTGCCATGACCGCAGGCCGGAGGATCAGAGATTTCCCGCCAGTGTTCCTACCATCACCGGGCTGCAGGCCGGTTGAACCAGCGATGCGTATAATGGCCGTTTCATTGGCTTGGCCACGATTTGTTCAAGCCTCTAAAGCGCCTGAAGTCTTGGGGTATTTGATCCCCCGGACTGAAGTCCGGCACTAATCAGATGGCCATCAAAGATACCGGCTGAAGCCCGTAGTTGATGCCAAACCCAAGAGGATGGAATCCGTCCCTCCCAACTCGCGAGCGGCAGGATGCTCTCTGCACGTCTCAAGATGCCGCGCTCTGTGCATGGAAATGGGGCAAACTCCGCCCCTGGCCAGTGCGGTTGCGGTAAAACGCCGGTGCGAGCGTATGGGTGAGTTAAGCAGTGGCGGCCGGCATGCCTGCCGGCCGTGAAGCCGGGCATTTTGCCTGGCGGAATGAATCTCCCGCAAAATCAAAGAGCCATGGAACTTCAGGAGACAGTTGAGAAGTTCACAGGTGATGCGGGTCGCCACGATGCGGCCTCACTCACGGCGACCAAGGAGGGTTGCCGCTACAGGCGGTGATTTCCTCTCGGGCAGGTTTACAGCATTGCCAACCCGCCCGTTGGCGGGCTAAAAATGGCCCACATGCCTACGGTGGCCGAACAACTCCGCACCGCGCGCGAGGCCCGAAACCTGACGGTTCACGCGGTCGCGGAAATCACCAAGCTCCGCACCGACCATATCCGTGCCTTGGAGTCGGGCGATTATGACATGTTCACCGCGCCGGTGTACATCCGCGGTTTTGTGCGCACCTATGCCACGTTGCTGAAACTCGAAGTGCCGCGCGTCATGGCCGCATTGGATGCCGAACTGGGCCAGACCGAGAAATTCAGCGAACCGCCGCCGCTTTCCCCGCAGTCGCGCGGTGTCCTCGACTATGTGATGCTCCAGTTCTCGCGGATGAACTGGCAGGTGGGGTTGGTGCTGCTGCTGATGATGGCGTTGCTGTTGCTCGCGCTAGGGGTGATTTGGGCCTGGCGAGCGCACCGCTCCGCCGATCCGCTGTCGAACCTGCCGCCGGCGGTCTATAAACCGGTCTCCCCGCCACCCGGCGAAACGCTGCCGCTGCCCGCGCCCGGGTCCAGGGGGCTTTGATTCCGCACTGAGGGACTGGCGCGGTGGCTCACATGTCCTGCAAATACAAGCCGCGGTTGCGCCAGAGATAAAGCAGACCCGAAATGGCGGTCAACACCACCGTCAGCCACACCGCCAGCACCGCGAACGCCGGCGCCCATGGTTGGAAGAATCCCTGCAACCACGGCCACCACTCCGCGTAAGCCTCGAGCACGAGCAGGGCGATGATCGCCACGATTTGCGAGATGGTCTTGTGCTTGCCGTAACGTTCGGCCGCCAGGACGACGTTCTTCGAGGCCGCCAGCAACCGCAAACCGGTGATGGCCAGCTCGCGCGCCACGATGATCACCACCATCCACGCCTCCACCTTGGGCCGCAAGGCGAGGCTTCCGAGCGCAATCCCCACTTCCGGCAGATTCTCAACGTGGCGTTCCACCAGGGCGATGAACGCCGAGCACGTCAGGATCTTGTCCGCCAGCGGGTCCATCAAGATGCCGAAGTTGGTGATCAAATTGCGCTGCCGCGCAATCCGGCCGTCCAGGAAATCGGTGATGCCCGCGGCGCAAAAGAACACCAGCGCCAGCGTGTCATTGACCGGCGAGCGCGAGAACATGGCCCAAAGAAACAGGACCGTGAGCGCCAACCGGGAAACCGTGAGCTTGTTCGGCAAATTCACGGCGGAGTTGTAGCGAAACCCGCCGGCCAATGAAACCCCGAATTGCCCGGAGGCTGGCGCGCTCCCGGTGTCCTGCTCCAAAAAACTGGCATCACCGCGCGGAACAGCCTACACTTTCCACATGAAGAGCGACGTTTCAGCCCGCCGGGCGTTTACGTTGATCGAATTACTGGTCGTGATTGCCATCATCGCCATCCTCGCCGCGATGTTGCTGCCGGCGCTGTCCAAGGCCAAGACCAAGGCCCAAGGCATCAGTTGCCTCAACAACCTCAAGCAACTTCAGCTCTGCTGGACGATGTATGCCAACGACAATAATGACCGGCTCGTCCCCAACGGCGACGGCGCGGTTTACACCGGCTGGATCGGCGGGCAGTTTCGGGTGAACGCCCAAGACGGCACGAACGTCAACCTGCTCAAGACCCCCTCGGGGTTGCTCTGGACCTACAATCAGTCGCTCGACATCTACAAGTGTCCGGCCGACCGCAGCGTCGCCAAACTCGGCAACGTCGTGCTCGGCCCGCGTGTGCGAAGCATGTCCATGAACGGCAACATGAACGGGAACAGTTGGTACACCGAGCAGACCCGCTACACCTATTTTACGTTTCGCAAGCTCGGGGACATCCTCCGCCCGCCGCCGGCACAGGCGTTCGTGTTTCTCGATGAAAGTCCGTCCACTCTGGACGACGGTTATTTCCTTGTGGTGTTCAACACCATCATCTGGGGCAACGACCCTGGCAACTTTCACAACGGCGCCTGCGGGCTGTCGTTCGCTGACGGACATAGCGAGATTCACAAGTGGTTGGATCCCGACACCCTAGCCGTCAACAAACCGGCCAGCCCCCGCGGGCCGCGGGATGTGCCCTGGCTGCAACTCCGCACTTCCGCTCCCATCAACCCGGCCACGCCATTTCCGTAGGCGCAAAACCGGCCGTAAACAATTCAACTCGGTGCGCATGGCCCTGCTGTCCGTCAATGTCCTCGTGCGTCGCGAGGTGTTTCTCAACGATGCACCTTTTGCAGCATCCCCTTTTCTGCCTTTACCCCCAGACAGGTGAACCGCGCCAAATCAAGCGGCCCACTCAAGGTTTCCCCGCCGGCACCGGATTGGCGGGAGCGTAACCGGTGTTTGGATTGGTTTGCGGCTTGGTGACGCCCTTGCGTGCCGCGAGTTCCGGCGGCTCCAGTTGTCGCCCTTGGTCGAGGGTTTCTTCGATCCAACTTTCCAGCACCGACCGCAATCGCAGCAGCACCGCGCGATGCGCGGGTGATGCGGCGAGATTTCGGACTTCGTGAGGGTCGTTTTGCAGGTCGTAAAGTTCCTCGGCGGGCATGGTGGGCGCACACAGCGCCGCCTGCGCCGGCGTCAGCTTTCCTTCGGCGTGCAATTGGGGCAGCAGCGTCCAGACCGGATACTGCCGCTGTTTGTATTCGTTCGGCTGAAGGAACGGGCGGTCGGGGGTGAAGTTGCGGATGTAACGGTAGCGCGAATCGCGCACCGTCCTGAAGCGAAAGACGGTTTCATCGCAACGATCACGCGCGCCGAAGACATAAGTGCGTGGCTTCTCGGCGCGTTCGCCAAGAAAAATCCGCCCCTGCATCCTGGCAGGTTTCCTGGCCCCGGCGATGTCGAGCATCGTGGGCGCGAGATCAATCGCCCCCAGCAAACTGGCATTCACCGAGCCGGGCCGGAACTGCTTCGGTGTTGGATAATTCTTCGGCCAACGGATGATCAACGGCACGTGCAGTCCGGAGTCGTAGCAGAATTGCTTGCCCCGCACATGGGCCGCGCCGTTGTCGCCGAAGAACACCACCACGGTGTTGTCCGCCACGCCGTCGGCCTCGAGTTGCTTGAGCACCAAGCCGACCTTGCGATCCAGTTCGCTCGCCGCGTCGAGATACTTCGCCCAATCCTCGCGCGCGGCTGGATGGTCCGGGGTCCACGGCGGAATTTCCACCCGCTCGGGATCAGCCCGTTTGGGTGCGCGGAACGCGCGGTGCGTCTCCGAGAAATTGACCTGCGCGAAAAACGGTTGCTGCAATTTCAGATCGCTCCAGCGGTCCGAGTCGAACGGTCTGCCCTCGTAACTGAAATTCCAGTCGGTTTTGCCCGAGCCTTTGAACCCCAATGCGGTCGGCAGTTCGCGCACGTTCGCCGTGTAATAGCCGGCTTCGCGCATCCAGTCGGTGAGCAGACGCACCCCCTTGGGCAATTGATATCCGTCGTCCCGGTGCGAGCGGTGGTTGTGCGCGCCAATGGTGGTCTGATACATGCCGGTCATGAACGCCGAGCGGCTGGGCGAACAGACCGGGGACGTGGTGAAGAACCGCGTGTAACGCACTCCCTCCGCCGCCAACTGATCCAGGTTCGGGGTCCAGACCTCCCGGGTGCCATAACAGCCAAGGTGCGGGCCGAAGTCCTCGGCGATGAGCCAGAGGATGTTCGGATGGTCCGGTTTGTCGGCGGCCAGCACCGCTCGATCTGCAACCGGCAGGAAAAAGATGGCCCCTGCGGCCAGCAGACCGGGAGAGCACCGGGTGAAACGGCTTGGAATGGTTTTCATTGGGTTCATGGCCTGGTTTGGGTTGGTCGTTCAACGTCCGAACTCAACGGCGGCATGATGTCAGAACGGGCTGGCGAAAAAAGCTTTTTGAATTCGGTTGACCCCGACGCGGACGCGGAGTTATCCGTCAGTTGATATGACAGTTCCCCGTTCAGCATCCCGAGGAGATCACACCATGAAAGCACAACTCAATCGCAGGGATTTCATTGGCAAAACGTCCGTGGCCGGCGCCGGACTGGCCTTGGGCCTGCCCTCGGTCCTGCGCGGCGCTCAGACCGCGGCCAAGCCCGCCCAGCTCGGCGGCCCGAAAGCGCGCGCAACCGGATTTCCAAGCTGGCCCGTGTACGACCAGACAGAAGAACAGGCACTGCTGGAAACCCTGCACAGCGGCCAATGGTTTCGGGGCAGCGGCAAGGCCGTCGCGAGGTTCGAGGACGAATACAAGAAGCTCACGGGCGCAAAACACTGCATCGCCACTTCGTGCGGGACCAGCGCGCTCACCACGACGCTGGGCGGGCTTGACATCGGGCCGGGAGACGAAGTGATCATTCCGCCCTATACCTTCGTGGCCACCTACAATGTCGTCGTGTTGAACTACGCGCTGCCCATCTTTGTGGATACCGACGTGGAGACTTTTCAGATTGACGCAAACAAGATTGAGGCGGCGATCACGAAGGAGACGAAAGCCATTCTCCCGGTGCATATCGGCGGTTCGCCAGCGGACATGGACAAAATTCTGGAGGTCGCCAAGACACACAAGCTGCCGGTGATCGAAGACGCCTGTCAGGCACATCTCGGAGAATGGCGCGGTCGCAAACTGGGTACGCTCGGCCTGGCCGGGTGCTTCAGTTTTCAGGCCAGCAAGAATCTCAACTCGGGCGAAGGCGGGGCGGTGCTCACCGACGACAGCGACTTTGCGGAGATTTGCTACAACTTCCACAATCAAGGCCGGATGCGGAAAACCGTGGCCTTTCCCTACTCCGGCTCGCGCGGCTCGAATCTGCGGCTCACGGAGTTCCAAGGCAATCTGCTGCTCGCGCAAATGACCCGCGTCATCGAGCAGACCAACCGCCGCACCGAAAATGCGAATTACCTGACCCGGCTGCTCGAGGAGATTCCCGGAATCACACCGGCGAAGCTCTATCCCGGCACGACGCGCAGCGCCTACCATCTTTACATGTTCCGATATGACAAAGCGCGGTTCGCCGGACTGGACCGCGGGAAATTCCTGCAAGCGTTGAGCCGGGAAGGCGTGCCCTGCTCGGGCGGTTACGGCGTAATGAACACGGAACCTTACGTGTCGGGTCTCGCGAAGAACGCGCGTTTCCTAAAGGTCTATGGCGAAAAGCGGATGCAACAATGGCTCGAGCAAAACCGGAATTGTCCGCAGAACGAGAAACTTTGCGCGGAAGCCGTCTGGTTCACTCAAAGCATGCTGCTCGGTCCGCGCGAGGACATGGACCAGATCGCCGACGCCATCCGCAAAATCCAAAAACACGCCGGCGACCTGGCAAAAGCATAATGAAGCTGAAGTGAATTGTGCCCCGGCCCTGCCAGCCACCTGGCGCCTTGGCGAGTAAGCATTCCAAATTCACTTTGTTTGGGAATCACTCCGCATGATACAAACGACTGTGGGTCTGGGCCGGTCGGCCTGAGATTGGTTTCGGTGAAGGGCGGTGGCGGTTTGACTTTTGCGTCGTCGGCAGACGACTGGGATCATGGGGGACAAGATGCAGACGCTGAGAATCTGCGCAGGTTGTGGATCGGAGTTGCCGAGCGACTCGACGCAGTACTTCTGTTCACGGTGTCTCCCGAGTTTGGGCGAAAGGCCAAGGACTCCCCCCAACGAACGCTCGCCGCAGGCCACCTCGGGCCAGACCCCGCCACACCCTGAATTGCTCAAGAGTCTGACTTGAGATTCTCGGCCTGGTCGGCTGCGGCGGCATGGGGGCGGTTTACCGGGCGCGCCAGCGGGGACTCGACCGGGTGGTGGCTCTCAAGATCCTTCCGCAGCAGCTTTCCAAGGATGCCGGTTTCGCCGAGCGATTCGCCCGTGAAGCCCGCGCGCTGGCCCGGTTGAACCATCCGAACATCGTGGACGTGTATGATCTCGGCCAGGCTGGCGCGATCTATTACTTCCTCATGGAGTTTGTGGATGGAGTGAACCTCCGGCAGATGCTCGAGGCGCATCCGCTGACGCCGCCGGAGGCGCTGGCCATCATGTCGCAGATTTGCGAAGCGATGGAGTACGCCCACGGTGAAGGCGTCGTCCACCGGGACATCAAGCCGGAGAACATTTTGGGGGACCACAAGGGCCGCGTGAAGATCGCCGACTTCGGTCTGTCCAAGCTGCTGGGCGCGGAAGCACCCGTGGTGCAATTGACCCAGGCCAGCCACGTTCTCGGCACCATGCATTACATGGCCCCCGAGCAGTTTGAAAACCCGCTCGCCGTGGATCACCGCGCCGATATCTACTCGCTCGGTGTGGTCTTTTACGAAATGCTCACCGGTGAACTGCCGTTGGGCCGGTTTTCCCTTGCCCTCGCAAAAAGCGGCCGTGGACGTGCGGCTCGATGAACTTGTGCTCCGCACGCTCGAAAAGGAACCCGGCCGGCGCTTTCAGCAAGCGAGCGAACTCCGCTACCAGGTGGCCACCCTCGCGGGCGTGACCACGACCCTCTCACCGGAAGTCAGCCGCAAGTTGAGCTTTGAATACCGGTCGAAAACCACCCTGTTTGGCTGGCCCCTGCTGCATATTGCCACGGGCGTTGATCCCGCCACGGGTCGCAAACGCGGCGCGAAAGGAATCATCGCGGTCGGGACGGCACCGCGGGGTGTGATTGCCTTTGGCGACGTGGCCGTCGGCGTGATTGCGTGCGGCATCTTTGGTTACGGTTTGATTTCCGTTTCGGTCGTGGGCATTGGCGTGGTGGCCTGCGGCAGCGTCGCGATTGGCGTGTTGCTGGCGATGGGTGGCGTGGCGGTTGCGCCCATCGCTTTGGGCGGAGCTGCGTTCGGTTATTTCGCCAACGGTGCGGTGGCCTGGGGAATACACGCACTCAGCCTGCAGCTTTACGATCCGGTCGCCGATGCCTTCTTCAAACCGCACACCGCCAGGTTCATGGACTGGGTGATCAAAGGGTCGCTGATTTGCATGCCGGTGTTTCTGGTGCTCGGATTCATTCCGGCGTGGATGGCCCGACTGGCGGAGCGCCGCCGGCGAAGACACTTCCGGCGGGAACATTGAGAACCTGCTCGCGCTCACAGCAAGCGGCAACCAAATCCCACCGCTGCTGCCGGCCACTTGCACAGCGCTCCACATTCCGCTTTATCTGCGCGGACGGACAAGGTTAAGCTTTTCCGGACTGGCGATTTTCCCAGTCGCGGTCCAAACACGCATCCGTAGCTCAATTGGATAGAGCTTCTGACTTCGGATCAGAAGGTTACAGGTTCGAGTCCTGCCGGATGCGCCATTCTCTATCAAGCACTTGCGGGGTATAAAAACTCCGCAAGTGCTTTGTTTTCCTGACAAATCTTCGACAAGCGGAGCCGAAAACAGCACGATTGTGGCTGATTCCCTTCACCCTTGGTATCGTTTCGGGACGATTACCCTTGATTGGGCCATAGAGAGGGGTATCACCATGCCATCACCGCAAAACGAGTTGCTTGGTGAACACCGCTCGGAGCAAAATGAGACTGCGATGAGTCCAAAACTGAAAGTCGGGGCAACGGTTGCCGTACTGCTTGGGTTCGTTGGCCTTCTCCAACTACAGCAACTCAGGATTAACCGCCTGACGGCCGACAATGCTGACCTGCTGAGTCAACTTGGCCAGATGGGATCGTTGCAGGATACCAATGAAAGTTTGGCCCACCAGTTGAAAGCCGCCATTGCAGCGTCACAGACCAATCAGAGCGAGTTGCTGCGAATGCGGGGTCAGGGATCAAGATTGCGGCAGCTTGAGCAGGAGAATGCTCAACTGAAATCTGAGCGTGAGCAATTGGCCCTTCGGATGCAACAACCGCAAGCAGCAGCCGTTTCCTCTGAAGAGGGACAGGTAACGGCTGTGACCGAAGTGGTGAAGAAGGCTGACGCCAGTCCTTCTTTGGACACGACGGACTTGGGTTCGCTTGAGCTTCAGAGCGGGGTTGCTGTCCATTTTGACCTTGGCGGGGGGACGAATTGTATCGTAACTCCCACAGCCTCGTCCGACGGGAACAACACAATGCAGATAAAGGTGGGGGTCACCAACGCCGACGGGACGTTTTCTGAGTTGGGTGTATCACGAATCACAGCCCGACCCGGGCAAAATTGCTCCATTTCAGTTGGGGACAGGATGATTGCGTTGGCCGTGAAGTTGAAGCCGCAATGAGCCGATTCCCAACTCGTCCCGCTTTGGCCGAGCGTGAGAATCAGAGAAGATTTCTGCTAATGGAAGGCTGCGAATTGTGTCATTGAATTATGAGACCGTCACGACGCTTCGTCATCCTGTCCACGGTATGCATGTTGGGGATTGCTGGATGCCAAACGACCAGCGAGAAACCGAGTGCGACCGATGCCAAGCCATCGCAGAGAGACGACCCGTTTCTTGTGCGAGGGGACTATCCAGAAGAGCTTGGCCTTCTCATCCAGAAGGTCTTCAGCAGTCACCGATTTCTGCGGCCTTGGACAGTCGTCAAATCCTCCGATTCCTCGATTTGGTTTGTTGCAGAGCGAGATATAGCACAGTTCAGGTTCGACCGCCTCTATGTTCGGATCGATCCCAAGAAACAGGTTACTGCGAGCATCACCGCTTACCAGTTTATCGGATCCGATTATGCAATACTGGGCAAGCTTGCCGTCGATTTTCAGCCTCAAGCCGAAGCCGAGACAATCGCCACCGAACTTTCGAGGCAGTTGAAGAGGAAATCGTGGTAGTGGGAGTCATCGTATCGGCGCATGTGCTTCCGTCGCCGATTCTTGAAGCATCTTTTCCACAGTGGGCAAGGGCATCTTCAACTGCTCAGCGATTTCGCTGGCTCTGCGCCCCTGCCTATGCATTTCCTCCATCGCCTTCTTGCGGTGTTCAATGGCCACTGACAGCGGTATGACCATATTCAGCAAGTCATGGCAGATGGGGTCATCAAACCGACACATTCGCTTGTGCCGTCCATCGTACCAGTACTCGGCCTCAAGGCCCGTAGTCCGCTCCCATCGCATCACGTCACGCTGCCAGAGCAACGCCCACGCCTTGACCACGATTCCGATTCTCGCTGGCTCTCTCAAACTGAAAGCAACGATGGCCGTGCCCCCGTCAGCAAACGTGATTTTGATGTTGGTCTTCAATCCTCGTTGGGGATGAACTTGCCCGTTTGGTCTCCGAACCCCGCCCGTTTGCTGTGGCGGTCAAAAGTTTGGTCCGTGGTTTTGTCGTGCCAAGCCAGCAAGCCGCCTGACCTTGACCGCAGTTCTTTGCGGTTGGCGTTGGCTTGGTGTTCGTAGGCTACGACGGAGTTTTTATCGTTTCGTATCGGTTTCACTTTTCTATCCTTTCTCAATCATCGTCATCCATCTTGAACATCCTGCGGAAATCCACTTTTGTCAGCCCGTCGCCCAAGGCTTCAAGCCTGCCAGCGACTTGCTCTAAATCTTCTGTTGCCAACGGGAAGCGATTATTCGTTCCCACGTCCTCAAAGACCCCCGCTGACGGATTCTCGCACGCAATCGCCAAGGCGTGAGAGTAGTTGCCGTCGGGCTTTTGAACGAACAGCAACGACAGCCCTTGGGATTGCGCCAAGACAAAGGCCCAGAGAAGGCGAGATTTCCCCGCCATGCGGTACGGAACTTTTCTCAGTACGACGGACTTCACTTTGCTGCCTCCTTGGCCCGAGCCAACTGCCAGCCGATTTCGGCTGAGTCGTGAAGGAGGTTGAAGATGAGCAGTTCGGCAAACCCGTCTTCGCATTCAATGGCGTCGGTATGGGATGCACGCAACTGCTTCAAGAACGCCTCAAATGTGGCATGTGCTTTGTTCAGGTTCTCGGATTTCATTTTGCGTCCGTTGTCCATCAGTCCTGCCAAAACTCCTTGAACCGCTCGGGACTGAGTTCTGTGTACCTGACCGTGTGCGTGATGTTGCGATGCCCGAGGTAGCACTGGATGGCCCTTGTGTCCTGCCCGTCCATAGCCAGCTTGTAACCCGCAGCATGACGCAGCATGTGCGGGTGAATCGGAAATTCCAGCCCCGCCGCAACCCCAGCCCTCGCCACCATCTTCCGCACCGTGGAGTCGGTCAACGGTCCTTTGCGCTCGCCCGTGAAGACGTAGGGGCAATCGGGGTAGTCCCGTTGAAGTCGGCGCAAGGCTCGCAACTCGGGGCCGTGCAATGGATGGGTGCTGGCGTTGCCGTTCTTCAGCCGCTTTACGTGGAGCCGTCCTTGGCCAAGGTCAATCTGGTCCCACCGAAGGGAGACAAGCTCACTCACCCTGAGCGCATGACGGTAGGCAATCATCAGCATCGTGGCGTCCCTGTGACCGTGCCGCCCGAGTTTCTCGGCGGCGTTGATGAGGCTTTCAACCTCGGCTGGGGTCAGAAACTCACGGCTTCGCCGCTCGGCATTCGGGACTCGGCGGGGTGGTTTGGCCGAACTTTCCCGAAAACGAGGATTGGCGGGGGTAAAAGCAACCTCAAGAATGTTCCCGTTTTCTTGCCCTTGGGCATGGGAACTTTCCCGTAAATGGGCATTTTCGGGAATCGGGTTTGCCTCGGTCTTGCTGTCTATCACGGCTGATTGGAGGGCGGCGTTCATATTGTTCTTGTTTATGTGGGTACAATAATGTATCCTGAATCCGCAGTCAATGACTTTCTGTACCCACGAAAACGATTTTTGAGCCGATGCCAAAGAAGCCGAGAATAGGCAGACCGCCGTTGCCGAAGGGTTCCTCACGGGCGGGGCGGTTGTATTGCCGAGTGACGGCTTCGGAAGCCGAAGAGATTGACGCCGCCGCCAAGCAGGCGGGGAAGACCAACTCCGAATGGGTGAGGGAAACGTTGCTGTCGGCTGCGAGGTCAAAGCCAGCACCGTAGCCGTTCCTGCCAATCCAGAGGCGTTGTAGAGCCTTCTTTCCCGAGTCCCGAGGTCTTGGCCCCAACCCGACCCTCAACGGCCTGTAGCGGGGGGGGAGAAAAGAAAACCCGAGGGGGCAACGGCATTTGTCCAGTGCCGACTCAAAGAGCGGTGTCACCCCCACGGGCCACGACATAAATAGCGTCGTTGAAGCCGCTCCCACCCACCCGAATAGGCTCAATCCCATTCGGTACGCTGCCTATCAACTGTTTACGACAGTCATACGCCTCCATTTTAGCAAATAATCGAGGCTTCTTGCTATCAATCAGGAAGATACGTCAATATAGCCGCTCTCATCCGTGTTTTTAGGGGTAAATACTGTGCAGTACTTTCATTGTCAATCACTTACGACACTTTTTCACTCGACTTTTTCCTCCGAGTCGGTATAATCGTCCCCAGTTGAGCGCAGTCCTAAAAGGCTGGCGACGGTAGAGAAAAACCGCCGTAGTCACCGTGGCTCCGAGGTCTTCCCGAGGAAGAATCCCCGAAAATGTTCACGCATGGAGTGTGCCCACGTATCAAAGCTATGGAAACAAAACCGCTATTGAACTTGGGAGAGGTAATGCCCGAAGGCATCCTCCCACCGAACAACGTCCCCGACCTGAGCGGCAAGACCGCTTTTGTAGGGCAGACGGACACAACAACCCTGATTGCGCCCGTGCGGGTGATGCAGGCCCACAAGGCTGTTTTCATCTTGGCCAAGACCGCCAAGGCGATGCATCGGGACGACATCGCCAACCGAACGGAAATCCCGCTTGAGTCGGTTGCCATTGTCCTCGCCAAGTTGAAACAGAGTCGGGTCGTTCTGTCGCCGTCGTGGGGATACTACTCCCTCGCCAAGGATTTCTTGCGGCAGTTTCAGTTTACCTACGGAGCAGCCAAGACCGAGACCCTCTTGAAGATGTTTGATGAGGGCGGCATTGACCTATCGGCGTTTGAAATCTCACTGAACGAGACCGCACCCGCCCAACCGAAGGCATCAATGCTGGAGAAAATCAGAGCGTATGTGGGCGACCAAAAAAAGAGGATGTCCGCTATCAGCACCGAGATTGAAAAGCTTACCGCTGAAAAGATCAGCATCGCCGACGAGTTGGCGAAACTGGGTCAAATCGCAGCCTCGCAAACGCAGCTTGAAATGACTTTATGAGAACAAGACACAAAACCATCACTTGGCCAACCGCACCCTTTTTCACGATACGAGACCTGCACCGCTTAAATCCACGCTTCGTGGAAATCACGCTACGGGTTCGGTTCACAAAAGAAATCGAGAGTGGAAATGTTGCCGAGATTGGGTCGTTGAACGGCGGCAAGGGACGGCCAATAAAGGTGTTCACGCTTACGCCGATTACGGACGCAAAATTGCGGCAAGCCGTAGCGCAGAAGATCAACCTTGCCGACGCATTCTTGGCGATAACCGAAGAGCAATCGAAGGAGGCGGCATGAAACCGAAGCAATACGATTCTTTCAGTCCACACTTTTTGAGCGAGGTAGTATGACACGGACAGAGCGTTTCATAATGGAGCGGAGTTGGTTGAAAACCGACCACTTCGCCGTGACGAAATCTCTTTGTTCCATCCTTGAGGCATCGGCATTGCCGCCACGGGAGCAAGAGCGGCTGGCCTTTATCCAAGACACGCTTCTGACTACGGCTGAGGATGGCCGATGGGCGTACATTCCTCGCCGACGATGGAAGGGCAGGTGTGGCGACGGCTACAAGCGATACATTGAGAGGCTGGAGGAATGGGGCCAACTTGGCTCCATCCGTTCGTACAGGGCAAGCCACGATGAGAACGCCTTCCCCATGCCCTACTGGATTCCTCGCCCCGCTTTGAAAGACGGCGTGTGTTCTCTGGAGTTTCGCCGTAGTCGTTTTCATGCCCCCGTCCCCAACAACCACGCCACCGATGACGCTTCACATTACGCCCTCAAGTGCCTCTCCGACTTGACCGTTGTGAAGGACGCCGACTTCAGGTTGCCCGAAGACCCCATCCGCCGCTCCCAAGTCAAAGACCATTGCGAGCATATCGCCTTCAAGGATTTCTCCCTCGGCTACGGTAGGAAGTCCAAGAGGTTGTTTCACCGTGTTGTGATGATGCCAGCCGAAGGACGCCGCAACTTGAGACACAACTGCCAGCCGCTGCTTGAGTACGACGTGAGAAGTTGTCACCCGCTCTTGCTCGTGACGCTCTTTGATGACGCTGGCGAACGCAAGCGGTACGAAGACCTTCTCGCCGCTGACATTTACACCGAGATTGGTAAGGCGATGGGCGTCCTCGAAAGAGAGAGGGTGAAGACTGGTTTCCTTCGTGTTGTGAATGCGGAAGACAAGGACAGCGAGTGGTACGAAAGGGAATGCGTCTTGGAGTTTTTTCAGGAGCGGTTCCCCCGTTTTACTCGGTCTGTTCTGTCCGTCCGTACCGACTTGGCAATCTCGTTGCAGAACCTTGAAGCCGAGTTGATGGTTCAACGGCTGGGGGCGCATTGCCAAGCGAAGAAACTCTTTTGGTTTCCGCAGCATGACGGCTGGATTTCCACCGTGGGCGACGGCGAAATCATCCGTGGCTACGCCGAGAAAATCATCTCGGGGGCCGTTGGCTTCACTCCAACCATCACGGGGCTACCCCTCAAATGAATCCGTCCCCATTGAACACGAGGTATTCATCCAGTCCCTCGTATATGTGTCCGATAAGGCACCCCTTTTTAGCGAGCGGGTCAACGTTCAGGGGAGTGTTCGGCATTCGCCGCCGACATGTACCTAAGTACTCCCTCCCGATAAAAAAAGTGGGGCCGCATGTTGAAAAGGCAAGGGCGGGTGCTGGCCCTCTATGGGGACGCCATAATCAGAAGCACTACCGCCGTGGGCGTATGGGGCCAAGTCTCAGAAACCTGAGCGCATTTGAAGTGGACATGTTGAAGAAATTCGAGTCGAAGAATTGCAGCAAAGATAAAAGCCGATGAAAGCAAAGAGACAGTACATCAGAATACGGGCATCGTTCCCGCAGGTTTACAGCCATAACTACGGTTTCTTGGTTTCTGCCCGTTCTCGCAGGCTTGGTCTGAACGAGCGCAAGAACTTCCCCACCGAGAAGGAAGCAACCGACTACGCCCGTGGTATTGCGGAGCGCATCCTTCAACACGGGAAAGACCCCGACGTTCCCAAAGACAAAATCCAGTTTGCGTCCTCCTACGAGAAACTGATGGCCACACTTTCCTCCTACGGGCGCACGCCCGAAGAGGCCGTCAGTCATTTTCTCGGTCATCTTGGCGATGAGGTTGCCAAGCAAGCCAAACCGTTCATTCGGGATTTGGTGGAGAAGTGGAAGGAGTTCAAATACGCCGATAAGACCCTCAGCAAACGGACGGTAGTGGAAATCCGTTCCTACGCCCGATTCATCAAGCGCAAATGGGGCAACGTGAAGCCCGACGATGCCAAGCGCAACGACATTGACTTGCTGCTAAAGGGGCTGAAAATCAGCAATACCACCCGCCGAAAATATCTGCTCTACGTCAGGATGTTCTTTGAGTGGGTCAAGGACGAGGGCCACCTTCTGCAAAATCCAACCGACGGGCTTTTCTACAAGCCCGACGACTTCAACGGCGATTTCTATACGCCCGAGGTCACGAAGCGGTTACTGCGGTACGTCGTGGAGCACGAGAAGGATTTGATCGGGTACTACGCTTTGCTGACGTTCGCAGGATTGCGGCCAAGTGAAGGCGCACGGGTTCAGTGGCAGGATTACAGTGCCAAGACCAACGAGTTGTATGTGCGGAAGGGGAAGACCCACGCCCGACACATAATCCTCAAACCCGTTGCGATTGAATGGATGCAGTTCCATCGGGAGAACACACCCAAAGATGCGCCCTTCATTAGCCTCAAGAGCCTCGACAATCGGGAAAAGGCGATACGGAATGCCGTTCTCAACGGCAAATGGGTGCAAGATGGATTGCGGCACGGCTTTGGCACGTATTTCAAAGCGTTGACCAAGAGCATCGCAGAGGTTGCCGACTACATGGGCAACTCGCCCGACATCGTGAAGCGGCATTACGCCCGAACAGTTCCGAAAGATGAATGGGAGGCGTTCTGGAATCTGACCCCGCAAGTCGTGATGGCCGACAATCCAATGCCAAGCGAAACACCCGTCCCTTCTCCTGACAATCCTGACGAGACAACCGCCGCTATAAAAACTTCCGACTCGCCTTGAACACGCACACCGCACCCCAAAGGGAACACGACACAACTTGATGCGATGGCACAAACCCTTGGGAAAAAGCTGGATGCCACACGTTCAGGCATTCACCCAAAGGTTTGCCTGAACACGGCAGGGTACAAGAAACGCTCTTCGGATCAGAAGGTTGCAGGTTCGAGTCCTGCCGGATGCGCCAGTTTGATTCCTACATGTGCCGGCACGAATCTCCGGCCCTGACAGCACCCATGTCATTATGCACCGGAAACGGTCTCCGATACGATGGCATCGGTGAGAGCACTGTGCGTTTGACGCCGCCCAACACAATCTCGGCAAGCTGTAACCGCGCTCCCGGTCTGGCGAGGATTCGGCCGCGAACGGCTCGGCGCGCGACGCGTCCACACGCGGGAAGCCCCGGAAGGTTGCTCCTGATCCTCGTGGTCGCGCTACCGCTGCTCTGGACCATCGGTTGCCGAACGACACATCTGGACGAGCGCGCTGAACTCCTCGGTTGTTTTTGGTGGGTGTCACCCGGACCGGAAGCGGGCACGCTGGATTTGGGGGACGTGGAGCTGGACGCCATGCGGGCCCTGGGCATGAATGTGGTGGTGCTCAATGGTCCTTGGGTTGGGCAACCACTGAAAGCGGCTGAGAGCGATTCTGCCGAAAGGCTCTTTCAAGAGGGCGACCGCCGTGGGCTGACCTTTTTTGTGGACACTCTTGCCGCGCCGCAGTGGTGGACGCTGCGCGACCCGGCGGCGGAACTGGACCGGGCGCGTGAACGCATTGGGCAGTTGCACGCCCGCTACGGCCACCATCAATCCTTCGGCGGTTTCTATGTGCCCTACGAAGTTTATGTCATGTGGGGAACACAGCGGGAACTGATCCGCACGCTGTATCACGAGGTGGCGGCCGCATGCAAGCGCGTCGCGCCCGCGAAGCCCGTCCTGATTTCGCCGTTCTTCATTCTGGATCAAGACGGCGTGCTGGGGGACTTCCGCTGGGCCACTCCGGAGGAATATGAGACATTCTGGGCCGAAGTGCTGCGCGAATCTCCGGTGGACATTGTGGCTTTGCAGGACCGGGGCGAGCACTTGTCCTATTACACCGACGCGCAATGTGCTCCCTTCTTTGCCGCCATGAAAAATGCCGTGGACGCCACGGGCAAACAACTTTGGGCCAACGTGGAAACCGGTGAACTGGAGGTGGGCAGTGCGGAAGCGTACGCAGCCCGGTTCGGTCCAAGGACGCATGTCAACGATCCCCGGACGCAGCCCGCCTGGCGCGGCGTGCCGCCGGACAAACTGATGGCCAAACTGCGTTTTGTCCGTCGCTACACTCCCACGGCCGTCACGTGGGGCTACCGGGAGTTCGTCCGTCCGTCTCTGGGAGCGGCACAAGCGGAGCTTTACACTGAATACCGTGATCGGCTCGGTCGCCGGGCCAAGCCGGCGCGTCCCCGTCGGGGCAGGCTGCGTTCGGAGCGCGGACTTCCCGACTTGGCCTTGAGGTGTGGCGAGGGCGCGCAAGAACCATCTCTGATTGAGTGAGGAGTGTTTTGCGGAGACTGAAACAGTCGCGGCACAGTTCCGCACGCCTGATCGTCACGCCTGAAGCTGGATTGGCGGAAGCCGGGCTGATGTTGCGCATCAGCCATTTCTGGAATTGACACCGCTTCCTCCGACGCCGAAGGATGCGTGGCATGAATGAGACCTCTCCTTCC
>WYBW01000092.1 GCA_011525685.1 Verrucomicrobiia bacterium
ACTGCACTGGCTGGCCCGGCAAGGACTGCGCCAGGCCCAACGCCGCAAAGCCACCCTCGTTGCCGCCTTCTGGAAGCAGGCTGATTTGAGCTTCTGAACTCACTATATTATGCAAGTATCAGTAGGCCGCTCGACCATCGCGCCAGTTCAACACCACAATACACAAACTAAATTATGAAAACACTGAATGCACTCTTGCTTGTCTTGACGATGTTGGCTCTGCCACTCGTGGGCTGCGGGAAGATCGGCGGCCTGTCGCCTGCCGACGTCGTTAAGGCCGCCTACATGGACGCGAATGCAGGACGTTACTCAGATGCAGAGAAGCATCTTTCTTCTGAGGTTATCGCCGCCATGAAGGGTGGACTCGGAGCACTGGCAGGAGGCATGAAAGGAGTATGGGACAAGAGCACGCGAAATGGGACTATTGAGCGGGTTGAGATTCTGGGCGAGGAGATCAGAGGGGAGGGCGCTACCGTTCGCTTTCGCTTGCACTTCAAGGACGGGGAGACAAAAGACTACGACGAGCCTCTCATTAAGGAGAACGGCAAATGGAAAATTTCTGCGGGATGACGACCACGCGGCCTAACCTCCAAGCATAGCTTTGGCCGACTGAGCGGAGCGAAGGAGCGTCGAAGCTATGCGTTGTTGAACCCGCCCTCCTTCGCGCTGCGCGCTACGGAGGGCAGGCCCGTCGAATTTCCCCGGTTTCTCCTTTGCGGTTTGCTTTTTCGTTCCGTTCCGGCCATCGGCCGTCCTGGCCCACCGGGCGCAGCGGCGGGCGAGACCTTCCGGCCGGAAACCGCCCCACGGAGCCGCCGCCCAGCCGCGCCAGCCGCGTCGGTTTGCCCCGCCGGGCGTGGCCCCGCCGTTCGTTGCGCAGACCCCGCCGTTGGCGCCGCCACGATTTTTTTTCGTCCGGCACCTGTCGGCTGGCATCCCGCCCCGCCCAACACGCAACGCTCAACCGGCCCCGCTCAGGGTGGCTTGAACGGCAACCGGGGCAGCGGCGCCAGCATCGGTTCGCAACCCACGTTTACTCCAGAGAGCAGACACCACTTTCACCTTCATCAAAAGCCATACTGTCAAGGCATCATGCACCACTTACTTCCATTCGCCTTTGCGCTTTTCCTGCTGACCGGATGCGCTTCTGGACCTCGCTTGGTCTGGAAAGGCGATGCCAGCAGTCCTCTCCCGTCGCTCCCCACACCATCCGGCTTTTCTGTCGCACCGGGACAGGCCGAGGCGGCTGCACGAGCGAGCCGACAGTTACCCTTGAAAGTCGTTTCCCGCATTTACGCAGATTCTCAGTTCCACTATGTTTGCGACGGTTTTCTTGGCTCGAGCAGTCGTGCCGCAGTGAGACGAGGACTCCAGATTGACGGCAGGACGGGAGAGATTCTTGCGAGGACACGATGATGCTGCAACAGCCCGCCGGCGGTGCAGGCGTAGGTGGTGGTGACCATGGCGTACACCCTGGTGGTGACGCGGTCGAGTGGATCATGGGCGACGCTTACCTCCGAACCGGTCGCGTAGTCAATGTTCGAGAGATTGCCGGGTGCGGATGAACGTGGTGGTCTCTGGGGTGGAACGGCTTGCGCTGCGAGCCGTGTCGCCGCGTGCGGCGTCGCAACCCTTACGGCGACGTTCCGCCCGCTCTGCGCGGGCGGAGTGCTCGCAGCGCGAGCACTCCCACCACTCCAATGGGCCGTCACTTTCAATTGCACGCTGGGTCGTCAACCGGGCCGCAAGGTAACGCTGGTTTTCCAACCAGCCCGCGTTGACTGGAAAGTCGGCGTTACGGTTGGTCAGCCGTCCGCCCAGATCGTACTGGTAACGAAGGATCTCCACGCCGGCCTGAGTGCAGACCAGTGGTAAAGCCCAAAGCGCCCCTTTTTCCTTCACCCAAAGGCCTGCTCCCATCATGCTACTGATATGCACGTATTCTCGCGTCATCCCGTTCGCGACCTCGGATGGCTTGTCCTCGCGATGCTGCTTGTCCCTGCGGGCCAGGTCACCGCTGACGAGTCACCCTCAGCGACTGTACCTGATAGTCTGCCGGCGAAGGCTGACCTGCGTCCCCGGTTCGAGCAGTGGGGACTGGAACGCCGTGAGCAGGGTGGCCGGCCAACCTGTTCAGTCTTCACGGTGGTGGGCGCGTTGGAATTTGCCGTCGCCAAACAGCAGCGGTCCGGCCAGCGCCTCAGTGTCGAGTTCCTCAACTGGGCCGCCAATCAAAGACGGCGCAATTCTCGCGATGGCGGCTTCTTCTCCGAAATGTGGAACGGTTTCGCCGCCTTCGGCATCTGCCGGGAAGAGGACATGCCCTACGCGAGGGAATTCGATTCGGCCCGGCTTCCCAATGCGACGACGCTGGCCAGTGCCAGGTCGAACCTGGCGCTGAGTCTTGAGTTCAACTGGATCAAACGCTGGAACGTGAACACCGGATTGACGGATACGGAGTTTCTTGATCTCAAACGCACGCTGCACCAAGGCTGGCCGGTGTGCGCCGGACTCCGCTGGCCCAGACAAGAGCAGTGGAATGACGGTGTGCTCCAGATGTGTCCGCCCGAAGCCGTCTTCGATGGCCACAGCGTCCTGCTGGTGGGTTACCGCGACGACGCCGGGCAAGCGGGCGGCGGCGTGTTCATCTTTCGCAACACCAACCATGCCGGTCGCGACGGGTTCATGCCGTATGCCTATGCCCGGGCCTATATGAACGATGCGGCATGGATCGCGCCGCAAACCGGGACCAGCCCCAGCCAAACCCGTCTCAACAGTCAACCGCAGACCTCCGGAGAGTGAGGCGTACTTCGCAGAGCACCTCGGGAATCAGTAGTGCCTCAGTCTTGCCTCACAGCGGCGCAGATTTCTCCCGACAAGTCGGGATATCGCGGAATTCCATTCGGCAGTGCAGCCAAACGCCCGGAAACGCCCGCGCTGGCGAACGACTGAGAGGTCAACCTGAATCCTTACCGGCCTGCTAAAAGCGTTCACCCGCTGGGTCAGGCACAAAACTCCTGGGTGCGCGGCCTTCTGACGCCTCAACACGGATTTTGCAGGCCGACGCGGAAGCGGCGTGAACGCCGCGCGCCAACGTCGCCAAAGATCCAGGAGCGATTACAAGACCAATCTCGTCCGGCTTGACCACGCGCGCGGACTCTGTCAGACATGGCTGATGAAAATTCCAGTTCTCCTCGCCGCGGCACTCTGTGTCGGCGCGTTCGCCGCAAACGCCAAAGATTATTTGATCCACACTTTCCAGAAGACGCAGCTCTCCGACAAGTTCTGGTGCGAGGGCGCGACCTTCGGCGACCTGAATCGCGACGGCAAGCCGGACATCATCTCCGGCCCGTTCTGGTATGAGGGACCGGACTTCAAAAAGCGCCACGAGTTCTACCCCGCCACGGCGACCTTCAAACTCAAGCAGGCCGACGGCAGCGAGCAGGCCATCGAAGGCTTCGAGGGCGCGCTGGGCGTGGAGAACAAATACTCGGACAACTTCTTCGCCTTCGTTTACGACTTCAACAAGGACAAGTGGAACGACATCCTGATCATCGGTTTCCCCGGGCAGTGGACGGCCTGGTTCGAGAATCCCAAAGGCAAGGGCGGTCACTGGAAGAAACACGTGGTCTTCGATGCCACCGACAACGAGTCGCCCACGTTCACGGACATCACCGGCGACGGAAAGCCGGAGCTTGTCTGCGGTACGAAGGGCCAGTACGGCTTCGCCGAACCGGATTGGAGCGATCCCTCCAAGCCCTGGAAATTCCGCGCGATCACTCCCAACAAGAAGGTCCAGCGTTTCACCCACGGTCTGGGGGTCGGCGACGTGAACGGCGACGGCCGGATGGACTTGATCGAAAAGGACGGCTGGTGGGAGCAACCCGCATCGCTGGCGGGCGACCTCATGTGGACGTTCCATGAATTCGCGTTCAACCCGAATTCACACGGCGGCGCCCAGATGTATGCCTACGACGTCAACGGCGACAAGTTGAACGACATCATCACCAGTTTTGCCGCGCACGGCTTCGGCCTGGTCTGGTACGAGCAGGTGCGCAACGCCGGCCGCATTTCCTTCAAACAACACGTCATCATGTCCACCGAGCAGAAGCGCGTGCCCAACGAATACGGCGTCTGCTTCTGCGAACTGCACGCGCTGGACCTGGTGGACATGGACAACGACGGTTTGCTGGACATTGTCACGGGCAAACGATTCTGGTCGCACGGCCGCATGGGCGACCCCGACCGCGACAGCCCGGCGGTGCTCTACTGGTTCAAGCTGGTGCGAGGACCGGATTTCACGGCCAAGTTTGTGCCGTATCAGATTGATGACGACTCGGGCGTGGGGACGCAGATTGTAGCCCTGCCCGTCAGCAACAAACGATTCCCCGACCTCGTGGTCGGCAACAAGAAGGGCACGTACTATTTCCGGCACGAAGCGAAGAAGGTGAAAAAAGGGGATTGGGAAAAGGTCCAGCCGCAACTCGTCAGCCAGTAAGCCGGCTTGGCAAATCTCGCCTCGCGCACTGGCGCGGTTCAGGGCTTCCGCGAAGCCGCGCCCATCCCGTCGAGATTACCGAGCAGTTCAATGCGGTCGAATCCCACCGGTCCGCCCATCGCCGTCGGGGCGATGCCTGTGAGCATGAACGCCCCGCAATCCCTCCACAGATCCAGCGTCACCACGCGCCAGTCCTGGGGGGCCTCGGGTGAAACCTGGCGCGCCCGCCACTTCGTGGTGTTCGCTCCGGCGTAATAGCGGCGGCTCGCGCTGTCCGCCTCGGGCCAGCGCCCGTCCGCCGCCAGTTCGATCATCACGCCCTTCGCTTTCCCGGCTTTCCAAGCGAGCCGCAGGTAACGGAACTCTCCGGCAACCGGCCGCTCGGTGATCCGAAAGTTCCAACCGTCAATGCGTGGTGCGTATCGTTGTGGTGGCGTGACCGCAAGGAAGCCGGTCCCGGAGAAGGCGCCGTTCGTTTCAAACGTCGCCGTGCCCTCGCCCTCCCGAAGCTGCGCCAGAAACTCTCGTTCCTCGTCGAACAAAACCACGCGACCCGGCGACGGCCCAAGCGCGTCTCCGCCCCTGCCGCGGACAAAAGCAATGACATCCGCCACGTCCCCTGCCTCGAGGTTTTCGAGCAAACCCTCCGGCATGAGTGAAACCTCCAAACTCTGGAGGCGGGCGACGTCTTTGCGCAAAACGACCTGCTCCAACCCCGCCGGCATCCGCAGCGTGACGCTGGTGGCCGATTCCGAAGCCAGGATGCCGCTGAAGGTCTCGCCCAACTTCGTTTCGATGACATAAGTCGCATAACCGGCGGTCAACGTGTCGTTGGGTGCCAGGATGTCGCGCAGGATGGCCTCCTCCGCGCGCAGAAACTCCGCGCTCAAATCCGGCCCCACGGCAAACCCGATGTCATTAAGCTTGTGGCAGGTCGCACAATGCTCGCGAAAGACCCGCTCGCCATGCGCCCGATCTCGAGGGGCGGCCAGCGCCGCCGAGTAGCGTTGGAACACTTCGTCGTTCGCGCCGCCGGTTATGGTCAGCAGCTTGGCCGCCCGCTGGCGGACGGTGGCGTCGTCGTGTTCCAGCAGCGTCACCCGTTGAAATGCCGAGAGCGCCCGGGGTTCGACCCTCCGGCTCTCAAGCGCATCCAACAGTGTGGGCAGCCGGTCGCGACGAGCGAACATCGCATCGAGAATGGCCTCTTGCACCTTTGGCGTGTTCACCGCCCATGCCGACAACAGCGGGCCGTTGACGTTGGTGTCCGTGGACGAGGCCAGTTGCGCCACCGCGGCCAACCGCACTTCCGGCGGCAATCGCAGGTCACCGATCTGGCGTGTCGCTTCGGCCAGTCGCGCCCGGCGCACCGCCGGATCCGCTGCTTGAAAAACTCCATCCAGTTCCGAGGACAACCGCCGGACTTCCGCCTCCTCGCTCGCCATCAGCGTCGCCAAGGCGGCGTAGCCATCCGGTCCGAGCTTCAGGGCTTTCGCTCCCCGGAAGCCTTTCTGGAAACCTCGCAAACATGGAACTTGAATTGCCGGCTCGCTTGTCCCGGCCACGCGCGCGAGGGCGAGTGCCATTTCGGTTTCATTCCGCCGGGCCGCGATGGCCGCGCAGAGCGGATCGAGCAGCGGCTTCCCTTCGCCCAAGCTCGCCTGTGATTCGACCAACCGGTCGAGCATCCAGCCGCCGCGTTCGTGAAGCGAACTGAGAATCGCGTACGACATCCACTGAACACCACCGTGGGCGCGGGCCAGCGCAACCAGCGCGTTCAAGGCGCGTGAATCCCTGATCTCCCCCAACGTGAGGGCAAGCTGAAGTTGCACCGCCGGATCTGGATCATTCGACAAAGCCAACACGAGTTCAAGCAAAGCGGGTTGTGAGTCCAGCCAGCGCTCGGAAAAACGGAGACCGTGCCGCCGCACCGCCGGATGGCCGCTCTTGAGTGCCGCGAGGGCATCCTCGACCCGCATTGTTCCCAGCCCCTCAAGTGTATAAAGCGCGTTCAACACCGCCGCCGTGTCAGTCGTCGCCTGCGCGAGCCGCGACAGCGCGGGGGAGATTTCTCTGGCCTCCTGTTCCACCAGCAAGCGACGCGCGGTTTGACGACGCCAGAAATGCGGACTCACCGCTTCTTGCGCGAGCATCGCCGCGGGCATCCGGCTCATGTCGGCGGAGGGCGCGGACGGGGCATCGCGATGGGTCAACCGCCAGAGCCGGCCGTGATTGATGCCGTTGGTCAGGCCATATTGCTGCTGCAAATAGCGCGGCACGGCGGAGTAGTCTTCGATGATTTCCCGGTACATGTCCACGATGGCAATCGAACCATCGGGTGCGTGCGCAAGATGAATGGGGTGAAACCACGGGTCACCGGACGCAAGAAATTCGCGGGCCTCCTCGCCGTCGGCGCGGCGCAGGCGCAGGGCAGTGCCGTGGCGCTCGATCACGGCGCGATGGACCAGGTTTTGCGCCGGCTCGCAAACGAAGTAGGCGCCGCGACATTCCGCCGGCAGCGCAATGTCCTGGTAAACCAGCGATCCGCAACCGCTGGTGAACCAGCCGCCCGCGTCCGAATCACCCGCGCCGTAGCGGTCGCGATAGAACTTGAAGAAGTCCGGGTCTTCCGCGCGTTTCGTCCGCCAGGGATGCGGCGGTGCAATCGGATACACCCGCGTGTAATCGGCGGCGTTCTGCTCGCTGGCCGGCGCGGCGGCGTCCGGGTTGCGCGCCAGGTAATGCCACGGCAGCGGCGTGACAAACCGCCCGGGCAGCGAAGTGGTCGTGGTGAACCGGTCGCCATCGGCCGTGAAGGCATGGCCAAAGGTGTGCGTGCCGCCGGTGATTGGCTCAATCGCCGAGCCATCGGCTTTGATGCGGAAATCGGTGTTCGGCAGTTGCACCGGTTTGGCCAGCCGCGGACCGGTGATTCGTCCACCGCCGTGACCGCGCCCAAAGTAAATCCAGTCATCCAATCCCCATTGCGGTTGGTTGATGCCCCGCTCCAACGCTCCGGTGGCAAATCCCGTAAACAGAACCTCCCGCACCTCCGCCCGTCCGTCCCCGTCCCGATCCGCCAGAAAGACGATGTTCGGCGCGCAAGCCACGATGATGCCTCCGCGCGCGGGACAAATACCGTAAGCGGGCGGCAGCCGATCGGCGAAAAACGTGGCCTTGTCCATCACGCCGTCGCCGTTGGTGTCGGCCAGCAATTTGACCGTGCCGTAGGTTTCCGCCAGGGCCGCCTTCTTCGCGCGCTCGTTGGCTTGGACGCGACGCACCTCGCGATCCAGTTGGCCGGTCCGGTTCAGTTCCTCGATGTCGTACTGCCCCTCGAGATTGTAACCGTGCAGTTCGGAGACAAACAAACGCCCGCGTTCATCCCAGCAGACGCCCGACGGCTCGCGAATGAGCGGTTCGCTGGCAATCAGTTCCAGACGATAGCCGTCCGGCAGTTGCACCCGTTCGAGACTCTCCTTCGGCGACAGCGGCTGCGGGGCGTCGGTCGCGGGCGGTATTTGCGCCGGATTTGACATCCCGAAAATCCAGAGCAGCAAAGCGGCGATCATGCGGCGCGGGCGCACGATGGAAATCACCGCTCGAACCGCAGGCGTCGAGGGCCGACGGCCAAGCACGCACGGATCGTTGAAGCGAAATGATCCGCGTCGCAAAGGTGACAGTCCGGAGTTCATGCTTCAGCATGGTTGCAACCAACGGGCGTCTCAAGGCTGAATCGAGTCCTTGGGCTTGCTGGGTGTTCCCACTGCCTTGCAAACGGGTCTGCCTATCTAAACCGCGTGCCCGGATATTTCCCATTCGATGCGTGTACTCTCATTAGCACCGGGTTTCAGTCCGGTGGAAGCGCGCAAGATGGAAAAGAGTTGTTTCAATGGCTTTGCACGCACGATGTAGGCCGCTGAAGCGGTTGCAACGTCTCATCGCCTCAACTTACCGGGCTGAAGCCCGGTGCTGATGAGAGGTCTATGAAACATCCAAACAAGACGCCGGAGAGGCGGCTTACCAGCCGCCAGGTCCACTGGGTGACTGGGTGAGCCGCCCCTCCGACGGACAAGCGGATTTGCAAACACTGAATCGCGCTCGAGTTTGCCGCCAGATGCTCCTCGTGTTCGCACGCTTGACACCCGCCTGCTTCCCGCAAACCGTAGCGCACGAAATGAAACGCGACGGATTTCTGTTTCGCGCACTGCTGCTCTTTGGGGTCGCGGTGCTGCTTTACGCCATCACCTACACCGCCATCGAACGCAGGCGCGCGGCCAAGGGACCATGGGAGGTGACATTCACCCAGGAAGCGGCAGGCGCGCCGGCAATCCTGATCAACCAACCCGCCCTCGGCATCACCAACGTTCAAATCACATTTTCCGAAAGTTCCGCCACTGACACCGACGGCCGCAAGCCTCCCGAAGTAACCACTCCGGATGAACCCGAAACCCTGACCTTCCGCCAGCCGCGCAAGACGCCCTTCGAGGTGCCGTTCGGGAAATGCGTCTTTCTGGACACGGTTTTTCTCCCTGGCACCGTGGCCCTGGAACTGTTTGGCCACCAAATTCAACTGATGCCGCGCGTGCTGACCATTGACGGCGCGGAACAGCCCTGGCGCTCAAACGAGCAAATCAAATTGAATCCACGAACTGCCAAAGACAGCGGGGCGAAATAGAAGCCACTGCCATGCATCAGAATCCTCACGTGCTGCGCGGATTTCTTCAGCAATGAAGGTCATGCTGTCTCCCTTTCCCTTTTTCTCCTTTTCTCTCATTTGCCCGACAGGCGGGACGCGCTGTCCCACGTAGGTCGCGGGTTCGCTGCGCTGTGTTTCCTCCGGGCGGCAGGGATGCTCGCCCTCCACGGCAACCAAGGATGGTCTCCGGCACCGGATTCGCCAGGCATTTGTTTCCGTGGCCGCTCAATCCAGCCCGAGCACCTTGCGCCCGGCTTCCGTGATCATCGAATGATGCCATGGCGGGTCCCAAACAATCTCCACGCGCGCATCCTCGACGCCAGGCAGGTTCAGCAACTTCACCTGCGCGTCGCCGGCGATCACCGAACCCATGCCGCAGCCCGGCGCGGTGAGCGTCATTTTCACATCCACACGCGCCTGGCCGCCCGGCAGTTTCGCGAGCTGCATGTCATACACCAACCCGAGGTCCACGATGTTGACGGGAATCTCCGGATCAAAACAGGTGCGCAGCGTGTCCCAGATGGCCTTCTCATCCACCGGCCCGCCCTCTGATGCCGTCGTCATCTCGCTGACCGGCTTTTCCAACCCCAGCGCATCCGCGTCCTGGGCGGCGATGCGATACAATCCTCCCGGTGCGTGAACCGTGTAACTGCCGCCGAGTGTCTGGGTGATGTCCACAGGCGTGCCGGCGGGCAAGGTTGCGGTGGACCCCGCCGGAATCTGCACCGCCGGACAATCGCGCTTCAATTCAACTGAGGTGACGTTTTGCATTTTGTGGCGAATCGTTTCCGGTGCTGCAGAACCTCCAGGTGTTGTAACTTTCACCGCGGCTCTGCGGCCCATCATTCTTCATGGAATCACACTATTCTGGACCTAAGACCCTGTCGAGCATAGCTTTTGCGCGTCTATGACTTCCGAACAATTTCAAGCAACTGCGGAAGTCGCTCCGCCGGGACAATTTCAGTGAGCGACAGTCTGCCTAGCGTCACCGTCATCATTGCGGCGCGGCCGGACATGGCCGAACCCAAGGCCTTGTCGGCGGCGAGGGCGATGGCGTATCCGGCGGAAAAGCTGGAAATCATCATCGCGCGCGGCAAACAACCTTCTGTCCAGCGCAACGCCGCGCTGCGTGCTGCCCGCGGCGAACTGATTTACTTTCTCGACGACGACTCGGTGGCGCAGCCCGACAATCTCCGCCGTGCCATCGTGCATTTCCGTGATCCCAAAGTGGCGATTGTGGGCGGGCCGAATGTTTGTCCACCCGATGCGCCGGCTTTGGAGCAAGTCTTCGCACTCGTGCTGGGAAGCTGGCTGGCGTTTGGACCGAGCCGCGCGCGTTACACGCCGGTCGGCCGGTTGCGCGAGACGGGCGAGAAGGAATTGATCCTTTGCAATCAATTCGCTCGTCGCGAAACGATGCTGAAACACGGTGGTTTCAACGAGGCACTGTATCCGAACGAGGAAAACGCCTTGATGGACGATATCCAGAAAGCCGGGGGCAAACTGCTCTACGATCCGGAGTTGATCGTCCATCGCCGCCCCCGTCGCACATTGAAGGCGTTTGCGAAGATGTTGATGACGTACGGTCGGGGCCGGGCGGAGCAGTTCCGGGTGAACCCCACCTTCGGCTCGGCGTTGAATTTTGTCCCGCCGCTGTTCCTGGTTTATCTGCTGTCGCTGGCGGTCGTGTGGGCTGTTCCGTGCCCAGCGGAATTCAGTTGGCTGCGGGGTGCGTATCACTTGCCGCTGGGAATCTACGGACTCGCGGTGGTGGTGCAAACCGTTTGGCTCGTGCCCAATGGCGGCATCCTTCGCAGCCTTGGCGCCATGCCGCTGATCGTGATGTCGCATCTGCTCTATGGCTTCGGCTTCTGGCGCGGGTTGTTTACAAAACTGAAGCCTCCCGATCAGCGGTCGGACACGCCAGTCGCGTTGGAAATGGTCAGGGAATGAAGAAACCGCTCTGGTCCAAAGCCATCCAGACCTGCGCCGACCCGCAGCGGGCGAGGCATTTCTTCGATTTGCTCTCCGCCACTGAAGCTCGACCAAAGCTGGAAGGTTTCTCCATGGAACAAAGCCGCATCCTGATCGCGCTGTTGAGCGGGTCGCAGGCCCTGGCGGGACAACTGGTCGCGAACCCGTCGTGGCTGGACCTGCTCGACGGTGAACGCCTTCGGTATCCGCGCCGGGGGCAAGGGTTGCGCCGCGAGGTCGAGACCTGGTTGAAACCACTGCTCGGAGCGCAGGATTACGGCGAGGCGTTGAGCCGGTTGCGCCGGTTCAAACAAGTCGAGATGTGGCGCATCGCGGTGCGCGACCTGGCGCGGTTGGCCGACACCACGGAGATCATCCGGGAGATTTCCGATGTGGCGGACGTGTGCCTCGAGGCCGTTTGTCGGATTTGTCACAAGCAACTCACCGAACGGTACGGCCAGCCATTTCATCAGGATGCCAATGGTCAATGGCGGCCCACCACATTCTGCGTTCTCGGCATGGGCAAACTGGGCGGGCAGGAGCTCAATTACAGTTCGGACGTGGACGTGTTGTTTGTGTATGGCGAAGAAGGGCAGGTGCTCAAGGAAGTCCGAGGCCCGAAATCCGAGGTCCGAAACAAAGCCGAAAGCCAAAAGCCGGGGGACGAAGCCAGACTGTCATCCACCATCCGCCATTCGTCATCGGCCATCCGATTGTCCAATCACCAGTTCTTCAATCGCCTGGCGGAAGCGTTTATCGCGGAGGTTTCGCGGATGACGCCGGAGGGCTCGCTGTTCCGCATTGACCTGCGGCTGCGGCCCGAGGGCAATGCCGGCCCACTGTGCCGTTCGCTTGAAAGTTACGAGAACTATTACGCCCAGTGGGGACAGACGTGGGAGCGGATGATGTTGATCAAGGCCCGCGGGGTGGCGGGTGATGCTTCGCTCGCCGGCGAGTTCCTGGAGATGGTGCAGCCCTTCCGCTTCCCGCGCTCCATCAACCCGGGCGTGCTGCGCGAAGTCGCGGCGATGAAGGACCGCATCGAGAACGAACTGCTCGACGCCGAAGAACTGGAGCGGAACGTGAAGCTGGGCCGGGGCGGCATCCGGGAGATCGAGTTCGTGGCACAGGCTCAACAGTTGTTGCACGGCGGCCGGCTGCCCTTTCTGCAAGGAGCGCAGACGCTGCCGACCCTGGAAAAACTGGCGCAGTACCGCCTGCTGGAGCAGGAAGAAACCACCCGGCTTCAGGCGGCTTACACGTTCCTTCGCGACGTGGAGCATCGTCTCCAGATGGAGGAAAACCTGCAAACGCACACGATCCCGGCTGACCGCAACGCTGAGATTCGGCTGGCCAGGCTGATGGGATTCTCGAGCACCGCGGCCTTTGAAAAAGTCCGCCGTGCTCACACCCGCCATGTGCGACAGGTGTTCGACCGCTTGTTTCGCGGTGAACCTTCCCGGGCAGAGTCGCCCTTCCCGCGGGATTTCGACGGCGCGGAAACCGAGTGGAAGGCCATCCTGGCGAAACATTGGTTTCGCGACGCGGACAAGGCGTTCCGCATGCTCAAGGAATTCGTGGAAGGGCCTGGATACGTCCACGTCTCGCCCCGCACGGTGGAACTGGCCCGCGAGCTTCTGCCCAAACTCTTTGCCCTCTGCCGCACCGATGACGGACGGACGGACGACCTGGTGCTTCCACCCAAGACGCTTTCCGATCCGGACCGCGTACTCACGCGACTGGACAGCTTCATCAGCGCCTACGGCGGACGCGCGGCGCTGTTCGAGTTGTGGAACAGCAATCCGACGTTCTTTGAATTGCTGCTGCTGTTGTTCGACCGTTCCGAGTTCCTGGCGGAGGCCTTGATTCGAACGCCGGACCTGCTGGACGACCTGGTCTATGGCGGTCGGCTGACGGCGCGCAAGACGGCCCCGGAAATCTTGCGGGATCTCCGGCATGGGGCGCAGGACGAGGATCAGTTCGCCTGGCTGCGCCGCTATCATGAAGCCGAACTGACGCGCATTGGGCTGCGCGACATCCTCGGGTTGGCCGATTTCGAGCAGAACCTGGGCGAGCTTGCGGCGCTGGCGGACGCCTGCCTGCAATACGCCCTGGAAACCGTGATGCGCCAGCACCGGCTCAAGTCGCCGCCGTTCGTCATCATCGGCCTGGGCAAGCTGGGAGGTTCGGAAATCAACTACGGTTCGGACCTGGACATCTTGTTCGTGACGGACGCGAAGCCGAAACAACTTCCCGGCTTGCAACGACTGGCCGTGGAGTTGATGGAACTGATGTCGCGGCGCACGGAGCACGGCGCGACGTTTCCAACCGATGCGCGCTTGCGCCCGGATGGGGAGAAGGGACTGCTGGTCAATACGCTGGCCGCGTACGAGGAGTATTACTTCAAACGCGCCCAGCTCTGGGAGATTCAATCCCTCACCCGCACCCGGGCGGTGGCGGGCGATTTGCAACTGGGCGAGCAGTTTCAGCAATTGACGGCGAGGGTGACAGATTTTTCCAAAACAGGACAGACGTCCCGCGTGTCTTCATCCAAACAACAAAGTGATCGGAAGGAGCGAGGCAAACACGACGCCGATCCTAACTTACCCGCCTGCTTCACTCCAGACTGGAAGCACAAGATTCACGAGATGCGGTTGCGCATCGAGAAGGAGCGCACGCCCGCAGGCAAGGACGCGCTCGCGATCAAGACTGGCCGGGGCGGGCTGATGGACGCGGAATTCATCGCACAGGCCCTCTGTCTGGAGCACGGCTGGCACGAAGCCCACACGCTGCGCGCGCTGGAACGGGCGCGTGCATCCAGAGTGCTGCCGGACGCGGAGAAGCTGCTGGACAACTATGGACAGCTCCGTCGGGTGGAAAGCATCCTGCGCCGCTGGAGTTACGAAGGGGAGACGGTTTTGCCCGATGACCCCGCGCCCTATTACCGGGTCTCGGTGCGTTGCGGCTTCGCCACGCCGAAGTCATTCGAGACAGCGCTGGCAAAGTGGCGCGCCGCCGTGCGGGAGGTTTACGCGAAGTACTTCGGCCTTTCCGCGAAATAGAACTTTCACGAGCACGGAAGTGCCGGGCGGGCGGGACAGGTTAGAGGGAAAAGCGGGTTGGGTTCCGAACATCTTTACCGGCGACTGGAAAGCCGCCACGCCGAACCGCCGCTCCAGCTTCAGGGCACGAGGATGGCGCGGAAGAACTGTCGGTCACTCGTACCGTTCGTCGCCGTGGGAGCGTTGGTGTATTCGTGAAACCCGCGCATCATGGTGATGGGCGGCGTGTTGGTGAACCACTCGAACAGGTTGGTCGAACCCAGCAGCAAATACCGCTGCCAATCCACCCCCGTCAGTCCGAGTCTCATTGAACCGTTCGCCAGATCGGTAATCGAAAGCCGCGAGTCCATGTTCCAATTCAGTTGCAGCTCGCCGAAGTCGCCGCCGAAGCCGTCTATCGCGATGCGGTAAGTTGTCCCCGCCTGCGCGTAGAACCACACCCGGCTGCTCTGCATTCCCCCGCCGCCGGCGTCATCGTCGTTGGCGACAATCGCGACATTGCCCGCCGCGAGCGTGTTGTTGGTGTAAACCGCCAGCGTGGTGTCAAAGGAACTGCCAAGCGTGTTGAAATCCACGAACCCGTTGGTGGGAGCCGCCCAATGGTACCAAACCGAGCGGCCTCCGACATCCGCCGCATGGGCCACCTCATTAAGCTCCTTGGAAGCGCCGATGGTGTAGCCCGCGACGCTGCCGGCGGTTCCGGTGATGGGAGCACTCGCCGCAAAGTCATCGTTCGGCGGTGGGTTGACGTTGAGCACCGCCGTGCCCACCGCGCTGCCGAAACCGTCCACCGCGACCCGGTAGGTCGTCCCCGCCGCCGCCGTGAACGTCACCACACTCTGATTGACGGTGGCGGACAGATTGTTGTTGCTGGCCACCAGCGTGAGGGCGTTCACGGCGTTGCCGGTGTAAACCGCCAGCGTCGTGTCGAAATTGCTGCGCCGCGTCGTGATGACGGCGGTGTGATTCGATTCGGGCGTCCAGGTGTACCACAGGGAGTGTCCGCCGGCGTTGCCCGCGTGGTTCGGCTCGCCGGTCTGCTTGGTGGCGCAGTTATTGAACTCGACCGTCGTGAACGGCGAATGCGACACCACCAGCGCGTTGGCAAAGGCGTCGTTCGCCGGCGCGGTCAAACAGTTGCCCGGCGGGATGTTCACCGGCACGAGCACGGTGTTGTTGCCCAGGTCCGCTTCGGTCAACAGCGCATCGGGATTCACCGTCATCTGCAGATAGTAATTGCCGGAAGGCACGCCGGTGATGTCCACGAACTGGCAGTCGAGGTTCTGATTGTAAACATCCGCCCAACCGGCCTGCAGGCCGTTGTTGGAGCAGGTGTATTTTCGCGTCGCCGAAGCGGTCGGCGACCACCGGGACGTGTCCTCGATGCAGAAACCCACCTTGCGTCCGACAACCACACTGGCGCCCAGCATCACCGGATTGAATTCCGCGTCGAGCAGGGTGTACTGGGCGAACGACTCGAAGTGGTAATGCCCATGGCACGAGGCGTATTGGAACAACGGATTGTTGGCCGGGTTGCCCAGGATCAGGTCGCCCGGACCGACATTGCGGGTCTCCATCGTGAACCGCAGCAACTTGCGCGTTCCCACCGCCACGCAGCCTTCCAACACCTGGCAGTTGTTGGCGGAAAAACTGGTCGTGGTAATGACGGGCGAAGCCGCCGCCGCCCAGACGATGAGGTCCGGCAACGCGCCGGCCTGATTCCAGTTCAGCACGACGATTCCCCCCGCCCCGCCAAATCCATCCACGGCCACGCGATAGGTGACGCCGCTCGTGGGTGTGAACGTGACTCGACTCATGCGGTTGGTGGCGCCGGCGATGTCATCGTTGCTTGCCACCAGGGTGAGGTTGTTCAAAGTGTCTCCGCTGTAAACCGCCAGGACCGTGTCGAAGGAACTGCCGACTGTGTCGAAGGTTACCGGGAGATTGGTCGGAGCCGTCCAGCAATACCAGAGTGAATGGCCGCCCGCGTTGCCCGCGTGGTCCGGTTCGCCCGGCTCTTTCGTGGCGGCGGAGTTGTTGTCGGACTGCGAGCCGGATCTTCCCGCCAGTGCCACACAGGTCGCGAAACTGTCGCTGGCGCACACATCCTCGGCCAAAGTCTCCTCCCGATGCTGCGCGAGATGCACGTCGTTCGTGCTGGAGCGGATGGCATCCGGTGTGACCCGGCCGCTGCGGTAAACCTCGATCAGATAATCGCGGCACTCGCCGCCCGCGCCCAACTGGATATCCACGTATTGCTGGTCAATGCTGCGGCAACCCGAGATCACGTGGGGCGCGTTGGTGTAAATGGGAATCCACGCCGCCGTACCACATGGCCGGAAATACACTTTCTCGAACACGGTGAGCGTGCCGTTGCAGTTCACCACGTCGGGAAACCAGTTCAGCCGGGCAAAGTTGTCGAGCAACGCGCCGGCCCTGCGCCCGTCACCATCGCAGTCCTGCTCGTAACTCCACCAGGCATCGGAGACGACAGCGGTTTGGGGAAAGCTGGTGGTTGATCCCAGGCAAAGCATCAGGGAAACCCAGAGGGCCCGGCCCATTCTGCTGCCCGGCTTCAAGAAAGTGTCGGCATCGGTTCTACGAACGCAGTGGTGCATCAATCGCGCAAAGCAAACCACACCAGCCCGCGGCTGTCCATCACGGAGCCGGCGCGCGAAGGCCAAGCCCGGCATCCAACTCTCTTGAAGGTGGTGGTGGTCGGGCTGCGGCCACCCCGTCCGGGTTCAGCGGACGGAAACGGCGTGTCAACGTGAGCCGTTGCGCCGTTGAACGCGGCGCTACTCGTCGCAACACGACGAGTGCCACCACGTGTTGCCCATTGAGCCGGCAAGAAAGTAAGATGCGCCCGAAGGCCAAGGCCCGGCTCGACAACGGACAAGGATGTCCGGCAAACACCTCCAACTACCAACAGCAGTTCGGCTCAGGTGCGAGTCAGGTTGCCGTCATCTCAGCGTTCTGTTAAATCGTCTTGGGCTTGAAAGACCGCATACATCAGGTGGCCTTGGTTGCGCTCTGGCTTGGCTGGACCGCACGGGCAGTGGCGCAGTCACCGGCCGGCGGCTTCATTCCGCCCGGGGAAGCCATCTGCGGTTATGCCGGCAGCTATTTCGCCGTGGAGGCAGACCGGGTGAAACAGGGTTTATCGGTTCAACTGCTGGTCGGGGATGCGGAGGCGTCGCGTCCCGTCCCGCTAAGGTTTCGCGTCTCGCAAATGCCTCAAGGCCTGCCCGTGGATGACTTGCAGGTGGAGCACGAGAAGTTGATGCACGTCATCGCGGTGCGCGAAGACTTGGGCGACTTCATCCACATTCATCCGCGCCGCGCCGCGCCGGGCATGTGGGAGATCATCCATGTCTTCACGAACGCCGGCCGGTATCAGTTCTGGTCGGATGTCAAACACCAGGGGACCGTTTACTCGTTTGCGCACCCGCGCTTCATGGTGGCGGGGGAAGTCCGGCGCGAACCACGGGGAGAAATACCCCGGCTGCGCGACTTCAAATGCGGTTACGAAGTAATCCTCCAAACTGCCGCGGCAGTGCTGCTGGCCGGCCAGACCAATTTGTTTGAAGTCGTCGTCCGTGAGGAATCCGGACCGCAAGTCGGCACGGAATTTTTCCTGGGCGCGTTGATGCACCTGGTCATCGTGCGGGAGGATTTGTCCGTTTACCGCCACGCCCATGCGCGTGAGCACTGGCGGTCGGGGTTGACAACCACCTTCGAGCACGTCTTCCCCGTTCCCGGCCGCTACAAGATCTTCGCCCAGTTCCGACCGCACAAGACGAAGCTGCCGCCGGACCAGGCCATCCTCGCGGACTTCTGGGTGCGGGTGGTTGGCCGATGATTACGTGCTATGGGTTGGCGCCCAACCGTAACCACGCCACCACGGGAAAATGGTCGCTCGGGAATTGTCCATCGCGGGTGAAAGTGACGATCTCGGTCTTGTCCGTAACGACCGCACCGCGAGACAAAATCCAATCAATCCGAACTCCCGACTTTTGCAGGGCCTTGAAGCCGTTGAACGTGGCCACGCCTTCGCCAACCCGTTCGCGGGCCGTGTCCCAGGTGTCCTGGAAGAACCCATCCTTCGTCAGAATGTCGAACGCCTTGTTGTTCCCGGCAGGCGCGTTGAAATCACCGACCAGGAGCGCGGGAAGTTTCGTGTCCAGGGCTTCCACCCGCTTGCGGACCAGCTCGGCGCTCTTCTCGCGCGCCGGTTGGATTTGGTGATCGAAGTGAGTGTTCCAAAAGTAGAACTCCTGCTTCGTGCGCAGATCGCGGAACTTGACCCAGGTGACCATGCGACGATTGGAATTCCCCCAAGTGGACGAGCCGATGACCTCAGGCGTGTCCGAGAGCCAGAAGTGATCGTAAGCCAGCGGTTCGAGCCGCGACTTTCGGAAGAACACCATCATGAACTCACTGCGGCTGCCGCCTTCGCGACCCAAGCCAATCGTGTCATATTCGGGCAGATCGGCCGCCAGTTCCCGCAGTTGCTGGAACAAACCCTCCTGCGTGCCGATCACGTCCGGCGACATTTTCTGGATGACCTCACGCACCAATGGCCGGCGCGTGGGCCAGTCATGGGGCGGATTGGGACTCGCGTAGCGCAGGTTGTAAGTCATCACGCACAGCACGTCGTCCGCCGGCTGGGCGTGGCCGCAGACGAATGTGAACGCGCAGAGGCTCGCGACCAGCGCCAAACAGCGCCAGCGCGCCATGAAAAAGAAGATGGCCGTCGTCATGCGGAGGATTCTGACGATTCAGCCGCTCACGGCAAGCAGTTACCTCCACACTACCTTCACGGTGCTCTGAAAAACGCGGAGGCTTGGTTGCAGGAGACGCGTGGAGATCCACTCCACGCCTCCGTGTCTTCTCAACCGCCTACCGCCGCCCGGGCCTCCGCGGCCAGGGGCGTGCTCAGATAGCGTTCGCCGGTCGAGCAGGCAATCGTCACGATCAGCTTGCCTTGGTTTTCGGGACGCTTGGCCACTTCGATGGCCGCGCAGACATTCGCGCCGCTGGAGATGCCAGCCAGGATGCCCTCCTCCTTCGCCAGCCGCCGGGCCATGGCAAAAGCGTCATCGTTGGTGACTTGGATGCACTCGGTGATCTGCGGATTGCCTTGTGCGTCCTTCAAATGCAGGTTGCGCGGAACGAAACCCGCGCCGGTGCCTTGAATCTTGTGGGGGCCGGGCTTCAGCGGCTGGCCCGCGAGGGTTTGCGAGATGACCGGCGAATCTTTCGGCTCGACCGCGATCGCCTGGAAGGAAGGTTTGCGCGGCTTGATGACTTCGTAACAGCCGGTGATGGTGCCGCCCGTGCCGACCGCCGCCACGAGAATGTCCACCTTGCCGTCGGTGTCCTCCCAGATTTCCTCGGCGGTCGTTTTCTTGTGAATCTCCGGGTTGGCCGGGTTCTCGAACTGTTGGGGAATCCACGCATTCGGCGTCTCCCGGGCCAATTGCTCCGCCTTGGCAATGGCGCCCTTCATGCCTTCGGTGCCGGGCGTGAGGACCAGCTTGGCGCCCAGCATGGCCAGGAGAGTGCGCCGTTCGAGCGACATGGTTTCGGGCATGGTGAGGATGAGCTGATAGCCCTTGGCCGCCGCCACGAACGCCAGCGCGATGCCGGTGTTGCCACTGGTGGGTTCGATGATCACCGTGTCCTTCTTGAGCTCGCCCCGCTTTTCGGCGTCGTCAATCATGGACATGCCGATGCGGTCCTTCACGCTGCCCAGTGGATTGAAGAATTCGCACTTGAGCAGGATGGTGGCCGGCAAACCGGCGGTGACTCGATTCAGCCGCACCAACGGTGTGCGGCCCACGGTTTCCACGATGTCATTGTAAATGCGTCCCATAAAAAGTAACTCGTCAAGGGTTGTTGTTGCTTGCAGGACGGATTCTGGGCAAACGGCCTTGTGGGGCAAGTCATTTTCTGAGGCCGGCTGCGCCCCGTTCGATCAAAGTGCCATGCCGCGCAAAGGTGCAACCGGGGAATCCATTTGATTGCGACCCTCCGTAGCCAGAATGGAAAACTTGTGGCAAAGTTGAACATGAAAACTCTCGCATCCCTGCTCCTCGCTTTCTGGTGCGTGAATGCTTCCGGCCAGACGAATTCGTCGTCCGTCGCAACGGAGCCAAACCCAGCTTCTCCCGCTGGAGCGGCGGACCCGTCGCCGAAAACCGAACTCCTGACGCTGCCGATTTCGAGCAACCTTTGGGGCGGACTGACCCTCGACACACCGCGCCTCGAACCGGAGTACGATTGGCTCAAGGACACTTCTGCGTTGACCTTGGGACACGCGGCGGATGCTCCAGCCCTGGATCGCACCGAGCGGACGATGTTGCGGTATTACGAACGGCTGGAGGCGGGCGGTTATCTGACGCCAACGCCGCCAACGCCAGACAACCTGTACGACCGCGCCTTCAATGCGATCTTCGAACCGGAACCGGTTCGCGTTGGAAAGGCCACCGTTTCCTTCACGCCGATCACCGCGATCAAAAGGAAAAATCCGCTGGCACTGCTCAATCCGCTGGTGTTCAGCGTGTCCTGGTAAGTGCGCTACTTCGGCTGGGGGAGTCCGGCGGCCAAACAGAAATGGGCGCGCGTGTTGGCGCTGCTGGACTGGAAGGCCCCGCCGCCCCCGCCGCCGCGCCCGGCGTGGGCGATGAGTTGTCCCGGTTGCGGCCAACCGATGGTGCGGCTGGCGGTGCTGCCCCGGTTGCCGTTCAAACCACCCTGAGCGGGACCGGTTGAGCGTTGCGTGTTGAGCGGGGCCGGGTGCCGGACGGAAAAAATCGTTGCGGCGCTGCCGGTGGGGTCTGGTCTGCCCGCGGCGGGGCCACGCCCGGCGGGGCAAACCGACGCGGCTGGCGCGGCTGGGCGGCGGCTCCGTGGGGCAGTTTCCGGCCGGAAGGTCTCGCCCGCCGCTGCGCCCGGTGGGCCAGGACGGCCATCGGCAGGAACGGAACGAAAAAGCAAACCGCAAAGTAGAAACCGGGGAAATTCGACGGGCCTGCCCTCCGTAGCGCGCAGCGCGAAGGAGGGCGGGTTCAACAACGCATAGCTTTGACGCTCCTTCGCTCCGCTCAGTCGGCCAAAGCTATGCTTGGAGGTTAGCCTGCTCGTCAATAAATCTCATAAATCCTGTCGGTCACTGGACTGTAACTCCGATAGCCATTGCCAGAGACACCGCCGCGACTTGGCCTCGGTCTGTAGGTCTCCGCACCAGCACCAGACACAACCTCAAGGCCGAAGTATGGCGTGGAATGACCGCCAGTAGAGTGCATACCGAATATCTTGATGCGAACGACTGCAACCTGTGGCTCGTCTTTGAAATCGCGCAATGCTGCCGGAGAGTAGAACTGCACCGACCACGGCTGGAGTGCTGCAAGTGTCGGAGGCAACGCGTTCGTGTCTCCGCGATGCCAAAAGAACACGCTGTCTCGATGCTGCTCTACCAACGTGTCGCAATCCTTCTGAACTCCCGCCCAACCGCCTGCCGACTGAACTCTCTCCAAAACCTTCTGCCGCTGGCCGCGCCGCTCTACAGATGGCGGCGGCCAAGCTGCCGGATTCAGAATGCCGAGAAACAGAAGCACTCCAACAAAGGCAAACCCGCCCCATATCCAATGGGCAATCGGATGCCTGCGCATCTCGTCAGAAACCTTCGGAGAGAACGGGGCGCACACGAGCCGGACAATGAACGTCAACGCTGCAATCCGGCAAACGATGAACAGCATTGTGAGCGCGATGCGCATAGCAGGCTAACGACCAATATAGGTTATCCGAAGTTATTCATGGGCGGGGAGCGAGCCGTGCGGAGTGCTCGCGCCGCCGACCGTGAATAACTTCGCCGCCGCCCAAAAATGGGCGGCCCGATTCGGATGGTGCGGCCCGTTGGTTTTCACTATCCGTGTCTCTTGGTTTTCCCGCCCCGGCGGGTCAGGTCTGCGAACGACC
>WYBW01000093.1 GCA_011525685.1 Verrucomicrobiia bacterium
GATTGACTGACGTTGCGCCGGCTGCGGCTGGTGACGGTTCAGGAGCTGGCCTCGCGGGATCGTTCACCCGCGCACCCTTACTTCAGTGTACCGTGGGTAACAAGGCATTTGTCTGCATGTTGAAGCTCGCACCTGTCCGCCTTGCTTGCTTGTCGTGGAGCGCGGACCCAGGTCGAAGCGGCGCGAGTGGCCCCCACGCAGGAATGGGCCGGGCTGGTTTCAATCCGGCTTTCGCACTCAAGCCGGCTTCTCGCGGTGGAGACCGAGTGTGAAGCGGCCGAAGTGGTCGCAAAGATACTTGCGCGAATTGTCCGTTTGTTTGCTTGTTCTTCGCCAGAATCTGGTAGGGTGCCCGACCATGAACATTCTGATTGAAGACGCCGAAACCCTCGAATACCTCGCCAGCAACGGACGATGGACGAAAAACGTCGCGGATGGAAAAACCTTCCGGGCCACCGAAGCCGCGTTTGAAGTTGCGAAGCGGGAGCCGATTCGCAGATTCAACATTGTCCGCTACTTCTCGCAAACGCGGCAATTCATCAACCTGGACCACGGACGGGGCAAGGGACCTGCGTCGGACCACTCCAGTTGAGCGCCGCCGCCGTGGCGCAACTTGCCGGTCACGTTGAGGCGGTGCCGGCCTTTTCAGCCACAAACGCGGCGACGCGCCGGTCGGCCACCGCAACGTCGGCGTGGGTCATCCCGAGAATCACCGGGGTGCAGGCGGCGACCGAACCCCGGTAACCTTGCGCGGCCGCGAGATGAAACCATTTGTAGGCTTCAATTCTGGATTCCATCGCCTTCTCCGGCGCACCCGTCAGGCTGGCCCGATGACAGGTCTTGCCGAGATGATATTGAGCGCCGGCGTCCCCCTGACGCGCGGCCTTGCCGAACCAGATCAGGGATTCGGCGTCATTGCGCTCCACGCCCTGGCCCCGGGCGTACATCATGGCCAGATTGAATTGCGCCAGCGGGTGACATTGCTCTGCCGCTTTGCGGTACCACACCGCCGCCTGCATCAAATCCTCCGTCGCTCCCAAATTGGCCAGCTTCAACCCCATGCCGAACTGCACCTCGGCATCCTCCAAGTTGGCGTCCGGCATCACCGGTTCAGGTTCGGTTTTCGGCGGAGGTGAAAACAGTCGGCGGTACCAAGCTTTTTCCATGCTCGCGAGCATACGCTGCCAGGCGTCGAACACAAGCAGCGTTTCCGGGGCAATCCCGAAAACGCTGGTGACGAGAGCAGGGAATTCAGCGGCAGATCAAGCTCCGGCAGCCGCGGGCGAGGTTTTCTTGCCTCCGGCCGGACTGACCGGATCCGCCGGGGCCGGCGTGGTCACCTGGAAACTCCGCCACACGCGCAGCGGCAACAGGCCCAGCAGGATGAAGGCGAGTTGCGTGGCGTTGAACAGCATCAGCCATTTGAACGCCGCATCCATGAAACCGTAGCTGTGGAGTCCGATGCCGAGCATGTTCACGCCAAACCACGAGAACGCGGTGATGATGTTGCCGAAGATGGCCATGGTCATGAGGCCGCGGTCCTTGATGAGTTTACCCCAGCGCGCGTGCAGCATGACGGCACACCAGATGACGATCAGCAGCGCGCCGTTCTCCTTGGGATCCCATCCCCAGAAGCGTCCCCAGGATTGATCGGCCCAGATGCCGCCCAGCACGGTGCCGATGAAGCTGAACAGGGTCGCGAAACAGATGATGCCATAGACCATCCGGCTCAGAACGGGACCGACCTCCAGTTTGGCCGTCTTGGCCGGCGCAGGGTTCGAGGTCGCTCCCGGATGCGCGCCGCGCGCGACCGGTTTGCCGGACAACAACGGGGTAAACACGCCGAGGACGATGTACAGCATGGCCAGCAGACCCGCCACGAACATGGCCGAATAGCCGAGGGTGATGGTGATGACGTGGGTGGCGAGCCAGAAATTCGTGTCGAGCACCGCACGCATCATCTCCATCGTGTCACCCGAGACGGCCAGATTGTGCGCGATGACCAGGGTGACAAAGCCCACCACGGATGCGACAATCAATCCGATGCCGACGCGGTAGAATCGTTCCAAAACCAGCCCCAGTATCACCGCGGCCCACCCGATGAACACGGCCGAGGAATAGAGGTTGGTCACCGGCGGCCGGCCCTCGAGCGCCATGCGGAATATCAGGCCGACGGTATGCACCACGCACGCCAGCACGATCAACCAGAACGCCGAGCGGCGCAGGGTTTCTGAGAGCGCCGGCGCCAGCGCAAACGCGAGCAGGGACACCAATCCCAGCACCAGCGCCAGAACGTAAATCACCATCGCCCGGTAAAACGGCTGGAGTGTGTTGAAGGAGAATTCCCAGCCGGCTTTGGCCAGTTCCGGCCCGAACTCTCCCGCCAGCCAGCCGCGGTATTCCGCCACCGCCCGATTGAACGCCTCGGGTTGGTCCGCCCGATAAGCTGACACCATGGTGGCGTATTGTTTTGCCGCCGGATGCACGCCGTCGTGGTGCAGCGCGTCAATGAGGCTCGCGCCCAAGTTCATCCAGTTCTGGCGTCCCTTCTCCGGGTGCGGCGAGGGCACGACCAACGGCAGGGCAACCCGCGAGACGGTTTCGAAGCCGGACATGAGTCCCAGCAGCCGATGGAAGGCTTCCTGATCGAAAGTCTGCCCGGCCTCGCGGGCGCGCCACGCCGCGACGCCCGGGCCGATGCTCTTTTCATACTCACTGACCTGGGCGGCGAGATCGTCCACGCCCGGGGGCTTCAAGCTGGTTTTCAGCCGCTGATATAGATTGACCGCGCTGTAGAGCTTCATGACCTGCCGCTCGAAGGAGCTGCGGTTGGCGGCCTCGATCTTGGAGATGCGCGCGGCCTGCCGGTTCAATTCCTCGTGGAGCGGTTGGATTTCCGCGAACGAGTAGTACTTCTGGTCCTCGGTCAGCTTGAGCAGGCTGATCAACTCGACGTTATCCACGCGGAAGATCTTTCGCGCGTCGGCCCGTTCAGGCCTCATCATGGCCTCGACCAGCCATTCGCGCGCGCTCAGGCGGCGGGTGCGGCCCTCCTCCCGCCAGACCACGCTCTGACGCTGGCGGATCTGGAGCAGCGAATTGCGGGCGACGGAATCGAACGGCTGGAAGCGGCCGTTCATCAGCACCGGCAGTTTGGCGAACTCGCCGATCTGGAAGCCGGTTTCCGATCTCGGACGGAGGGTGGAGAGGACCCAGGCCGCCAGAACCACGAAGAGGATGAAGGGAAGCCATTTTTTCATGTTGCGAGTCTCCGTTTCATAAAGGGCACCAGATGCAGCAGGAATTGCACGATCAAACCGCAGGAGACCAACACACAGGCGAAGTAGGGCGTAAGCCAGCCCGGATTGCGCACCACGTGCAGGATGCTGCCCTGATCGTCACGGTCGAAACTGCTTTGATAGTACGTCTCTCCCCAATAGCGCAGCGGGTTGTTCATGTAAATGAGGACCTCGCGCCGTTCGCCGGTGTCGGGCCGGTTCAACAACACGCGACTCGAGAAGTTTTTCGGGATTTCCGTGCCCGGATACTTGTCGTGGTTGAATTCCATCAGGTGCAGGCTGAAGGGTTTGTAGTAGCGCACCGGGCGCAGGGCGATTTCGTAGGTCCGCCCGTCATGCGTGAACCGCTGTGGCCGCTCGATGTAGGCGGATACCAGGAACTTTCCCACCTCCCCCTGCCGTCCGGTGACTTCCACGACGGCGGTGGGCGTATCGCGGCGGTCCATCACGGTTTCGTGGGGCAATTCCTTCACCCACACGCTGTCGAAGCCAGACAGCCCCGTCAACGGCTCGAACCCCTCCTGCGCTTTTTGCGACAGCGCCGAGTTGGCGTAAAAATTCTTCGCGCGTACTTTGAGCGGCACGTCGGGGTGGGTGATGTAATCCATCCCGGCCAGTCGCCGCTGGCTGATGGCGAGCACTTTGTCCGCGTCGCTGTCCGTCACGTCCACCACCGCCAGTTCATAACGGCGGTCGGCCTCGGAATAATTCTTGGTGGCGCCGACACGCAAATGCAGGCTGCTTTCCACGGAGAGAAAATCCGTCAACAACTGCCCGACCAGCAGCAGCACCACGCCAAGATGGATCATCGCAATTCCAATCTTCTTTTTGCCGGGTTGATAATAACGGAGATGGGCCGCCAGCAGATTGATCAGCAGCAGGCCGCCGATGAGGTACCCGCCGGGGAAAACCGGTATTCTCATGTCCGAACCGGCGGGTTGCCAGAACACAAAGAAACTGCGGAAGAACTCGTTTTGCGCCCGGTAAAGGCCCAGCGGCACCTGGGCCACGGTACCCCAAAACACGAGCACGAGTCCCAGCACCAGCAGCACCACGGTGAGCCGCAGGGACGTGAAGAATTTGATGAGTCGGTCCAACATATCATTCCCTCGAAGTTTGCAGAAATCGGGTGTAGGCCTCGCACTGGCTGCCGGCCAGTCCGCTTTCGCCCGTCAGCTTGTGGTCCGAGCCGCCAATCGGCGGATGCGAGGGCGGGAGACTCGCAGTCTCAGCCACGGCCAGTTTCAACGACTTCAAGAAAGCGATAAACGCAGGTTTCTGTTCCGCCACCAATTCCTCGTCACCGATGAGTTTGTAAAACCAGGCTGTGCCGCCGCGATGCTGGATGGCGCCAAGAATCCGGGTGGGGTCGCCACTCCCGACCGCCTCGCCCGAGAAATCGTACAGATCGGCTGGCCGACCGGCGACCTCGATGGTCTGAGCCAACGACTTCAGTTGTTCCTGGTTGATCTCTTCGAGGCCAAGCTGGCTGCGCCAGCGGTTCACGTTGGCCAGGTCGCCACCCGCCAGGCCCGGCAAGGGGAAGATGCCCAAGTCCGCCTGGGTGCCGTTGTCCCCCCGAATGTTGAAGGAGGCGAGCCGAAACTCCCCCGCTTTGGTTTCGGTCCAGCCAGCAGGCAACGTCCACGTCAAGCGGGGACTTGCTGAGGCGATTTCAGGATGTCCTTCAGGCAGTTGGGTATGAACCGTTGGGTTCTCGCCGGATGCCTGCTTCTCCATGCGATAGCTCTTCGAGGGATTTTCTCCGCAACCGGCCAGAGTCAACAGCGCGCACGTGACCAGAGCCAACCCTCGGCGCTGGGCTGAACTGCCTTTCAAGTTTGGCTGGACCGTGCCGGCGATGGCGGCTCTGCTCTTTCTTTGCCCGTTTGGCATCATTTGACGGTTACTTTGCGCCACACGGCTGAGGACGGCTTCACATTTAACGTCTTTTACCAACCCTTTTTTGCCATGCAATGCGCCATATCCGACAGGCCGCCCCAGAGTATGAACGCCTGCCCGTCCTCGCGGCGTTGGGCCGGCCCACCGGACACCATGGTCGGGCCGAGTCCGCGGCCAACCAAGGAACAGTCACACTCGGCCACTTGAAGACCAGTCTTCACCCAAGACTTGATCCGCCTTCTTCTTCAGGCCCCAGCCGGCGCGGGCGCGGACTGTTTACCGCCGGTTGGGCCACTTGGCCCACCGGTGTCCGTGGCGCGCCCTTGGAAGCTCTTCCAGAACCGTAGGGGCATCATTCCAAGACCGATCAACGCAAGCTGGCTGACCACGAAAAGCATCAGCCATTTGAACGCGGCATCCATAAAGCCGTAACTGTGCAACCCGATACCCAGCATGTTCACGCCAAACCAGGACCAGCTCGTGACGATGTTGCCGAAGATGGCACAGGCCATCAGGCCGCGTTCGCGAATGATGCCGCCCCAACGCAGATGCAGAATCAGCGCGTTCCACAGCACGATGATGAGTGCCCCGTTTTCCTTCGGGTCCCAACCCCAGAACCGGCCCCAGGATTGGTCCGCCCAAATGCCTCCCAGCACCGTGCCCACGAAGCTGAACAGGGTGGCGAAACAGATTATCCCGTAAACCATGCGGGCCAGGGATTTGCCCGTCGCCTCGCTCAAGGACCGGGTGAAGACACCGCGAATGATGTAAACCAGCGCCAGGAATCCCGCCACAAACGCGCTCGAATAGCCGAGCGTGATGATCACCACGTGGGTCGCCAGCCAGAAGTTCGTGTCCAACACCGCCCGCATCATTTCCATCGTGTCGCCTCCCAAGGACAAGTGATGAGCAACAATGAGCGTGAGGAATCCGACCACCGAGGCCACGACCGCGCCGATGCCGTCGCGATAGAAACCCTCCAGAACCAACCCCAACACCACCGCCCCCCAGCCGATAAAGATGGCCGAGGAGTATAGGTTAGTCACGGGAGGGCGACCTTCCAGCCACATGCGGAAAATGAGACCCATCGTGTGGATCACCATCGCCAGCAGGATGAGCCAGACGGCCGAGCGGCGAAGCGACTCCGACAGGTTGAACCAGGAGGCGCACGCGAGCAGTCCCGCCAGCACGTACATCACCATCGCCTTGTAGAACGGCTCCATCCGGTTGAAAAGTTCCTCGCGACCGGCCTTCAATTTGGCGTGGTCGAACTTTGGCGACAGCGACGCGCGATAGGCGACGATCTGTTTATTGAACTCCGGAGCATCGCCCCGGCGAAACGCCCCCGCCATCTCCGCGTAAAAGTGGAGTGAATCCGGCACGGGTTCACCGCGCGCCGCCTGCAAAAGCACGTCGCCCACGCGCATCCACTCGGTGTGATCATGGCCGGGATGATCGGGCGGCGGCACCAACAGCGGCGGCTCGAAGCGCAGCATGACCTCCAGTTTGTTGAGGTAACGCATGAACCGGTGGAGCAGGGCCTCGTCATGCTCGCGCCCGGCCTGCTGCGCCCGCAAGGCCTCGACCCCGGGCGCAATGAGCGCCTCATACTCCTTTAACTCCGCCGGCCAGTCGCGCGCGTCCTGCGGTTGGACCGTGTTCTTGAGCCGCATGTAGAGCACCAGCCGGGCATGCAACTTCATCACGGCTTTCTCAAACACGGTCCGGTGGCTGGCGTCTGATTCCTTCCTTTGTTCCCGCTCGGAGATGCGGCTCACCTGCTCCTGCATCACGCTCAGCACCGGTTGAATCTGTGACCAGGAAAAGTGCTTGCCGTCGTGCCCCTGCGCCAGGTCCTTCTCAGGCAGCTTGAGCAGAGTGATTAACTCGGGATTGTCCACGCGAAACACCGGCCACTGGTCCGCCACCTCGGGATTCATCATCACGGTGGCCAGCCATTGGATGGCGGGAATGACCCGGGGACGCTCATACCAGGACTTCCAGGGTTCGAGATTGGCGCGTTGCTTCTCGCGGATCTGCAGCAGGGAATTGCGGGCCAGCGAATCCATCGGCTGCATCCGCCCATTGAAGAGCAACGGCAACCGGCCAAATTCGGCGTAGTGGAAATCCGGCTGGCTGGGCTTTCGCAACGTGCTGACGAACCACAGGCCCATCACCAAGGTCACCACCAGGGGAAGCCACTTTTTCACGCGACCCTCCGGCGTTGAGACAGGAATCCGACCAAGTGATACATGAACTGGAACGTCAAACCCGCCGCCACGATGAGGCAGCCGGCGTAAGGGGTCAGCCACGCGGGATTGCGCACCACCTGCAACGTGGAAGACGGCGTGGCGCCGGCCTGCCGCGCCATTTCACCCGCGGCCATTTGATACTGATAGAACGTCAATCCTCCGTAGCGCAGCGGCGTGTTCATGTAGATTTCCAGCTCGCGGTTTTCACCGGTCTCGGGATTCTGCAACCGCACGCGGCTGCGGAAATCCTTGGGGATGTCCGGCCGCCCCGGATACGTGGTGTGCGTGGCTTTGAGCAAGGTGAGCGAGAACGGCTTGTAGGCCCGCACCGGCCGGAGGGTGAAGGAGTAATCCCGCCCGCCGGCGGACACCGTCTGCGGCTGGGTGAGGCGACGGGCAATGGCGTCGCCCATTTGCGCGCTGCGCATCTGCCGCCCGTAACTGGAACGAATCGCCGACACCAGATGGTCATCCCCCGCCCAACCGGACACCACCCAGTCGCCCAGCGAACCGTTTGCGCCAACGATTTCGATGAGCGCCGTCGGGATGCTTTTTTCATCCATGGTCTTGGCTTCCGGGACGGGACGAAAGTCGAAGTGTGGCGCAATCCCGTTGGTGGTGAGGGGCGGCCCGTGCTCCTGCGCGGGCGCGCGGAAGGACGGCTCGGAATTGCGCCAGACTTTCTTCACGCGCACCCGGAAAGGCAGCCGCTCGTGCCGGACTTCGCCTCCGGCAGTCAAAGAGGCCACCGGGACCGCCACCACCTCCGCCAGTTCCTCGTCCACGTCGCTGATGAACGCCAGTTCGTACTCCCGGCCGGATTCCGAATAGTTCTTGGTTTCACCTTCGTAGAAATGGAGTTGGGTTTCCCGGGAGAACAGGTCCGTGACAAGTTGGCCGACCAGCAACAGAATGATGCCCGCGTGGGCCAGATGAATGCCGGTCTTCTTCCATGTCCACTGAAATCGCTGGATGTGGGCCGCCAAGAGATTGACCAACAGCGCCATGCCGAGCAGGTAACCGCCGGGCAGAGGGATCGGAAGCCGGTGGCCGAAGAAGCTGATGCCAAACACCCACCATTGCTTGAAGTACCGCTCCTGCGCCGTGTACAAGCCCTCATCGGCCTGCGCCACCGTGCCGACGAACACGAGCAGAATGCTCAACGCGAGCAGCACCGCGGTCAGCCGCAACGAGGTGAGGACTTTCCAGAGGCGATCCAGCATGCTTACAGCTCCGCTTTCACAAACGCGGTGAACGCCTCCTTCTGCGGCGCCACGGCCTCGGCATCGCCCATCAACTTGTAGAAATACCATTGTCCGCCCTTGGGCAGGATGGCCCCGATCAGTTGCCGTCGCGTGTCCGGGTTGGTCATGTCCACCAGAATCACCTCTGAGTTCCGCGGATCGAGGCGCGTGATCATCTTTGCGAGTTCCGCCTCGCCGATCGGCGAGAGCCCGATCTGGCCGCGCCAGCGATTGACGTTTGCGAGCGTACCGCCGGTCGAGTTCGGAAAAACACTGATGGTCACCTCACCCTTGGCCGAGCCCTGTTCCGGGATGAGAAACTTGGAACTCTGCATCGGTCCGGGCGGCACGCTCCTCCATCCGGGGGGCGTCTTTGACGAAGCTTCGGCAACCGGTGCGGCCTCCGTCGGTGGAGGCGTTGCTGCTGTTTCCCTCGCGGTTTCGGTGGCCCCGGAAGCATCGAGCTTGACCGACTTGAGGAACGCCACGAACGCCGGCTTCTGCGCGGCCACCAGGTCGGCGTCTCCCTGCAGCTTGTAGAACCAGCTTGTGTCCCCGCGATGCACCATGGCGGTCACGATGCGCATGGGCGGATTCGATGCATCCGGCGGACTGGCAACCTCGAACATTTTCCCAGGCTCACCGGCAATCTCGACCTCTTGCAACTGTCGCTGCACTTCTTCGGCCGCCAACTCCGGCAGGCCCACCTGGTGCCGCCACATGTTGACGATCGGCACTTCCTTGCCGGCCAGACCCTGCAGCGGGGTCACGCTCACCTGCGCCTGTTTCCCGCCGTCGCCGCTGAGGTTGAAGTTGGCCAGACTCATCTGGCCGGCACCCGCCTCCACCCACCCCTCGGGCAGCGTCCACGAAAGCTTGGGCTTGGCGGTGTTGATTTCCGGGTGGCCGTGAGGCAGGCCCTGCGCCGGCGGCAACGCGGCGCTTTCCTTGGGAATACGATAGACTTTCGGCTCCTCGCGCCCGCAGCCGGTGGCCAGCAACACGAATGACAAGCCAAGCGCTCCGCAGGCTCGCGATACAAAGTTCGATCGGTTCATCGGGTGATTATAGCGTGCTTGGACGGTCAAGGCGCAAGGCTTGATTCAAATGACCGGCAACAATCCGCGGGCTTGAGGTCGCTTAGACGGGCAAACCGCCCGTCAACTGACGCTCATGCCGAGCAGGAATTCGATGTTGCTCTTGGTCTTCTTGAGCTTGCCCAGCAGCAACTCCATCGCCTCGACCGGCGGCACGCCGGTCAACGCGCGGCGCAGCAACACCACGCGATTGTACTCCTCGGGATGGTAGAGCAGTTCCTCCTTCCGGGTGCCGGAACGCTCGATGTTGATCGAAGGGAAAATGCGGCGATCCACCAAGGCGCGGTCCAGATGCACCTCCATGTTGCCGGTGCCCTTGAACTCCTCGAAAATGACCTCGTCCATGCGGCTGCCCGTATCAATCAGCGCCGTGGCCATGATGGTGAGCGAACCGCCCTCCTCGATGTTGCGCGCCGCGCCGAAGAAACGCTTGGGCTTGTGCAGCGCGTTGGCGTCCACGCCGCCGGACAGAATCTTGCCCGAGTGCGGCTGCACCGTGTTGTAGGCGCGGGCGAGCCGGGTGATCGAATCGAGCAGGATCACGACATCGCGTTTGTGTTCGACCATGCGCTTGGCCTTTTCGCTGACCATCTCGGCCACCTGCACGTGCCGTTCCGGCGGCTCGTCAAACGTGGAACTGATGACCTCGGCACCTTTGCAAGTGCGCTCCATGTCCGTGACCTCCTCGGGCCGCTCGTCAATCAGCAGGATGAACAGGTAGGACTCCGGATTATTCTTCAGAATGGCGTTGGCCAGTTTCTGGAGCAGGACGGTCTTGCCGGTGCGCGGCGGCGCGACGATCAGCCCGCGCGTGCCCTTGCCAACGGGGCATACGAGGTCGAGCACCCGCGTGTTCACCTCCTCCGGCACGGTTTCCAGAATGAAACGTTTTTCGGGAAACAGCGGCGTCAAATTGTCAAAGTGCGTCTTTTCCTTCGCCTTGTCCGGGTCCTCGCCATCCACGCCCTCGACTTTGAGCAACGCGAAGAACTTTTCCTTTTCCTTGGGCGGTCGAATCTGCCCGGCGATCAGGTTGCCGGTCTGCAAATCGAACCTGCGGATTTGCGACGGCGAAACGTAAATGTCCTCCGGGCAGGGCAGATAATTGAAACTCTGCGAACGCAGGAAACCGAATCCCTCGGGCAGCACTTCCAGCACGCCTTCGGAGAACAACACCCCCGCCCGCTCGGCGTTCTTCTGGAGGATGTGAAAAATGACCTCATGCTTGCGCATGGTGCCGAAATTCTCCACCCCCAGCTCGCGGGCCATGTTGTTGAGGTCGGTCATGGACATCGCCTGCAGCTTCGCGATGTTGAGCGACGTGGCGATGTGATCGCGTTGCTCGCCCTGGCGGTTGGCCGGTCTGGCTTCCCGCGTTTCCTTCGGCTCCTCCATGGGCTCGATCGGCGTGGTGGGCGGCTGCAACTCGCCGGCGGACGGTTCGGCGACGGCGGTGGCCACTGCCGCCTCCTCGGCGGCCACCTCGGGCATGATTTCGTCCGGCCCCTTGCCCTTGCGGCTGCGAGGCTTCTTGGTCATGGCTTTCGGCATAAATTCATCTGGTTTCGGTTCCACTGTTGTCCGGGCAAATCACCGTGTCCTCGGAAATGCACCCACGAGTGATTGGACGATCAACGACTAGATTGGTTCAAACTGGAATGGCTGCCCATTACTCGTGCCCTGATTCTCATCCTTCAGTGCGGCAACGGGAAACTTGCAGTTAGCTGAACAGACGGTGGCGCAGCTTGGCAAACGTGTCAAGGCAGTTAATTCACCATTACCGTCACGCGACCTTTGCAAGGGAGCAGGCCACGTTCTTGCAGGTGGTGGTTGTCGCGCTGCGACAACCCCGTCCGCGTTTAGTGGACGGGCGCCGTGCGGAAGGTCGGTCTTTGCGCCGCTCTGCGCGCCGCTACTCGTCGCGGCGCGACGAGTTCCACCCCTTTAGCTATTCGAAGCTGCAACAGACTTCGATGCACTCCAACTGCACCGGCGTTGCTCCGCCAGAAGCCTCCATGGCCGATTCGCTCGATCTGACCGGTGTAAATGCACCCAGTTTCGCAGGCCACTCAAGGAGCAGTCACATCCAGCAAGCGGTAGAAACGATGCTGGTCCGTCTCCGGGCTGTCGTCCACCGCCAGGATGGGGGAATCAGCCAGGATGTCAGCACCCACGGTGATCCATTCAAGGTCGGAGAGTTGATGCTTGACCTGGAATCGGTAAGTCCGCCCTGGGTGAACCCTCCACTCGAGGGTGAGGGCTCCTTCTGGTGATTCCGTGATGCCGCCCAGTCTCGGCACTTCGAGAATCGTCAGCACGCCACTTTGTTGAGTGACGGTGTAATTGACCAATCGCCCGTCAGGGTCATGCAGCGATGTTAGAATATCGTAGTGGCCCGGCTCGCTGGTTTCGGTGGCTGAGGTGCTGTAGCTGGCGGTGAGGTTGTCGCCATTTTGCACGCCGACAAGGGATCCGGTGAGCGCCGGATTGGGAGCACCCTGGGTCTTCTGTTTGTCGTGGGCCACGACACTTAGCGCAGCCGGGGTGACGTTGAGACTCGCTGTGGCCGTCGCCGAGTTGTAATTCTGCGCGTCCTGAGGGGTGAAGGTGGCGTCCAGAGTTTGTCCGTTGCCGACATTCAACACGGTGCCAACGGGAGGATTGTAGCTGAAGGTGCCCGCGACGCTGGCCGTGGCGTTCAATTGTGCAGCACCCAGGGCGGTGCCGTAAGTAATCGGGGACGGGTTGGGCCACGTGAGCGTCGGTGTGCCCGGTTCAATGGTAATGCTGACCGGCGTGGAACTGAGCGTTGCCCCGCCGTTGTAAACGAGGCGGCTGGCGAGTGAATAATTTCCGGCGCCCGGGTTGTTCCAAACGAAGGTGTACGGCGCCGAGGCATCTTCGCCCAGCACAGTGCCCCCGCGGAGGAATTCGACCTTGTTGATCGTGTTGCCATTGGCAGTGACCGTGGCGGAAAGGTTCACGCTGGCTGGGAAAGTAAACGTCGCTCCATTGGCCGGGGAGGTGAGCACCACGGTGGGCGCAGCGCCGGCATTCACCTGAACACCGGAGAACGCGGCCGTGCTGAGGAGCGAGTTGTTGTGCGCCGTGAGCGCCAGTCCCACATAGACCGTGCCGGGCAAGGCAATGGTCTCCGAGCCCACCGTCGTCCAAGTGACGCCATCCGCGGAAATCTGGCCGGTGAAAGTGTTGTTGATCCGCGTAAGCCGGACCCAGTATGGCGCGGAAACCGCCGCCCCGGCGGTGTGCGTGCTCGTGCCGCCAGTGGCGGTTCGGCGCTGAAACGCCGAGCCGTTGCCCGGGGTGACGACCATCATGACGTGGCGCGAACCGGCGGCGAGCGATTCTCGGAACATGACACCGGCTTTGGCCCAAGGATCGGTGTTTACCAGGCTGTTGACACGCGCAAGGATCTGCCCGTCGCCCGTCCAAGATTGATGGACGTAGTGAAACGCATCGGTGTTGTTCCAGATGTCGGCGCCGCCGCCCTGCACGGTGAACGTTCCCCCCGCGTAAGTCGTGCCACCGGCCAGCCCCACCGAGCCGACATCCTGATGCTGCCACGGGGGCGGAATCTCCTCCGGCGCCGGTGTAACCGAGACGGTTCGCGTGGTGAAGTGGCTCAATCCTCCGGTATCGGTGACCGTAAGGGTGACCGTGTAATTCCCGACGTTGTCGTAGGTGTGAGAGGGCGTTTCACCGCTGCCAGTCGAACCGTCCCCGAAGTTCCAGGAATGGGTGAGAGCGTCGCCATCGGGATCCTCTGAAGCGCGGCCGTCGAAGGAGACGAGCAAGGGCGCGTAACCCGACGCAGGCGACGCCGTGAAGGAAGCAAACGGCGGCTGATTCGGGCAATCGGGATAGAGACGGACTTCATCAGAGGCCAAAAGGCCGGCGGGGTCGGTGACGGTGAGCACGATGCGATAAAAGTAGAGGTTGCCGTCACAACCGACCGGCGAGATCACCGTGGTGGTGGTGTGGTTCGAATCAATCGGCTCGTCGTGCTCATGGTTGTTGTGCCGCAGTATGGTTTGCCACGCGTAATGAAGCTGGCCATCGCTGAATTCGGCGTCGCTGACCGCCGCGGTCAGATTGTAGAGGGTGTCGCCGGTCATGGGATACTTGGTGCCGTTCACGGGGCTGGTGATGGCCACACTGGGCGGCGTGTTGTTGACCGAGATGATCAATGTGGTGCTGTCGGTCTGGGCGACGTTGTCCGTCACGGTGAGAGTGACCGTGTACTTTGTTGGCACGCCGGCAGGAGCGTTGAACGTGTGGGAGGGATTCGCGGACGAACTGGTGGGACTGCCATCACCGAAGTTCCATAGATAAGTCAACGGCAGACTCTCCGGATCCGTTGAACCGCTCCCGGTGAACTGGACGGTCAGCGGGCCGGGACCGTAATGCTGATTCACGCTGGCCACCGCCTTGGGCGGCAGGTTGCCGCTGAAGGAATAAGCGATACGCCGCAGCGTCGTGGACCAACTGATGTAGTAAAGGCCGCCGTCAAACGGATGCGTCGCCATCGCGACCACGCCGCCCGCACCGGTGGCGAAGCCGCGCACCTCGGTGAGATTTCCCCCAGCGTCGAAAACGAAGTTCTTGATCCATTGCGCGCCGTAATCCGCGCTGAAAAAGGTGTTGCGATACTCCGCCGGAAAATCGGTCCCGCTGTACCAGGTGCCGCCAATGGCGCAGTTGCCGGCAAAGGAAGGACCGGTCACCGGACAACCGGCGGTGCCGAGCGTGGACTGGGTGGCCGAGCCGTTGGCGGCAAACAACGGCACGCGCGCCTCGGCGGTGCCGTGCCGCCAGTCAATCACCGGCCGCGTGTGAAGGAACTGCGGAATGTTGGACGGAATCTTCTGGGAGGTGTTGCACGGGTTGTTGAAGGGCGGTTTGTTCGCGGCGACCTGGGTGTCCTGTTTGATCAGGTCGCGGAAATAAAAGTACTGGGTGCAACCGCTGCCGGGATAGAGTGGATTCGGCGCGTCCAGGTTCTGCACGTTGCTGTTGTAATACCCGGAATGGACGTTCAATCCCTCGAACGCCGGCCAGCCGAAGTTCTGCCCCGGCCGGTCGCACACGTGCAAATCCTCCCAGACGTTCCAACCCACGTCGCCAATCAACAGCGTGCCGGGATTGGCGTCGTTGCGATTGTGGCTGCCCGTACCGGGTTTGAAGGCAAACCGCGACGGATTGCGCAAACCCAACGCCCAGACCCGCGAGCGCGCGGAACGCGGATTCGCCGCGTCGTAAAATGGATTGCTCGGAATCCCATCGCCCGTGGCCGGATCGAGCCGGAGGATCTTCCCGTTGAACGAATCCACCAATTGAGAACGGTAGGCCCCGATGTTTTCCTTGGGTTTGATGATGCCGTCGGTGAGCGCCTGCGCGAAGTAGGTTTCCGCGGCGCTGCCAATGTCGGTGGAAGAATAACTGGCCCCGTCACCCGTGGAGGCCAGCAAAGTCCCATCCGTTCCGAAGGCCAGCGAACCGACGCCGTGCGACTCATGCAGGATGGGAATGCCCGTTTCCTTGGTCTCACCCAGCAGGACCTGGCGGCTGTTCATGTCCACCGAACGGAAGCCGTCGGAGGAGCGCGCGGTGTAGCGCGTGATCCGGCCGATGGTCGCGCTGTAGTATTGGTTGGCACCTGAACTGTAACTGGCGGTCCCATGATTCATCAGGTGATGACGGTCCACCACGTAGAGCAGGTAGAGTCGCCCGTTCTGCGAAAAGTTCGGGTCCAGCGCGAAGCCCAGCAATCCGAAGTCGCGCCAGCCACCGACCTCTTCGGCAATGTCAATCAACAGCGACCAGGTATTCCCGCCGTGCTCACGAATCCACACCCGCCCCTGCCGCTCCCAAACGTAGGTGCGGCCGGTTTCGTCGAACAGGATGCCCACCGCCTCATTCCAGGCTCCGCCCGTCGGGCCGGGGATGTTGGTCTCGCTGAAATTTGAAGGCAGCGCGGCGCCATCGGCGGAGTTCGCGCCGAGCAGCGCCAGGCAAATCAACAACTGCGCTCCCAGCCGGGCCGCGGCGCGATGAATACCGGTTGAGCACTGTGGCAGGTTATTGCCGAACTGGGCGGATGGCGCGATTGGAAGCTGCTTCATGCTGACATTCTTGGAGTGTGCCGATGCAACCGGGGAAACATTCTGCGTCATTGTTGGTCTGTATGATCCGCGTCCACTTGTTCAACCGATCAGGCCAGTGTGCGTACACTCCCTCCCCTCGGAGGCGGAACGTCAGGCCGGACTGCCCGTTAACACACCACATGCCCCCGCTTCCGGCAACCGGGGAGACTAACGACGTCGCGTCAGTATTCCTACGGGTTCAACCTGTTCGATAACCCCTGATGCCGGCGAAATGGGCAACAAGCTCTTACTTCGGCATCGGCCACACCGCATCCCTGCCCGACCACAAATCAAGGCGATTGGTGGCGCTCTGCCGAGTTGAGTCACCACCGTCATCACGACCGTCTTCGCCCACCGAATCAAGCGTGAATGTGGCGTCGGCGTTCAGCCGATACCGGAGCGGTTGAGAGCACATAGGGTCTAGAGGAACTGTGGAGAGCAGTTCCGGGGTGAGTGCCGTCAAGTTCGTTGGAAAGCGGCCATGACGGAGTCGGTGACGCTCGATTGCAATGGCCGTGACGGTCAGCCGGCGTTGCGTTTCGTTGCGGATGGCTGTTTTTGCAGCGCGCACACCATTCGGGATGGCGAGGGCGCTGAACCGGTAACGGACTCTTGCAAAAAAACTGTTGAAGGCCTCGTCCAACACCAGCGCGTGTGCTTTAAGCTCGCGGTCAATGTCGGGCCATGGTGTGCCCGCTTGAAGCTTGCGAAGCGAGTCGAGCGAACGCTGGTGGTGCTCCAAGAACAACCGCTCGTCGTCCCGGGAGTTTGCCTTCCAAATCGGCATCAACACCCACGCGTCGAAGTAATCTTTCCAAGACATGGTGGCCCCGGCTGGACCGAAACCGCCAAACCGGGTAGCCGCGGTCGCGCCAGCCGACCGCATTTGGGAAAACGCCGCCTCGCCAAAGGCGCGTTCGCCCAACATTCCTTTTTCAACCGCGTTGCCGAGTTCCAGCGACTCCCAATCCTCCTGCATCGCCATCAGAGCTTCCTCGCTCCAACTTGGAGACTGCAAAGCTTCCCACGTCACCGCCAGTCCCAAGCCGGCAATCGCCACCCGGATCATCTGACTGACGAGCGTCAGGTCATCGCGATTGAATCGCGCCTGTTGCGCAAGCGCGTGAAGGTCCGCGCGCGCGCGGTCGAGATCTCCCTCGTGCAGCGCGGCCATCGCGTCACCGGAAAGCCACTGGGCTGCCCTGCGCATCCCAACAAATGGGCTTGGCGGCTGGTTGGCCCAATTTGTTGGGTCGTGGAAAAAGTATCGAGGTGGATTCCGTGTGGATTCACGAATAGCTTCCAGTATGTCGGCTGCCATCAAGAACTCGCGCGAGTAATCTCCCCATGTGAGTTCATTCGACTTGGAACTCCACGACTGGTCCAGTGGCGGCTGCGGCATCCTCCAGGCAACCTGCGCTTTGCCGGGTTCGACCAGGCTGATCAGGTTCAACATGCCAGGATCGAGGCTTCTGCCGGAAAGCTGGTTTGTATTGGAGAGCAACAACTCGAAACTGCCGCTGGATTCAGGTTCGCGGGGATAACCCAACTCGGCCAGAGTCAGCTTCTCGCCCTTCGCTTGCAGGTCGCTTTTATACTTTGCGAGAGCCTGGCGGCCGCCAGAGCGTTGGGCGCAGGTTCCCAAAATCAACCCCGCAAATCCAATCGTTCCAAAAACAAGGAGGACACGGGTGGTCTTGTTCATCGGCTTCAGCGCGCATGAAGTGTTGGTCAAAGGAACAACAATCGCGAGCATGAAAAGTTGCGCCGGACCGCATGGGGCGCATCTCAGTTTATTGCAGGTTGGGATTCCTGGCGTAGCGCAGGTTTCTCAACCTGCTGTGTCGCCGACTTCCAGTCGGCTGGCCCAGGCAATGCGTGGCAGGCCAGGGGTCCGCCGCGTTTGCGGATTGGAAATCCGCGATCCGGCAGACTGGAAGTCTGCGCTACGGCATCGCCTCGGCGCCCCCTGCAAGAAAATGAGATGCGCCGGACCGCATGAATCCGCCAAGTATGAGTTGGGTGAAGGAATTGTCGTGCGTTACCGTCCATTCCTGGGCTATTCAAGGTCAGCCGAGCTGACATTCGAGGGCCCTGCAACATGCATCGCGCGATTATCGTTCTGGGATTGTGGTTGGCGGCGTTGAACGCGCACGCCGTTCCACCAGACGATTTCCCAACATTCCACGTCCCCGGACACGAGCAGGAAATGGCCACGCTGCGCGAACTGTTCTGGCTGCATTACCCCGGCGCGGGACCGAAAGCCACGCTCTGGGATGAATGGTTGCCGGATGCGGCGTTCTGGCCGGCGGTGCGGACCGACCATCACTCCGACAACATGCAGCGCGCCTGGAAGAACGCGCTCACGTCGCGCATCGTTGATCCCGAGGGCTATGTGGCCACGCACCAGCATGCGTCCATCGCGCATCAACTGGGCTGGCCGTTTCCGTTCTGGAATCAGGGGCGGCGCGGTTGCGGCTGGCATTTCTCATTCAAGAACACCGTGGACCGCAACTGGCGTCCGCATGATCTCTCCAAGACGGATGGCTGGACGTTGGCAGGCGCCAGCGACGCTGGCATCAAGGACGACGGCTGGCTGATTGAAGTCACGAACGCATCAGCCGTCATCACGGCCAAGCCGTGGTTGTGTCACACGTTTGAAGTTCCCTTCCTGCAACTGCGCTGGAACACCACCGGCCTCGGCGCGTTTCAGCCTTACATCGAATGGACCACACCCTCCGCCACGAACTTCAGCGCCGAGCGCCGCATGTATTTTGACCCCGTTGGCGGCGGGCCAATTCATTACTCGATGATCCCGATGTATCGCCATCCGCAATGGACAGGGGAGGTCGCCCAATTGCGCATCGGCCTCGGCAACGCCACGCCCGGAAGCGTCACCCTCCAGGCGTTCTTCTCGCAATACGACACGCGGCACAACATCAACGGGCAGAACTTCGTTCGCGGCTGCGCCAAGTATTTCTGGTGGACGCGCGACCTGGAATTTCTGCGGGCGAACATCAATCGGATGCGCACCGCCATTCGTTACCTGATGACCGAGCATCAGGCGCTGGAGCGCAAGGTGGTGTTCACCGACTGGGTCGGGCACGATGGACGCACCGGCGTCAAACGCAGGCCCAACGGGAGGAAGGAAATCATCACCGGCCAGGGCATCGGCAACAATTATTGGGACCTCATGCCGTTCGGGTGGTTGGATTGTTACGCCACCATGCAATACTACGATGCTGTGCTCACGCTGGCGCGGATCGAACGCGAAATTCTCGCCCATCCTGAATGGAACGTTCCGCGCGGAGTGTTGAGTTTTGCGCCGGAAATGCTGGAGCGCCATGCCGCCGACGTTAAGACCACGGGCAACCGCATGTTCTGGAACAACAAGACGCAACGGTTCAACGCCTCGATTGACGCGGACGGCAACCCGCATGAATACGGTTACACCTTCCTGAATCTGGAGGCCATCTACTATGACTTTGCCACTCCGGCACACGCGAAGGCCATCCTGAGCTGGGTCAATGGCGATCGCATCGTGGAGGGCGACACGTCGCAAGGCGCGGACATTTATCACTGGCGCTTCGGGCCGCGCGCGACCACGAAACGGAATCTGGACTGGTACTTCTGGGCCTGGAACGATCCGGAGTCCATTCCCTGGGGCGGACAAGTGCAGGACGGCGGTGCGGTCCTGGGCTTTTCGTATCATGATCTGATGGCGCGGTTGAAAGTGCTTGGGCCGGACAGCGCGTGGCAGCGGCTTCAGGAAATCACGAGGTGGTTCGAGGAAGTCCAAGCCGCGGGCGGCTATCGCAAATACTACGACGGCAAGTCGCGTGAAGGAACGTTGCAAGGTGGCGGCACTGCGGGCGGGCTCGGCCTGGATCAGGAATTTTTTGAAAGCGTGCTCGTCCCCCAGGTCATGCTTTATGGCTTCCTCGGCTTTGCGCCGCGAGGTGATGGGTTCAAACTCGAACCGCGTTTGCCGTCCACCTGGCAGGAGTTGGACGTGAATCAAATCCGATTCCAGAATCTCACATTGCACATTCGCGCCACGCGCGACACCATCGAAATCAAGAGGACTGGCGACTCCGATGAAGCCATGTTTCTGCGTCTGCCCGACGGAAAGTGGAAAACCCAGTGGCTGGGGGGAGACGGCAACCTGATGTCTGCGTCGTTGCCCGTGCGTAAAGGTGACGGAGCGTATCAGGTGAACTGGAGCGAGGCTGCCGGGCTTCGCTTGGAAGCATCCTCGCCGAACCCCGGCCGGCCGTGACACGGTCATGTTCTCCCGGCATTTGATTTCCATCGCCCTGCTGAACGCAGCGATCCCCGCGTTTGCCGATACGAACAGCGCGAGCACGCCCACTCCGACTGAGCGCGCGGCGTTCTTCCGCTCACAATCCTCCAAGGCCGGCGAATTTCGCGGCGCTTGGATTCATTCCGGTTACGGTATCCAAGGTTCGGACTGGGACCACACGGTTGGTGTCCTCAAGAGCAACGGGTTCAACGCGATCTTCCCGAACCTCGTCTGGGCGGGCGTGGCGCATTATCCGAGCAAGCTCCTGCCGGTCAGCCCAAGGGCGAAGGATCAGGGGGATCAAATCGCGGCCTGTCTTGCGGCCTGCCGCAAATACGGCATCGAACTCCATGTGTGGAAGGTGAATTACTATCTGCTCCACGCGCCGCGAGAGTTTCTGTCTGAACTGCGCACCGCCGGTCGCACCCAGAAGAACACCAAGGGCGAGGATGTGAACTGGCTCTGTCCGTCGCACCCGGAGAATCTCGCGCTCGAGCGCGATTCGATGCTCGAAGTGGCGCGGGATTACGACGTGGACGGGATACACTTTGATTACATCCGCTATCCGGACCGGGAAGCTTGTTTCTGCGCGGGCTGCCGGGAAAGATTTGAGACCGAAGCCAACGTGAAAATTACCGATTGGCCGGATGAAGTGCTGACCGGAGAATCCGCGCCGCGCTTCGCCGACTGGCGGCGTGAACAAATCACCCGACTGGTGCGCACGGTGAGTCAGGAGGCGCACGCGCTGAAGCCAAAGCTCAAAGTGTCCGCCGCCGTCTGGGGCGGCTGGGCCAACGCGCGCCAGTCCATTGGCCAGGACGCCCAAGCATGGATTGACGCTGGTTATCTCGACTTCGTGTGCCCGATGAATTACGAGAGCGAAGATGAGGCGTTCGCCGGCTGGACGCGGAAACAGGTGGAGGCCATCAATCGCAAGACGCCTTTGTACATTGGGATTGGAGCGTACAGGCTGTCAGGTCCGGAACAACTCGCGCGCCAGATTCAACTGAGCCGGGAGTTGGGCGCGGATGGCTTCATCCTGTTTCAACTCAACGAGAAACTCGCCACGCAGTTTCTGCCACCGCTTCGCCTGGGAACGACGGCGGCCCCGCCGGCCGCCGCAGACTGAGCCGCTTATGAATACACGCACCCTCCTCATTCTGGCCTGCACCTGCGTTTTCGCGACGCTGGTGGCCCAGCCGCAAATCAACAACCGCGACCCGCGTGCTGACGAAATCGGCTATCAGCCCGCCGACGGCGCCACGGTGCGCATGAATCCACCCTCGCTCACGTGGCTGCACGAGACAGCCGCCCACACTTACACCGTTCAATGGAGCCGGCGCGCGGATTTCTCGGACGCCACGACGACCACGAACCTTCCGTTCAATGTTCACACCCATTCCGCGCCGCTGGCGCAGGCCCGGTATTTCTGGCGCTACCGTTTCACCGACAAGAGCGGCAAGGACTCAAACTGGAGTGTGACCCGCAGCTTCACCGTTCCCAGCGACGCAATTGAATTTCCGATGCCCACACGCGCCCAGCAACGGGAGCGGGTGCCGCAAGCTCACCCACGATTGTTCATGCGCCCGGAGGATTTGCCGCGCCTGCGCGAACTGGCGAAGGGCCGCGAGGCCGCTGCGTTCGCCAGGTTGCGAACTGAAGCGGACCGTTACATCGCCGACGGCCCGACGCCCGAACCCGAACATCTCGGCTCGGCCACGGACAAGGAGAACAAGGAACTGATCAAGTATTGGTGGCCCAATCGCACCCAGACCGAAAAAGCCTGCCGCGAGGCGGAGACTATTGCCTTCGTGTACTTGTTAAGCGGAGAGAAAGAGTATGGTGAAGCCGCGCGCAAATGGATTTTGCATTTGGCTTCGTGGAATCCGGACGGCCCGACCAATTTCCGGCTCAATTGCGAGGCTGGCAAACCGATGCTTTACCGCCTGCCCCGCGCTTACGATTGGGCTTGGGACACACTCACGGAAGCGGACCGAGAAAAAGTCCAAACCGTGATGTTGCGCCGCGCGCAGGATGCGTGGAACAGCGGTGAAGTGGGCCGCGGTGTCGGCCACTTGAATCGTCCGTTCAGCAGCCATGGCAATCGCACCTGGCACAAGCTGGCCGAGTGCGCCATCGCGTTTCTCGGTGAAATTCCCGAGGCGGAAACCTGGCTTGATTACGCCGTGAACAAATTCTACGCCGCGTATCCCGTCTGGTCTGACGACGACGGCGGCTGGCACGAAGGCGTCAGCTATTGGGGCGGTTACATGAGCAAAGCGGTGACATGGTTGCAGTTCGCCCATTCCGCGCTGGGCATTGACGGCTTCAAGAAACCCTTCTTCGCACAGGTGGGGGATTATCCACTCTACGTCGCGCCACCCGGCTCGCCGAACATGGGGTTCGGCGATCTCTCCTTCCGCCCGCCGCCGCAAAGCTGGGGCGGATTCATCGAGTATTTTCTGCGCGCGGGCAATTCACTAGTGGGACAGGCTTCCAGCCTGTCCAGTCGCACAGGCTTCCAGCCTGCAGAAGCGAGCGCCGCCGACGCAGGCAAGATGCCCGGACCACTTCGCAGGCAAGACGCCCGTGCCACCAACGCCGGCTACTGGCGCTGGTGGACCGAACAATGGCAGATGCGCGGTGAAGGCGGCTTGATGGGCTTTCTTTACAACGCAAACCTGCCGCCTCTCCCACCGGCGAAAGCGCCGACCGATTTGCCGCCGTCCAAAATCTTTCACGGCATCGGCGTCGCCAGTCTCCACACCACGTTGCTCGACAGCTCGGACGACGTGCATCTGCTGTTCAAGTCCAGTCCGTTCGGTTCGCAAAGCCACGGACACAATCCGCAGAACAGTTTTCAATTGAACGCCTACGGCGAAACACTGCTCACGACCTGCGTCTATCGCGACTTGCACGGGAGCAAATTTCACACACGCTGGGCCTGGAGCACTGTGGCCCACAACGCCGTGCTCGTGAATGGCGAGGGACAAATCCCGCACTCGGCCACCTCGCTGGGCCGCATCGTGGATTCCAGACTCACGCCGGAATGGGACTATGTGGAAGGTGATGCACTGGCGGCGTACGGCGGGAAGCTCATCCGCGCCCGACGCAAGATCGCCTTCATCAAACCGGACCTCATCGTGATTTGCGACGACCTCGCCGCGCCCAAGCCGGTGTCCTACCAGTTCATGCTGCATGCGTTGAGTCCGTTCACTGTGGACGAGAACGCCGGTCGCCTTTCCGCCAAACAACCCAAGGCCAGCGTTACGGCGCAATATCTCTCACCAACGCCGCTCAAGTTCCGTCAATGGGACGGCTACAATCCACCGCCCGACCGCGAGTTCCCGAACCAATGGCACGTCGAAACCGGCACGCAGGACAAACTACCGGAACTGCGGATGCTCACCATCATTGTGCCGGAGCGCACTGGACAAGCTGCGGTCGCTTGGAAAGCCGAGCGCATGGAAACCGATACGGCTGTTGGCGTGCGTGTGGTTCGAGATGGCACAGCAACGCTCGTCGCATTTCGGAAAGCAGACCAGGGCAAGGCTCGGTTGGAAGGCCTTAGCTTCGATTACAGCGCTGCGATCAACCAGTTCTCGCGTTGACCTGAGTCGGGAAAGGGAATGTTCAAAGCAATTTGCGCATTGAACCCCTGAGCCTCTTCGCGACAGTAGTGGCAAGGGCGTCTCGCCCGTGAGTTTCGATTCGAACAAGCGGGACGCCCGTGCCACACCAGACCCAAAGGGCAGAAATGTTCTGAAAGATTTTTTGAAAGATTTCCCGAGCTTCGCCGTGTACATGACCGTGACAGCGCACTGGACCGGCACAGGCCGTAGCGCAGATTTCCAATCTGCCGTATCGCCGAATTCCATTCGGCAAATCGGTAAACCGCTCGGAGTCTTCGGTGCTGGCGGCACTCGCGGATTGGAAATCCGCGATACAGCAGGATGGAATCCTGCGCTACAGCCAAAGCAGCTTGTGTCCGGTGCGTTCGCCGAAAAAACGATGAAAACAGCTTGCTTTCGCGGGGCGGCCCGGTAACGACCCTTACTGTCCAGAAAGGGAAAAGCTATGGCACACCAAAGCTTCCTTCTCGGCGGAATCGCTGCCGAATTCCTGACTATTCTCTTCATCAAAGCAAGTTTCGGCGCAGTGGTTGTGGGAACCGATTTGGAGCCAATCAGAAGGAAGATATGAAATGGAAACGTGATATCAGAGCGGTGGCGATTGCTATCGCAGGCTGGATGGCCTTGTCGGATGTACAAGCACAACCGGGCTCGTTGGACCTGTCATTTGACCCGGGGTCTCACACCGACGGAGCGGTCTTGGCCATGGTTAAGCAAAGCGATGGGAAGATCATCATTGGTGGCGATTTCAAGGTTGTCGGCAACGAAGTGCGGCGCGGAATCGCCCGCTTCGAGTCGGATGGTTCGTTGGACGCCGGCTTCGCACCACAGTTTGGCGGTCCTTCACAAGATGGCAGCCCCCAAGGTACGGTCCGAGCTTTGGCTGTCCAAGCAGACGGGAAAATCCTAGCGGGAGGAGAGTTCGCGAGCGTCAACGGCGTGAGTCGCGAGAACATTGTCCGCCTGAGGGCCAGTGGTTCGTTGGATACCGACTTTCACCCTATCGCCATGACCGATGGGTATAATTACAGCAGAGCAATCCATTCTGTTGCCATCCAAAGTGATGGCAAACTGATTATTGCAGGCGACTTTGGGTCAGTCAACGGTGCCACAAGGGCAGGGGTTGCCCGGCTGAATACCGACGGCTCCTTGGACACCAACTTCACACCGATCGTCGTGAGCTATTTTGAACAAGGGCCGGTCTATTCCGTTGCCATCCAGAACGATGCCAAGGTATTAATTGGCGGGGGGTTTGGAAATGTATATAACCCGCACACCAGTGGAATCGCCCGGCTTAACACTGATGGCTCACTCGACGACAGCTTACAAGCCAACCTCGAGCTCATGGTCATCAAATCGTTGGCGTTGACCGGCGGCGGTAAAATTGTCGTTGGTGGCTTCGGCTACGGCTATAGCCAAGTGCCCACTATCTCCCGATTGAATCCTGATGGTTCGTTGGACCCGACGTTCTCGGCGAGTACAGGCGGGAATTTTGGAGTTCATCGCGTTGCCGTGCAATCTGACGGCAGAGTGCTGATTGGCGGGGACTTCAGAACCGTCAATGGGATTGCGACAACCAACATCGCCCGGCTTAAGGAAGATGGTTCCTTGGATTCGAGCTTCCAAGCTGGGGTCACAGAGGATTTCTGCCAAGATTGGTCCTTCGTGTCGTCGTTTCTACTCGAGGATGACGGGAGAATCCTCATTGGAGGGTGGTTCACAGGTATCAACGGCCAGTCGCGGGCCCGGCTGGCACGTCTCCACGCCAACGGCGCGCTGGACGCGGGGTTCGAAACTCACGGCATAGACCATGTGATGGACGGCTTCGACAGGTGCGAAGTTAATTCGCTCGTGTGTCAGCCTGACGGCAAGGTGATCATGGGAGGACTCTTTTCGAGTGCCCATGGTGAGCCGCGAAACAGCATTGCGAGGTTTAACGCGGACGGCTCCCTGGACAAAACCTTTGTGCCGGGTCAGCCACGCGCGAATGATTGGATCACACGTTTGGTGCTCCAAGCCGACGGAAGAGTGCTCGTAACTGGCGGTTTTGTGGGATGCGGGGTTAGCACTACTTTGCACAGACTGCATGCCAACGGCTCGTTGGACACCAGTTTCAATCCGGTGATTCACCCATATGCCCTCTATATCCCTCGTGTTGCCGTGCAATCCGATGGCAAGGTTCTCATCGCGGGATCGTTTACCAACATTGGCGGCGTGGCGCGCACCAACTTTGCCCGGCTTAACACCGACGGCTCGTTGGACCTCGGATTCGAGCCGCGCTTAGAACGTGCCGGGCTATCCTCTGGTCCTGGGCGTGTCGGACCCGTGGCTTTCAGGACTGACGGACGGATTCTCATTGCAGGTGAATTCACGAGTGTCAACGAGACGCCGCGCACGAATATTGCCCAACTCAATCCGGATGGGTCGCTCGACATGAGCTTCAACATGGGCTTAGCCGGGTCAGCTTCGAGATTGGTTGTGCAACCCGACGGAAAAATTCTCATTGCGGGAGGGTTCACCAATGTTAACGGCATCGCTCGCACCAACCTTGCCCGGCTCAATACGGATGGTTCGCTGGACGCCAGTTTCGTTGGACGGATGGCGCTTGATCTTCTGGCGTTGCAGAGTGATGGCAAGATTCTTGGGGTTCGTGGAACTAACATCATAAGGCTCTTTCCTGACGGTTCGGTGGACACGACATTCAAGGTGAACATCGAAGCCGGTAGAGATTTTCCATTTATTTCTGCGCTTGCAGTTCAGAGTGATGATAAAGTCCTCATGGGCGGTCGATTTGTCATCGTTAATGGCGTGGCACGCGCTTGCGTAGCGCGCCTGCACGGAGACCTATCGGCAGGATGGCCAGTGGTCCAGACATTGCCCGTCACGTCCGTCACGACGACATCGGCGCGTTTCAACGGCTTTGTCAACCCCAACGCCGGGAGTGCAACGGCCTATTTTGAGTTCGGAACGACGCAGAACTACGGGAGCAAGACACCGAACGCCAACCTTGACGGTAATTCCCAAGACCTCGGTTTCGTTTTGACCGGGCTTGAGCCGGGAACCACGTACCACTGCCGTTTGGTCGCGGACAATGGAGTCGGCACAAATCGTGGCAGCGACGTGGTATTCACCACATTGCCACTTTCCACAACAGTTACTCAGGCCTGGGTTGCTGGCACGGACGGACTGGGGTTGCGACTGCGGAGTGCGCCCAGCCTTGGCGCTTCCATCCTGCTAGTCATGCCGGAAGGTTCGCTGGTTACGCTGCTTGGAGGCACGCAAACCGCGGATGGCCATCTTTGGCGTCAGGTGAGTTACGCCGGACAAGAGGGATGGGCGGCCAGCCAGTATTTGATCTTCAGCGCGGATGGCACGTCGCCGACAGCACCGGCGGCGCCGATCATGTTACGCCAATTGCTGGCGAATGGATTGAGCACGATGCCGGCTGGCGGAAAGGTGACGGAAGACGCGGTGGTGCTCGCCGCCTCTCCCGACGGTGGCAACGGTGAATTGTTCTTGGTTCAATTCGAGGTCCGGCCTGTGGGCACAGGCTTTTCTGCTCCCACGCACAACAGCCGATGGGTGCGGGGCGGCAGTGAAGCGCAGGCCACCATCAGCGGCCTGTCCAATCAGGGTTATCACTGGCGGGCGCGGGTCTTGAATGGAAATGGCGTGGCGAGCCCGTGGGTGGCGTTCAGCGGTAACGCAACCGACTTCGTGGTCAATGCGCCCAAGCGGCCCTCGGCGCAGTTTAGCTGGAGTCCGCCACAGGTGTTTACGGACGATTTGGTCCAGTTTACTGCGGAGGCGGCGGGCCAACCTGGCTTGATGTTCCTCTGGGATTTCGGCGGCGGCCAGACGGCCACCGGACCTGCGGTGACTCGGTCGTTCGCTCAAGCCGAAACGGCGAGCGTGACGTTGACGGTCACCGACGCTCAAAGCAACCAGTCGCAACACACCGAGACGATTGGGGTGGTGTCGAAGGAGTTGGTGGAGCGGATCAATCAACTGGCGCAACTGACCTCGGTTTCCTTGGATCAACTTCTGGCGCAAGCGCAGGCGGTGGCCTGGGCGACGGATGAATTCAAGACCGGCGTGGACACAACCGCAAGCAAGCTGTGGCTCAGTCTCGTGTTTGACGCGATGGGCGCGGGGATCAGCCTCCCCGATTACTCGGAGTCGCTCAAGCTGACACTGGGAGAGGAGTTCATTGTTGATACGTGGACCGAGCTTGTCAGCGAAGCTTCAGCGACGGTCCTCGAAAAGGCCGCAAGCGGCGGGCTATATTGGAGCATTTACATCCCGGTCCTCCAGTCGCGAATCAACGAGAAGAAGGCCTCGATCGAGCAACTCCGCCAGCGGGCCGTCGCCGCGGTCGTCGCCCTCACTCATTCGGAGGCTGAACAGCTTGCCCGCAACCTTGAGGCCCGGCGCTCCGGGAATACCGCACTGGCTGCGGCATACGAAATCAAGTCATTACTGCCCGTCACCCTCGAGGAGGTAAAATCGGCGCTTGGCCCGGCGGAACTGGCCGCCAACCTTGCCCTGAGCGGGGCGATCATTTCATTGACGGGAGGTGCGGGGCTTATCGGAGCCACGCCGTCCATGCTGCTCACGGTTTCTTCTTCCGCCGCCCTGGCGAAGGGGACGCTCGACAAGATGATCATCCTTTCCGAACAGTCCGCTGATATACAAATGTTCACATGGAGCGTGGATGTTCTTGGTCAAGCGAGTTTCTTCGCTAACGAACTGATTGCGAATACGGAGAATGGTTTGACCGCCGTGCGCGACAGGCAGACACCGGCCACACCTGCTGGATCAATGACGGTAGAGCACTTCACCCGAGGGCGGGTGGAACAGTTCTGGTACGGATCGCGATGGATCGCGGAAACGGCTTACGCGGGAATCACGGTGCGCAACACCGGGCCAACCGCGGCCAAGTATCGGATGGAAGCGGTTTATCCGGTCACGTTGACAGTTACAAAGATCTACGGCCTCATTCCCCTTAATTACGAGTTCACCATCATGCGATTTGAGGACCAGATTCAGTTGAATCCCGGTGAAGAGCGCACTTTCCACATGGACTACCTGCCAGACCAGGTGCTTGGGCTGAAACAGCCAATCAATTACACACTGACTGCGCGGACAGAGGATGGATCGTACCTGGTCGCCGGGGCATCAGTACCGTTTGGCACGACTTTTCTTGATGAGAATGGAAACGTGATTGACCACAGCCAGCTTCAAGACGTGCTGCTGGCTGGGTCGCTGGCTCAATCCACAATCGTCCAATTCCCGGGATCGAACTTTTGCAGTCTGAATGTTAATCTGAAAAATCCATTCTCCACACCACTGCTGCTCCAAGTGCAGCAGCCGCTGCCGACTGGAACTATAGTCATCGCACCCACCGGAACATTTGCCGGTAACAATCAGTTGTCATGGGACGTGGACTTGCAGCCGAATGAATCCCGATTGCTAAGGGCCGTGCTCAAACTTCCAGTTCCTGTATCTCCAGCGCCCCTGGCCGATACCATGGTCTCGGTTTACGATTCATTGCACGGCGTTTGGCTGCAGTTCCAAGAACCCCCAACTGTGATTCAAGTCACAGAAACCCCGCCTCCACAACTCGAAGCTTCCGGCCTTGCCGAAGGAGGCTTCGACATGCGGTTGTGGAGTTTCATACCGGGGGTCTATCGCGTGGACGCGACAAAGGATTTAAACGCTTGGCAGCCACTCCTCGCGACCACGAACATTGTTGGAGTCGTCAGCATTCAAGACGCTGCCTCGCCAACCAACGCGCTACGCTTTTACCGGGCGCTTCGATTGCCATGATTTACTCTTTTGCAGACCAAATTAAGACTATCTGTCCTTGTTACCGGCTATGGGTTCTACGGAACTCGCCCCAAATTGCACTCAACCTGACCAACTACAGCTAACCCAACCATGAAAAGACACACACATTGGATAACCGCCTCATTGATCGCGTTCGGACTGACCGTCGCGATGCTCGACACCCAAGCGGCCGAGGAGACGCTGGACAACGACAAGGTGATCGAACTGGTCAAACTTGGCCTGGGCGAAAGTCTGGTCATTGACAAGATCAAGGCCTCGCCGTGCGAGTTCGATGTCTCCATCGCCGGCATCAAGGCGCTCAAATCGGCAAACGTGCCCGACAACGTCATCAGCGCCATGCTGGGCGCTTCCAAGAGCACGGCGGTTCGCCAGGACGAGGTGGCCGGCGACCCAAACGATCCCAAGACGCCGCGCGACGCCGGAATTTATCTTTATGAGGAAGCGGACGGTAAGGCGAAGTTCACCAAAATCGAGCCGGCGGTTTACACCCAACAGAAATCGGGCGTGGCGATCTTCGCGCAGTACGGCCAGACAGCGAAGCAGCGGGCGGTGCTTCGCCCGGCGTCCGCGACCTTGCGCACCGCCAATCCGCGCCCGGTGTTCTATTTCTATTTTGAAAACACCAAATCCGGGCTGGGTGAAACCGCGAACGTGGCCACCAGTCCCAACGAGTTCGTGCTGGCCCAGTTTGAAACCAAGGACAAGGACAATATCCGCAGCCTGGTCGTGGGCCAAGTGAACGCCTATTCCGGCACGCAAATGGGACCGGAGGACAAGGCCGTCCGCCCGTTTGATTTCGAAAGGATCGCCCCGGGCATTTTCAAGGTCACGCCGAGACAAGACCTGGCCGGCGGGGAGTATGGTTTCTTCTACGGCGGGAACGCGGTCGCCGGCGTTTACATGACCACCGCGGGCGGAAAAGTCTTTGACTTTGGCGTGGACGGCGCGTCGTTCTCCGAGCCCAGCCCCAAGAAGAAGACTCGGAAATAGACCGCCAAAGGATTGACGGATTTGTTGACGTAGAGGAATCCGGGCTGGATCACCGCTGCTATCGCGCCATCAGCCCATGAAGAATCGTAGTGGGACAGCGCGTCCCGCCTGTCTCCATCCATTGAGTTAGCCCGACTTCCGCTACTCGCACAGCAAACTGACTTTTTTCGGGGTGCTGGCTGGCGAGTTTCCGAAGGAAACCGACGTGGCCGCGCTCAAAACGGCGTGTAGTGGCGACCTTTGCCCCCGGCCAGTTCTGAATCCGAGGAAAATCGGCCCGCCCAATCCCCATACCCCCCAGTAGCGGAAGTCGGGTTAGAGACAGGCTGGCAGCGCTGTCCTACAGTTGGTCGGAGATGCCATTCAGAGGAATGTTTTGGCAGGGGAATGAGTTTCCTCCAATTCAGTTGCCGATCATTCCATTGACTCCTGTCCGGGCAAATGCGAGTGCAGCATCCAGGGGAGGCAAGCGAGCGTCTGGTAGAGGAATCGGGGTTCCCCAGACTCCCCTGCCGACCATTCCCCCTGATCAGAGCAACGACTCCCGAAACCCATCTACCGTGACCAAGCGAACACGCGGATGTCACCGGGGGTGACCTGATCCGCGAACTGCCCCGCCTTCAGCGGGCGGAGCTGGCCCTGCTTGGTGAACTCGTGAACTTTCGCGCCCGGTTCGAATTCAACGGCAAGGTCCATAGTCCGTTGGAGTTCACGATTCACCACCACCAGAAACTCATGGGTGTCGTTGCGCAGCCGTGAGATGACCGCGCCCTTGTCTCCCGTCTCCAGCGTCCGGACCGGATTCGATGGCTCGAAGCGTTGCGTCCCGCGTGGCAATGGTTCGCCGGCGTGCCCCACGTGGACGACTTCCGATCGCCGGAAGACCGGGGCGAGCGTCTGCAACTCGGCGTTGATCGCTCGCACCCGGTCATAAACCTCCGTCCGCGTGCCATCCGCCTCCAGCGGGGCGCGATGAAAGTTCCACTGCGTCGAAACCGGGGTCCAATACGTGAAGTATTGAATGGCCGCGGCGCCGTACGCGAGATTGCTGAAAACTTGCAGCCGCAAGCCGTCCACGGTCGCCACCGGATAGGGGTTGTGCGCCACGGAGAGGGCGAACGCCCAGAAAGGCAGGCGCGCGCTCCGGGCCGCCGCCGCTATGATCTCCAGGTTCTCATACCAGTCGGTGCGCAGGCGCTCGCCCACAATCGGGTAGTGATCGAAGGACAGCACTTGAACCGGCACTTCGGCCAGGAAACGCGCGACATGCTCGCGGTAGGTGGGCGTGCCCAACTGTTCGGCATTGGCATAGGTGGGAAACAGATTGATGTAGCACGGGTGCGCATCGTCCACCGCGCGGATGCGGCGCACCCATTCGCCGAGTGCCTTGAAGTCCCGGGCGTTCGGTTCGTCCCGCAAATAATACCCGGCCACCGCGGGATGTCCCATGAACCGTCGCACCGTGCCTTCCGGGTCGCTCTGCAACTCGGGGCAACTGACCATCAGCTTGACTCCAGCCTCGTGGGCCACCTCCAGCGCCTGCGCGAACTGATCGGCGTTGGGAAAGCCGGAGAAGCTGATGTTGAAACCCGCGTCCGCCAGTTCGCGATAGCGTTCCGGCGTGGTCTGCTCCGCCGGCGGCCCAATCCACGCCAACACGGGCATCGGCTCCGTCGAGGCCAAGGGCAATATGGAGCGACAGCCCGTGAGGAGCAGGCTGAACATCGCCAGGATTGTCGTGATGGAAAAACCTTTCATGGCTTGGACCTATCGAAGCACTTCCACGTGGAGGAACAAGCCGGCATTGGTTTGCGGCGGATGGATCGGCGCCTCCGTCGCGGCCTCGGGACTGGCGGCCACGGTCAAGAACTGGCCGGGAGAAGACTCAACATAGTGCCACGTGTGGAGATTCGCCGACCAGGCAATGCGATACGATTTCCCCGGCACGCTGGACCACCGCAACAGCCAGTGGTCCGCCTCGTATTCCAGGTCGAGAATCTCGAAACGCGACGCCGGGTTCCGCGGATCGGTGCCCGCGTAATATTCCTGAAGGTTCGTCATGCCGTCATTGTCCGCATCCAGGTGGGCGTCGTTGGGATCGTTGGCATCCAGGCCATTGTCGTCCTCCCATCGGTCGCGCATGCCGTCGCCGTCCGAATCCGGCCCGGGATCACTGCCGATTTCCAGCGTGTCGAGAATGCCGATGGAGGAGCCATCGGCGTTGAATCCATGCATGTCGAGGCGCAGGTAGCGGTCGCGCACCGCAATGTGGGCGTAACCGTGAAACAATCCTCCCTCGATTGGCTGTGGCGTGCCGAGGACGCCGAAGGAACTCTGCATGGCATACAAACCGGGAACGTTGTCGTAGCCGCCCAAGGTGACGTGCGGCCAGTCTTGAACGAGAGGTTCACCGATGTCGAGGTAGCTGCCGCCGCCGGCAATGATGTAATTGACGCCGTTGAGAAATCCGCGCTCATAACCGTGCATGTGGCCGCTGAAACACAGGTTGACGCTGTACTGTTCGAGGCGCGGCACAAGCTGGGCGCGCAAGGCGGCGTTGCCGTTGATCCAGCGTTCGCAGTAGGGCGGGACGTGAACCGCCACGACGCGGAAGCGCGCCTCGCGAGCCGCGGCGGAGGAGAGTTGTTCATCGAGCCAGCCATTGGTGAGGTCATTGGCCGGGTCGTTGGCGGCGCGATTGTTGACTTCGAAATAATCGAGACAAACAAAAAAGACACCGGAGTAGCTGAAACTGAAGTTGCCGTAGCCCGGAGTGCGGATCGAGGGTGAGGCATCGGTGCGCCAACGGCTGGGCATGTCGGCGGAAAGCCGCAACGGATGGTTCGGGCTGCTGCCGTCGTGATTGCCCCAGGAGATGTAGAAGGGAACGCGCGGTCCTAGGATGGCGGCCCAGCGGTCGAGGTGCGAGTTTTTGGTGCTGGAATAACTGTTCCCGTCTTGCGCGTGATCGCCGATGCCGAGCCCAAAATGCACGCCGCGATCCACCATGTCTTGGAGCATGGTCTTGGCTGGCTCCCAAGGGTCGGCTTCCCACGCCCACACGCCCGACGTGCGGATGCGATTGTCCGTCTGTGTATCGCCGAGGGCGCCGAAGGAAAAATCAACCCAATCAGACGGCGCGGTGCGGAACGTGGCATCATTCGTCACCGGATCGCCCGATGTGGAAGCGAGGACGTAATGATAGGCGGTGTTCGGGTGCAGATTCGTCAGGACCGCCCGCAGGAAAAAAGTATTGCCGCCGCTGGCCACCGATTCAAAAGCGACGCCGCTGCCGTAATTCGTGCTCGTGCCGTACCGCAGAATGAGCGGAATGTTTTCCACCAGTTCCGCCATCACCACCATGGTCGTGGTGCTCATATTCTGCAGATAAGGCGGTGTCGAGAACGCCACCTGCACCGCGCCCGTCACCGTGATGCTCTGAATGTTGGTCCACTCGGAAACCGCGCCGTTGTTGTCACGGGCGCGGGCACGAATATCGAACTGACCGGGCGCCGGCCAGGTGTGCGACACGGATTGCGGCGTCCCGGAAGCGCCAAAGCCGGTCCACGACGAGACTTTGCCGTCGCCCCAATCGGCCTGGACCTGCACCAGGTCGCCATCGGCATCCTGCGGATGAAACGTGAAGCTTTCCGCCACGCCAGTTGCGGCGTTCGTCGGTCCGGCGGCCTGCGCGGCGAGCGTGGGCGGTTGATTGTTGGGATCGGGCAGTACCGCAATCCCTGGCCCGCCAAGCGCGGCAATCTCATCCGCGCTCAATGCCTTGGAGAAAACGGCGGCCATGCCGATGGCCAATGGTGCGTTCTCGTTGTTTTCGTCGGCGAACAACAAAACCTGCGCAGGATGCAGAGCGAATTCTCCATCAAACGCCGGAAGCAAGTGGATGTTAAACAACTCCCCATCAAGGTAGGCGCGAAAGCCGCCGCCCGGCGACAAATCCACGGCTATCGCGAGGCGATGCCAGCGATTGGCCGGAAGTGGCACGCCGGAATAACCAATGGTGCCGCGACCGAGCATGTTGTCACTGTTGCGAACGAAGTACTCGCCGTCGTTATTGTTGGCCAGCGCGGTCTGGTAAAAGCAGCGCCACTGTCCGGTCCCGGGCACGAGCACATCGAACAGCAGCGTGTAACGATTGGCATTGTTGCCGTAACCGTTGGCGCCAATGCTGTGCGTGGCCACCAGATGATTGCCGACACCCGCCGCTGTGAAGATGACCCCGTGCAAGACTTGCGGACTGGCCGCGCCGTCCCCCTGCGAAGCGACATGCGAGGGATTGGCGCCGGCCACCGCGAGGTTGTCGCCGTAAGTCGCCTTGCCCAGTTGGAGAGGATCATCGAATTCCCAGAGTCCCACCAGACCATCCGGCAAACCAGGCGCGGGTGACACAGCAATGGTCTGAATCTCCACCCAGGCCGAAGTCATCCCCAAGGCATCGCGCGCGCGGGCTTTGATGACGAATCCTCCGGAATGGGCGAAGGAGTGCTGAACCGGATGTGACTGACCCGATGCTTTCAGCGTTGTCCAATCCGAGAGCCGGCCATCGCCCCAGTCCACCTGGATTTGCACGGTCGCGCCTTCCGGGTCGGTGGCAACGAAAGTGAAAGCGTTCTGAGCCAGCGCGACGACTTGGGACGGGCCCGCGCTTTGGACGGTGATGACCGGCGGGTTGCCGGCGTCCGGCAAACTCATGGAATCGCCCGGTCCGCCGATCAAGGCGACTTCCTGCGGCGTCAGGACGCCGTCGTAAATCGCCAGGCCGGCCACGTGCAATGGATAGTCCTCACCATCCTCGTCCGTAAACATCAACACTCCGTTCGTGCCGGGCTGAAGCGCAAACCGACCATCCACCGTTTGGTTTGGAGCGTGGGTGTGGAACAAACTGCCATTGAGATAGGTTTTGAAATCGTTCCCCGACAGCGCCAGGTCCATGGTGATGACCAGCCGCGTCCACACCGTTTCATTGATGGGAACGGACGAATAACCAATGGCACCCACCCCGAGTGCGTCGTCGGTGTTGCGAATGAAGTAGTCGCCGTCGCTGGTATTGTTGAGGTCGGTTTGGAAAATGGTGCGCCATTGGCTGCGGCTGGCGGCCGGCGAAAAAATATCCATGACCCAGGAGGCCTGATTGACCAGCGTGCCGCCGCCGTTGGGAGCAATACCGTGCGGAGCGAGAATCCGATTGGCCGCGCCGCGCACTGTGGTGATCACACCGCTTAAAGAACGGGAAGCATCGTCGCCAACCGCCGCCGCCCAGGTCGGCGCTGTTCCGGAGACGATCAGGTCATGCCCGACCGTTGCCTTGCCGAGGTTGCTGGAATCCTGGAACTCCCACAGACCGCGCAATTGAGCAGCAGGCAATCCCGCTGTCAGCGCGAGCAGCATTGCGGCGCTGAAGGCGGCGACACGAGTGAACCCCCGGCTTGAAAACCTTGAAACTGAATTCCCAAAGCGGCCTGTGACGTAGAGGACTCTTTCCGGTGGCAGTTCGATCAATCCCTTGGGGCACGCTGTTTTGAGCCTGCCCTCGGTGGGTGTGCTGCGCGGGTGGAGGTTCTCCGAAGTCGAATCGTGACGAGAGGTTTCCACGCGGTTCTCGCGGCCAAGGCCATTTGGTTGCAAATGCATTGAACAACCAGCCTGCCACAACTGGCGCGTGCAAGGCAATCATCTCGCGCCGGCCTCTCGATTGTGTCAGGACCAGTCGAGTCAACTGCAGACGCCATGTAGTGCAAACTCGAAGCCCGAGGGCCGAAAGAATTCCGAAACCCGAAGCCCGATTGGCTTCCCGGTCCCATCGGGACCTCGCAATGCAGAGTTCGGGCCTCTTTCGGACTTCGGTTTTTTGGATTTCGGGCAGCAACTCAAATCAATGGCTGGCGTGCGACTTCCCAACGGCGGGGCCAACAGTTTCATCCGCCGGCTTTGGTTTTGCCATTTCCGGCGGCGGTGATAGGATCGAAGTGTCCGTGAGTTCGGCGGCGTTCAACCTTCAACCCAAATTGAGCTATGCACATTACCAAGCAACTGGCGATCTTCCTGGAAAACCGACCCGGCATGCTGGCCCGCGTCTGCGACGCGCTGGCCGAGCACAAGATCAACATCTACGCCATCTCCACCAGCGACACGATTGACCACACGGTCATGCGGATGGTGGTCAGCGATTATCGGAAGGCGATGCACGTCTTTGAGGAGCACGGCACGCTCGTGGTGGAGGACGACGTGCTGATGCTTGAGGGCGACAACAAGCCCGGTTCGCTGGCGGCCATCGCCCACAAACTCACGGCGGCGAAAATCAACATCGAGTATGCCTACTGTGCCACACCCCCGACGGCCAAAAAGGGACTGCTGGTGCTGCGCGTCCAGGACGCGAAGCGGGCCTTGAAGGTGTTGAACAGTTGAATTCTCACCTTGCTCGCATGTGAGCAGACCCTCTTCCGAGCGGTGCTTGCGTGTCGTTGATGTGTTCCGTGGTATCCATGAACCCCATTCTCTACGAGATCAACACCCGCTGCTGGTTGCGTGACTTGACCGACCGTCGGGGGCGGTCGGTCACGCTGGCTGACGTGCCGGAGGAGGAGTTCAATCGCTGGCGGCAACTGGGCTTCACCCATATCTGGCTCATGGGGGTCTGGACGACCGGTCCGCGCGCGCGCGAGCTGGCTTTGAACGAACCCCACCTGCGGCGCGCCTACGACGAGGCCCTGCCCGGTTGGAGTCCGGCTGATGTGCTCGGCTCGCCTTACTCCGTGGCGGATTACATGGTGCCAGCGGCGTTGGGCGGAGCGGCAGGGCTGCGGGAATTTCGTGTCCGGCTGCACGACGCGGGCCTGAAGCTCATTCTGGACTTTGTGCCGAATCATCTGGGCGTGGATCATGCATGGGTGGCGGAGCGTCCGGAGTTGTTTGTCTCGAGCGAGAAGGAAGTCGAGGGAACTCTCGCGCAACGCACCCCAGCCGGAGTGCGCTGGCTGGCTCACGGGAAGGATCCGTATTTTCCCTGCTGGACGGACGTGGCGCAGTTGGATTACCGCCGTCCACAAACGCGCGCGGCGATGAGACAACAGCTACTGTCCATTGCCGGGGTGTGCGACGGCGTGCGTTGCGACATGGCGATGCTCCTGCTCAACGAGGTCTTCAACCGGACCTGGCGCGAGTTCCCCGTGCCGGCTCCTCCGCCCGCGGGGGAGTTTTGGGCCGAGGCCATTCCGGCGGTGAAGGCGGCGCATCCCGATTTTCTCCTTCTGGCCGAGGTCTATTGGGATCTGGAGGAGCGTCTGCAATCACTGGGCTTCGATTACACTTACGACAAACACCTTTACGATGATCTGATCCACCGCAATCCGGTGGGCGCCCAACGCCGGCTGATCGAGCTGCCCTCCCGGTTCGTGGCGGCCAGCGCGCACTTCGTCGAGAATCACGATGAACCCCGGGTCGCGGCGCTGCTTTCCGAGGCGGAACATCGGGCCGCCGCGCTCACCATCCTCGGGCTGCCCGGGATGCGCTTTTTGCACGAAGGGCAGCTTGACGGTGCGCGGGTCAAACTGCCGGTGCAACTTGGCCGGCGTCCGGTCGAACCACCGCAACCCGAAATCCGCCGCCTGTACGAGACGCTCCTGACCACGTTGCGCACGACGGCGGTGGGGCGTGGTCGGGGTGAATTGCTCGCCCCGCGCCCCGCCTGGCCTGGCAATCCGACGTGGCAGAATTTTATCGTGTCCCAATGGCAGCAACAACCGGAGGCCTTCGAGGTGGTCGTGGCCAATCTGGCGGCGCACCGCAGCCAATGTTATGTGCCGCTGACGGTGCCGCGCCTGGCCGAGTTCAACTGGTCCATGCGCGATCTGTTGGGCACGGAGGCTTATGAGCGCGTGGGCGGCGATCTGGCCGCGCAGGGTTTGTACTTGGACCTGGCGCCGCACGGCGCGCAACTGTTCCATTTCGTTCCCACGCAATGAACCGGACAGGAGGTGCAGGTTGGTTGTCCTTGGGCAGCGTCACCACCAGCAGTGCGGCGCTGACGGCTCGTTGACATCCCTCTCGGGCAACGCTAGACAGTCTCCATGCTGCCTGCTTTGAGACTCTTCATTCTCTGCCTCGGCTTTCTTTGTGCCACGGGAACGCTGGCCGCGACCTTGGAGCGCTGGGTCTATGTTCAAGTCAATCTGCTCGTGCCCGAAGAGGTGCAACGGCTGGAAGCTTTGATGCGCCGCGCGCAACCCTTGGGCTTTGGACACTTCGTGCTGGCGGATCCGAAATTCTCCCGCATCAGCGAGATGGACCGCCGTTATCACGATCATGTCCAGCGCGTTCGGAAACTGGCCGCGGAGTTGGGCATCGAAATCGTACCGGCCATTTTCCCGGTTGGCTATTCCAACAGTCTGCTGTGGCACGACCCGAATCTGGCGGAGGGGTTGCCGGTGCGGGATGCGTTGTTCGTGGTCAGCAATGGCGTGGCGCGCGTGGTTGCCGACCCGCCGGTGGCCTTGCCGTCGCTGCTGGAGCGTCGGCGCTGGGGATTCATTGACGACAACCTGCAACCAGATGACGGCGGGCTGCGGGTGACCGATCCCAAAGGAGCAAACGCCCGTGCGATGATTCGCGTGACGGTGTCGCCGTTCCGCCATTATCACCTCTCGGTCGGCATCCGCACCCGCGATTTTCGGGGCACACCGGAGATCAAGGTCCTGGTGGGCGGTGACCGCAACCTGACCTACACCTCGCTGGGAGCGAAAGGGACGCAGGAGTGGAGAACGCACCACGTCACCTTCAACTCGCTCGAACACACCAATGTCGCGGTTTATTTCGGTGCGTGGGGTGCCGGCAGTGGCTCGTTGTGGCTGGCCGACCCGCAACTGGCGGAGGCCGGGCCGGTCAACGTCCTGCGGCGTGACGGTTGTCCGGTCGCGGTGCGGCTCGAAAACGGACGGCATTTGATCGAAGGCGAGGATTTCGAGCCGTTGCGCGACCCGCGGATGGGCAATCAACCGTGGGGCGGCGAATACGAGGTCTGGCACGACGCCCCGCCATTGATCACCCGGCAGCCCGATGGCACGCGGTTGCGAGTGTCTTACTTTCACCCGCATATTGTTTATGACGGCCAGGTTTGCGCCTGTCCCAGCGAACCAAAGTTTGACCAACTGCTGGAGCGGGAGGCCCGCGAAGTTCACGCGGCCTGGGCGGCCCGGGCTTACATGATGTCGCATGACGAATGGCGGGTGCTTGGCTGGGACGAGGCCTGTCGCCGCCGCGGCGTGGACGCGGGCGAACTGGTCGCCGATAACTCACGCAAATGCGTCGCGTGGTTGCGGGCGCTCAACCCCGGCGGACGCATCCTGGTCTGGAGCGACATGTTCGACCCGCATCACAACGCCGTGGCCGGGTATTATCTGGTGCGGGGTGACTTGCGCGGGGCGTGGACCGGACTCGATCCGGATGTGGTCATCATGAACTGGAATTTCGCGAAACGGCAGGAGAGCCTGAAGTTCTTTTCCGAGCGCGGTCACCGGCAGGTGCTGGCCGGATATTACGACGCCGGTCCGGAGCAAATTGCCGCGTGGTTGGAAGCGGCCCGCGGGATCAAAGGGGTGGCCGGTGTCATGTACACCACCTGGCAAAGGAACTTTGCGGACTTGGAGGCGTTTGCCAGGGTGGTGGACCGGTTCGAGCGCAGCCCGAAGTGAAGCCTCACCTGAACTTAATGGGAGCGGCCGACCACCTTACCGCGTGGTCGCGTTTTGGTGCGCGATGCCGGTGCCCTGGCAGGTCGGGCAGGCGGCGGGCGCGTGGCGGAGCAAGTGGTAGATGTAGTCCTTCAACTTCGCCCGGCGCATTTTCCGTTCATCAATCTCCTGGTCCGTGGCGAAGTCAATTTCCTCCTCGATGCGATAGATCTCATCATCAAGCCGGTGGTATTCATCATAGAGGTTGCGGAAGTGTTCGTCGGCGCCCTTGAGGCGTTTGATGGTTTCGCGGTATTCCGGAAATTCTCTCAGGATCGGGTGATGCAGGTCCATTTGCTTCGCGTAATTATCGGTTCAATTGGCTGTAATTTAGTGGGGGAACAAGGGCAGTAAAGTTTTTCTTTGTGCGGGGATGACATTTTTGAGGAAGCCGATGCTGGCGGTCGCTCCGATGGAGGGAAACCATGCGTGGATATTGGCCAAAGTGAACGCCCTTTCCCCGCGCGCTTGCCTTTGGCGGTTGCCGCCGCATACTCACTGCCGCAAAGCGTGAACACGTTGAATTTCGCCATCATCGGCTGCGGGGGGGTGACGCTCCAGAACCATCTGCCGGGCCTGGCGCTCTGCCCGGGTGTGAAGCTGGTGGCCTTGTGCGATGCGGATGCCGCCACGCTCGAGCGGGCCCGCCAACAAACCGGCGCGGGCGTCACGACCACCCGTTTCGAGGAGGTGGTGGAGCGTGACGATGTCCACGCCGTGATCATCGCCACGCCAAACTTTACGCACAAGCCCATCGCGCTGGCGGCCGTCGCCCGCGGGAAGCATGTGCTGTGCGAGAAGCCGCTGGCGTTGAATCTGGCCGAAGCCCGGGAAATGGCCGGGGCCGCCGAACGCGCCGGCGTGCGGCACATGACTGCCTTCACCTACCGCTTCGTGCCGGCCATGCGTTACCTGGCACACCTCGTCGAACGCGGCGATCTCGGACAGCCGTATCATTTCCGGTCGTGCCGGTTGCAGGATTGGGGCACGCGCGATCTGGGCTGGCGTCAGGTCAAACGGCTCGCCGGCTCGGGCGAACTCGGCGACATGCTCAGTCACCGGATTGATTTCGCCCATTTGCTCGTTGGCCCGATGAAACGCCTCGTGGCCAATTTGAAACAATGGCATCCCCTGCGGGGTGGTCGGCCAAATGACTTGGACGATTGGGTGGCCGTCCTGGCCGAGTTCGCGAACGGCGCCACGGGTGTCCTCGAAAGCAGCAAGCTGGCCAGCGGCCGGAACGAAAGCTGGCGCAGCTTGGATTACGCCGAGATCAATGGGAGCGAACGCTCGTTCGTGTTCATCACCGGCGAATGGAACAAGCTCCAGACCGGCAGAGTTGGCGGCGCGGGTTTGGAGACCATTGAAGTCCCGCGCGAATTCTGGAAACTGCCCGGCGCCCCGCGCGACGTGGGGGTGGGTGATCCGCTGGTGACCTTCCGCTATGATCAGGCCTGGGAATTCGTGGATGCCATCCGGAATCAGCGACCTTGCAGACCGAGCTTTCACGACGGCGTCCGCGCCCAGGCGGTGATGGAGGCGGCCATCCGCTCAGCCGAAACGCGGCAATGGGTGGAGTTGGCGGATGGCGTGTGAAACAGTGGTGGTCGGTTGTTCGGATTCAACGCCGAGGGCGCAAAGGGTTTCGCAGAGGTTCGCTGAGGAATTTTACATGAACAAAACAGCAGTCGTAACGGGCGCCGGGAGCGGCGTTGGTCGTGCCATCGCCTTGAAGCTGGCTCGGCACGATTGGCGTGTGGCCATCGTTGGACGACGCGCGGAGACACTCCAAGAAACCATCCGGCTCGCCAGCCCTCACCCCTCACGCCTCACGCCTCACGTCTGCGACGTTGGTGATCCCGACGCTGTCGCGGCGATGGGCAAACAGGTTCTGGCCGAATTGGGCACGGTGGAGGTGCTGGTCAATTCCGCCGGCACAAACGTCCCGCGGCGCGCCCTCGAGGTCCTGTCGCTGGAGGACTTTCACGCCATGATGGCGACCAACCTGAACGGCGCCTATTACTGCGTGCAGGCGTTTCTGCCGCAGATGCGGGCGCGTGGCAGTGGCACCATCATCAACGTCGTTTCCGACGCCGGGAAGCAAGCCTCGCCGAAGGCCGGACCGGGGTACGTGGCGAGCAAATTTGGCCTGGCCGGCCTGACCCAGAGCATCAATGCCGAGGAACGCGCGCGAGGCATTCGCGCCTGCGCCATTTTCCCCGGCGACATTGACACGCCCCTGCTGGAACGCCGTCCGCAGCCCCCGGATGAAGCCGCCCGCCAGCGGATGTTGCGGGCCGAGGACGTCGCGGAGTGCGCGTGGCTGTGCATCAACCTCCCGTCCCGCGCCCTCGTCGAGGAAATCTTGATCCGTCCGCGGTGAGAAGTCTCCCGCGAGGGCAGGGGAGGTCGTGAACGAAGATGGCTGACGAGGAACAGGCCTTCATCTTGCGCCTGTCAGCGGCAGCACCGAACTCAACACCAGGGTTTCAATCAGTCCAATGACCGAGATTGCGGTCAGCACCACGCTCCAAGACTTCAGGGTTTCCTGTTCGGTGAAGCCGCTCAATTTGGCGACGACCCAGAAACCACTGTCGTTCATCCATGACAGAATGATGGAGCCAAATCCGACCGCCAGGTAGATGTAAACGATGTGACAGCCGAGGTCCGCGCCGTCGCCCACGATTGCGTACATGAGGGCCGAACCGGTGATCATGGCCACGGTGGCCGAGCCTTGGGCAATGCGCACGACGGCAGTGACCACCCACGCCAGCAGGACGTAGTTGACCGCGCGGCCTTCCGCCAGTTCCTTGATGGCCTCGCCGACTCCGCTGTGCCGGATCATCGCGCCAAAAGCGCCGCCGGCGCTGGTGATGAGAATGATGACGCCCGCGGTTTCCAAGGCCGGACCAATCTTTTGACCCAACGCGGCAAAAGTCAGCCGGCACTGTTTCAAATGCAAAGTCATGGCCACCACCGCGCCCAGCAACAACGCGAACGTCTTGTTGCCAAGGAACTGCACAACTCCGTGGCACGCGGCGAAGGATTCGTTGCCGCCGAACAACCCGACCACCCCGGGTAATTTCTTGCCCGCCATGTCCAGAAAGGAGGCCAGGGCGATCAACAACGCCGGCAGCACCACCGGCAGCACGGCCAGACTGAACGGCGGCAGTTCGTCGTCCCGACGGCTGGCGATGTTGTTCAGCTCCGTGAGCGTTGCGCCGGAGGTTTCGCGCAGGGGCACCGGCATGACGCGATCCAGCCATTTCGCCAGAAACAGCACCCCGATGGCGGGGAGAATTCCCGACAGGAAGCCCGCGACAATGGCCACGCCCAGGTCCAGTTTCAGCGCGTCGGCCACGAGCAACGGGCCGGGCGTGGGCGGCACCATCGAGTGGGTGATCGCGCCGCCGCCGGCCATGGCCATGACGTAGAGCAGGTAATGTTTGCCGGTGCGCAAACCCAGGGCGCGCGCCAGGGGAATCAGGAGGAAAAACACCGTGTCGAAAAAGACCGGAATCGAAAGGAAGAACCCGCTGGCCAGCAGCGCCAAGCCCGCGCGTTGCTCGCCGAACAGCCGCATGAACCGCCGCACGATCACGTCCGCCGCGCCGCTCTCCATGAGCGAAACGCCGATGATGGCCGCCAGGGCAATGACGATGCCGATGTTGCCGGCGGCCGTGCCGAAATCCCGCGCGGCCTGATCGAGCACTTGCACGAAATGGTTTCGGCCATGCCACCTCTTCGCTTCGGCCGGCGTGATGCCGGCCCGGTAAAGCTGCTCCTCGCCCCCGCCCTCGACGATCAATCCGCCCTTGGCCACCAATTGGTTCAGGGTCCGCATGAGCGCGTTGGCCGGCAGCACGGCTTCGCCCAGTTCGGCTTGAATGGTCGCCGCGCTGGCCGGACGAGGCGACACCAGTTCGATGATGGCCAGTTCCCGCGCCGTCAGTTCGCCGGGAAACTGACCGGCGGGAGTCAGCCAGCCGGCGAGCAGCGCGGCCAGCAACAGCGCCAGGAACGCATGCACGCGCAGCCTGGTGATGAGCAACACGATCGCGACGACACACACCGCCAGAATGGCGAAAGGCCAGAGCGTGGAGGCGTCAGCAAGAGCGATTGAATGCATGGGCCGCTTTCAGAATCGCAGGTGAGCCTAACCGAGCCGAGTGTGACGGCAAGCCCCAAAGGCGGATCGAGAACCGTGAAACAACCCTCAATCCTTACCAACATGCGCATGAGCTTCACCCGTTGGGTGAAGCGCGAAAAGCCGCGGCGCGCGGCCTTGAGATGTTCTCTGGGTTGTAAATGGCTTTTTCATAAAAGTTGTTCACACCGGTTTGGCCTGCGGTGACGTGAGGATTTGGA
>WYBW01000012.1 GCA_011525685.1 Verrucomicrobiia bacterium
CCGAGGAGGCGCTCAACTCCTGGACCAACGCCCTGAGCCTGGCGCGCGATGAGGTCGAGCGTGAGGGCGTGTACGTCCACCTGGCTCGCATCAAGACCCACGCCGGCCGGTTCGCCGAGGCGCGCGCCCACCTGGACGCCATCACAAACGCCATGTACGCGGACCTGAAGCGGACCCTCACTCGCGCCCTCAACGAGAAGGAAGCCGAGGCCAAAGCCGCCGCGAACAACGCGCCCGCCGCCAAGGTGGATTCACCCTGAGCCGCCCCTTTGGCATGGCGGATTTTGCCGGCTCCGGCTTTGGTGGGGATGGTCGCGCTGCGACCATCCGACCCGCGTCCAGCGGGTCGCCCGAGGAAGGACCGAGTGGTCTCTGATGCCCGGTGTAGCGTTGCGCCGCTCCACGCGGCGCTACTGCTCGCAGCGCGAGCAGTTCCACCACCCACCATACTCTCGTCGCACTCTATGGTGAGGCGGATTGGTGCTACGAACTCTGCGGCGCGACGCCGCAAAGCACACGCCGGAGGCGTATGATCCCCAGTTCAACCGCGTGATCACGGTTTGTAACAGTGGATTGTCACAAGTTGTTGCCTGTGCCGCAAAAAATGGCAGACTGTGGACGATGCGCGCCGCCTCTGCTCAAGTCCGTTCCGAAGCCGACCCGCCCGGAGTCGCGGCGCGGCGCGGCTCGGGATTCACCGAGCGCCCGGTCTGGCAGGCGGTAGGCACGGGCTGGCAGCATCTGCATGGCTGCGTCCACACTTCGGGCGCGAGTTTCGAGTGGCACGATTTCGAGCCGCGGGAGGAGTTTGACTGGGGGCGGAGTTTTCATCCCGGCAGCGTGGAGGTGTGCCTGAACCTGGCCGGACACGGGCGGGTGACATTCAACGGCAGCGAGGCCGTGTTCGCGCCTTTGACGGCGGGGTATTATCGGCGCGGCGATTCGCCCGTGCGCGCGACGCGGCCGGCGAACGAGCGCCACCGGTTTCTCACGCTGGAAATGTCCTTCGATTTCGTGCGCCGACATCTGGGAGATTTTGCGCCTTCGCTCCATCCGCTGGTGCGCGAGGTGGTGGCCGGCAAGGGCGAAGTCTCGGCGGTCGCGCCGACGTCGCGCCTGACCAGCCGCCAGCAACAGTTGCTGGCCAGCTTGCGCGAACCGCCGGTGCTTGCGGCGGCCCAAGCGCTCTGGTATCAGGCCAAAGCTTTGGAAGTCGTGGCGGATTTGTTTTTCCTGACGCCTGGTGGCGAAGAGTTGTTCTGCCAGCGGCAGCAACGGTTGTCCGCCGAGCGCGTGGAAAAAGTCATCGCGCTGTTGCGGGCCAATCTGGAGAACCCGCCGAGCCTCGAAGAAATCGGCCGCGCGGTCGGGTGCAGCCAGTTTCACCTGAGCCGCACGTTTTCGAGCGCGACGGGCATGACCATCACGCAATGTCTGCGGCAATTGCGCATGGAGCGGGCGGCGGAACTGTTGCGCTCCGGGAAGTTCAACGTGACGGAGGCCGCGCTGGAGGTGGGTTACTCGAGCCTGAGCCATTTCAGCCAGGCCTTTCACGAGACGTTTGGTTGCTGTCCGGGGCTTTATCCCGTCAAGACACCGACGCAAAAGTCCTCCGCGTCCCGGTGATCGAACGAGGCGCGGAGGAAAAGCCGGTTGCGGGCCGCCGGCGATTGCTTCGCGAGAATCAACCCTTCAGGAAGCTCTTCAACATCCACACCGTTTTCTGGTGCAGCGTGATGCGCGCGATCATGAGGTCCTGGCTCTCGGCGTCATTCGCTTCACCGGCCAGGTCGCGGGCCTTGGCGGCGTCGGCCAATAACTTCTCGTTGGCAACGATCAGCGCGTGGACGTAGCCCTCCTGCGTGAGCGGGGCGGCGAATTCCTTCATCCGCGCGACTTCGGCAAAGCGGCTCAACCCGCCAATGGCGTAAGCACCCAGCGCGCGGACGCGTTCGGCAATTTCGTCCGCCGCGGTGAAGAGTTCCTCATACTGGGTCTGAAACGCGGTGTGCAGGGCAAAGAAGCCCGGCCCTTCCACGTTCCAGTGGGCCAGATGCGTGAGCGACATGAGCGCGTAAGTGTCGGCGAGGACCTGATTCAAACTCCCGGTGAGCGAGTCGGCGGCAGAGGTTTTGGTGGAGGTCTTCCTGGCCATGATGGTTTCGATTGAGCGATTTAGGTTGAGGTTGTCGTCGGGTCACGGGGCCGTCTTGCTGGCGGTTGTGATGGGCCGGCGGTCTTTGCCCGAGAGGGCGTGGAGAAACGTGGCGATGTCACGAATTTCATCGGTGCTGAGTTCCTTGCCCAGTTGATGCCACCCCATCATGCGCACGGCGTCGTCGAGCGATCGGATCGAGCCGTCATGAAAGTAGGGACCGGTGAGGGCGACATTACGGAGCGTGGGTACTTTGAACTTGGCCTCGTCGGATTCGTCCTGGGTGACGGCGCGGCGGCCTGGATCCTTGGTGGGGAACGGGTGAATCAGCCCGGCCTTCTGGTAGGTGTTGGCGCCGAGCAGCGGGCCGTTGTGGCAGGCGGTGCAGCCATTGGCGAGAAAGGTTTTCAGCCCCCGTAGTTCCTCGGGCCGGAGCGCGGCATCCTTGCCCTTGAGAAAATCATCGAATCGGTCGCGCGTGATCAGCGTGCGCTCGAAGGCGGCGATGGCCTGGGCCATGTGGTCGTAAGTGACGGCATCGCCGGTTCCGGGAAAGGCGGTCTTGAACAAAGCTGGATACTCGGCGTGGGTGCGCAAACGCTGCAACACTTCGGTCTCATCCGGCATGGCCATTTCCACTGGATTGAGCACCGGTCCTTTGGCCTGTTCCTCGAGCGTCGGGGCGCGGCCATCCCAGAATTGCGCGTGATGGAAACCCGCGTTGAGCGTGGTGGGCGCGTTGCGGTCACCACGCTTGCCGAAGGCGCCCGGAGAGGTCGCCTCGCCGTCCGAGCCCGGCAAACCCCCGTCCACGCGATGACAGGTGTTGCAGGATTGGGTCTGGTTCTTCGACAGGAGGTTGTCGAAATAGAGTTTTTTGCCCAGGGCAATTTGCTCGCGCGTGTCCTTTTCGGCGCCGGGCATTTTGTCAGGGATCACTCCCGTGAATTGGAGCGCCTCCTTGCGAAGGGCCTGAATTTCCTCGGGCGACCACGATTGGGCGGCTCGGGCAACGGAGAAACCGGCCAGCGCCGCGATCAGCAGGAGATGAGTCAGATTGGAGAGTTTTTTCATAAAGCGTATGGGTTCATGCAGCGGCTTTCGCAGCAACAGTTCTTTTGCGTCCAAAGGCTCGGGACCTCTGCTCGGGAATTGGCATTTCCTTTACCGGAATTGGCAATTCCGCACCGTCTGCTTCGCCAGCCGCAATCCACCGACAAAGAAAGGCAAGCCGCCGGGAGCAGGCCGGAAAGCGGTCGGCTACGCTTTCGGCCATGAAAAACGGAATTTGCAGGCACACCCCAAAGGCAACCACGGCATTCACCTTGATTGAATTGCTCGTCGTCATCGCCATCATCGCCATTTTGGCTGGCATGCTTTTGCCGGCGCTGGCCCGGGCCAAGACCAAGGCCAAATGCGTGGCCAGCCTCAACAACCTCCGCCAAATTTCGCTGGGCATGACGCTGTATCGAGACGACCACATCAGCCGCTTCCCCGGCCACTCGCTGCCGGCCGTCGCCGGCGAGGCGCGCGTGCGCTGGGCGGACCTGGTTTATCCTTACATGCGGAACGTGGACGTGTATCTCAGTCCCGGTCTGCGCCCGGAGGAGATGACGTTCATGAACAAGCCGTTCGCGCACACCGCACCCGGCGGTGTCGAAACCCCGGGAGTGACCCGCTATTACGGCGGCTATGGATTCAATTACCAGTATCTCGGCAACACGCGAACGCCGGGAGGCATCGCGCCGTTCCATGCCTCCGACACTTCGATTCTCGCGCCGGCCAACACGGCGGTGTTGGGCGATACCAAGGGCGCTCGAAAAGGTTCGGCCAGTCTGCCCTACGGTGCGGACGGGTCGGGCGTTTACGTCATTGACCCGCCGTTGGGTTCGCAGCTACTCGGCTCGCAAGGCAGCCGCCGGAGCAGCGCTTCACCCGGCCCCGGCAACGCCTATTATGAGGGCGGCGACGACGGCTCGGACGCCCACCGTGCCACCCCCTGCGAGCGCCACGGCGGCCGCGTCAATGTCGTGATGGTGGATGGACACGCTCTGGCCATGACCCCGGACGAACTGGACGGCAAGAAGTTAACGGGTGGGTTGCCCAACAACGCGTGGTGGAACGGACGTTTCGATCCGGCAGCCCGATAACGTCACTCCCGCAGTCCATAAGGCGCGAGCACAACCCAAGCGGCGGGTCAATTCACATTCCCGAGCTTCACCGGAGTAAGGCCGCGCTCAATGACCTGAGCCTGGTCAGGGCTGGATCAACACGTGCCACTTGGGCCGCTGCCAGCTCTTGCGGAACTCCGTGAGCGGTGCTTCCACGGCCTTGCGTTGACGCTCCTGCCCGTCGAGGAAGATCACCAGGTCAAATTGCTGGTCACTGTTTCCGAAGTGTGAATCAAACTGTTTGGCAATTTCGTTGGCGGGCGTCACTTTGCGGCCCAGCATCTCGACCAGCGGAAAGGTGAGACCTCGAAACTCCGCCGCCGGTTCATAGGCTTTATAGATCAGTTCCGTGCAAACCAATTCCGAGTCCGTGGCGAAGTCGAAGTTGAAATCATAGGGCCGCCCGGCGTAGTGGAACGCGCGCAACAGGGCCTGGGCCTTTTCCCGCTTCGGCAATCGCGGACGCAGCACGGCCAGCGAATCGCAGTCCGCCGAATGTTCCAGCGTGGTGAAGGACACGCCTTCGCTGATGGCTTCGATGACCCGCACGGCGTGGCCTTGTTCCTGTGATTTGATACTTTGTTCGTATGCCCTCGGAAGACGAGCGCGCAGCAAGGTTTCCAAATCGCCGCCGGGTTCGCCCTGCTGCTTCACCCAGGTCCGCGTCTCTGCGTCGTCGAAAAATGCGCGCCGTTCCTCGGGTGTGCCGAGGTAGAGCGCCGCATGCGACCAGAAACCGGGCAAGCCGATGTTCGACATGTACCATTCACGGCGTTCCAGCAAGACATCGCCGGGCAGGAGCTTGGGCTGAAGTTGTTTGGTCTGCGCCTGCGAAATCAATGAATGACCCGGGCGATATACTTTCGTGTCACCCATCCATTCGGACACACCTTGTTGAACTGGCAGCCAAAGCGATTGCGCCCCGTCTTGCACGACTTTCAAGGCGTTCTTCGCGGTCAACACCTGACCGCGCCCCTTGCCTGCACGCCAGAGGTAGTCCGCGTCCCAGCGGATGGCCTTTCGCAGTTCCGGCTGCCGGTCGCCGGAAAACGTCTTCAACAACACCTCGCGCGCGGCAAAGTCGGTGGCGATGGCAATGTTCAGGTATTTGAACTTGAGCCTGCCATAAGTGCCGGCGGGCAGGCCCAGCTCCGGCACGGGATCGTTGAGCACCTTGTCCAGTTCCGGATTCCGCTCACAGCACTCGATGAACTCCATCGCTGCTCGATACTTCGCCAACATCGCCGCGTAGCCGATGAGAAACGAATCCTCCTTTGCCGTGCTTTTGAGCCGATAAAACTGCGCGTGATATTGCTCCACCGAATCCAGCGCGACGAGGTAATCGAGAAACCGCTGCCAGGTGTGCCAGACCACCTCCTTCTCCTCCCGCCGCAACAGTCGCGACTCCTTCGGCCGTTCCTCCGGAAAAACGTCCGGGCGCGTTTCGAGGTAGCTGACGACCGCGCGGAGACCCTGCCGTTGAATTTGAGTGGCGCGGGCATCGCCCTGCAATCGCGCTTCGAGTTCCGCGGGTGTCAGTTTGTGAACCGGCTTCATCTCGGCGCACGACAGCACCCCTCCGGCGAACAATACCGCCGTGGTGCTGGTCAATTTCATCGTCATACTCACCGCCCGCCCAGCCGCTCCAGCAGCTTCCCGTGGATCCCGCCGAAGCCGCCGTTGCTGAACACCACCACGAGATCGCCGCCTTCGGCGCGGCGGGCGACGTGCGTGACGATGGCGTCCACATCGGGCAGATACGCGGCGTCCTTGCCGGCGGCTTTGATGTCGGCCATCAGCTTTTCGGGATTCAACCGCTCCTCGGGCCTGAGCAGTTCCAGCCGGGCGACCTGTGACACCACCACGCCATCGGCCTGGGCAAAGGCTTCGGCCAGTTCGGTTTGGAATACGTTCCGCCGCGTGGTGTTGCTGCGCGGCTCGAAGATGGCCCAGAGCTTTTGCGAAGGATACTTCAGGCGCAACGCCCGCAGCGTTTCGCGGATGGCCGTCGGGTGATGCGCAAAGTCGTCAATCACCGTCACGCCGCCGGCGATGCCGCGCACTTCCATGCGCCGTTTGATGCCTTTGAACGTCTCGAACGCGGACTGGATTTGCTTGTTCGACAGCCCGAAATGTTTTGCTGCCGCGACCACCGCCAAGGCGTTGCGCACGTTGAATTCACCCGCCAAGTTCAGGTGAAACTTGGCGCTCGGGATTTCAAATTCGCTCGCCGTCGGGCCGAGGCGCACGTTCGTGGCGCGAACGGCGTTGTCCTCCCCCAGTCCGAAACGTTTCACGGGGCAGAAACTCACATTCAGCAGCGGCGAGAGATTCGGGTCGTCGCCGTTGGCGAGCAACAGGCCGTTGCGCGGCACGAGCCGGATGAAATGGTTGAACGACTTCTGGATCGCCGCAAGGTTTTCAAAAATGTCGGCATGATCGAACTCGACGTTGTTGAGGATGGCGCACTCGGGCAGGTAATGGATGAACTTGCTGCGCTTGTCGAAGAACGCCGTGTCGTATTCGTCGCCCTCGAGGATGAACCATTCGCTGTCGGTAAAGCGCGCGCCCTGCGAAAGATTGTTCGGGATGCCGCCGATAAGATAGCTCGGGTTCAGGCCGTTGTGCTCGAAGACCCAGGTCAGCAGGCTGGTGGTCGTGGTTTTGCCATGCGTGCCGGCGACGACGATGGAGCGTTTGCCGCGAATGAAGAACTCGCGGAGCAAATCCGGCAGCGAACAAAAGCGGAGTTTGTGATCGAGACAGAATTCCGCCTCGGGATTACCGCGCGAGATGGCGTTGCCAATGACGACCAGGTCGGGTTTGTGCGCGAGATTGCGCTCCGCGTAACCGTTCATCACCTCGATCTGTCGCTCGGCGAGGAACGTGGACATCGGTGGATAAACGCTCTGGTCCGAGCCGGTGACGGTGCAGCCTTTTTGTTTCAACGCCGCGGCCGTGGAGGCCATTGCCGTGCCGCAAATCCCCACGAAATGCACTGATCGAATTCCCGAAAGCATCGCGACAAACGATAAGGATATTCCGTTGTCAGAAAAGCGGATTCTCGTCATCGTCGCGGGCTTCAGCGCGGCTCGATCTCTACGAACGGCGGCCCATGAGCTGGCCTGCGGGATGAACGCGCTCGCGGTTTTGGTTGATCGAACGAGTCACCCTCAAACTGGCAGGGGTGATCTACGCGACGGCTCCAATCCGCCGGTGTTTTGAAAGCATCGTCCAGGCGGATTCATCTTGGAGTTTCTCCGGGATATTCCGCGAAGGATCAGCGCGGCAAGCGGTCGGCCACGCTCTGCCAAGTGCGGCACTGCCCGGCGCTGTCACACCGGTTTCGGGGTTGCAAAAAAGTAGAATCACATGCCGCCACAACCCTCCTCCCGGCATACCGTTTGCTTGACAAATGTGTTACAATTTGGTGAAGCTTAACAGCCTCGGTAAGCAGTGACTAATCAACAAGATAGGGTTCAGCCGCAACGCTTCGAGATGAAATACATCATCGAGGAGCCGGTGGCGCTCGGAATTCGGGATTGGGTTCGTTCCTACCTCGACATTGACGAGCACGGCGCCACGCGCCCCAATCTCTCGTATCCGGTCCACAGCATCTACCTGGATTCGCCGGACCTGAAGCTTTATCAGGCGACGGTGAACGGGGACAAGAACCGCTTCAAACTCCGACTACGGTTTTACGAGAACCGGCCCGGCGCGCCGGTCTATCTGGAAATCAAGCGGCGGATGAACAACTGCATTTCCAAGATGCGCAGCCGGGTGCATGCCGAAGCGGTAAGTTATCTGCTCGCTGGACACCTGGCCGAGCCGAGCCATCTGGTTTCCAACGAGCCCAAACAACTGGTGGCCTTGCAGCGCTTCTGCCAACTGGTCAATGAACTCCAGGCGCAACCCCGCACTCACGTGGCGTACTTGCGCGAGGCTTGGATCAGCCGGGAGGACAATTCCGTGCGCGTAACCATGGACCGCGAAGTACGGACCGAGACCGATCCGGTGGCGCGGTTGGTGCCAGAAATGACCAATCCCGTCCTCGTGTTCGGCGACCGGGTCGTGCTGGAGTTGAAATTCACCGGTCGCTTCCCGGACTGGTTCAAGGAGTTGGTGCGCATCTTTGGTCTCATGCAGTGTGGTGCCGCCAAGTATGCCGATGGGGTGACCCGACTGGGGGCGCACGTGGTTTCCCACACCTTTTCGCTCGACAACTACAATCCATCGGCGCAGGAAAGGTTGCAGCGCATTGACCGGCTGGTCGTGCCTTCGCCGAGCCGAAACGGGCAGGCGGCGGGCATGGCGGCCATTCTCAGCAAGAAATTCTCATGAATGACTTTTTTGGCAGCGACTACGCCCTGACGCCGGTGAACGTGCCGGGACTGATCCTTGGCCTGGTGCTGGCCTTTTTGGGCGGCCAGACGATTGCCTGGGTCTATATGTTCACGCACAGCGGCCTGTCTTATTCGCGCTCTTTCGTCGGTTCGCTGCTGGTCATCCCGGTGGTCGTGGCCCTGGTGATGATGGTCTTGTCCAACAACCTGGTGACCGCGTTCGGCCTGATGGCGGTTTTTGCGATCGTGCGCTTCCGCAACATCCTGCGCGACACGCTGGACACCACCTACGTGCTGGCGGTCATCGTCATCGGCATGGCCTGTGGCACCATGCGCTTTGCCACCGCAGTGCTGGGGTGCGTTCTCATCGCGCTCATCATGTTGTATCTGTGGTTCAGTTCGTTCGGCACCCGCCACCGCTACGATGTGATTGTCAATCTACACTGGGCGCGTCCCCTGTCCGACCTGGCTGAGTTGCGGAAGTTGTTTCACCGGCACAGTCTGAAAAGCCTGTGCGCCAGTCAGCGCACCCACGACGCTTACGAAGGCGTGGATTTCTCGTATCGCCTGCTGTTGCGCGACCCCGAGCGGATGGATGAACTCTTGAGTGAATTGCGCTCCCTGCAAGGCGTGTCGCGCGTCACCGGGCTCAAAGCCGACGAGCAATCAGAAGTTTAAGCCATGGAAAAACAGTCCACTCCCATTCCCCGACCGCTGGCCGAACGCTGGCGGGATGTCCGCCTCCGCCACGTGCCGGTGCTGGCGTATCTGGCCGGTATCGGCGCGGCGTTTTATCTTTGGAACCAGCACTGGACGCCCAGCAACTTCGTCGGCGAAGTCCAGGCCACCGTCGCAAACATTACCAGCGCGCAAGATGGCCGGCTGGGGAGTGTCGCGGTGCGGCAGTTTGACCGCGTGGCCAAAGGGCAGGTGTTGGGCCGGGTGACGGCTCAAACCCAGGACGCTGCGAACGCCAGCCTGGCCGCCATGCGTGCCGATTTGGAGATCATGCGCGGACGGATGATCCTGGACCAGCATCGCAACGACCAAAACTACCAGCAACAACGGGTGGATTACCTGGAGCAGCGGGTGGAACTGGCCATCGCGCGGTCCAAACTCCGCTTTGCCCAGAATGAACTGGAACGCAACGAACGGTTGCGCGCCGAGAACATCGTGTCGCAGTTCGACTACGAACTGGCGCTGGACAATCGCGACGCCCTCGCCGCCGAGGTGCAGGAGCGTGAGGCGCTGGTGGCGGAAACCGGCAAGGTGCTGGAGTCCATCAAGCCTTCGGGACCGGCGACGCGCGACCCGCTCGTGCTCGATTCCATTGACGAGGCCATCAAGGCCCAGGAAGAACAGCTCCGCGTAACCGCCGAAACGTTGCTTCGCTCACCGATAGACGGTGTCGTTACCAGGATCTACCGCAACCCGGGGGAAAACATTACGGCTGGGGAAGCTCTGATCACGATCAGCGGCGAACGGGGCGAGAACATCATCGGCTTCCTGCGCCAGCCGCTGAGTTTCGAGCCGAAGGCCGGCGATGTCGTCCTCGTGCGCAGCCGCGGCAACCGGCAGCAGGTGGGCCAGGCCCGCATTGTCAAGGTTGGCGCCCGGCTCGAACTGTTCACCCAGCCATTGCGCGTGCGCGGGTTCGACAGCTCGCAGGAACGCGGACTCCCGGTGTTGATTGATCTGCCGGAAGGCCTGCCGCTTTACCCCGGCGAACTGGTGGATTTGGTGCTGAAGAACTGACCCGGGCGACTCGGGCTGGAGTTATTCCACTGCCCGCAACCGCATCAGCAAATCCTTGCTCTCCACGGTTTCGCCCACTTGGACGAACACCTGTTCCACCACGCCGTCGCTCGGCGCGTAAATGGTGGTCTGCATTTTCATCGCCTCGAGGGTGAGAAGTTTGTCGCCCTTCGCGACCTTGGCGCCGACGCCGGCCGTGAGCGCCGTGACCAGGCCGGGAATGGGTGCGCCGATTTGTGACGGCTCGGCGGGGTCCGCTTTCACGCGCGGCTTGACCTTGGGTTGCACGGATCGGTCCGGGATGCTGATCTGGCGCGGCATGCCGTTCAGCTCGAACAACACCGAGCGTTTGCCTTCGGCGTCCACGGGGCTGAGGTTGACCAGGCGGATGAACAGGGTTTTGCCCTCCTCGATCTCCACCGAAATTTCTTCGCCGACTTTCATCCCGTAGAAGAACGCGGTGGTGGGCAGCACCGACAGGTCGCCGTACTCCCGGATTTTGCGCGCGAAGTCGTTGAACACCTCGGGATACATCACGTAGCTGTAAACGTCGTCGAGCGTCGCTTCGTGCTTGAGGCGCGCCTCGAGTTCGCCCTGAACCTTTTTCAAGTTGAGCGGTTTCAGAGAGGCGCCGGGCCGCCCGCGGATGGGCTTGCGGTTGCCGAGGACCACGTGCTGGAGCTTCTTGGGCCAGCCACCCAGCGGATGCCCCAGGCCGCCGCGCAACATGTCAATGACCGATTCGGGAAACGGTGTGCCGCCGGGCTCCAGGTTGAGCACGTCCGCGGGTTTGATGCCGTGCGTGATGAGAAACATGGTCATGTCGCCCACCACCTTGCTGCTCGGGGTGACTTTGACGATGTCGCCGAACAGCAGGTTCACCTCCGCGTAAGTGCGGGCGATTTCCGGCCAGTGATGCAGGATGCCCATGCTACGGGCCTGTTCCTTGAGATTGGTGAACTGGCCGCCGGGCATTTCATGCAGATAGACTTCGGCGCTGCCGGTCTTGGGCGCGGTGTCGAACGGCGCGTAATAATCGCGCGCCAGTTCCCAGTAGTCCGAAAACTCGTTCAGGGCGTTCAAATCCAACCCCGTGTCGCGCTTCGTGCGTTGCAGCGCGGCGACCACCGAATTCAGGTTCGGCTGGCTGGTCGAACCGGACATCGAAGCGATGGCGAGGTCCACCGCGTCCACGCCGGCCGCCGCCGCCTCCAGCACCGAGGCCGCGGCGATGCCGCTGGCATCGTGCGTGTGGAAATGCACGGGAATGCCGATCTCCTCCTTCAATGCCTTGACCAGTTTGTAGGCCGCGGCGGGGCGACACAGCCCAGCCATGTCTTTGATCGCCAGGACATGCGCCCCCATGCGTTCCAGTTCCCTGGCCAGCTTGAGGTAATACTTGAGCGAGTACTTCTTGCGCGCCGGATCGAGAATGTTGCCCGTGTAACAGATTGCCGCTTCGCAAATCGCATGGGTTTCCTGCACCGCCTCCATCGCCACCTTGAGGTTGGGAAGGTAATTGAGTGAATCGAAGATGCGAAAAATGTCCATGCCGCACTCGGCGGCGTGCTTGACAAAACCGGCGACGGCGTTGTCCGGATAATTGGAATAACCCACCGCGTTCGAGCCGCGAAAGAGCATCTGGAAACAGATGTTCGGGATTTTCTGCCGGAGATCGCGCAGCCGTTTCCACGGGTCTTCGTGCAAAAACCGCAGCGCCGTGTCGAACGTCGCGCCGCCCCACATCTCCAAGCTGAACAGATTTGACATCCGCCTGGCCATCGCATCCGCCACGGCGAGCATATCATACGTCCGCAGGCGCGTGGCAAAGAGCGATTGGTGCGCGTCCCGAAACGTCGTGTCCGTGACCAGCAATGCCTTCTGTTTGAGCATCCATTGCGCAAACTTCCTCGGCCCCAATTTCAACAACAACTGTCGCGTGCCCTCCGGCGGCGGCTGCTTGCGGTCGCACGCCGGCGATTTCGCCGGGTCGAACGGTTCGGTGGCGACATAACCTTTGGCCTGGGGATTGCCGTTCACGGTCACGTCTCCGATGAAGTTCAGAAGCTTGGTGGCCCGGTCGCGCCGGTGTTTGAGCTTGAACAGCTCGGGCGTGGTGTCAATCAGCGTGGTCGTCGCCTGACCCGAGCGAAAGATCGGATTGTGGATGACGTTTTCAAGAAACGGGATGTTCGTCTTGACACCCCGGATGCGGAACTCGCGCAAGGCGCGGTCCATGCGCGCCAGGGCCGATTCAAAGGACCGGCTGTAGGCGGTCAGCTTGACCAGCAGCGAATCGTAAAAGGGCGTGATGACCGCGCCGGCGTAACCCATGCCGCCGTCCAGCCGGACCCCGAAACCGCCGGAGGACCGGTAGGTGAGCACCCGGCCGTAATCCGGCTGAAACTTGTTCTCCGGATCCTCGGTGGTGATGCGGCATTGTACCGCATAACCATTGCGGGCCACGTCGGCCTGATGCGGGATGCCCACCTCCTCGCCATGCATCGGCCGGTCGTCGGCGATCAGGATTTGCGCCCGCACCAGGTCCACTCCGGTGATCACCTCCGTCACCGTGTGTTCCACCTGGATGCGCGGGTTCATCTCGATGAAAAACCATTCCTTCGTCTCCAGATCGTAAAGAAACTCGACCGTGCCGGCGTTGTCGTAGTGGACCGCCTGACACAACCGCACCGCCGCGTCGCACAACTCGACCCGCACCCGCTCATCCACGCCCACCGACGGGGCGATTTCGATGACCTTCTGATGCCGGCGCTGCACCGAGCAATCGCGTTCATGCAGATGAATCACGTTGCCGTGGCGGTCGCCCAGAATCTGCACCTCGATGTGTTTCGCGCGGGGAATGTAGCGCTCGAGGAACACCGCCGGATTGCCAAACGCTCGTCCCGCCTCTCCCTGCGCCTCATCCAGCAAATCGGCCAGGTCGCCCGGTTTGTTCACCACGCGCATCCCACGCCCGCCACCTCCGAACGCCGCCTTGATGATCAACGGGAATCCAATCTCCCTGGCAATCTTCAACGCCTTGGCGCGGTCTTCGATGGGATCCTCCGTTCCGGGCAGCGTGGGCACGCCCACCTTTTGCGCCAGCGCACGCGCGGCAGTCTTGTCGCCCATCATCCGCAGCAACTCCACTCGCGGCCCGATGAAAGTGATCCCGGCGTCGGCGCAGGCTTGGGCGAAGTCGGCGTTTTCGGACAGAAAACCGTAACCAGGGTGAATCATGCTCACGCCCTTCTCCCTGGCCAGCGCGATGATCCCCGGAATGTCCAGATACGCGCCCACCGGCCCTTTGCCCTCGCCGACCAGATAGGCCTCGTCCGCCTTGAACCGATGGATCGCCAGCCGGTCTTCCTGCGCGTAAATCGCCACGGTGCGGAAGCCCAGCTCCGTCGCCGCCCGAAACACGCGAATGGCGATTTCGCTGCGGTTGGCGACCATCAATTTCCGTGCGGGCGGCGCGCTCTGGCCTTCTGGCAGGCTCGCTTCTGACGCGGCTGAACTCATAGTTTATCGGGCGGAAAGAACACCAAACCATCATCGCCAAAGCAATGATGGAATGAGCGGGCTGCTCGAAGCTTGGTGAAACGCTTCGCGCTGCGACAAGTAGCGCCCCGTGGAGCGGTGCCGCTTGCGGTTTCGACACTTGGCTTCGCCCGCTAAACCCGGACGGGGTTGTCCCAGCACGACAGCCGTTACCAGAGGGTTGAACTGCCAGCTTCTTCTCGCGGCGGAAACACGCGGGCGGACTGGAGGTGTGCTCCGGTGTCAGGACCCGAACCGACCAGAGTGGCACGTCCCGGGCCAGCGGTTTGTCGTCAAAAATCACGGCAAGCAGACCGGCAAAAATTTGAATTCACTATTTTGGCCTGAAGTCTCATCATCACCGAAATGTCGGTTGAACCAACGCAAGTATGAAAACCAAGAATCCACTGCCTCGCCTGCCTAAGTGGCGCCACGCGCTGGCGCTGGCCCTAACGCCTCTTCTCCTTTGTGGCTGGAACATCGAAGCCGCGCCGAAGAAAGTCCTGGTGGTTACCACCACCCTCGGCTTCCGTCACAGTTCGATCCCGACCGCGGAAAAGGTCATCGGCGACCTGGCCAAAAGCAGCGGGGCTTTCACGGTGGATTACGCGAGGGTCGAGCCGACCGATCCGCAATACCGCGGCGCCGACGGCAAGCCGGACAAGGCGAAAGTGGATGCCGCCATCAAGGAGGTCATCGGCGCCACGATGAGTCCCGCGGCCCTCAAGAATTACGACGCGGTGATCTTCGCCAATACCACCGGCGATCTGCCGATTCCCGACAAGCAGGCGTTCTTGGACTGGATCCGGTCCGGCAAGGGCTTCGTGGGGATGCACTCGGCCACGGACACGTTCCACGGTTACCCGCCGTTCATCGAAATGATCGGTGGCGAGTTCAAGAGCCACGGCGCGCAGGTCGAAGTCGAGGCCATCAATCAGGACAAGGAGTGTCCCGCCTGCCGTCACCTGGGGGATACCTGGACGATTTTTGACGAGATTTATCTCTTCAAGAATTTCGACCGTTCCAAGGTGCATGGCCTGCTCACGCTCGACAAGCATCCCAACGACAAGACGCCGGGGGATTATCCCATTGCCTGGATCAAGGAATACGGTCAGGGCCGGGTGTTCTACACGTCGCTCGGTCATCGCGAAGACGTCTGGGATCCGGACTGGAAGGGGCAGCGCAAGAATTCCGAGGAAATCGCCCGGCAGTATCAGCAGCACATTCTGGGCGGTATCAAGTGGGCTTTGGGCTTGGAAAAGGCCGATGCCAGGCCACAAGTGCCGGTTCAATGATTTGCGGACAGGCCAACAGAGAGCAAACTTCCAACAAGAAAAGTATAGCCTTCCGCCCGGGTCGCGGAACAAAATAACAAAATGAGTGCGCAGAACGACATTGCCGGAGTCAACCGGCGCGACTTCCTCAAAGGCAGTTCCTTTGCCACGCTCATGACGATGCTCGGCGGCGTCCGGCTCCTGGCCCAAGCCACGCCGGAAGCGCCGGCCGAACCCAAACCTCCCGGCCCGGCGGTCAAGGTCGGCATCATCGGTCTGGGACCGCAGGGACGCGACATCCTCGATCAGCTTGGCCGCCTGCCGCAGGATGAAACCCACGCGGAAGTGGCCGCCATTTGCGACACCTACGCGCCGATGGTGCGCCGCAGTTCCAGCAAGGCGCCGGGCGCGGCCCAGGTGGCCGATTACAAGGCCATCCTCGATAACAAGGCCATCCAGGCGGTCATCATCGCCACCCCGACTCACCTGCACAAAGACATTGCCGTGGCGGCGTTGCAGGCGGGCAAGCATGTCTATTGCGAGATGCCGCTGGCGCACACCATGGAAGACGCCCGGGCTATCGCGCTGGCCGCCAAGAACGCGGTCGGCCGGGTGTTCCAAGCCGGACTGCAAATGCGGAGCGACCCGCAACGGCACTGGTTGATGCCCTTCATCCGTTCCGGGGCATTGGGCAAGCCCATCATGGCTCGCGCCCAGTCGCACAAAAAGCACAGTTGGCGTTCCACCTCGCCCAATCCCGAGTACGAGAAGGCTTCCAACTGGCGATTGAACAAGGCGACATCGCTCGGGCTGGCTGGCGAGATTGGCATTCACCAGATTGACCAGGCCGGCTGGCTGTTCGTCAACGGATTGCCCACTGCCGTGACCGGCTTCGGCTCGATCAACCACCACAAGGACGGCCGCGACGTGGCGGACACGATTCATCTGACCGTGGAATTTCCTTCCGACGTGCGACTGGCGTATTCCTGCACCCTGGCCAGTTCGTTCGATGCCGAGCACGAGCTGTATTACGGCAGCGAGGCCACCACGTTGATCCGCGATTTTCCGACCAGCGCCTGGATGTTCAAGGAAGCCGACGCGGCCCTACTGGGCTGGGAGGTGTATGCCCGGCGGGATGCGTTCCACAACGAAACCGGCATCGCCCTGGTCGCCGGCGCCAGCAAACAGGCCGCCCTCGGCGGTGAAGGCGCGGCCGCTTCGGCCTTCCCGCTGTCGCCGCTGTATTACGCGCTTCAGTCGTTCGTGACCAACTGCCAGGAAACCGAGGACGCCATCGAGAACTTCACCGACTCGGGGTTTGACGCGAGCGACAAGGCCGCGCTTGGGCAGTTCATCGCTTCCACGCTGAACCGCGAGATTCCCAGCAGCACCGACCCGACACCGCGCGCCAAACAGAGCGCGCTCCAAAACATCCCACGCCACGACGCCGGTTACGCGGCGACGGTGGTGGCCATCAAGGCCAACGAAGCCGTCACCCGCGGTACCCGCATCGAACTCAAGAAGGAGTGGCTCGAACTAACCTAGCTTTTGCCCGTATCACCCTTAGATACCAACATGAAAACGAACCTGATGAAACTCTTTGTGAAACCTCAACTCTTGGCGAGTCTCCTCGTCCTGTCCCTGTTGTTCGCCTGCAAACCCAAGGACCAACCCGCTGCGGAGGCGGAAACCGATCTCGCGCCGGCGGCAGAGACCGCCGCGGCCGCTCCCGCTGCGCCTGCCGCTCCCGCCACACCCGCTGCGGAAGCGGCGCCGGCCACGCCCGCCGCGCCCGCGGCGCCCGCCGCCGCTCCCACAGTGGCGGCCGGCATGATCCGTTACGACGCACTACCCACCGGCAGCAAGACCAAGATCGAAGGCACCTCCACGCTCAAGGACTGGAGCATGGAGAGCATCATCATCGGCGGGTTCATCGAGGCGGACGCCGGTTTCCCCGAGTCGGCCCTCACCAATCCCGAGGCCGCCAAGCCGAAAGTGGAGGTGTTCATGCCGGTGCGCTCGTTCAAAAGTTACGCCAAGAAGATGGACGAGGTGATGCAGGAGCACATGAACGAAGCCAAGTTCAAGCGCATCGAATACAAGCTCACCGAGTTGAAACCCAAGTCCCCCGCCGGCAGCACCGGCGCCTTGCAGTTCGAGGCTGTGGGCTCGCTCACCATCTCCGGCACCACCAAGGATCACACCATGCCGGTGACCATCCAGAAGACCGATGGCAAAATGAAGGTCACCGGCAAGTCCACGCTCAAGATGACCGACTTCGGCGTCAAACCGCCCGCCCCGACGATTCTGGGCATGCCGACCATCAAGGCGGGTGATGAAATCACGATCACCTTCGAGTGGTTGAGCGCGGCCAAGGCGCAATAAGACCTGTCCAAAGCACCCAAACACCCAATCTCCCAAACAGTCGGCACGATTCCTTGGGTGTTTGGGTGTTTTTTTTCGCGGGACGGCTTACCCGCGCTCACTCGAGTTGGAGCGTGCCAAAGCAGCGCGGCAGGTGGAAGTTCAACTCGTCCACCGGCGACCACGCCGCCCAGTGCGGATGCGAGTTGTCCTCCGCGCACTTGAAGAAATTTCCCCGCCACGTCTGGCCGTTCAGTTCACCCAGTGGTCCGACGTATTGTTCCAGCAAGGTGAAGGGGATGAAAAACCGCAGTTGCCAGAACACCGGCTTGGTGATCTCCCGTTCAACCACCGCCGGCAGCGAGCTTTGGACTGAAATCCGCCTCGCGACTTCGGCCGGCACTTTGGTGAACTGCTTGAATCCCTCCGGCGTGCGGGTCGGGTCAACGATGTGCGAGCAAAGGAACGCCCCGCCGCAGTTGAACTCGAAGTTGAGGTAACCCGCGCCCGGCTTCGGCTCCACAAAAAACTCCACGCAACTGTCCTTCCAAACCTCGCTGCCGTACCCCGTCCGTGTGCAACGCACGTAGCGATCCTGAACCTGAAACCGGCCTTGGATGCCGTGCCGCTCATAAAGCAATCGCACGGTGGTCCGCGGACGATGCGGGCTGCTTTCCGGCCGGAAGCAGTTGATGCGGGCGAGATCGGCCTGGTCCCAGGCCGCGTCATCCAGCGCCAAGGCAGTGGCGGTCGTCGCCGGCAACTTTCGGATCAGGTATTGCATCAGCCGTGATTCACGCCTCAGCGCGGGTCGTCGTGCTCACCCCGGTTTGCCGGGGCGGCGCCTTGCCATCAAATCAGTCCTCGCCCCAGATTCGTTTCACGTGTTCGACGCCGCTTTTGACCTCCTCCAGCGAGAGACTGGGACTGAATTCGAACACCTTGATGTGCTCCGCTTTCACCGAGGGTTTGAGGGCGGCAAAGTCCACGGTGCCGGTGCCGGGGGCGCAGTGATCGCGCGCGGGCGGTTGCACGTCGTGAATGTGAAATCCGCCCAGCCGGTCGCGGAACGATTCGAGATGCAGCGTGTGGTGGATGAAGCCCAGGTTTTCCTTGATCTGTGCGTGGCCGGTGTCGTGCCAGTACACCACCGCCGGGCTGGTGAATTCGCGGAAGAAAAAGGGGAAATCCGTCTCGAACGGAATCTCCTCGAGGGCTTCCCGGTTTTCCACGCCGAGCTTGAGGCCGCGGGCTTCGGCCTCGGGCAGGAGTTTCCGCAACGTTTCGTAGGTGTGCTCGACGAAACGCTCCTTTTTCGCCTCGCGCTTCTCGCTGACCTCGGCGCAGAGCTTCTCGTATCTGGGCGAGCCTTTCTCGCCGCGCGCCAGCAGGTCCTTGAGTTTGTCCGTATAGTCCTTCATCTCCACACTGCCCAGGTGCAGCACCACCAGCGGGGCGCGCACGCGCTCGGCGAACTCGAAAGTCTTGAGCGTGTACCGAATCGCCAGTTCGCGTTCGCGGGGCTTCTCGGCGGAGAATTGATAGAGGTTGGGCGCGGAATGATTCACACCCATGGGCAGCGGACAAAAATTGTGGAGCGTGGAGATCTTGATTTCTCCCGCGTCCACGGCCTCGAGAATGCCGGGCATGAGGCTGATGCGCGTGCCGTGGCTGAGTTCGGCGTACTCGAAGCCCAGTTCGCGGACCTCGCGCAGCATGGCCCGCCCGTCGGAGTGACGGTGCGAGTTCCAGCAGGTGGAGAACGAATACATAAACAAAAAGCCGGGTGCGGCTAACACATGGACCGCATCCGGCTGTGGGAATTCAAAATCAATTACATGTCGGCGTAGCGGGCGCTCAACATGGCGGAGAAGCGCGCGGCCTTCTCCTTGCGGCGCCGCCGTTCACTCGGCTTTTCATAATGCCGGTGATTGCGCACCACCTTCAAGGTGCCCTCGCGGTCAATTTTCTTTTTCAACCGCCGCAGGGCCTTGTCCACTGATTCGCCTTTTTTCAGTCTGATTTCCGTCAATCCGTCTCACTTCCTTTCCAGGCGGAGCCGGCGGGTTTGGGCCGGTTCTCGCAAAATTTCAGAGTCGGAGCATAGAGACGCCAACGGAACACTGTCAACCGCCAAAACATCTGCAAAAAAACGGGCAAAATCGGCTGAGGCGCATCTCAGGCTTTGCAGGTCCGCCAGTCTGCCAGCCGGACGGCTTGCGAGCCGCCCCTCCGAGGTCCAGACCGTCCTCGCCACCACGTACAGGCAGACCCGCATGCAAAGCAGTGAGATGCGCGCCAGATCGGCCAGACACGGCAAACCGCCAGCGGGCCGCCACCCGAATCAAAAGGGGCTTGGTGCTTGGAAGGAATGACATCCCGATGGTCGGAGAAATCAAAAGGGTTGAAAACCCCCCGGCGGTTTCCTACGTTCGCCGCATGAAATCGGCGATCCGCCTCCTGCTGGCCTGCGGCGTTCTGCTGGCCACTCTGCTCACGTCTCCGGCCGCGCAAAAATCTTACTCCATCGCGGTCATTCCCAAAGGCACGACCCACGAGTTCTGGAAGTGCATCCACGCCGGCGCCATCAAAGCCCAGCGCGAATTGCAATCGCAGGGCACAAAGGTCGAGATCATCTGGAAAGGCCCGCTCCGCGAGGATGACCGCGACCAGCAGATTCAGGTGGTGGAAAACTTTATGACCCGCCGCGTCAGCGGCATCGTGCTCGCGCCGCTGGATTCGCGGGCGTTGGTCAAGCCTGTGGTGAACGCCGTGGCCTCCGGCATCCCGGTCGTCATCATGGACTCGGACTTGAACTCGGACAAGCAGGTCAGCTTCGTCGCCACGGACAATTACAAGGGCGGCGCGCTCGGCGCGGAACGGCTGGCCACCTTGCTCGGCGGCAAGGGCAACGTCATCCTGCTGCGCTACGCCGTCGGTTCGGCCAGCACCGAGGCCCGGGAGAACGGTTTCCTCGACACGCTCAAGTCCAAATATCCGGACATCAAAATCATTTCCGCGGACCAATACGCCGGCGCGACGCGCGAGACGGCTTATCAAGCTTCGCAAAACCTGTTGAACCGCTACGGCCGCGAAGTGAACGGCATTTTTTGCGTGAACGAAAACTCCACCGTCGGCATGACCAAGGCGTTGCGCGACATCGGCCGGGCGGGCGGGCGGGTCAAGATGGTGGGCTTCGACGCCGGCTCCCAGTCGGTGGATGACTTGAAGAAAGGCGACGTGCAGGGGTTGGTCGTTCAGAATCCCGTGCGCATGAGTTATCTCGCGGTGCTGACGCTGATGAAACATCTGCGCGGCGAAACCGTCGAGAAACGGATTGATACCGGCGTCACGGTGGTGACACCCGAGAACCTGAACGAGCCGGAGATCCAGGAACTCATCTATCCGCCGCTGGCAAAGTACCTCAACTGAGCCGGCGGCCCCGAAAGCTGCTCCCGGCAACCGAGCAAGCCAAATGGAACAGGCCGCATCTCACGGGGCCAGCGTGGGCCAGCGCGGCAAACTTCCGTTCTCCCGGTTCTTGAATTTCTTCGGCCCCGTGCTGGGCCTGCTGTTCGTCATCGGCGTGTTCTGCGCCAACAACGAAGTGCGCCCCTACTTCCTTACGGGCGCCAATTTCAAGATCATCCTCACGCAAACCGTCATCGTGGCCATTTGCGCCCTGGGCATGACGATGATCATCGTCAGCGGCGGCATTGACCTGAGCATCGGCTCGACCGTGGCCCTCACCAGCGTGGTCGGCGCCACGTTCATCCTGAAGGGTTTTCCGCCGGTGGTCGTGGTGATGCTCACGATCCTCACCGGCGGGCTGCTCGGGTTGATCAACGGTGGCATCATCGCCGGCTTCCGCATGATGCCGTTCATCGTCACGCTGGGTATGATGGGCATTGCGCGCGGCTCCGCGAAATGGATCGGCAGGAATCAAACGGTCAATTACCCCGACTCGCCGCTGAACAAGATCATGGCCCTCGAAGCGCCGCAGCAGCTCCTGCCGCTGCCGATGGGCGTCTGGATCGCCATTGGCCTGGCCGTCCTCATGTCCGTGGTGATGCGGCGGACGGTGTTTGGCCGGTATATTTTCGCCATTGGCTCGAACGAACTGGCCGCGCGGCTTTCGGGGGTGCGGGTGCGGATGTACAAGGCCGCCATTTACGGTGTGGCCGGCTTGTTTTTTGGTCTGGCGGGATTGATGCAACTCTCGCGACTCACACAGGGCGACCCTTCCGTCGCCATCGGGCTGGAACTGGACGTCATCGCGGCCGTGGTCATTGGCGGCGCGAGTTTGAGCGGCGGCAGCGGGAGCATCCTCGGCTCGATGATTGGCGCGCTCATCATGGCCGTGTTGCGCAACGGCTCGAACCAGAGCGGCTGGCCGACTTACATGCAGGAGATCATCATCGGCATCGTCATCATCCTCGCCGTCGGTCTCGACCGGCTGCGCCAGGGACGGGCAAAGACGTGAGCCTCGTGAATGGCGCGCAAGGCCACGGTTCAAGCGCCCTGACCCGCATGTCGGATCTGCCTTTTAACGAACGAGTCCCCGTAACGCCAACTTTCCAGTCGGCCCGCCCTGTGCAGCATTTCGCGGAGAACCCGCAACGCCGAGCACGGGATTTACTCCTCAAGCCAAGCACTCCGGTTGGAAAACCGGCGTTACGAGCGTTGCCGCGCCTCCTGTGGTCCGGGCGGAAAATGTCCTTCGCGCGGGTGCGATGGCATGTTTATGCAGGGGGCAGGGGCGGTTAACGCGCTTGAATCGCCCGCAAAAAATGCGAGCTTCGGGCGACGTATGGAATGCCGTCCTCGCCGAGAAGCAGCTTCAGTGAAGAGTTTGATCCTGGGCGCACTCATGACTGTGCTCCCGTTAGCCACCTTTGGCCAGTCGAACGAGTGGCGGGCGTTCTGGGCGGACGCCTTCGGCGCCGGTTTCAAGAGCGCCTCCGAAGTCACCACCTTCATCAACAATGTGCGCGCGGCCAATGCCAACGCCATCCTGCCGGAGGTGCGCAAGCGCGGTGACGCCTATTACAACGGCAGCATCTACGAACCCAAAGCCACCGACATCAGCCCTGCCACGTTTGACCCGTTGGCGGACATGATCGCCAAGGCGCACGACACCAGCGGCGGCAAGCAGTGCCTTGAGGTCCACGCGTGGATTGTCAGCTACAAGATTTGGGGCAGCCAGAGCACCGCGCCGCCCGCGTCGAATCCGCCCCACCCCTACAACGCGCATCCCGACTGGCTCACGCAGGATGTCAACGGCGCGTTCTGGGACGGCACGAGTTACTCGTTCGATCCCGGCCATCCCGACGTGCAGCGTTACACGTTCAACGTCTGCATGGACATCATTTCGCGGTACGACATTGACGGGTTCAACTTCGATTACATCCGCTACACGGGCAACACCTGGGGCTATCATCCGGTGACCGTCGCGCGATTCAACGCGCGTTTCGGGCGGACGGGCCAGCCTTCGCCGACCGACCCGCTATGGATGCAGTTTCGCCGCGACCAGATCACCGCCTTGGTGCGCAAGGTCTATCTCCACACCCTGGCCATCAAACCGTGGGTGAAAATTTCCGCGGACACCATCACTTGGGGCAACAGCGGCGTGGCCAACGACACGCAGTGGTACAACTCGTCCGCGGCGTGGAACAGCGTGTTGCAGGATTGGCGGGGCTGGATGGAGGAGGGCATCCTGGACCTGAACATCCCGATGAATTATTACCGGCATCACAACACCACGCCGCCGACCGATCACGCCACCGCCTACACGAACTGGATGAACTTCGCCAAGGATCGCCGGTTCAACCGCCACGTCGCCATCGGCCCGGGCATCTACTTGAATTACACGTCCAACGCGATCATCCAGATGCGGGCCACGCGCGCGCCGTCGCCATCGGGGAACTACGCGCAAGGCGTCTGCGGCTACGTTTACAAACAGCCCGATGCCCAGGGCACGAGCTTCGCCACGTTCAAGAATTACCTGACCAACAGCCCGAACGCGCACGATCCGCTGTCGCCGCCGATTTTTGCGACCAAAGTGTCCCCGCCGGACATGCCGTGGAAATCCGCCCCCACGCGCGGCCACCTGATGGGCACCGTCTTCGGTGGCAGCACCGCGAACTCGCTGGACGGCGCGGTGGTGACGGTGAGCGGCCCGGTCAACCGCAGCCAGACGAACGACGCCACCGGCTTTTATGGCTTCGTGGATTTGCCGCCCGGCACTTACAACGTCACGGCGGTGTTTCCCGGTTACACGAATGGAACCGCCAACGTGACGATCACGGCCGGCACCGTGGCCACGCGGGATTTCGTTCTCGGATTGCAGGGGCCGCCCGCCATCGTGGCACAGCCGCAGAACCAGACCGTCTATTCGGGCGCGGTGGCCGGTTTCACGGTAACGGCTTCCGGTCCGCCGCCGCTGGCGTATCAATGGCGGCGCAACGGCACCAATCTCGTCGGCGCGACCTCGGCTTCGCTCACGATCAACCCGGCCACGACGAACCATGCGGGCAATTACGTCGTGGTCGTGACCAATTCGTACGGCGCAGTAACCAGCGACGTCGCCACGCTTACCGTCATTGTCCCGCCACCGAGCGCGCGGTTGATTCCGCTCTGGAGCCTTCCAGTGGGTTCGCGCCCGTATCTGACCACGGGCAACACCGAACGCGGGCTGACGTTCAATCCATTAAGCCAGCGGCTGCTGCTGGTGGGGCGCGCCGGGTCGCCGCAAGTGTATGCGCTCAATCCCGACACGGGCGCGGATTTGCACACGCTGAATCTTGGCTCCGGCGTCATTGCCGGCGGCACCTACACCCTGCAACTGGCGGGCGCGGCAGACGACGGCGCGGTGTATGTCTGCAATCTCACGCTCAATGGCGCGACCGACGCCTTCCGGCTTTATCGCTGGGCGAATGATGATCCGGGCACAACTCCCACCGTGGCGTTCTCGGGCAACCCCGATGCGACCAATCCGCAACGTTGGGGCGACACCCTGGACGTGCGCGGCTCGGGCACGGGCACGCAAATCCTCATCGCTTCGCGCCAGGGCACAAACGTCGTCGTGTTCACCACGGCCAACGGAACGACCTTCACGCCCAATCGCGTCAACGTGAGCGGAGTGTCCGGTGGCGCGTTTGGACTGGGGGTGGCCTTCGGCGCGGGCAACACCTTTTGGGGAAAGGCGGTGGGCCAGTCGCTCCGGCGGATTTCTTTCAACCTGGCCAGCAACACCGGCACGGTCGAGCAAACCTACAGCAGCCCGGGCGTGGCCAACAGCATCGGCGCCATCGGGGTCAGCACCCATCTCAACGTCATTGCCGGCGTGGCCATTGAAACGCCCGACAACCTCAAGCTCTACGACCTCTTCCCCGACAACACGGTGACCCTGGTCGAGACGAACACATTCCCGACGGACAATGACAACTCGAACCTGACCGGCGCCGTGGATTTCGACCAGGACCGGGTCTTCGCGCTCGATTCGAACAATGGAATCATCGCTCTCCGGGTTTTGCCGCGGCCGATGGCGCCCACCATTTCCACGCAGCCGCAAAGCCTCACGGTGGTTGAAGGAGACGATGCCGGTTTTTTTGTCACCGCGGCGGGCACTCCGCCGCTTGCTTACCAGTGGCGTTTTAACGGCACACCCATCCCGGGCGCGACCGGCACCAATTACACCCGGGTCAATGCGCAGGCGGGCGACGCGGGCGGTTACTCGGTGGTCATCACCAACATTGCCGGCGCCATCACGAGCAGCGTGGCGGTGTTGACGGTCAATGTTCCGCCGGAAATCACCGCGCACCCGGAGAGTCGCACGGTCAAAGCCGGCACGAACGTCACCTTCACCGTCCTGGCCAGCGGCACCGCGCCGCTTGTTTATCAGTGGTATTTCGCCGGAGCGGCGCTTGCGGGCGCGACCAACAGCACTTGCTCATTGAGCCTGGTCGCGTCGAGCGACGCGGGGGATTACACGGTCACCGTCACCAACGTGGCCGGCAGCGCGTTCAGCTTGCCGGCCACCCTCAGCGTGCTGCCGCCCGATCCGTCGCACTTGGACTCATTGGTGCGGCTGCCGGACGGGCGTTTTCGATTGGAGGGCACTGGCGACGCGGGGGTTTACGTGATTGAATTTTCGACCAACCTGTTGAACTGGGAGGGACTGGCGAACGTACTCAACACCAACGGCGCGTTCTGGTGTCTGGACGGCGAAACCAACGCCCCGCGACGCTTTTACCGCGCCCGCCGCTGAACGCCGGAGGGACGGCTTACCCAGCCGGGCGGCTGGGCGGCTGATAAGCCGACTCTCCGGCAGAGCGGCGGACTGGCACGAAACGGAAACGCGCCCCAGCCGACGCCGGGATTGGAATTGAGATTGCGCATCCGGCCTGCCGCGCAATAATCCCCGCATCCGATTCCGCATCTCAAGATGAACGAGTGGAACATCCAGTCCCGCGCCCACGCCTGCGAAGCCTGCGGCAAGCCGTTTGCCGACCAGGAGGTCTATCACACGCTGCTTTCCGAGGAGAAGACCGAACTGCGCCGCTCGGACATCTGTTCCGCCTGCTGGCAGCAGCAGTTCAGTGAGGGCGCGCGCGACCGCAAGGGCTTCGTCTCTTACTGGCAGGGCGTTTATGAAGCGCCGCCGCCGCCCACCGATCCGATTCACAAGGAAACGGCCGAAACGCTCCTGCGCAAACTCGTCGAGGAGAACGACGCCCGCCATGTTCCGGCGGGCTACATCCTCGCGGTCATGCTCGAACGCAAACGCGTGCTCAAGGTGAAGGAACAAATTGTCCGCGACGGCCGGCGAACGTTCATTTACGAGCAGCCGAAAACCGGGGATGTGTTCACCATCACCGATCCCGACCTGCGGCTCGATCAACTGGAGGCCGTCCAGCGCGATGTGGCGGCCTTGCTCGAACACGGGCTGAATCCACCCGCGCCGCCTTCGGAAACAGCTCCAGCGCCGGTTCAAACTGAACCTGAACTCGAAACCAAAACCACCTAACCCGATGCACGATTTATGATTTGCGGTTTATGATTGCCCGCCCCGGCGCATGGCAATCGTAAATCCTAAATCATCAATCAAAAGTCCGCCCGGCTGTGTCCGACCTTGCCGTCCTCCAAACCCGCCTCGGTTACCAGTTTCGCGACGACCACCAGCTTCGCCTCGCGCTGACGCATCCGTCCATCGCCCACGAGCAGGGCTCGCCCGTCCAGCACAACCAGCGCCTCGAGTTCTTGGGCGATGCCGTGTTGCAACTGGTTCTGACGCGCGAGTTGTACGAGAAGTTTCCCGGCTTCAACGAAGGCCCGTTGACGAAAGCCCGCGCCAAACTCGTCAACCGCCGCACCCTGGCCGTGCATGGGCGCACCCTCGGTCTCGGCGAACACCTCATCCTCAGTCGGGGCGAGGAACTGCACGGCGGACGGGATCGTCCCTCCACGCTGGCCGACACCTTCGAGGCAGTGGTCGGGGCTATTTTTCTCGATGGCGGCTTCGAGGCCGCCCGCGAGTTCATCCTGCGCGAGTTCGGCTCGGCGTTCGGCGCCCTGAACGACCTGCCCATCCTGGAGAACCCCAAGGGCGAGCTTCAGGAATTCCTCCAGGCGCGATCCTCAGAGCCGCCCCGTTACCACGTCGTCTCCAGCAGCGGCCCGGATCATGACCGGCTGTTCGAGTGTACCGTCCACCATGCCGGGGTGGAGCTGGCGCGCGGCACCGGCAAGAGCAAGAAGGCCGCGGAAAGCGAGGCGGCGCTCGCCGCGCTCAAAAGGCTGCGCGAGCCCATGGCAGCGGCGCCGGAGCCGTGAGAGGCGCGAGGAGCAGCCGCGGGAAGCGAACGCGGCCGGTAGTGCAATTGGCATGGACTCGCCGCCCTCCTTGGCCCCTCCTTCCCCAGACAAGAATTTCTTTCCAAGCCGCGGCGCATCGGATAATTCTGCCGCATGGCCGAGCGGCTGCATAAAGGCGAGAAGGTCCTGCGGGGCATCCCCGTTTCGGCCGGCGTCAGCCGTGGCAAAATTCTCGTGCTCGACAAGGTTCGCCACACGGTCACCCGCCGCGATCTGACCGAAGCCGAACTGCCCGAGGAACTCAATCGCCTCGAGAAGGCCTTGCTGGGCACGCGCCAGCAAATTCTCGAGGTTCAACGCAAACTGGCCGACAGCATCGGCCAGGATCAGGCAAGCATCTTCGACGCCCACCTGCTCATCCTTGAGGACCCCGCCCTCATTGACGAGGCCGTGCGCGTGATCCAGACCGACCGGGTCAACGCCGAACACGCCTTCCAGACCGTGGCCGAGCGTTACGCCGGCGCCCTCGCCCAGGTGGACGACGAATACCTGCGCGAACGGGTCAGCGACATGCGCGACGTCACCGGTCGCGTGCTCAACCACCTGCTGGGCCGGGATGAGGAACTGGACCTGCGCCACCTCAAGGAGCCGTGCATCATCATTGCCCACGACCTCACCCCGTCCAAGACCGCGCAAATGGACCGGCAGAAGGTGCTCGGTTTTGCCACCGACATCGGCAGCAAGACCTCGCACACCGCCATCATGGCGCGGTCACTGCGCATTCCCGCCGTGGTCGGATTGAAGGATGCCAGCGAGGAATTGGAGAGCGGGCAATACGCCCTGCTGGACGGCTACAACGGCGTCATCATCATCAATCCCACGGATCAGACCCTGTTCGAGTACGGCCAGTTGATCCGCAAACAACTCACGCTCGAGGAAAAACTGCGCGACGTGCTGACGCAGCCGGCGGTCACGCTGGACAACCACCGCGTCCTGCTCACGGCCAACATCGAGCAAGCCGGCGACGCCGACGCGGTGAAGAGCAGCGGGGCGGAGGGCGTGGGCTTGTTCCGTACGGAATATCTGTTCATCAATCGCGATTCGCTGCCGACCGAGGAGGAGCAATACGAGGCCTACCGCCAGGTGGCCCTGGCGCTCAAACCGCACCCGGTCGTCATCCGCACGCTCGACCTGGGCGGCGACAAGTTCCTTTCCCATCTGCACGTGCCGACGGAGATGAATCCGTTTCTGGGCTGGCGGGCCATCCGGTTCTGCCTCCAGCAGCGCGACGTGTTTGGCGGGCAGCTTCGCGCGATCCTGCGCGCCAGCGCCGAGGGCAACGTGAAGATGATGTACCCGATGATCTCCGGCCTGGATGAGTTGAACCAGGCCAATGCCCTGCTGGACGAATTCAAGCAGGAACTCCGGCAGCAGAACCTGCCATTCGACGAGCACCTCGAAGTGGGGGTGATGATCGAGATTCCCTCCGCCGCCATGGTGGCCGATTCGCTGGCGCGACGCAGCCACTTCTTCAGCATCGGCACGAACGACCTCATCCAATACTCGCTGGCGGTGGACCGCATGAACGAGAAGATCGCCCACCTCTACGAGCCGACGCATCCGGCGATCCTCCGTCTCATCAAAAACTCCGTGGACGCCGCGCACGCGCACAAGATATGGGTGAGTGTCTGCGGCGAGATGGCGGGCGACCCCGTGCTCGTGCCGTTGCTTCTCGGCCTGGGCGTGGATGAATTGAGCGCCGCGCCACCGTTGCTGGCCCAGGTCAAGTATCTGATCCGCCGGCTCAAGCTCGCCGATACACGGCAGCTTGCGGAATTCGCGCTCTCGTGCGAGTCACCCACCGAAATCCTCGCGCGCTGCCAGGAACTGGCTCAACGCGCCGCCCCGAGTTTGTTTGAAAAGTGAACGGCCTCGGAGGGTTTGCGGCCGAACAGTTCCAAAATCACAGTCCAACAGTTGGTTTTGGGCGAGGCCCGAAATCCGACAAACCGAAATCCGAAAGAAGCCCGAGGCCCCAAATATCACGGGCGAGCGTGCAATGGCGCGGGCAGGCAATTCGGGCTTCGGAATTCGCAATTCATTCGACCCTCGGATTTCGGGTTTCGGATTCTCACTCAGCCGCTTGTGAGGTTGAGTCGAGCAACTTCAGTTTGGCCCCGTTCGAGATTCAAAACGTTGTGGCGTTCGCCCGGGTGGCGTTTTAAGGTTTCCGCGTTTCATCGCAATTAACGAACATGAAAGTCATCATCCTCGCTGCCGGCTACGCCACGCGCCTGTATCCCCTCACCCTCACGCAACCCAAACCGCTGCTGCCCGTCGCCGGCAAGCCGATGATCGAGCACGTCCTGGACAATCTTGGCGCCATCAGCGGGCTGGATCGCATTTACGTGGTCACCAACGCCAAGTTCGCCGGCCATTTCCAGAAGTGGGCGGACGAGTACGCCGTCCGGGCCAGGTTGCAGTTCACCGTCGTCAACGACGGCTCGACCGACGACAGCAACAAGCTCGGCGCCATCGGCGACATTCATTACGTGATCAAGACGCACCACGTGGACGATGATTTCATCGTGGTCGCGGGCGACAACTTGTTCAGCGAGAAGTTGGATGGCTTTGGGAAATTTTGCCGCGAGAAGAACGCGCCGGTGCTGGCGCTGTACGACGTGGGCAACCTGGAGGAGATCAAGAAATACAATGCCATTTCGTTGGACGGCGACGGGCGGATCAAGTTTTTCGAGGAGAAGCCGAAGAATCCCACCAGCACCCTCACGGGCATCGCGCTTTATTTTTACCCCAAGAGCACCCTCCCGCTCATCAATCAATACATTGCGGAAGGCAACAATCCCGACCAGCCGGGGCGGCTCGTGCAATGGCTCTATCCGCGCACGCCGGTCTTTACCTGGCGTGTGCCCGGCATCTGGTACGACATCGGGTCGAAGGAAACCCTCGAAGAGGCAAACAGGATTTTTGCCAAACGCTAGTTGAACCGGCCGGGTGCCGGCTCACAACTGCTTCGCCACGCGCCGGAAGTGATAGCCCACGATGGCGAACTCGATGGCTCGCCGGAAATGCCGGGGACGGCGCAGCAACGTGCTCCAGAAAAACCGCCAGTACGCCACGCGCCCGCGATACCAGATGCCCAGCAGCCAGAACGATTTGAGGAACGCCTTGAAGTCCGGCCAGGACAAACTCAACCCCGGGCCGCTCGGGTGGTGGTTCTTCAGGAAGGTCCGCACCCGCTGGTAATACACTTTCGGCTCGTAAAGCTTCTTCATCAGATCGCGGTAACCGGCTTGCAGGAACTCGCGATTGAGCCGGGGTTGGAAGTTCAGTTCCGCCTGCGTGTTGTTGCCGCTGCTGGCGGCTTCGAGCCGTCCTTCGCGCTTGAGCCGCTGCCACAATCGCGTTTGCGGCAGCGCGGTCAGCAATCCCACCATCGCTGTCACCACGCCGGAGCGTTGGATGAATTCGAACTGGCGTTTGAAAATGTCCGTCTGGTCGCTGTCGAACCCCACGATGAATCCGCCCATCACCTCCAGGCCGCGCTGCTGCAACGTGCGCACCGCCGCCACCAGGTCGCGCCCGCGATTCTGCAACTTGCGACATTCCTCCAGCGCCTCGACCGACGGCGTCTCGATGCCCACGAACACCTTCATGAAGCCGGCCTCCACCATCAGCGAACACAACTCCGCGTCGTCCGCGAGGTTCACCGACGCCTCGGTGAGAAACCCCATGCTCGGCCGCGTGCGGCGCCGCCATTCGATCAACTCCCGCAGGAGCGCCCGCGTGCGGCGTTTGTCGCCGATGAAGTTGTCGTCCACCACGAACACCATCTCATTCCAGCCGTGCCGCCGCAGCGCCTCCAGTTCGGCTACCAGTTGCGCCGGCGTCTTGGTGCGCGGCACGCGCCCGTTCATGACGATGATGTCGCAAAACTCGCAGTCAAACGGGCAGCCGCGCGAAAATTGGACCGCCATGGTCACGTAATGACGCAAGTCCACGAGGTCCCAACGCGGCACCGGTGTCTGTTCCAGGTTCGGCCAGCGCGCGGCCTTGTAAATGCGTTGAACCCGCCCGTGGCGCATGTCCTCGACGAGCTGCGGCATGACCTCCTCGGCTTCGCCCAGGACAAAATGTTGTATCTCGGGAAAGTTCTCGTGCCCGGTGGTGAACAACGGCCCGCCGGCAATCACCGGTTTTCCCAACGCCGCGCACCGCGCCACCACGCTCCGCACCGAGTCCTGATGCACGATCATGGCGCTGATCATCACGAAATCCGCCGCGCGCAGATCACTGTCCTTGAGCCGCTCGACATTCAGGTCCACGACCCGCAAATCCCAATCGCGCGGCAGCATGGCGGCCACGGTGAGCAGGCCCAGCGGTGGAAACGCGGCCTTTTTTGAGACAAAACGAAGAACGTGTTTGAAACTCCAGAACGTGTCCGGCGTTTGCGGACTGACCAGCAGAACTCTCATAATGAAACCGTCTTTGCGACTCACCGAAAGCTTAAGCCCCTTTCCCCATCACAACCAGCCAAATTATCAGCGGACGCGAAACACCTGAAACCCAGCCGACTTGGGAGCGCGACGTTCACGCCGCCTCATTGTCGGTTTGCAAAATGGGCGCCGAAGCGACCTCAAGCCCGCGCGCCACGGCTTTTCGCGCCTCACCCAAAGGGTGAAGCCCAAGCGCACGTCGGTAACAATGCAGGCGGAAAACTGCCGCGCGGCAGCGCAACGCGAACGGCACGCAACTCATGCCTTCTTGCCAAATTCCGGATCCAACGGAATCAACTTCACGACGATGAATCCGGGAATGGTCGCCAGCAGCACCCAGACGAAGAAGTGCTCGTAACCGATCTGCTCCTGCAACCAGCCGCTGAACATGCCCGGCAACATCATGCCCATGGCCATGAACCCGGTGCAGATCGCGTAATGCGCCGTTTTGTGCTCGCCGCGCGCGATGTAAATCATCACCAGCAGATAGGCCGCGAAGCCGAAGCCGTAACCGAATTGCTCGATGGCCACGCAGGCATTGACGATCAGGAAACTGTCCGGCTGCGCGTAGGACAAATAGACGTACACCACGTTCGGCAACTGGATGGCCAGCACCATCGGCCAGAGCCAGGCCCGCAGTCCGTGCCGCGACGCCACAAATCCGCCGAGCAATCCACCGAACGTCAGCGCCAGCGTGCCCACGGTGCCGTAAACGAAACCCACCTGGCCGGTCGTCAACGCCAGCCCGCCCGCTTCCGGCGCGTCGAGCAGGAACGGCGCGGCCAGCTTCACCAGTTGCGCCTCGGCGAACCGGTAGAGCAGCAGGAACAGCAGAAACACGCCGATGTGGTCCTTCCGGAAGAATGAGCCAAAGGTCCTGAAGAATTCCTTGATGAACACCGGGATGCCCTGCACGTCTCCCGGACGGTCGCCCGCCGGATGCGGCAGAATGAACCTGTGATAGAGGCCAAACAAGATGAACAAGGCCACCAACACCGCGAAGGTGATGCTCCAGGACAAGGCTACGTTGCCGGAACGCACTTCGAAGACGGCGCCGGTTTCGCTCCTCAGCTTCGCGTCGAGTTGGAACACCACGAGCGCGGGGCGGTTCCAATTCTGATCGTCAAACACCAGCCGCGAACCTTCGACCAGGGCAATGCTCTTGTCGCCGGATTTGAACGCGGGCGTGACGACTATCTCCCGCCCGGGGCGCTTCGACAATTGCAGCGTCACCACGCCGAGGTTGCCCGCGCTGTCGCTCCTGGCCCGGGTGTCCGGCCCGAAGCGCTCGCGCAGGAATCCGCCCAACGGTTGTGATAACGTCCGCGCCCACCACGAAGGCCCCTCGTTTTTCTGGTCCACCACCTTCGCGCGCTGCAGGGTGCGGATGAACTCATTCGTGGTGTTCCAAGCCCGGGCCGCGGCCATCAACGCGGCGACTTCGGCCCGGGGCCGCGGTTGGGGATCCAAATCCAACTCCGCGGTGCCGGCGATGAGGCGCAGGTCGCCTTCGCCCGGGACCTTGTCCGGGAAGGACTCCGGGTTGAGCGTTTCCAGGAGCGCGGCGCCGGGCCTGGCCGTGACGGTCAGTGTCACTTTCTCCAGCCCCGTGTGCGTTTGGAGATAACCGGCGACGATCACGAGCAATCCCTGTCCGGTGATCATCGAGATGCGGAAAAACGTGCTGCGGATGCCGACAAAAAACGCCTGCTGCTTCTCGTTCAATGCCAGCATGTAGAGGCCATCCGCCGCGATGTCGTGCGTGGCGGAACTGAAGGCGACCAGGTAAAACAACACCAGCGTGGCTTGGAAGAACACGGGCAGCGGGAGGCTCAAACCCACCCCCGCGAATCCCGCGCCCACGAGCAGTTGCGTGACCCAGATCCACCAGCGCCGCGTGCGCAGGATGTCCACCACCGGACTCCACAGCGGTTTGATCACCCACGGCAGATAGAGCCACGCCGTGTAGAACGCGATGTCCGTATTCGACACCCCGAGGCTCTTGTACATGATCACCGACATCGCGTTGACAACGGCGAAGGGAAGTCCTTGCGCGAGGTAGAGCGTGGGAATCCAGGCCCAGGGATTGCGGTAGGTCGGTTTTGCGTCAGCCATCTGGTGCGTCCCGCAACAGCCTGCCCGTGAACGGAACGGGCGAGGTTTAACAAAGGAACTTCAAAGCTCGCAAGCTTGAAAGCCGGTGGCCGAAGGGCTGCGGAGTTGACGCATGCACGGGCCGGCGGCATCGTGCCTGCAATGTATCCACGGTTTCAGCGCATCCTGACCAGCCCCGTTGATCGGGCCGGGCTGCTCGCACTGCTGATGCTGCAATGCCTGGCCGTGCCCGGCTTGGCTCAATCCGTCAACGCGCTGCGCGCTGCCGACGTCGCCGGGAAACTTGATACGCTCAAGGAAGTCATCGCGAAAGAGGTTACGATCGAGCTTCAGCGCACGAATTTCACCGGCAGCTACACCACGGTCTGGCGGCAGTTCGAGGACGCGGCCACCGAGGCGCTGAAAAAGGTTCTCCCACGGCACATTCCCGGACTGAGCGCGGAACACTTTGACACCGGCGCGGCCGGCCGGGAGAAGAATCGGCTCGCGGATTTTGCGATTGTGGTGGGCGGCGAAACCATCGAAGTTTCGATCAAGTCCGCCCGGCGCTCGGCCAATCCCGAGAACGACTTGGGAACGTTCCGCGATCACCCCAACCGGAAAAAACTGTTCGCCGCCTCCTTCACCCTGTTTGTACGCTATGACGAGGGCCGTTCCGGAATCCAATGCGAGCGGGTGTTTTTCGATCGTTCGTGGCGGTTCGTCGGCAGGTCCACGCTGGTGGACGGAGTGAAGTATCGCAAGAAGGACGGCAACATGCGGCCCAAGCCCTGGGCGATGTTCGATTCCGGCAAGGCCTTTTGGAAAAGCGATGCTGACTTCGAGGCCGCGGTGAAACGGGCGGAGTTGTTCCGGGCGAATGAATTGATCAAGGAGTATCTGGATGACCTCAGCGAGAGCGACCAGCGGTTGCTTTACGAGAAGCTCAAGCAACGGTTTGAGCCGCCCCGACCGGAATAGCTGACCAACGCGAACAAACTCGAACCTCGAAGGGCTGCCGGGTGTGCGCTCAAACGCACAGTTCCCAAGCCCCCCGGGCCGTTGCAAATTCTCACCCCGATTCGCCGGCAGGACGCCGGAGAGGCGGCTTACCAGCCGCCCAATTGGCCGGGTGGCTGGCAAGGCGCCCTTCCCGCAGATCAGTGGACTTGCATGAAACCAATGAAACGCCCGGGTCCGGTCCAAGCGTGGAATAGCGGTTTACAATCAAACGCCCGATTTCTACGCTAACGGTTCTAGCGCGAATCAACGACGGCAGATGCGACAATTTGTTACCATAGCCACAAACGCCTTCATGGAGTTGGTGCGACAGCCCGTGTTCTTGCTGTTGATGACGGCAACCGCCGCCTTTGAAATCTTCCTGGCCACGCCGTATTACTTCGCGTTCGGGGACGAACCGAAGCTGGTCAAGAACAGCACGCTGGCGGTGATGTTGCTGGCGGGTCTGTTCGGGGCGGTGTTGAGCGCCTCGGCGTCGCTGGCGCGGGAAATCCGCTCCGGAACGGCGCTGGCGGTGTTGTCCAAGCCGGTGGGTCGGGCGCAGTTTCTCCTGGCCAAATATCTGGGGCTGGTGGGCGCACTGACGGTGCTCACGTACGTGAACCTGGTGGCGGCGTTGATTGCCAGCCGGATGGCGTTTGATGCCTACGGCGGGACGGACCTGGCAGCGGTGGGGTTTTTCGCCGGCGGTGTGGTGGTGGCCTATCTGCTGGGGGCGTTCAGCAATTATTTCCTGCGGCGGCCGTTTGTCAGCGACGCGGTGCTGGCCTTGGTGGTCATGGTCACGGTGGCGGCTTTCTTGATCTTCCAGTTCACCGAGCAGAAGCAGAGCGCCTACGAGATGGCGGCGGTGGACTGGCGGTTGGTCCCGGCGGGCATACTGATCCTGTTTGCGCTCTGGATCCTGGCGGCCTTGGCCCTGGCCTGCTCGACGCGGTTCGACATGATCCCCACACTGGCAATCTGCACCGCCTTCTTCCTCCTCGGGTTGATGTCGGATTACCTCTTTGGCCGGCCCGCGGACAAAGGCTCCTGGTGGGCCTCGGGGCTTTACACCGTGATTCCCAATTGGCAAAATTTCTGGCTCGCGGACGCACTGGAGACGGGCAAGAACGTGTTCGACGCGTCCTTCTGGCGCTATGTGGGCAAGGCGTTTGCCTACGTGGTTTTTTACGTCGGCGCGGTGTTGGCCGCGGCCATCGTGTGGTTTGAAGACCGGGAATTGTCGTGAAGCTCGAATGCCATAATCCGAAGTTTGAAGCCGATTCGCCCGCCTGCGGGACCGCGTGTGGTCGGCTGGCTTGGAGTGCGGCAGTCCAGCCGCGGAGCGCGAGTGAAATCCGGGATGACCGGGTTGGAGTCTGATTTGTCATGGAACGAAGCATCCAAAAGAACGGATTGGTGAACCTGCTGGTGCTGCTGCTGGCGGGCGTGGCGGCATTTGCGGCGGCGCGCTATGCAAATTCGCTGTCCGGCCAGGTGGCGGCGGTGTTCGCGGGGCTGGGGGTGCTGGTCGCCTTCGTGAGTTGGTTTCAGATGCGGTTGGAGGAGAGCGAACGGCTGGAGAAGCTGGAACTCGACGAGATGGCCCGCTCGAAGGCCCGCGCCGCGCTGTTTGAATCCAAAGAGGCCGAGTTGTTCCCCGCGCAACGGGCGCGCGAGCAGTTCGAGCGATTTTTTGTCCCGATCTTCACCTCCGTGCTGTTGTTGCTTCAGGGCGCGGGCGCCTTCTTCCTGTGGCGCTGGCTTTCGCAAACCACCACGGGCGTCGCGCCGGACCGCTGGATCGTGGCCGCCTCGGCCTTCGCTCTGGCGGCGCTGATTCTGTTCCTGTTGGGGCGGTTCTCGGTCACCATCGCGCGGCTCGAAAACCACCGGCTGCTGCGGCCGGGCGCCAGTTATCTCCTGCTGAATGCCTACATTTGCGCCGTGGCCGCGGTGGCCATTGCCACGGTGCGAACGGAGTTGCCGCACTTCGACCTTTACGCGGCGCGGGGACTGTGCGTGCTGCTCGGGTTGATGGCGGTGGAGACGTTGGTCACGCTGGTGTTGGAGATTTATCGTCCGCGGGTCAAGGGCAAGGTCGAGCGGCCCCTTTACGAGAGCCGGCTGGTGGGTTTGCTCGGGCAACCCGAGGGGTTGATCACCACGGCGGCGCAGGCGCTGGACTACCAGTTCGGTTTCAAAGTTTCCGAGACGTGGTTCTACCGGTTCTTCGAGAAGGCATTGGGCTGGTTGATCCTGCTCCAACTGGGCGTGCTGGTGCTCTCCACTTGCGTGGTGTTCATCGAGCCGGGTGAACGCGCATTGCTCGAGCGTTTCGGCCGGCCCGCCGATGCCCGCGCCATCCTCGGACCGGGCGGGCATTTGAAACTGCCCTGGCCGATTGACCGGGTTTACCGGTACCGGGCCGAACAAGTGCAGACCATTCATGTGGGATTCGCGCCGGACGACGATGATCATCACGAGCAGACGGCGGTGCTCTGGACGGTGGGCCATGGCACCGAGGATAATTTCCTGGTGGCCAATCGCGAGCGGTTCGCCACCGCGGCGCCGGGCGAACGGAAAGCTCCCCCCGTCAGCCTCTTGAGCGTCAACGTCCCGGTGCAATTCCAGGTGAGCGACCTGCAGGCCTGGGCTTACAACCACAAGGACGCCTCGAATCTGCTCCATCAGATCGCCACCCGCGAAACAGTGCGTTACCTGGCCAGCGCCGACCTGAATGAAATCATGTCCCACACCCGGCTCGAAGCGGCGCGGGCCTTGCGGGATCGCATCCAGGCCTCCGCTGACAAACATCGCGTGGGCGCGAACATCCTGTTCGTGGGGTTGCAGGGCATCCATCCGCCGGTCAAGGTCGCGCCGGAATACGAAAAGGTCGTCGCCGCCACGCACGAGAAACAGGCGAAGATTCTGGGCGCCGAGGCCGACGCCATCCGCACCAACGCGCTGGCCGGGGCCCGGGCGTTCACGGTGACCAACCAGGCGGAGGCCGAACGGTTGAGCGTGCAGATTGCGGCGCTGTCGCGCGCCGCGGCGTTCACCAACCAGATTCCCGCGTTCAACGCCACGCCCTCGGTTTACAAACAGCGAGCCTATTATCAGGCGTTCCCGCGCGCCACGGCCAACGCCCGCAAGTACCTCCTGCTGGCCACCAACGTGGACGAGGTCGTCAGCTTCGATTTGCAGGACAAGTTTGGCCAGGACTTTTTCCAACTGACCGTGCCGCCGCCCAAGAAATGAAAACCAAGATTGCAGCGTCGCAACGCAGGAACGCAGGAGTGCCGCAACTCCGTCACGCCGCCTTGCCTCCGGCTCCATCCTTTCAATCGTCCATCCTCCCCGTTCACCGTTCATGAAACGAAATCTCCTCACTCTCGTCATCGGCGCAGTGCTGATTCTGGTCTTCGCGCTGCTGTTGTTCACCTTCCAGGTGCGCATCTCGGAAGTCGCCGTTGTCACCACGTTCGGCAAGCCCACGCGGGAAATCACCGAGCCGCGCTCCTTCCCGTTCTTCAAATGGCCGTGGCCGATTCAAAAGGTGTACAAGTTCGACAAGCGCGTGCAGACCTTCGAGGACAAGCTGACCGAGGACCTCACGGCGGATGGCATCACGCTCAACACCATGGTTTACATCGGCTGGCGCATCACCGATCCCGGCACGTTTTTCCCGAAGTTCGCGGGCGGTTCGGTCACCGAGGCGGAGAAGACGCTCGAAGGCATCTTGCGCAGCGCCAAGAGCGGCATCGTGGGCCGGCACCCGCTCTCGGACTTCGTCAACGTGGATGATCAGGCGCTCAAGTTCGACGCCATCGAGGACGAAATCAAAGCCCTCGTCCAAACCCAGCTTCAGGCCAACGACTATGGCATCCAGGTGGAATTCCTGGGCATCAAGAAGCTCGGCCTGCCGGAAAGTGTGACCCAGGCGGTGTTTGACCAGATGACGCAGGAACGCCAGCGGCTCGTCAGCCAGGCGCAGAACGAGGGCGAGGCCGAGGCTCAGACCATTCGCTCGGCGGCCGAGCGCAAAGCGGCGGAAATCCTGGCCGCCGCCGAGGGCGAGGCCACGCGCATTCGCGGCCTGGGTGAGGCGGAGGCGTTGGAATCGCTGCGCACCTTCGAGCGCAACCCGGAGCTGGCCAATTTCATCCTCGGCCTCCGGGCGTTGGAACAGTCCCTGAAGGACCGCTCGACGCTGATTCTCGACCAGCACACGCCGCCCTTCAATTTGTTCCAGGGCTTCCCCACGAACCGGCCCGCGGCCCGCTGAGGTTATGAGCAACGAACACGAGCATCCTCACCCGGCCACACCGGTGGACAGCGGTTCGCAGGCGCTGGCCGAGGCGCTGCGCAGCAGTTTCGCCATCGTCAAGGTGGTCATGGTCGTGCTGCTGGCGGTGTTCCTGTTCTCGGGCTTCTTCACGGTCGGCCCGCAGGAGAACGCCATCATCCTGCGCTTCGGCAAACCGGTGGGCGAAGGCGACAAGGCGCTGCTTGGCGCCGGAGCGCACTGGGCGTTTCCCTATCCGATTGATGAAGTCATCAAGATTCCCATCACCGAAATCCAGCAGGTGAAGTCCACCACCGGCTGGTTCTTCCTCACACCCGTGCAGGAGGCCGCCGGCGAAGAACCGGCCGCCGGCCCCTCACTCAATCCGGCCGCCGATGGTTACGCGATCACCGCCGACGGCAACATCGTTCATCTGCGGGCCACGCTCTCCTACCGCATCGAGGACCCGGTGCGTTGTGTGTTTGGGTTCGCCAAAGAGGCCAACGAACCTTACAGCCTCGCCGGCACGTCCAACGTGGTCCAAAACGCCCTGAACAACGCGCTGCTCCGCACGGCGGCCGAGTTCAAGGTGGATGACATCCTCACGCGCGACCGCATCGGTTTTCAGGACGCGGTGCGCCGCCGCGTGACCCGCCTGCTGGAGGCCCGCCAGATTGGCGTCGTGGTTGAGAACTGCGTCGTGCAGCCTCGCCCGCCCCGGCAGTTGGACGAGGCCTTCCGCAGCGTGGTCCGCGCCGACCAGAATCGCAGCAAGGCTCTCGAACAGGCGCGAACCGAGGAACACCGGATGTTGAGCAAAGCCCGGGCGGATGCCGCGGGCACCATCAACAGCGCCGAGTCGGATCGCATCCGACTGGTGAAAGACGCCGCCGGCGACGCCTCCTTGTTCCAGGGACTGCTGGCCCGTTACGACAGCAATCCTGACTTGTTCATCCAACAACGGTTGATCGAGGTGGCTGGCCGGGTGCTGACCAACGTGCAGGACAAGGTTTTTCTGCCCACCTCCACGGATGGCAAACCAATTGAATTGCGATTACTGTTGAATCGCGAGCCGCCGCGGCAGCCGACGCAGACGCCGGCGCAACCGTGAGGCAGGATGAATTTTTGAGACTTTAACCTTTTAACGCCGTCACGTTATGCAAGTCACTTCGCTTCTCAGCCGCCGCGAGCATGACCATGCGCATCCGCACGAGCACGACGCCTCCTGCTCGACCTGCGGCCACGATCATGAGCACACGCCCGTGCAACTGTGGCAGACCCTCATCGGGGTCGTGTTCGTCATCAACGCCTTTCTCGTGGACTGGCTCTTTGCTCAAGGCCACGTCGTTGCCAGCGCCAGCGGTTTCGTCGGGGCCATCATTCTGGGCTACCCGATCATCCTCACCGCGCTCAAAGACCTGAAGCGCGGCTTCCTGAGCATCAACGAACTGGTCGCCATCGCCGTCCTCGCCGCGTTTGCCTCCGGCGATTACAAGACCGCCGGCGTGGTCGCCTTCTTCATGCTCATGGGCGAAATCATCGAATCGCGCACCGCCGAGGGCGCCCGCGCCTCGATTGAATCGCTGATCAAGCTCACGCCCACCAAAGCCCGCCGGCTCAAGGCCGACAAGTCCGAGGAGGAGGTGCCCGCCAGTCAGTTGCAGGTCGGTGATGTGATGCGCATCCGGCCCGGCGACGTCGTACCCGCCGACGGCATCATCATCAGCGGCCAGGGTTCCTTCAACCAGGCCACCATCACCGGTGAATCCCTGCCCGCGGACAAGAAACCGGGCGATGAAGTCTTCGCCGGCACCCAGAACCTCACCGGATTGATCGAAGTCCGCGTGGTTCGCGCGGGCCAGGAGACCACGCTGGGGCGCGTGCGCGAACTCATCCTCGCGGCGGAAAAGACGAAACTCCCGATCATGAAGATCGTGGATCAGTACATGGGCTTCTACACGCCGCTGGTGCTGGTCATTGGCGCGCTGGTCTGGGCTTTCACGCACGACTTGGACCGGGTCATCGCGGTGCTCGTGGTGGCCTGTCCCTGCGCGTTCATTCTCGCCACACCGACGGCCATGGTTGCCGCGCTCTCCGCCGCCGCCCGGTTGGGCATTTTGATCAAAAACGTGGCCGACTTGGAACTGGCAGCCAAGATCAACGCGTTCATTTTCGACAAGACCGGCACGCTGACCACCGGCGAACTGGCCGTGAGCCGCCTGGCGCCGGCCGGCGAAGTCAAACCCGCCGAACTGCTGCGCATCGCCGCTTCGGCCGAAAAATACAGCAATCACCCCACGGCCAAGGCTCTGGGACAACTGGCGGGCGAGGTCGGCATCCCGCTGGCCGAACCGCAGAATTTCGCCGAGACCGCCGGGCGCGGCGTGAAGGCCGAGGTGGACGGCGCGAAGATTCTCGTGGGGCGTGCCCAGTGGCTCAAGGACAACGGCGTGAAGGAGGACTTCGAGAAAGCGGTGGACCTCAACGAAACCGAGGGCTGGAGCCTGATCTTCGTCGCGCGCGACGGCCGGTGCATCGGCTGGGTGGGGTTGCAGGACGCGACTCGTTCCGAGGCCCGGGAGTCGCTCGCCGAACTCAAGGAAGCCGGCGTCCGCCGGGTGGCGATGATTTCCGGCGACCGCCAGCCCGTGGCCACCCGCGTGGCCGCCGAGATCGGTTGCGAGGAAGCCAAGGGCGAATGTCTGCCGCAGAACAAGGTCGAATTCGTGCGCGGCATCAAGAGCCGCGGCTACAAGGTGGCCGTGGTGGGCGACGGCGTGAACGACGCCCCGGCGCTGGCCGCGGGCGACATTGGCATTGCCATGGGCGCGGCGGGCAGCGAGGTGGCCATCCACAGCGCCACCATCGCGCTCATGAACAACGACCTGCGCCGGCTGCCGTTCCTGGTGAAGCTCTCGCGCAGCACGCGCGCGGTCATCAACCAGAATTTCCTGTTCGGCGTGCTGTTCATCATTGTCGGCCTGACGGCGGCGGCGTTTGGTTACGTCGGCCCGATTGTCGCGGCGATTCTGCACAACGTGGGTTCGTTGATCGTGATCTTCAACAGCGCCCGCCTGGTGCGCAAAGGCGAGGAACTGGAGCATTACCATCCCGAGGCGGCCGGTCCCGGCGGAGGGAACGGTGAATCGCGCCACGACGCGGCGGGGCAGTTGTCGCCGCAGGCGGCGTGAGCGGTTGCGGCCTGGTTTTATGCGCGCTGGCTTCGCATTGGCTGCTGCCGCCGGGCCGGTGTTCAGGAAAACCGGGCTGTAACGGCTCAGAACCATGGAAAGGCAACTGAATTCGCATGCCTGTCGCTGAATTGAATCTCCAATCAACGGACCGCGGCACACCCTCCAACGGCGAAGTCGTCGTCTCCGTGCGCGGATTGACCAAGGTCTTCAAGGATTTCTGGAACCGTCCCAAGGCGCGCGCGGTGGACAACGTGGACTTTGACGTGCGGCGCGGCGAGGTGTTCGGCCTGCTGGGCCCGAACGGCTCGGGCAAGTCCACCACCGTGAAGCTGATTCTCGGCCTCCTCTATCCCACCAAGGGCCACATCGAAGTTTTTGGCCATTCGCCACGGCACGTGGCGACCAAGGCGCGCATCGGTTATCTGCCGGAGGAATCCTACCTGTATCGCTACCTCAACTCGCGCGAGACGCTGGATTTCTTTGGCAACCTGTTTCAGTTGAACAAGAGCGAACGCAACAACCGCGCCGAGCAGTTGCTGGAAATGGTGGGCCTGAGCCAGACGCGCACCCGCGCGGTGGGCGAGTTCTCGAAGGGCATGCAGCGCCGCATCGGCCTGGCCCAGGCGCTCATCAACGATCCCGACCTCGTCATCCTCGACGAACCAACCTCGGGCCTGGACCCCATCGGCTGCCGCGAGGTCAAGGACTTGATCGTGGCGCTGGCCCGCCGCGGCAAGACAGTCATCCTCAGCAGCCATCTGCTGGCGGACGTCGAAGATGTCTGCGACCGCGTAGTCATCTATTATGGCGGCAAGGTGCAGGCGCAAGGCACCCTCAAGGAACTCCTCACCAAGCCGGACGCTTTGCGCATCACCACGCCGGTGCTCTCCCGCGAAACCATGGAGCGGGTGTTGGAATTGATCCGCCGCGACGTCGCCGCGGACAAGGTCCGGGTGGACAATCCCACGCAAAACCTCGAGAGCTATTTCCTCGATGTCGTCGAAAGGGCCAAACAGGCCGCCGCTGAAACCAGCGGGGCCATGTCCGGCGCGCGCGTGGCCGCCTATCTGCGCGGCGACGCCGAAGCCAGGCCTTCGGCGGACAAGATTCTCGACCGCCTTACCCTGCCCCAGGCCGCTCCCGCCGCCACCGCTTCGGTCGCCACACCCGAGCCGGCGGTGGATGAAGGAAAACTGGAAGCGCTCACCCGCGTCACCGAGGCGGTCCCGGCAGCCCAACCTCCCGCACCCGCCCCGGCCGAGAAGGACCTGGCGAAGGCGGATGAGAAACTCTCGTCCTTGCTGGGCAAGAAACCCTAGCGGCAGGACCGGCGCGACCCACAGCCTGCTTCCGCCATGCAACGTCTTCTGGCCATCACGTGGTTGACTTGGAAAGCCGCCCTGCGGTTCCGGCTCTTCCTCGTGATTGCCGTGTTGCTGCTCGCTTCGGTGGTGGGATTGCCGATTTTGATCGAGGACGACGGCACGGCGCGCGGGTTTACGCAGATTCTCCTGACCTACACGTTGAGCGTGATCACCGGTCTGCTCGGCCTGTCCACGTTGTGGCTGGCCTGCGGCACCCTGGCGCGTGACATCGAGGAATGTCAGATCCAGGTCCTGGCCACCAAACCCATCGCCCGCTGGCAGATCTGGCTTGGCAAATGGCTCGGCATCATGTCGCTCAATGCCGCGCTGCTCGGCCTGTCCGGCGCCAGCGTCTTTGCGCTGATGCAATGGCGCGCGACCCGGTTGCCGCCCGAGGAACAGCACGTCCTGCGCAACGAGGTGCTGGTCGCCCGCGGTTCGATCCGGCCGGACACGTTCACCGGCGAGATCGAAGCCCAAGCCGAGCGCGAGTTGCGGGAAATCCTCTCCAAAACGCCGGTCAGCGCCAGCGACCTGCCGCTGTTGCGCACGCAGATCAGGGAGCGGATCAAGTCGGCCTACCAGCTTGCGCCGCCGGGCATGCCCAAGCCCTGGCAGATTGACCTCGGGCGAGTGAAGGATTCGTTGCGCGACCGTCCCCTGTATGTGCGCGTCAAATTCAACACCGCCAATTTCAGTTCCTCCGGCACCTACACCGGCTTGTGGCGCATCGGCGTGCCCGGCACGACGCTGTTTTGGGACAGCGAGCCGATGAGCCTCGCGCCGGACACGTTCCACGAGTTTGAAATCCCGCCCAACCTCTTCGACGAGGAAGGCCGCCTCACCATCGTTTTTTTCAACTCGAACGACACCACGTTGTTGTTCCCCCTGGAGGAAGGCATGGAAGTGCTCTACCGGGAGAGCGGGTTCGGCGTGAACTTCATCCGCGGCTTGGGCGTGATTTTCTGCTGGATGGCGTTGTTGGCGACGATCGGCCTGGCCTCCGCCAGCTTCCTGTCGTTCCCGGTGGCGGCCTTCTGTTCGCTGGGTCTGCTGACCATGGCCTTTTCCACCGGCACCCTGGCCACCGCCGTGGAAGAGGGCACGCTGATGGGCTACGACCACGAGGGCGGCCCGGCGGCGGCCACCATTGTTGATCAGGTGCTCATCCCGGTCTTCAGCGGCGCGTTGAAAGTGATCAATCTGGCCAAGGACTTCTCGCCCATTGATTCGTTGAGCACCGGCCGCAGCATCACCTGGGGACAACTGGCCCGCGCCGTGGGCCAGATTGTCGTGTTGCTCGGCGGCATCATCGGCGCCATCGGGGTCGTCATTTTCAGCCGGCGCGAACTGGCCACCGCGCAAGGAAACCAATGAGCAGCCGCCTCAGAAAATCCGCCCTGCTGGCGCTCGCCGTCATCCTGCTGTTCGGCGTCTCGCGGGTGCAGGTGGCGTTGAATCACGACCGCGACCAGCTCGGGTTGACGCGCGTGCCGCCGCTGGAAAACGCGCCGCCCGTGCTGGCCTTCACCACCGTGGCGCTGGGCGGTTTCCGCGGGTTGATCGCCAACGCGCTTTGGATTCGCGCCAGCGACCTGCAGGACCAGGACAAGTTCTTCGAGATGATGCAACTGGCGGACTGGATCACGAAGCTCGAGCCGCACTTTGTCCAGGTCTGGCTCGTCCAGGCGTGGAACATGGCCTACAACATCTCGGTCAAGTTCAAGGACCTCGAGGACCGCTGGCGGTGGGTGCGGCGCGGGATCGAACTGCTGCGCGACGACGGTCTGCGCTTCAATCCCAACGCGCTGCTCATCTATCGCGAACTGGCCTGGTTCTTCCAACACAAGATGGGCCAGAACCTCGACGACGCCCACATGATCTACAAACAACAGTGGGCCAACGAGATGGCCGAGGTCTTCGGCAAACTCCGCCGGCCCAACCTCGATGAATTGGTCAATCCCCAGGACGACGACCAGCGGGAGCGGGCCCGGCTGTTGCGCGAGAAATACAAGATGGACCCGGTCTTCATGAAGGAGGTGGACGCCACTTACGGTCCGCTGGAATGGCGGCTGCCGGAGGCGCACGCGATTTACTGGGCGGCCCTCGGCCTGGAGCGCGCCAAGTCGAATCCCGGCAAGGTCAATCCCGAGGAGTTGATCCAGTTGCGTCGTGTCATTTACCAGTCCATGCACATGGCCGTCCAGCGCGGCCGGCTGGTCGAGAACTTCATCGAACAGGCCTTCGAGTTCGGACCGAACCTCGACATCATCCCCAAGACCAACTTCGCCTACGAACAGGCCATGGAGGAGGACGCGCAGAACGCCGAGCACATCAGCCGCGCGCATCGCAACTTCCTGCGGCTGGCGGTTTACTTCCTTTACCTGCACAACCGCGTGCCCGACGCCGCCGAGTGGTACAAGTACCTCGGCGAGCATTACCCGGACAAGATGATCATTGACGACGACACCAACTCCTTCCCGCGCAACGTCACGCTCGATCGCTACGTCATGTCCACCGTGCAGGTGGACATCAATGAAACCGACCGCAACAAGGTGCAGTCGGCCATCGAGGCCTTCATCACCCGCGCCTATCAAAACCAGATTCTCGGCGAGGACGACCAGCACGCGGGGCTGCGGATGATGGCGCGCAAGGTCTGGCAAAGTTACATGAGCCAGATCGAAGGCAACGAAGTCCGCGTCGGATTGCGGCCGGTCGAGGAAACCGAAAAGTTGATTCTCGAACGGTTGCTGGACCCCGAACAGGGCCTGCCTTACGAGTACCGCGCCGTGCTGCGTCAGCGACAGGGCCTGCCTCCCGAACCGCCTCCGGTGGAAACCGGCCCGGCTGCTGGCGCCGCCGTCAATCCTCCTCCAACGGCTTCCACGAACGCCCCATCCGCTCGCGCCACCAACGCGCCGGCAAGTCGTCGTTGATCCCGTCACCTGTTCCGCGTCGTCACCCAGTCTCCAGATCACCTGCTCTCCCGGAGACCGAGGTGGAACCTCAGCAACGGGGAAGTGGCTGAAGCCTTGCGCGCCCGCGCCTGGGCGTGATCCTTTGGGTGAAGCGCGAAAAGTCGTGACGCGCGGTCCTGAGGCCGCTGCGACGCCGATTTCGCAAGCCGACGAGGAGGCAGCACGAACGCCGCTCTCCACTGTCAGCAAGAATTCAAGGGAAGAGATGCTCAGGGAGTTTTGAAATTCACTCCCGCCTTCTGCAGCCGGCGCACCAGCCGGCGGTTCACGCTGTCGCCGTACCAAAACGCGATGCTCCTCGCGACCGTGTCACTGACGCCACCCTGACTCACGATTCGGTCAGGCCCCGCGGCCAGGAGGTCGTCCACGGCGGCAAAGCGCTGACACAACTGCCTCGCGATTTCGGCGTCCACCCGCGGGATGCCCAAGCCGTAAAGCACCCGCCATCCCTCGCGGGATTTGCTGGCGGCAAGTTGATCGAGAAGCCGCTGCGCGAACTCCTTGTCCCGGCCCGGCAACGCCGCCAGTTCGGAGCGCTTGAGCGAATACAATTCTGCCACGTCACACGCCAGCCCTTGTTTCACGAGTTGGGCAATCAGGGCCGCGTCCGCGCCGGCGATGTTCAAGGCGTCCGCCGAACACCAGTGCGCCAGGCGCTCGCGCAATCGCGCCGGGCAATCCAGATTCGGACACCGCCAGTCGGCCGCGTTGCGAGCCTCCGTCTGCCGCGCCAGCTTGGTGCCGCACTCGGGGCAGGTTTCGGAGGGATGAAACGCCAGCCGATCAGCCAGGTCCGCCTCCCTCGCGGCGCCGAACAGTCTGGAGAGAAACTTCATCGGTGAATGCCGCCCGCCGGGTCAAACTCCGGGTTCATCACCACAAGCGGCCTTGTGACGACGGCTTTGCCGACGGCGAGGCCCCCAGCATCCGGCGAAATTCCGTTTCGTCAATGATGCGAACACCGAGTTCCCTGGCCTTGGCGAGTTTGGACCCGGCCTCCTCGCCGGCCAGTACGAAATCGGTCTTCTTGCTCACGCTGCCGCTGGTCTTGCCGCCGGCCGCCTCGATCATCGCCGTCGCCTCGTCGCGCGAGAGCGTCGGCAACGTGCCGGTGAGGACGATGGTCTTCCCGGCGAACGCGCCCGTCGCCGCCGCGGCTGCGGTGTGGGTCATCTCGTTGCCAGGCGTGATCCCAAGCTCGCGAATGCGGGCCAGCACTTTTTTCCCGGCCGGCGACGCGAAATAATCCAGCACACTGGCGGCGGCGACCGGACCGACTTCCGGCAGCCGCGCCTTCAAGCCACCGGCCTCCAATCGTGCTTCGATGGCGGCAATCTCCTCCTTGAGTTGCGCGTCGCGCCTTTCGCGCGCGGCCTTCTCCCGTTCGTCCTTCGGCGGGTTCTTGCGGGAGCGCGGACTGATTTCCGCGCGTTCCGCCTCCTTCGCGCCCAGGTCGCGGATCTCGCGCAAAACCTGGGAGTTGGCCAAAGCCTCCAACGATTCGTGCGTGGCCGCCAGTTGCTTGGCCGTGGCTTCGCCCACGTCCGCGATGGCCAGCGCGTGAATCCACCGATGGAGCGGCGCGGTCTTGGCGCGTTGCAGAGCCTCCAGGATTTTGGTGGCGTTCTTTTCGCCAAACACCCGCGGCTCGTCGTCCGTGCCCAGGTTTAGTTTGGCAAGCTCCTCCAGTTTCAGATCAAACAAGTCCAGCGGTTCCTTCACCAGCCCGCGCTCGACCAGCTTTTCGGCCACGATCCCGCCGAGCGATTCGATGTCCAGCGCCTTGCGTTGGGCAAAATATTCGACCCGGCGCGTGGCTTGGGCCGGACAATTCACATTGGGACAGCGCCAGAAGACCTCGGCCTTTTGCGGCGGCGAGGCAACGGGCGCGGGCGCGAACAACTGCAAGTCAATCGGCAGCAGTCCGGCCGGAGTTTGCACGAAATTGTCCGGGCGGGCATCCAGTATCACCACGCCGTCGGCCTCACGTCTCCAGCCGTAAAAGGCGTCGGGAATGTGAACAAAGCCGCGCTTGTTAAAATAATCGGCGACCTCGGCTTCAGCCGGGTGAGGTTGCGCGGTTTCACGCGCGTCCAGCCAGGGTTGGGAAATGACGAGCGAAATTCCGCCGGGTGGTTGACCAATCACCATGGACGGACCTTCGGAGGGCATGACACCCTCCAACCGGACGTCATCCACGAACAGTTCATTCTGAAGTTGAAATCTCCGCAGGTAGGCCAGGGGGGTGGCGGGAACGGAAACCCACTTGTCGTTCTGAAACTCAGGGCGGAAGCCGAATGTGCCCGGATGGGTGCGCTTGACTGCCCGGTTGTCCTCGGCGCGGTAACGAACCTCATGTTCGGCGGAGCCCGAGGCGATCAGCGGCAGGTCATTCCAGGCCCGCGCGGAAATCAGGAGCTCCCGCCGTTTCGCCCATTCCTCGAGCTGCCGCTGTTGGCGTGTGTTTTCCGCCACGCCGCTGACGCCCGCGCCTGCTCCAGCACCCGCCGCAAGGAGGGCGATGGCTTCTTCGCCAAGGCGGCCCGGGCCGCGCGGTCGTCCGGGTGCGGCGGCAACGGAGGTTGATTGGGACTGGTCTCGCGTAAAATCATCGCTGGCATCATCCGCCACCGGCCGCGGAGAGTCAATGGTTGCCTCACCGCGAACAATGGAGGTTCCGCACGCCGGGCATTTGCCGCCGACGAACTGGAACAGGTCAAACTCCTTCGCCCCCGCGGGCCGCTTGGTCTTCAGCACCTCTACGACCTCGGGAATCACCATGCCCGCCTTGCGGATGACCACCGTGTCGCCGATGCGGATGTCCTTGCGCCGGATTTCGTCCTCGTTGTGCAGCGTGGCGCGCGAGATTGTCGAGCCTTGCACGAACACCGGCTCCAATTCGGCCACCGGGGTGAGCACGCCGGTGCGCCCGACCTGCACCGTGATGTCGCGCAGGATTGTTTCCGCCGGTGTGATCCAGGGGATCGGCTTGTGGACAATGGCGTAACCCGGCGCGCGGGACTTGCCGGGAATCTTCGCCCAGTCCGCGTAACGGTTCACTTTGAGCACGACACCGTCAATGTCGTAGGGCACCTGCCGGCGCAGATCGCGTTCCTCGTCGTAGTTGGCCACCACCTCCGTGCGATAGCGGCGCAGCACTTCCTCGATGTCCTGGCAGAGCCACCACTTCTTCTGGGTCGGCAGGCCGAACTCCGCCAGGGACCTCAACATCTCCGCGTGCGTCGCAAACTCGATGCCCTCGCACGCGCCGACGGCGTAAAACACGGCGTTCACGGGCCGTTGCGCGACGAGCTTCGGATCAAGCAGCTTGAGCGTGCCGGCGGTGGCGTTGCGCGCGTTGGGCAGCGTCTTTTCGCCGGCGGCGGCGAGCTTCGCGTTCAACGCCTCGAAATCCTTGATGCTCATGTAAGCCTCGCCGCGCACTTCCAGCAGTGCGGGCGGGTGCTTCATCGCCAGCTCCAGCGGAATGGCGCGGACGGTGCGCAGATTGGCGGTGATGTCGTCGCCGAACACGCCGTCGCCGCGCGTCACGCCCAGCGCCAGCTTGCCCTTGCGGTAATGCACGCTCAACGAAACGCCGTCCACCTTCGGCTCCAGGACGTACTCCACGCGATCACGCCCCAAGTGCTTGCGGAGGGTGGCATCGAAGTCGCGCAGCGCCTTCAGCGTGTTTTCATCCTGCAGCCGGTTGCGCCTGTCGCGGTCCGGCTCTTCGTCCTTGGTCGGATGCTCCGCGCCATCCACCTTCTCGAGCGAAAGCATCGGCAGGAGATGCTTCACCCTTCGGAACCCTTCCGCCGGCGCGCCGCCGACCCGTTGCGTTGGCGACTCGGGCGTGATCAGTTGGGGAAACTTCTTCTCCAGCTCCTGAAGTTCCTTGAACAGCGCGTCGTATTCAAAGTCGGTGATGTGCGGTTTGCCCTCGACATAATAGGCATGGTCGTGGCGGCGGATTTCGCCGGCCAGCGTTGCATGGCGGGTCTGGGCGTCTTGCAGCGTCACGGGCGGATTGTTTAGCGGGTACGGGAGGGTTGGACAGAACATTTTTGAAACGCAACCGCGGCGCCGGAAGCGCGAGACGCAACCCCGGAGACCAAGTGCTGGGACGGCCGGCCTGCAGGGCGACCGGTCTGTGAGATGAACCTGCCTGCTCTCCCCCCAAGGACAGCCGCCAGGAGTTTCACGGAGCGCTGGGCCGCACGCTCTGCACGGTGGCCGTGCGCCAGCACCCGCGCGCAACGGTGGCGCTCACGCGCAGCGCTTTGCCGAGCATGAGCGCCAACTGAACCTATCACGATATTGTGCGGCAAATACTCCGCCCCAGCACGACGAGTGACCGGCACGCCCCTGGCGGCCCACGGAGCACGTCGTCACTCGCGCGCGTTCGTTCCGAAGTTTTGAGCGACAGCGAACTGAAGTTGTCCGGGCAGCGTCAGCGGTCGTCATTTGTTCTGCCGGTGACGACGCCCGGCACGGCGCACGGGAGAGACATTCCAATTGAAAAGCGTTTCGTCTCTCCCGTGTGCCGGGACAGGCGACGCCACGGGCAGACTGACTTTGCCTTTGAGCGAGCAGGCCCGCGACGGTAGGACGGCTGGCCTTGGATTTCCGCAGCCGCCATGACGACGCGGGGCTGCGAGCATTCGGGCAGGTTGCAGCCGGGGGAGATTTCCTCGTCACCGCTTGTGCGGGCCACCAGCTCAGGCGATTCCGAGTTGCACGTTGAGTTCCGCCAGTTGCTTGCGCCGTTCGGCAGGAGACGTCTTCACGATTTGCTTCGTGTCGAGGCCGAGCATGATTCGCAGCTTGGCGTCATCCAACACGTCTTGCATTACATCCGAGTCGGCAGCGACACGTTCTATTGCCTTTTGAAATCTCCGAATGACGCTAACGTCCTTCGAACCTTTGTAGTGATCTGCCAGTGCCCCAATCACGAGGAGAATGATGTCATCGTCGGGCTCGGTATCCAGGATCAACCACAACTTGTCTTTGAAATTTGGAACGCAGCAGCGGTATATCAATGGTCTGATGGCGGCAAACCGAACGATATTGTCGCTGTGATCCAGAAGCGAGAGCAGCCACGGGATATTCCTCTGCTCCTTACCTTCCAGGGAATCAATTTTCTTGATAATAGCGTCTCTGTCCTTCATCGCCACCTCGGTTACTTGCATTGTAAGGCATCCTGGGCGCGATCGTGAAGCGTCCGGAGTTTATCGAGTTGCTTTTGAAGGGCCTCCCTCTCGGTCTGTCCGATATCGCGAGTCTGCGCGTTCTTCAGTTCCTCAATCTGCCTTTTAACTCCGTCAAATGCCTCTCTTACCTCTTTGAGATGATCGTGCGGCGTCCCGTCGGGCTTCCGGCTCACGACTTTTCCCTTAAGCTCCTCTCGCGCGGCGTTCAAATGTCTTTTGTCGAGGTGTTTATTTAGCTCTTTCGTTTTGTCCATTACTTCCCTGAGGGCCTTTTTTGCGAATTCATTGGAGGCGCGTCGCCTCGCTTGATCCTTTGCAACCTCATCGAGCAGTTCCCGCGCGAGCTTTCCCACTTCAACCGGATTACTGCGGGCGCAAGCGTTGATCGAGCTATCGGTAAGACCAAAGGCGTCAAACGAGTTGACCGCATTGTTGCCCATCGCCCCGTAGAGATTCCGGTTGATGTCGGCCCACAGTTCCAGGAACTCACCATCACTGAGATCGTCAGCGTCGGATTGATCCCAGGGCGTTATACCCGCAGTCCTCACCGCTAAACTGCCGATGTCCCCGAGCGGGTCTCGATTTGGCCATCGCTGCAAACTCGGCTCGTAAAAACGGAAGCCGTAGTAGTAGAGGCCGGAGTTGGAGTGATGTTCCTTGGATGAGAACCGGTAGCAGTTCGCCTCCGCCAGCGGGCCGCTCATGGCCAGCGTGTTTCCATACGGATCGTAGTGATACCGCGCCACCAGCACCCCGTTCGTGTTCACCAGCGCGGTTACGTTGCCGTTCCCGTCGGCGTGGTAATAGGCGTGCCGCGGATTGGTCGCCGAGGCTTCCGAGCGCGCCAGCAATCCGCCAATCCCGCCCGCTCCTTGCAGCGTGCCGCTCAGATCGTTGCCCCGCGTGTAGGTGACTTGCGGAGCGTTCAGGCTGTTGCGCTCCTGCACCACCAGCATCCCGTCATACACATAACGCACTTCGTTGGTCAGCAACCAAGCCGAGCCGCTCCAGCCGTATTCCTTGCGGATGCGGCGTCTCATCAAACCGTCATACACAAACTCACTCCGCCAGGCGTTGCTCACCGTCACGCGGGTCAACTGGTTCTCCTCGTCGTAAGTGAACACCCGGTGTCCGTCGCCGGTCAGGTTACCCCGCGCGTCATAGGCGAACGTTACCGTCGCCGGCAAATAGGCGGTGATCGTGTTCGTATCCACCCGGCCTAGGTCATCGCGCGCAATGGCCGTAAACGCATTGTTCCCGTCGCTCAAACTCACGTTGGTCCGCGCAAAGGCTAGGTCCGCGTACACCTGGGCATTGACGCCGTTGACCGTGACGTTTGTGGGCGTGGCGCTCACGTTCCCGGCCACGGTGAAGTTGCCGGCACGACTGGCGGTCGTGAGTTCATTCAGATTGTTGACGTTGAACTGCTGGACGTAGGCGTGGTTGGTGCGCCGGCTCAAGTTCCACGCCGGGTCGTAGGCGTAGCCGAACTGCTCGTGCCAGCGGGCCGAGGTGGTGTCGCTCTCCCAGCCGCGCGCCGTTCTCAGCTGGCCGATGGCGTCATAGGTGTAGTCCACGTAATTGCCGGCGGTGAACGTTTGCTTCACGCGCTGGTGGCCGGCGTTGTATTCGTAGGCGTGGGCATTGAGCCGCTGGTCTTGCGCGTTGCCCAGAACGGTGGAAAGCGGCCGTCCCAGATCATCGTGTTCGTTCGTGATGGCCGAGTGCCCCGGCAGATGCAGGTGCTCCACCAGGCTGCCCGCCATCTGGATGCTGCCCGCCCACACGTCCTTGTATTGCACGGCGAAAATGCCCGCGGGCGACGTGACGTTCGTGAGCCGCCAGTAACGGTCGTGTCCATAGCTCTGCGCCCAGGCCCCCGCGTCGGGCTGTTGTACGGACCGGCTCGCGCGTTGCCGCCCGGTGTAACTGTAACTCACCGTGTCGTTGGACCACGGGCCGTCTTCGGCGGCCAACTGGCTGCCGGCGGTCCAGGAGAAGTCATTCGTGCCCAGGCCGTCCACCACGCGGGTCAGTCGGTTCAACGGATCGTAACGCAGCACAATGTTGCTCGTGCTCGGATACACGATGTTCGTCAGGTTGCCCACGGCGTCGTAACGGAACGTCGTGCTGATGCCGCCGGCCTGCCAGCGGTTGGTGAGCCGTCCGTTTGGGTCGTAGCGGTAGCGGAACAGCTCGGCGCTGGCCGCGTCCAGCTTGTTCGTCACGCGCCCTTCGGCATCGTACTTCCAGCGCGTCATCTGCGCCCTGCCATCGGTCAGCGTGAGCAGAGCCCCCGCCGGATCGTAGGTGAAGCGCAACAGTTCCTGGTTGGCGTTGGTCTGGAAAAGGCAGCGGCCGAGTTCGTCACGCGCGAACTTCGTGATCGCGCCCAGTTCGTCCGTGTAGCGGCTCAACCCGCGCGCGTCATAACCAAGTCCTTCCACTCCGGATTCCTGCTGCCATTGCGCGCCGACCTTCCGACGCTCCACCAACCGGTCCAGCACGTCGTAGCTGTGGAGCGTGGTGACTCCGTTGGGGTCCGTGCTGCCGGTCAACCGTCCGTATTCATCAAACTCGCGTAACGCCCAGTGGCGCTGGTCTTCACCGCTGCCGACTTTGACGGCGGTGATCTGGTCGTACTCGTTGTGGCCCAGTTTGATTTCCTGCCCGGTGCTGTCCACGGCGTTGGTCAACCGGTCCATGGCGTCGTAGTGATAAGTGATCTGGTAGCCGTCGGGATGGATGGTGTTGGTCAGCCGCCCGGCCAGATCGTAACTGAACTGCGTCGTCAGCCACTGCGTGCCATCCCAGGAGCGGAGGGCGGACGGCGAGCCGCAGGCGCAGTATTCGTAAGTCGTCACCGCCCCGTTGGCATTGGTCACGGCCATCAGTTGCCGCACCTTGTTGTAGCCGTACCGCGTCCACTGGCCGAGCCGGTCGCGCGTGCCGGCCAGATCGAGCTTGTCCCACAGGTTCGAGGTGTAGGTGCCGTCGGGGAAGCGCGTGGAGGTGAGCCGGCTCAACTCGTCCCAGGTATTCGTGGTCACCAGCCCGAGTTCATTGGTGTGGATGTGGACGTTGCCATTGGTGTAGGTGAAGGAGTTTGTGCGGAACCCAAGATCAACCGTTCGCGCCAGGAAGCCCGTAGCCGCGCCGCTGGTGTGGTAGAAATTCTTTGTCAGCAGACCACCGGGATGCGCGATGCTCGTCACTTTCATGCCGTTGGTATCGTGCGTGTAGCGGAGCACCTCACCCACGGCGTTCGTTACCGAGGTCAACAGATTGGTGACCATCGCGTGATAGCCGTAGCCGCGCACGGCTTCACCACGCGGTCCGATCACGGACGTGAGCCGCTCGCCCTCCGCATAGGTGTTCTCGTAAACCGCCGACGAGCCGTTGATGTAAAAGGTGAGTTGAGTTGAGCGACCGTAAGCGTTGCGGGCAACCTCCACAGCCAGGCTTTCGCCCTGCGCATAACTAGTCCCATTCCAGACCACCTTGTTCGGGCGGCGGATTGTGCCCACGTAAGCGGGCGTTGGCTGGTTTCCATACTCATAATAAACCTGCCGGCTGCGCACCCCGTTTTCCTCGGGCAGCAAGACGGGGCCGGCCATGGCCCCCAGCGTGTCGGTCACCAGCGTCTGGCCGAATTGGCTTTGCAGCAGCCAGTGTTTGAGCGTGGCTTTGAAGTAGTCCTCCAGTGGCATGTCCAGGACATTCGTCAGTCCCTGCTGGCTGATGGCCTCATACTGCGCCCGATTCCAATGATAGCTGTTCCGGTCGTAATACCCGCCATCACTCGTGGCATACACGCCGGCGCCCCAGTCATCGCTGGAAGACCGGTAGGCGTAAAGCTGGACCGAGCCATCCGCTTCGGTGATCTTGACAGCCCGGGGTTCGATGCCGCCGCTTGCTGGCGCATTGGTGCCGTTGAAATACTCGAAGCTGGTCAACCCATAGGGCGTCGTCATGGACTGGATGATGTAATTGCTGTTGTAAGCAAACGTCGAGACCATGCTCGCCATGTCGGTAATGCTCACCAAATGGCCATCCGAATCGTAGTTGAAATGTGCGCTCCGCCCGTATGGGTCTGTGACCGAGGTGACAAAGTTGGAAAAGGCCGCGTTGCTGTATGCGAGGGTGTTCGTCCGCCCGTCGCGGTCAATGACTCGCGCCAGCCGCATGCGTCTCGCCGCGTTTGTTCCGATGCTTTCCCACTCGTAGGTGGTCTTGCGCCCGTAACGGTCCAACCGTGTTGAGAGCAACAGAAAGTCCCTGCCCGTTGGACTCTCCCAAAGCTGGTCGTAATGATTCTCGGCTCCTGTTGAGGAACGGATGCGTGCCGGCCTGCCGACGTCCGCCGCTTGAAACCGCCGGCCGCTCCGATACTCCGGCATTCCATTTGTTTGAAAGAACGCCTGGCCGCCACCGGCCATGTAATTAGTGACATGATTCCCCTCAGCCAGTTCCAGCGCGCCGATCCAGTTGCACTCCCACCCGACGCCCCAAGTGTTGTTGGTGCCGAATCCCCCGATCCCGGCGCGGTAGTCCGGCCACTCCGACCGGTGCCGGTAACTCAACTTCAACTCCATCCACTGTCCATTGGCCAGCCGATACCGCAATGGCGTGTCGTGAATCCAAACATTGATGAACGGCTCGGACACCCGCCACACCGGCATGCCACATGGCGAATCGCCGCCCTCGGGACCGTCGTTGGCTGCCGGGGGATCGCACGGTTCATCCACTTCGTCTTGATCATTGACGTCCTGGGGGACCACCCAAGGAGGCGGGACAGCCACAAGAGCGCTGATCCGCTCGCGGACCGCAAAGACGCACGCCAATACTGCAAGCAAAATAACGCCAATCCTCTGAGTGGCATACGTGCGCAAGCGCTTTCGTCTGTTGACAGGGACTTTCATGGGATGACGGAGTTAGGTCTCGGTCGGTTGATCAAGACTCGCAAAGGTTGATCTATCGCCGTCGGATCCGTGCCGTGATGATACTCTTCCAGATTTGTCCAACCGTCGCCACCCGGATCATCATTGGCGTCGTTTACCAAGGGATTGAGGCCATGCTGTATTTCCCAATCGTCGGGCACGCCGTCGCCCTCGGCATCGGCGTCGGCATAGTCAGGGATGCCATCCTCGTCCAGGTCCGCCACCGCGCCGTTAGCCACCGTCACGTAGTGGAAACCAATGTCCACTACCGAATTTGTCTCCTTCACCTGATTGGTGCTGGTCGTGAAATGGAAGAGCCCGGCGGAATACGCGTCGCGGCTGCCCGCATCCAACAGGTTGGTGGATGCCTGGTAATAATCTCCCAACGGGCCGCTGGCGTAGCTGAAACTGCTCAACACGACATCGTTGACGTTCGTCGGTTGCAGCCGACTGGCGCAGTTGATGTAAGCGTTGTGCTGGTTGGTCAAGAGTGTGGAGTACGAGGTAACGCTGCAATGGTCGAAGGCGTTGTCCTCAAAGCGCCACAGATTCGGACTCGCCGGATTGTGGAAGCCGGCTGCTGTGCTCCACAGAAGATTGTTAAAAAAGTGCAGCGTGGTTGAACCGGAGCCAATGGCATAGACCGGCGCTC
>WYBW01000094.1 GCA_011525685.1 Verrucomicrobiia bacterium
CTGCATGCGCGTAATCAGCAGAAACACGGCTCGTGGGTCATCCAAATCCTCACGTCACCGCAGGCCAAACCGGTGTGAACAACTTTTATGAAAAAGCCATTTACAACCCAGAGAACATCTCAGGCCGCTTCAACGCGGAGTTTGCAGGCCGACGCGGAAGCGGCGTGAACGCCGCGCGCCAAAGTCGCCAAGGACCAGGCTTTCAAGCTGCGCTCTCAGGCTGCGCTTGACCCGGGCGGTCAAATCCGCATCCTATGCGCCCCGGCAATCATCCGTCGCGTCGCACCCGCGGGTTTTTCGGCCAGTGTTTCCCGGTCGCAACAGAAACGTGGGCTTGTTATCTTTGCGCCGTGGACGAGCCGGGGTTCATTTACGATATGCAACACATTCGAAACATCGCGATCATCGCGCACGTGGACCACGGCAAGACCACCTTGGTGGATTGCCTGCTCAAACAGTCCGGCACCTTCCGCGCCAACGAGGCCAAGGCCAGCGAGGAACGCATCATGGACTCGATGGACCTCGAACGCGAGAAGGGCATCACCATCCGCGCCAAGAACGCGGCCTTCAAATACAAGAACTTTCACGTGAACATCGTGGACACGCCCGGCCACGCGGATTTTGGCGGCGAAGTCGAGCGCATCATGAACATGATTGACGGCGTGCTGCTGGTGGTGGACGCCGCGGAAGGGCCGCAGGCGCAGACGCGCTTCGTGCTCCGCAAGGCGCTCGAGGCCGGCGCGAAACCGATTGTCGTCATCAACAAAATTGACCGCGACAACGCAAATCCCAAGAAGGTGCTCGATCAGGTGTTCGAGCTGTTCATCTCGCTCAACGCCACGGACGAGCAACTGGATTTTCCGTTCGTCTATTGCTCGGCGAAGGCCGGTTTCGCCAAGACCGAACTCGAACACATCAGCGGCACGATGGAGCCGCTCTTCGATGCCATCGTCAAACACATCCCGCCGCCGCGCGCGAAAGCGGGCGAGGGTTTTCAAATCCTGGTGGCCAACCTGGACTACTCGGATTACCTCGGGCGCATCGCGTTTGGAAAGATCGTCGAGGGCAAGGTCAAGGTGGGCGATGCCGCCGTCTGCCTGCATGGTCATGGCAAGGTCACGCCCGGCAAGATCACGATGATTTACCATTTCGAGGGTTTGAAGCGGATCGAAATCGAGGAAGCCCACGCGGGTGACATTGTGGGCATCACCGGTTTTGAGGACGTGTTCATCGGCGAAACCATCGCGGACAAACCGGAGCGCGGCGCGCTGCCTTACATCCCGATTGATCCGCCGACGATTCAGATGGAGTTCGCCGTGAACGACGGCCCGCTGGCCGGTCAGGACGGCAAACTGGTCACCGCGCGCCACATCTGGGAGCGGCTCGAAAAAGAGATCCGCACCAACGTGGCGCTCCGCATCGCGCAGACCAGCGACCCGAAGGTATTCACGGTGTCCGGCCGCGGCGAAATGCAGATTGCCATCCTGGTCGAGCAGATGCGCCGTGAAGGTTACGAGGTTTTGGTGTCCCGCCCCGAGGTTCTTTGGAAGAAAGGGCCAAATGGGGAGGCGCTTGAACCCATCGAAAAACTGTTTGTTGAAATCCCCCAGGAAAACATGGGCGCGATCATGGAGAACCTCGCCTTTCGCAAGGCGGAGATCACGAACATGAACCATCACGGCAACCAAGTCACGGTGGAGGCGTTGATCCCCATGCGCGGGCTGATCGGTTTTGAAACCGATCTGGTGAACCAGACGCGCGGCCTCGGGGTGATGAGTCATCTCTTCCACGAGTACGGTCCCGATCGTGGGGAGATTGCCGCACGCAAGAACGGTTCACTCGTCTCGATGGATTCCGGCGAAGCCACCTCGTACGCGTTGAACATGATCCAGGAGCGCGGCCGACTCATGGTCGTGCCCGGCGACGCCGTCTATGTCGGCATGATTGTCGGAGAGAACGCCCGCGAGAACGACATTCCGGTCAACCCGGTGAAGGAGAAGAAGCTCACCAACATGCGTTCCCAGGGTGAGGGCAAGGGGATTCAACTCAACGCGCCGCTCAAACTGAGCCTGGAACGCGCGCTCGAATACATTGACGTGGACGAATACGTCGAGGCCACGCCGAAGAACCTGCGCCTGCGCAAGAAGCTTCTGGACGAGAACCAGCGCAAACGCGCCGAGAAAAGTCGCTCGATCAGATTCCTCGACAATTAGCGCGAGCTGCCCTGAAACCACGCGCCACAGTCGCCCTGCTCCTGCTGGTGCCCGTGCCCAGTTTCGGCACGGCGGCGGCGATGTTTTGGTGGCCCGAGTTGACCCTTGGCAAGGCCATCTTTTTCGCGGCCAAAGTCTGGCTCGTGTTGCTGCCGTTGGTTTGGCGGCTGCTCGTGGATCGCGAACCCTTGAGCTGGTCGCCCGCGCGGCACGGCGGATTCGGCCTCGCCATCGCCTCCGGTGTGTTGATTGCATTGGTGATCTTCGGCGCTTATGCCCTGATGATGCACTGGGGAGCCATTGATGCTTCACAGGTCGCGGAGCGCGCCGCAAAGACCGGGCTGAACACAGTGAGCGTCTTTCTCGGTGGCGCGCTTTACTGGATCACGGTCAATTCGCTGATGGAAGAATACGTGTGGCGCTGGTTCGTCCTGCGGAAATGCGAAGTGCTGTGGGGCGGCAAAACGGGTCTCGTTGTGGCGGCGCTGGCGTTTACGGCGCATCATGTGATTGCGCTGGCGGCGCAATTCAACTGGGGCATCACGTTACTGGGTTCGCTCGGTGTGTTCATCGGCGGCGCGACGTGGAACTGGCTTTATCTCCGGTATCGCTCGATCTGGCCGGGCTACGTCAGCCACGCGATTGTGGACCTTGCGATTTTCCTCATCGGTTACCGGCTGATCTTTGGTCCGGGCTGAACTCGGGCGCTCGCAGCGCGTTGACAAGCCGGTCTGCGGCGGATGACCAGGCCACACGGATGTGCGCGTCATTGAATTACCGGCTGATTTCGGCACAATCCGGCCCGCATGGGCGACGTCCATATCCAGTCCTTGACGCGGCAGGGCACCGACCTGCGCCGTTTTATCGGCGTGAGCCACGCCATCTACCGGGACGATCCGTATTGGGTCGCCCCGTTGCGGTTTGATTTCGAGAAGATGTTTTCCGACGCGAATCCGCTGTTCGAGCACGCGGAGATGGAGTTGTGGGTGGCGCAAAAGGACGGTCGCGACGTGGGGCGCATCGCCGGGATCGTGGACCGGCATTTCAACGAGTTTCACCAGGACCGGGCGGCGTTCTTCGGATTCTTCGAGTGCGTCAACGACCACGCCGTGAGCCGGCAACTTTTCACCACCGTTTGCGACTGGGCGCGCGGCAAAGGGCTGAGACACATCCTGGGGCCATTGAACCCCACGACCAACGAGGAGTGCGGCCTGCTGGTCGAGGGCTTTGATTCTTCCCCGGTTTTCATGATGACCTACAACCCGCCCTATTACGCGGACCTGGTTGCCGATGCGGGATTCGTCAAGGGAAAAAACCTGCTGGCTTTCACGATTGACCTGGCGGACACGCCGATGGAGCGGTTCGAGCGCATCGCCGCCAAGCTCAACCGCCGCGCGCCTGACGTCCGCGTCGTCCGCGTGACGCGGCGCAACTTGGCGTCGGCGCTCGCGGAGGTGAAGGAGATTTACAACGAAGCGTGGAAGAACAACTGGGGTTTCGTGCCGATGACCGGCGACGAGATCAGTTTCCTGGCCAGCCGCCTCAAACCGTTGTTGACCGAGGGGCTGGCCTACCTGGCCCGCAACGCCCATGAACCGGCCGGCTTTCTCCTGGCGATGCCGGATTTCAACCTGGCCATCAAGCCGCTCAAGGGACGGCTGTTGACTCCCAAGCTGTTTGGCGCGCTCCCCTACCTGCTGGGGTGGAAAGTGCCGAACTCGTGTCGCATCCTGACGCTCGGGGTCAAGGAAAAGTACCAGGGCCGCGGAATCGAAACGGCGATGCTGGCCGAAGGACTGCGGGCGGGGTTCAAGCTGGGCATCCGCACGGTGGAGGCGTCCTGGATTCTGGAGGACAACGTCGGGGTGCAACGGTTGATCGCGTTGTTCGGTGGCAAGCCCTACAAGACCTACCGCATCTACGACCGGCCACTTTGACGAGTGCATGGGAAACCCCGCTGCGGCGAAAAGAAGACATTTGAGACTTCCGCAAGTCGGCCTTTCCTACCGGGCGAAACGCGTAGGACAGTCGCGGCGTCTGTCTCAAGATTCAAATCTACCGCAACAGCGGTTTGGGCTCGCAAGTCAGCCTTGCACGAGCATCAAGACCGGTTGACACCGCAGTCGTACGAGGGTTCCTCGGAGATGGAGACAGGCGCGACGCCTGTCCCACACCGCGTTGCATTTCCCCTTTCAGCCGTGCCACGGCGTTGGCAGACTGCGTGCGATGGGAATTGACGATGGACGATCGAATGTTGACCGCATCAGAGTAGCCGTGCTCGGCACAGGCTCGCTCGGCAAGGAACACGTGCGCATTTATGCCGAGTTGGCGGCCGCCGGGCAGGTGGAACTAACGGGGGTTTTCGATGCCTCGGCCGAGGCGGCGCGAAAGGTGGCGGCAAAACACAACACGCGCGCCTTCGATTCCATCGAGGAGTTAGCCGGGGCGGCCGACGCCGTCAGTGTGGTGACCCCCACCGTGACCCATTTTGAACTTGCCCGGATGCTGTTGGCGCGCGGCAAACACGTGTTGGTCGAGAAGCCGATGACCAACAACACCGCGCAGGCCGCCGAACTGGTCGAGTTGGCGCAAAGCCGGAATCTCCTGCTCCAAGTCGGCCACGTGGAGCGGTTCAATCCCGTCTTCAAGTATCTCGAAGCCGCCGCCGCGCAACCACGGTTCATTGAGACGCACCGCTTGTCGCCTTACCCCGCCCGCAGCACGGACATTGGCGTGGTGCTGGATTTGATGATTCACGATCTGGACGTGGTGCTCGCCTTTGTGAAATCGCCGGTGACGAGTGTGGATGCCGTGGGGGTGCCGGTGTTGAGCCAGTCGGAGGACATCGCCAACGCGCGGCTGCGCTTCGCCAACGGTTGTGTGGCGAATCTGACGGTCAGCCGCGTCAGCCCGGAGCGGATGCGAAAGATCCGCGTGTTCAGCAGCGGCGACACCCCGAGTTACATCTCGCTGGATTACCGGGCGCAGGAGGGGTTTATCTACCGCATTGCGCGCGACGGCGAGGAGGAAAGCTCGATTCTCAAGAAGGTGCTGGCGGCCAAACTGGGTGTGGGCCGCGATTCGACGATTGTGAGCGAGTTTGCCGGCAAACGCATTGTGCGCGAGCCGGTGCCCATCGCCAAAGAAGAGCCGCTCAAGCTGGAACTGCGGCATTTTGTGGACTGCGTGCGCCAGAAACTGACCCCGCTGGTCAGCGGCGAGTCGGCGAAACGCGCACTGGACCTGGCGTTTGAAATCACCCGGCAGGTGCGGCAAAGCGGATGGGAAACAGCGTAACGGGCCGCTGACCGCGATGAAGCCGCGTTCGTTCATGTTGATTGCCGGTGAGGCCAGCGGAGATCGGCTGGCGGCGGAACTGGTGGGCGCCCTGCGGGAACGGGTGTTGCGCGACGCGCGCGACCTGTCCACGGACCTGCAACCCTTGCGCACGGAACTGGCGCCGCACTTCTGCGGCGCCGGCGGACCGCAGATGCAGGCGGCCGGTGTGGACCTGGTGTTCGACATGACGCAGCACGCGGTGATCGGCCTGGCCGAAGTGCTCAGGAGCATCCTCGAGTTCCGACGCTTGTTCTGGCGGCTGTTTCGTTTCGCGATTGACCGGCAGCCGGAGGTGATCATCGGTGTGGATTATGGCGGTTTTAACCTGCGCTTTGGCCAGGCGATCAAACGATACGTCCGCCGCCATCGGAAGGAATTCACACCGTGGAATCCCAAGTTGGTGCAATTCGTTTCGCCTCAAGTCTGGGCGTCGCGACCAGGCCGCGCCTGGACGCTGGCGGAGAATTACGATTTGCTGTTGAGCATCTTCCCGTTCGAGAAGGATTGGTATGCCCGACGGGTGCCGGGTTTGCGCGTGGAGTTCGTGGGTCATCCGCTGGTCGGAAGAACTGTCGCGCTCCCAGGGGCTGGCGCGAAGCCAGGGAACGGAACGTCAGTGGTCTTGTTGCCCGGCAGCCGCGATGGCGAGGTGCGGCGGCACCTGCCTCTGGTCACGGGTGCGTTCACATTGATGCGCAAGGAGATTCCATCGCTCCGGGGCAGATTGGTGTTGCCGTCGCCCGCGTTGGTGGAGATGGCCCGGTCACACGGGTTGCCCCAAGGCCTGCAACTCCAGAGCGGCGATCTGACGGAGGCGCTGGCGCGGGCTGACTTAGGCATCACCAAGTCCGGAACCATCACGATGGAATGTGCCTTGGCAGGTCTGCCGGCGGTGGTGTTTTACCGGACGTCATGGCCCACGTACTGGGTTGGCAGACAACTTGTCAGCGTGCCTTATCTGGCGATGCCCAACCTGCTCGCCGGCGAGGCGGTGTATCCGGAGTTTGTCCAGCACGCCGCCACACCGGAACGGCTCGCGGGCGCGGCGCTGGTCTTGATGCGGGATGCCAAACGCCGGGAATTGATCCGGGCGAAGTTGAAGCAAGTGACCGCGGCGTTGGGGTCGCCCGGCGCGATTGCCCGCGCGGCGGACGCCATTGTCAGTCTCCTCAACTAAAGGAGCTCACACATCCGGCGCGGATCAAGGCCAAGGGAATCTCCTTTCTTCTGGCTGGTGTCACGGCTTGAGCCTTGATCTGGCTCGAACATCCGACATGGAAATTGGCCGCGCTGCTGGCTGTCGCGATCTGGTGCTTTTGCCGCTTCTGCTACTTCGCATTCCAAGTCATCGAGAAATATGTGAATCCCAGCTACGAGTCTTCAGGGCTTTGGTCGGTGGGACGATGTCTGATTGGCAAGCGGGCAAGGCGCGATCAGACGGCGGGCCGATGGTTGCGATCCAAGCTCCGCGACGTTCTCAGGATGATTTCTTGCGAAAGACGACGACGTGCTGCCACGGCAGTGTACCGATGGTTTCCACCCATTCGAGCGGATGCACGCTCATCTCTTTTCGGACTTGGGCTTCGGTCATTTTGTGGACGCGCTTGATGGGCACATTCGGGTCTTCAGCGCGGAATTCGACGAACACCATGCGCCCACCTGATTTCAAGGCCTGGCACATGGCTTCCACCATTTCAAAGGGATGCTCGAATTCGTGATAGACGTCCACCATCAGGATCAGGTCGAGGCTGGCGCGCGACAGGCGCGGGTCGGTGACCGTGCCGAGCACGGGGCGGACGTTGAAAATGCCGTCGTCGGCCAGTCTGTTGGTGAGCATGTCGAGCATCTCCCGCTGAATCTCCACGGCATACACAATTCCGTCGGTGCCGACGGCCTTAGCCAGGCGCCGGGTGTAATAGCCCGTGCCTGCGCCAATGTCCGCAACGGCATCGCCCGCTCTCAGTTTGAGCGCTGGTACGAGCAAGTCAGGGCGTTCCTCCTGCTCGCGTTCGGGACGTTCCAGCCAGTCGGCGCCTTGATGCCCCATGACGTGCGCGATTTCGCGTCCCATGTAGAACTTGCCAATGCCGTTGGGGTCGTGCTCAGCTCGTCGCTCATAGCGCGAAACCGGCGGTGCCAAAAGTATGTCCGCGCACCATCCAACCGGCGGCAAACAGCAAACGGCACACAGAAACGGCAACAAGAGACTTCTCGAAGGAATCAGTCGTGACATGCGTGAATCTTAGCGGGTATCTGGCGAGCCGGCGAATCCTATTCTCCGCGGTCGAGGGCGCAGTGGACCAACACCGCGCCCGAGTTGTCAGGAGCTTGAAGGCTTCAGCAGTTCGGTCAGTTTCTTTGCCCGGAACGCGAAGATTCGCTCGACATCGGGACGGACCAGCCACCGATGCACCAGTGCGCCGCCCGGCGCCGCGTAACGAACGTGATCCGAGCACAGCGTTCCACCGCCCTTCGGCTCGAACCGATGTTCGTGAACCCACAAGCGATACGGCCCGCGCTGTTGCTCATCCACGAACCGATGCGGCGGTTGCCAGGCGGTGATTTCTGTGCGCCATCGGATTGGCCAACCGTGTATGCGAAGTTGATAGTCAATCAGGGTGCCGGTTCTCATCTCAATCGGCAAAGGCGTCAGTATCCTGAACCTCAGCCAGGCCGGGGTGATGGTCTCGAGATTTTGCGCATCCGAGAAGAAGGCAAACACCTTTTCAATTGCGGTCGGCAGCCAGAGTTCAGAATCAAAGTTGAACACTTTCACGCGGCAAACTGGCGCCTGATTTGCCGGCGCGCAAAGGCGTGCTAAACGTTTTCCATGAAAAACTTTTTCCGCCGCAATCTGGACGGCCGCGGTCGTGCGGTGCGGGCCTTGGCTGGTTTGGCGTTGTTGATCGGCGGGTTGTTTGCCTGCCCGCACAACCTTTGGCTGGCAACCGCTTTGATCATCTCCGGCGGATTCGCTTTGTTCGAGGCGGCACGCGGATGGTGCGTGATGCGGGCCTGCGGCATCAAAACGAAGCTTTAATTTTCCTGCCGCGAGTTTCAGTTTTGCGGCATTCTCAGTTGCTCGAGAATCGGGTAAAGTTCCCGCAAATCTTTCGCCCGCAGTGCCCCGATTTTTTGCAGCGCTGACCGGTAGGAATCCGCCGCGCGGCCGCCGGCGATCACCTTGATTTCGTCGGGGAGATACTTGCGCAAGTTTTCCAGTTCGACCGGAAGATTTGGGTCATCGCCCGGAAACACCAGGCTGAGGGCCACGGCGCGCGCCTTGTTTTGCAGGGCGGCACCGGCGATTTCCACCGCCGGCAAACTCGTGCCCAGGTAGATCACCCGCCAACCCATGTCATTTGCCGCCGCCGCCGCCATGACCGCTCCCAGCTCGTGAAGCTGCCCGGCGGGTGTCGCGACCACCATCGTCGGCGTGTTGCCGTTCAGCGCGTAAGGCTTCGAGTTGCGGATGAGAAAATTGCGAATCACGGCGCTGGCAAAATGCTCATGCGCGGCGGTAATTGTCCCGTCACGCCACAAATCTCCAATCTTGACCGCCAGTGGACCAATCACGTTTTCCAACATGCCGTGCGGTCCATGCGCTACCGCCGCTCGGCTGAGGATATCTTCCAACTCGGCAGCGTTCAGGTTTCTCGCCGCCTTCAGCGCCGCCTCGACGATGTCTTCCGCCGACCGCGCACTGGGTCTCACTGCGGGCTGCGGCGCGGGTAACGATTCCTCGACCAGTTTCCGAAGCTGTTCGGTAGGGAGTCGGGCCACGTTTCCAATGCTGTGACCCGCTTCCGTGGCCAGGCGCAATAAATTCAGGCGCTGAATCTCCTCTTCGGAGTACAGGCGCCGGTTTGTATCCGTTCGGTCAGGTGAAACCGCGTCATAACGCTTTTCCCATATCCGGATTACGTGGGTGGTCAAACCGCAGCGTCGGGCTGCAACTTTGATTGAGTGTTGGACTTCTGCCATCTGGGAAAAGAATAGACAAAATATGAACAGAGCGCAAATCAAATTTCAAATCACGTTAATATTGAACTGTTTCCAAAGAAAAAGACTTCGCTTTACAAAGCTAAAAAATAATTGAACAAAAGTTTGACATCTCGGTCATAGTTAGACAAACTATGAACATGTTCAATGGCAATTACCTCCAAACGGAGCTGGCAGACTGCGAAATCCGGCCACAGTCATCACCCCGGTCGCGCGCGGTCCGGCGGCGTTTCATTTCACCCCCAGCCTTGGCGTTGCGCACACCGCGCCGGGTGACAGTCCCGAAAGCCCCGACCAAGAGCAGGTCACAAGACGCGGGTAGCAGATTGTTTCAAGACGCGACCCTCGGTCCAGCCAACAGGGCGACCGAGGATACGGCCAGTTTCGTGCGGCCTCCCTCGGAATCCGATTCCATCCTGTCCATCTATTTGCGTGAAGCCAGCGAAGTAAAGCTGCTGTCGCCGGCGGAGGAGGTCGAACTGGCCGCGCGCATCCAGGCCGGTGATGAGGCCGCGCGGGAGCACATGATCCGGGCCAATCTTCGTTTCGTGATCAAGGTCGCGAGAGAATATGAGCACTTGGGCATGCCGCTGCTGGATTTGATCAACGAAGGCAACATCGGGTTGATGAAGGCGGTGGAGAAATTTGATCCCTCCAAGGGAGCCAAGTTTTCCAGCTATGCTTCGCTGTGGATCAAGCAACAGATTCGCCGCGCTCTTGCCAGCCAGGGAAAAACCATCCGTCTGCCGATTCATGTGGCCGACAAGATTTACCAGTTGGGCCAGGCAGAGGCCCGGCTGCGCAGCTTGCTGGGCCGCGAGGCCACGGATGAGGAACTGGGACATGAACTTGGCGTAAAGACCGCGAAGATCGCCAAGCTTCGCCGCGCCGCCATGCGTCCGGCTTCCTTGGACGCCCCGGTGAGCGGCGACAACGAAAGCCCGGTCGCCGAAGTGATTGCCGATGAAAATGCCGTTTCGCCCTTTGAGAAACTGCGTGACCAGACCGAGACGAAACTCATTCGGAAGCTGGTGGACAAGCTTCCCGAACGCGAGGCGAAGATCATCCGGTTTCGCTTCGGGCTGGATGGCAGCAGTGAGCGCACATTGGAAGAGGTGGGCAGCAAATTGAACCTGACCCGCGAGCGTATCCGGCAGTTGCAGAATCTCGCATTCGCGCGACTCCGGCGGATGCTCGAAGAACCCAGCGCCATGCCGATCGCGGCGTGAGTCCCATCAGAAGCCAACCATTAACAACCAACACCATGACCAAAGAGGTAATCATCATTGGCGCCGGTCCGGGCGGGCTGGCTTCCGCCATCTTGCTCGCCGCAGCCGGATTGCGAGTGAAGATCATCGAGCGGCTTCCGATCATCGGCGGTCGGACTTCCACCATCGAAGCCGATGGCTACAAGTTCGATCTCGGCCCCACGTTTTTTCTCTACCCCCGTGTATTGGATGAAATCCTGCGCGCCGCGGGCACAAGTCTCCAGCGGGAAGTGGAGATGGTGCGGCTCGATCCGCAGTATCGCATCGCCTTCGCGAGTGGGGGACATCTGGATTGCTCGCCCAACATCACCGACATGGAGCGTCAAATCGAGGCTTTGTCGCCGTCGGATGCCCCGAATTTCAAGAAGTTCCTCGATGAGAACCGGACCAAGCTGGCGCTCATGGAGCCATGCCTGGAAACCCCGTTCCATGGTTGGAAGGACGTGTTCAACCGCCGTTTGCTCCAGTTGTTGCCGTGGCTGCGCCCCCATCAATCCGTGGACGACTACCTCAAGCGCTTCTTCACCGACGATCGCGTGCGGTTGGCCTTTTGTTTCCAATCCAAGTATCTGGGCATGTCACCGTTCCGTTGCCCGAGCCTTTTTTCCATCCTCTCCTTCCTCGAGTATGAGTACGGCGTGTGGCATCCCATCGGCGGTTGCGGCGCGGTAACTCAAGCGATGGCCCGGGTCGCCGAGCGCCTCGGGGTCGAAATCCGCCTCAACGAACCGGTCGAGGAAATTCTCTTTGCCGGTCGTCGGGCAGTCGGGGTCCGCACCGCCACCGGCACACATCGAGCCGACTCGATCGTGGTGAACGCCGACTTCGCGCGGGCCATGACGCGGCTCGTGCCCAACCATCTGCGCCGCCGCTGGACCAATGAAAAGCTCGCGCGCAAGAAGTTCTCCTGCTCCACGTTCATGATGTATCTCGGGGTCGAAGGGGAATTTGATCTCCCGCATCATACGATTCACATTGCCGGCAACTACTCGAAGAATCTGGACGACATCGAGCGCCGGCATGTGCTCAGCGAAGATCCCAGTTGCTATGTCCAGAACGCCTGCGTCACCGACCCGACCCTCGCGCCCAAGGGACACAGTGCGCTTTACGTCCTTGCACCCGTTACGCACCAGCACGCAAACGTGGACTGGGACAAAGAGAGGGAGGGCTTCCGCGCCCGATTGCTCCGCCAGATCGCCAAAATCGGCTATACGGACCTTGAGCGTCGAATCCGATATGAGCGCGTCATCACGCCAGCCGACTGGGACACGCGCTATGAAATCCACCGCGGCGCGACCTTCAATCTCGCCCACAGCCTTGATCAGATGCTGCACCTGCGCCCGCACAACCGATTCGAGGACCTGGACGGGGTTTATCTGGTCGGCGGCGGCACGCATCCTGGCAGCGGATTGCCGGTCATTTTCGAGTCCGCCCGCATCTCCTCGAAACTGCTGATCGAAGACTTGGGAGTGTCCGCCGCTGATGCGCTCCCGACTCACCTTCAACCAGCCGCCAGCGCGGCGGCCAACCCCCATGAAGCCCTTCATCGCTGAGCCACCCCAGCATTTGAAAGTGTCAGCGTTGGCCGAAGGCGACCAATTCCTCTTCGATCCCGCTTCGGCGTGCGCGGAGTCGCGCCGCGCGCAACTCGCCTGGGGGTGGACTTCGGTCTCTGCGCGGCTGCAAGTCATCCGTCGCTTTCGGCTGATGCTGGCCGAGCAGGCCGGCTCGGTGGCCAGCTTTGCCGTTGGCGAAAGCCGCCGCTCCATTGGGGAAATTTTGAGTGCCGAGATCATTCCTTTGGCGGATGCGTGCAGGTTTTTGGAGCGCCGGGCGGAAAAGCTCCTTTCGGTCCGGAGGGTGGGGCGGGTCGGACGCCCTCTGTGGTTGGGCGGAGTCAAGGCCCTCGTGCGGCGTGAACCTTTTGGTCTGGTGCTTGTGGTTGCGCCCTCCAACTACCCGTTGTTTCTGCCCGGCGTGCAGGTCCTGCAGGCGCTGACCGCTGGCAACGCCGTCCTGTTGAAACCGGGTCCAGGAGGGGCGCCGGCGTGTAACGAGCTCGCCCGATTGTTTAACGTCGCGGGCCTCCCGGCGTCGCTGTTGCGCGTTCTTCCCGAATTGCCCGAATCCGTTCACGCGGCAATCCAGGCTGGCGTGGACAAAGTTTTCTTCACCGGCTCGGCGCACACCGGCGTCAAGATTCTTGCCGAACTCGCGCCCCGCGCCGTGCCTTCGGCCATGGAACTGTCAGGCTGTGACGCCGCGATCGTGCGCGCGGACGCCGACTTGGACTTGGCGGTGCGCGCCCTGACGTTCGGCCTGCGTCTCAACTCCGGCCGGACTTGCATTGCGCCGCGGCGGGTCTATGTGACGCGCTCCGTGGCCACGGAATTTGAAGGGCGGCTGGCGCAGGCACTGTCGGCCTGTTCCCCGGTGACGATCGAGCCTTCCCTCCAGCAAAGGCTCATGCCCTTGCTGCTGCAGGCGCTTTCACCTGGCGCCCACCTGCTCGCGGGCGAGATCCAGCGCGACGGGCGGATCATGGGTCCGGTGGTCGTGGCGGGGGCCAAACCCGGTTTGCCGCTTTTGCGCGAGGACATTTTTGCGCCGCTGCTCACGGTCTTGACCGTGGCAGATGACGAGGAGGCCGTGGCTCTCGCGAACGATTGTCCCTATGCCTTGGGTTCAACCATTTTCTCCAGGGATGAACATCAGGCCCGCGCTTTGGCGACGCGGCTCAATGCGGGCGTGGTCATCATCAATGATCTTATTGCTCCCACGGCCGATGCCCGGTTGCCTTTTGGGGGACGCAAACTCAGCGGCTTCGGTTTGACGCGCGGCCCGGAGGGCTTGCTCGAAATGACGACCACCAAAGTGGTCATCGAGCGTCGCGGCAAGGCCCGGCCTCACTACGCTCCACTGCATCCGGCCGACGCCGACCTCTTTCAGCAATACTTGACGCTGGCACACGGGCGGAACTGGCGGCAGCGGCTGGCCTCGCTGCGAAAAATTTTGGTCAACGTTGCACGACGCAAAAAATCATGAAAGCAAGCCGCTTAAATTCTCAATTTCTCCGTCTCGTGACCTTCGGTGGTCTGGTTGCGGGTCAACTCGCGTCCGCACAGTTGACTGCCACCGACTGGCCTCAATGGCGCGGGCCGGCCCGCGACGGCACGGTTTCCGGCCCGGCGTGGCCGGTGGATTTTGCCAGCCATCCTCCAGTACAACTGTGGCGCGTCAAACTCGGCCCGAGCTACTCCGGCCCAATCACCTGGTCAAACCTCGTGTTTACGACCGAAACCGTCGGCAAGTCCACCGAGGTGGTGTCGGCTTTGGATCGTCAAACCGGCCGGCAGGTGTGGCGCGCGGAGTGGCCCGGCGCGATGAGCGTCCCCTTCTTTGCCAAATCCAACGGGGATTGGATTCGCGCCACGCCGGCCTGCGACGGCGAAAGTCTCTTTGTGGCCGGCATGAGAGACGTGCTGGTGTGCCTGGAGGCACGCACCGGCCACGAACGCTGGCGACATGACTTCGTGCAGGAACTCGGCACCCCGCTGCCCGCGTTCGGTTTCGTTTCATCACCGCTGATTGATGGCGACGCGGTGTATGTTCAGGCCGGCGCCGGTGTTGTGAAACTCAACAAACGCACCGGCCAGCTTCTCTGGCGTTCGCTCACTGACGAAGGGGGAATGTTTGGCAGCGCTTTCTCCTCTCCGGTGATGGCCACCCTGGCCGGCCAACGTCAGTTGATTGTTCAGACCCGGGAAAAGCTCGCCGGCGTAAACCCGGTGGATGGTGCTGAACTGTGGTCGCAGAAGGTGGAAGCTTTTCGCGGCATGAACATCCTGACCCCGGTCATACATGACGATCTGGTGTTCACCAGCACCTATGGCGGAAAATCCATCGGGTTCAGGGTCGGCGTGGCTGACGGCCGGTTTGTGGTCACCCCGGCTTGGACGCAGAAATCCCAGGGCTACATGTCCACTCCGGTGGTCCATGACGGCGTGGCTTATCACCACTTGCGCAGCCAGCGCGTGATGGCCATTGAACTGGCGACTGGTCGCGAGTTGTGGACCAGCGAGGAACGATTCGGGAAGTACTGGAGTCTCGTGGCGCAGGGTGACCGCGTGCTCGCACTGGATGAGCGCGGCTGGTTGTTTCTGCTCCAGGCGAACCGTGACCGAATGGTCATCGCCGATCGCATCCGCATCAGCGAAGCCGAGGCCTGGGCGCATCTGGCGGTCAGTGGCGACGAACTGTTCGTTCGCGAACTGAACGGCCTGACGGCCTACCGCTGGAGTGGCGGCAGTCCTCCCACCGCGGCCCTTCCGACAAACCAAAACCCTTGAAACCAACACGACAAACCAACTCCATGAAAAGCAACCAATCCCATCCCATCGGCGTCATTGGCGGCGGTCTCGCCGGACTCGCATCCGCTTGCACCCTCGCCGCGCGCGGCCACTCGGTCATTCTGTTCGAAGCCAATCCCTGGTTGGGCGGCAAGGCCGCCGAACTCCAGGAGGCTGGATTCCGTTTCGACATGGGCCCGACCATTCTCACGCTGCCCTCGGTCCTGCGCCGCATTTTTGCCGAGGCCGACCGGCGCGTGAGTGATTATCTCGAGCTGGTCAAACTCGAGCCCCAATGGCGGTCCTTCTTCGAGGACGGCAGCACCCTGGACCTCGTCTCCGACGACACGGCGATGAGCCACAACCTCGACCGCTTCGCGCCCGGAGGCCGCGTCAGCGCCGGTTACCGCAAGTTCATGGCGCTCGCCAAACGGCTCAACGACATCTCGCAGCGGTTTTATTTCTACAAACCCATCGGTGGTCTGCGCGACATGTTCAACGCGCGGAACACGTTCAACCCCGGCACCCTTGGCGACGTGCTGGCCATGCGCATGGGCCGCAGCGTGGCCGGGACGATTCGTTCCCATGTGCCCGATGAGCGGGTGGCCCAGATGCTGGATCATTACACGCAGTATGTCGGCTCGTCGCCCTTGAACTCACCCGCGGTGCTGTGCGGCATCGCCCACATGCAGACCGACGAAGGGGTCTGGTATCCCATTGGCGGCACGCGCGCTGTGCCGGTGGCGCTGGCCAAGCTGGCCCGGGAATTGGGCGTGCAATTCCGCACCGGCATTCAGATCGCGAAAATCCTCGTCGAGGAGGGACGCGTGACCGGGGTGATGACCGATCGCGGCGAGCGCATCGCTCTCAGCGCGGTGGTTTCGAACATGGACGCCGTCCGCACGCATCGCGAGTTGATCGGCGGAGAGATTGGCCGGCGCTTCGAGGCGCGGCGGGAATATGAACCCGCCTGCTCCGGCGTAGTGCTGTATCTCGGGCTGAAGCAGCGTTACGAACACATCGCCCATCACAACTTCGTCTTCTCCCGCGACCATGAGGAGGAATTTGAGGCGATTTACGACCGGGGCGAACCCGCCCCCGACCCCACGGCGTATCTCTGCGCGCCTTCGCAGACCGAGCCGGCGGTCGCTCCCGAGGGTGGCGAGGCGCTTTACGTGCTGGTTCACACGCCTTATCTGCGGGCGCACCACGATTGGAAACAGATGCTGCCCGCCTACCGCCGCACCATCCTGGAAAAGCTCAAGCGCACCGCGGGCATGGAAGACATCGAGCAGCGCATCGTGTTCGAGCGCGTGCTCACGCCGCGGGACATTCACGACCGTTACCGCGTGTTGAACGGCGCCATTTACGGGCTGTCCAGTCACGGCAAGTTTCTCGGCGCGTTCAAACCCGGCAACCGCAGCCCGGACGTGAGCGGATTGTATCTGGCCGGCGGCGCGGCGCATCCCGGTCCGGGAATGCCCATGGTCATGATGAGCGGCTGGATCGCGGGCGACACGCTCGACCGGGATGGCATTTCAACCGCCTCCCGTAACCGAGCTACAATGAGCTACCAACCGGAACTTGCCGCTGCCTGATTGAAGGCGCCGCGCGCGGGACAGCGACGGCAGCACTCGTGATAAAACCGATGACCACGGATAACCTCATGAAACTCGAGCCAGCCACTGCGTGCTCCGGCTCGATGGCTGCCCGCAACGCTGACTCTGCCTCACCGAACTCATCGCCGCAGTTGCCACTTGCCAGGTCCGCGTCGCACATCGGCGGTTTGGAGCACAAAGATTCCGCTGGCTCGTGTTGTTCGACCAAGGCGGCGCCGATCAAACAGGCGGGGGAAGTCCCGCGCGTCGCCTCCTGGTTGGTGAGGCTGTTTGCCGGTTATTCGCGAGGTTACGTCCGAAGGCATTTTCACTCGCTCCGGGTTTCGCGGGCGAGCGCGCTGCCGGACGAGCGGGGTCTGCCGCTGGTCATCTACTCCAACCATGCGTCCTGGTGGGATCCGCTGGTGGGTTTGCTGGTGGGGCGGGAATTTCTGCCAGGGCGGACCGTATTCGCCCCCATGGATGCCGCTGCGCTGGAGCGGTACGGATTCTTCAAGCGACTGGGCGCTTTTGGAGTGGAGCAGGGGACACGACGGGGCGCCGTTCAATTCCTCCGCACCGCTCGCGCGATTCTGCGGCACCCGGAGAACGTTCTCTGGCTCACGCCGCAAAGCCGGTTCGCCGATGTCCGCGAAAGACCCGCCGGGTTCAAGTCCGGCATCGGGCATCTGCCGAATCAGATTCATCGAGCCATTTTTCAACCGGTGGCCATCGAGTATGTGTTCTGGGAGGAGCGTTTGCCGGAAATCCTCCTCCGCTTCGGCGAACCTTACGAGACGTGCGCCGGGGAGATGCAACTCGATCCGCGAGTCTGGACTGAATTCTTCGCGGGCAAGCTGACCGAGACGCAGGACGCGCTCGCCGCCGAGGCGCGGCAACGAAACGCCGCGAAATTCGATTGCCTGCTGCGCGGCGGGGCAGGGGTGGGACTCTTCTACGATGTTTGGCGGTCGCTGAAAGCAAAATGCCGCGGCCAGACGTTTCAACCGGAGCACGGAAAATTATGAACCTCGACTCACTTGCCCTTGTCGCGCTGATCCTCGCCGCCATTCCATGCGGGCTTTTCCTGCTGAACCTGGCTTTCTACCGCCGACTGCGACTGAGTGATTCCGAGTCCAAGCCAGTCGTTGCGGGGACTCCCAGTTCGAGCGCGGTCTCGGTGTTGATTCCGGCGCGGAACGAGGAGTCCAACCTCCGGGGCACATTGGAATCCGTGCTGGCCAACCGCGGCTTGGACTTCGAGGTGGTGGTGTTGGATGACCACTCCACGGATCGCACGGTGGAGATCGTGGAGGAGTTCGCGGCCCGCGACGAGCGTGTCCGGTTGGAACGCGCTCCCGCCTTGCCGGCGGGTTGGTGCGGCAAACAACACGCTTGTCATGTGCTGGCCCGGCGGGCGCGGCATCCACTGCTGGTATTCATGGACGCCGACGTCCGGTTGTCGCCGGACGCGCTGGCGCGGATGGCCGGCTTCATGTTGCGCCGGGATGTGGCGCTGGCCAGCGGCGTTCCGCGTCAGGAACTTGGCACGTTCTCGGAACGGTTGCTCATCCCGCTGATTCATTTCGTGCTGCTCGGCTACCTGCCGATGTTCATGATGCGGTGGACGCGCCGTCCGGCTTTCTCGGCGGGGTGTGGCCAGCTCTTCATTGCTCGCGCGGACGCCTACCACGACTGCGGTGGCCATGCCCAGATCCGGACGACGTTGCACGATGGCGTGAAGCTGCCCCGACTGTTTCGTCGGAATGGGTTCAAGACCGACCTGTTCGACGCCACGGACCTTGCGTCCTGCCGGATGTATCGCACCAATGCGGAAACCTGGCAGGGGCTGGGCAAGAACGCGACCGAAGGGCTCGCTGCGCCGGGCGCCATCATCCCCATGTCGGTGTTCCTGTTTGGCGCACAGGTTCTGCCCTTTGTGCTGCTGGCGTTATCACCGTGGCTGAGTTCCAGCGGTATCGCTTGGGCGACAGCAGCAGGTCTGCTGGCCTACCTGCCGCGCCTGGTCGCGGTTGGAAAGTTTCGCCAGACAATCGGCACGGCCTTGCTGCATCCCTTGGGCGTGACCGCGCTGCTGGCGCTGCAATGGCTGGCGCTCGTCCGTTCGTTGCGCGGTCGGCCCTCGCAGTGGAAGGGTCGCAGTTATGGAACGGCGGGGGTGTCCCAACCGGCGAGGGCGGCATGAGATTTTGCCTGGCCTGGCTTTGGGCATTGGGTTGCGCGGGACTTTTGCGGGCTGATGAAAGCAATCCATGTCCGGGCACAAACCACCTGAAAGTCATGACGCTGTCCCTGCCGGATCAATTTGGGCGCGAGCGCACACTTTCATTTCCGCAACCGACATTGAGTGTCTTGACGGTCGCGGATCAAAAAGGCGCGGAGGAAATCACCGCCTGGGTCCAGTCGCTCAAGGGACAACTTGGCGTGGAGCTGCCCATCGAGGGCGTGGCTGACGTCGCGCGCGTGCCTCGGTTGCTGCGACCGCTGGTGCGCAAGCGTTTCAGCGAAAAGGTCAAACACCCGGTCCTGCTCGATTGGGAGGGAGGCGTCGTGAGCCAGCTTCGGTGTCAACCGAACACCGCCAACGTCTTTTTGCTCTCCACCAACGGTGAAGTGCTGCTCACACTCCATGGCGCGGTGGACGTCATGAAGTTGGAGCAACTGCAAAACGCGGTGCGCGAGGCTCAACGGCCTGAGCCAAAGGCCCTGGACGTGTCGGTGCGCTCCACGGCGCTGTCCGAACCGGGGCGTTGAGCCACCGAACTTTCAGCCCCGGTTCAGCGCGCTCAACACCGCCCGCACCGAGGCCAGTTCGATGTTGGTGTCCACGCCCGCACCCCAGCGGGTTCGACCGTCCTTGTGTTTGATTTGGATGTAGGCGATGGCGCTGGCTTCTTCGCCGGCGCTCAGGGCGTGTTCACTGTAACTGCTGATTTCGAAGCGCGGCACGCCAGCCTGGCTGAAGCCATGCACCAGCGCGGCCAGCGGGCCGTTGCCTTCCCCGGCAAGCTCCACCGGCTTGCCGTCCCGCAGCAGGCGGGCGCGGCAGCGGACGACCCCGTTGCGGCTTTCCGTTTCAAATCCCAGCAACTGCCACGGCGCGGTGCGTTCGATGTATTCGCGCCAGAACATCGCCTTCAATTCCGCGCCACTCACCTCGCGGCCCAGGCGGTCCACTTCGTTGTTGGCGATCGGGCCGAACTCGCGCTGGAGTTCCTTGGGCAGTTCGATGCCGAATTCACTTTCCAGCAGGTAGGCGACGCCGCCCTTGCCGGACTGGGCGTTCACGCGAATGACCTCGCGGTATTGACGGCCAATGTCCGCGGGATCGAGCGTCAGATAGGGCACGTCCCAATACGCGACTTCATTCGAGGTTCGAGGTTCGAGGTTCGAGGTGTGATGTTTTTCCTTCCATTCATTCAAGCCCTTGCGGATGGCGTCCTGATGCGAGCCGCTGAAGGCGGTGAACACCAGTTCACCCGCGTAAGGCTGGCGCGGCGGCACGCTCATGCCGGTGCAACGCTCGTAAACCTGGCGAATGGCATTGAGGTTCGAGAAATCCAGCTTGGGATCAATGCCATGCATGTAGAGATTGAGCGCCACGGTGACGAGGTCGAGGTTGCCGGTGCGTTCGCCGTTGCCGAAGAGCGTGCCTTCCACCCGGTCGGCGCCGGCCAGCAATCCCAGTTCCGTGGCCGCCGTGCCGGTGTCGCGGTCGTTGTGAGTGTGCAGGCTGATGATGAGCGACTCGCGATTCCTGATGTGGCGGCAGATCCACTCGATCTGGTCCGCGTAAACGTTGGGCATGGCGACTTCGACCGTGTCGGGCAGGTTCAGGATCATCTTCCGTTCCGGCGTGGGCTGCCAGACGTCCATGACCGCCTCGGAGATTTCTTTGGCGAACTCCACCTCCGTGGCGCTGAAACTCTCCGGCGAATACTGCAGCATGACCTCCGTGCCTTGGAGCTGGGGCAGGCGGTCCTTGATCATCCGCGCGCCGCGCACGGCCACCTGAACGATCTGCGCCTTGGACATGCCAAACACGACGCGGCGCTGCGCGGGCGAGGTCGAGTTGTAGAGATGGATGATGGCTTTCCTCGCCCCGACCAATGACTCGAACGTGCGCTCGATCAGGTCCTCGCGCGCCTGCACCAGCACCTGCAGCCACACGTCCTCGGGCGCGCGGCGCTCCTCGATGAGCCGGCGGTTGAACGTGAACTCGGTGTTGTTCGCCGAAGGGAAGCCGACTTCGATTTCCTTGAAGCCGCACTTCACCAGGGCGTGAAACAGTTCGAGCTTCTGGCTGATGTTCATCGGGATGGCCAGCGCCTGGTTGCCATCGCGCAGGTCCACACTGCACCAGCGGGGGGCGCGGGTGAGGGTGCGGTTGGGCCATTGGCGGTCCGGTAAATGGACCGGCGGGAACGGGCGGTATTTTTTCGACGGTTCTTTGAGCATGACGGTTTCAGTTTGTGGGTTTGCGCCGGTGGCGGCGAGGCAAAACAAAAACCCCACCGCCGTTCGGCAGTGGGGTTTCGGAAAACTCTCGTGAGCCTATCAGAACCCGACTGCCGCGCCGCCCAGCAGCAGCGCGTTCGTAAGCAGCAGGTTCAAGTTGCCAATCACGCGCGCACCATAACCACCGTCCACCCGATGGTCAACGTGATTTTTCTCAAAGCTTGAAGGTGATTCACCCTGGCGGTAAACTTGGGCCATGCACGAACTTCCCAATTCTGCCCCGCCTGACGGTCAAACCTGCAGGGCTCGTCCCTCGCTGGGACAGGTGGCAGACAGCAGCCCTGGCCGCGGCCGTCGTGGCTTCACGCTCATCGAACTGCTGGTGGTCATTTCGATCATCGCCATTCTGGCGAGCATGTTGTTGCCCGCGTTGAGCAAGTCCAAGGAGCGCGCCAAGGGCATCAATTGCATCAACAACCTGCGCCAGATGTCGTTGAGTTACACGCTTTACGCCGATGACAACAAGGACGATGTGGTGACGCTTTACCTGTTTCAAACCGCGCCGCCGGGTGCGTTTTACCCCGGCTCGGTCACTTGGTGGGTGGACTTGTTGCGGCCCTACCTGCAGGGGACGAACATCATCACCTGCCCAAGCGTGTGGGGCAACCAACCGTTCGGCGTGGGCGGTCCGGGCGGACTGGGTGTCGCCTTGAGCCATCCGGAACTCTCCGCGTGGTCCACGCAGTGGACGCCCAGACTGGCCACTCTCAAGAACCCCTCGCGCCGGGTGCCGTTCCTGGATTCCGGCTTGATCGGCAATCCCCGCGAGCGCGATCCCGATGCGTGGGTGGAGGTGCGCAATCAGCAGGCGCTTTATTGGCGCGTGCCCACCAACACGGGTTATTACGACGATGATCCGCAACGCCCCGTGGGCCGTCACCTGCGGCGATGCAATGGCGGCTTCGCCGACGGCCACGCCGAGGCGCTCAAGGTCAGCATGATCGGGCTGCAATTTTATCCCGGCCGAAGTTCCACCGGCCAGTCGGCCACCGGCATCCGGTGGTTGGGCGGTAATGGACTCTTCGATGATCGCTGGATGTGGTCGTGGGGACCCTGATGCGGCAGGGCGGCTCGACCGACCGGGCCGGTTGGAAAACCGGCGATACATCCCGTAACGCCGACTTTCCTATCGGTTGACCCGGCCTAATTGTTTTCAGACGACATGAACCAGCGGACCAAACAGATCACGGTGGCCATCGTGGCGGTCAGTGCGGCGGCGATTGCGCTTTATCTGGCACTGGCGAATCGCGAGGAGCCGATCAACCTCGGCACGTACGAAGTGCTCGGCGCGGTCGCCGCGGAGGAAGCCGCGCGGCTGGTTGGCGGTCAGGGCCGGATGGTGGTCGTCGTGCGGGACACCGGCCCGGACAAGAATCCGTCCGTGGAAGCCGAACTGAAGGCCTTTGAACAAACTCTGCGCAAAAGCTCTGGGCTGAGTGCCATCGTCGAGCGAGTCACCGTGAATCCCATGATGATGATGGCCACCGGGGGCGGACTGCCGGCGGAGGAACTTTTTCGCTTGATCGAGAAGAATGCCAAGGTGGACGCGGTCGTGTTGTTCTTCGGCTTTCCGCCGCTGACGGATGGGGAATTGGCCAAGCTGATGGAAACCGGCGTTAAAGTGATCGTCGTCTCCTCCTTGCGGCCGGGGTATCAGCGTTTGTTGGAGCGGCAGGCCATTCATCTGGCCATTGTGCCCCGCCCGGACCCGCCGCCCGCCGATGCCCGCCCGGCGCAAACCGTGCGGGAGCGGTTCGATCAGGAATACCTCATCCTGAAGGCGGAAGATGGCAGCGCCTCGCCCTGAACGCCCACCGCGTCAGTCTGCCCGGAGCACTCAAGGCGTGCGTACGCGGAAGTAACCTTGCGGCGAGGCAACGTCATTGGTGACGTGGAGTGTGGTGTCGGCGGGTTGAGCCGGGATGATCTGAAGCGCTGTCCAGTTGCTCGTGGTGAGTGAATCGCGAAATTCGATGGCGTAGGTGCGGTTGGACTGAGCGTTGAAGGAAAAACGAATCTTTTCCGTCTCCAGCACCGGGTTGGAAATCAAGGGTGGCGTCGAGGGTGCAGGTGGTTCGGACGCGGTGTATTCAACAGTGAGCACGGGCTTGAGCGTCGCATCCTCGCGAGAGGCAAGTTGTCGGCCCGACCCTGCCAGTCCGCCTGCCATGTAAAGGATCCAGCCGAAGTTCGCGCCGGGTTCGTTCAGCCACGATTGCACATCGGCGACCATGGCTGGGGAACTGAAGATGTTGGTGACGGGTTGGCCTCCAATCGAAACCGGCACCGACACAGGTTCGAACACGGCAGAGGCACTTGGGGACGCTGCAAAGTCAGTTCCCGCCTCGCCTCCGGCTGCGCTCCATGGCGTGCCCGTCAGGCGGACACTCCAGGTTGTCTCATCTTCTTTCCAGTTCACCAGCACGCGATTCAGGTCAAAGCTGTAGGGTTCCCGAGGGCCTGCCACGGCGATCAACCGCAAGGTCGCCCCGGTGACAACCGCGCCGGCTGGAACTCCATCGAGCGCAAATCGAAACAGGCAGCGCTGACGCGGCGAACCCGTGGCGGCTATCCCGACCAGAAGCGGGTTCGATGTGCCAAAATTGGAAGTCGGCGTCGTGTCGCGGATGTAAGTGTCGGCCACTGGAGAAAGGTTGAGGGTCGCTGCCGGCGCGTTGCGCGGAGTACTGAAAGCCACCAGGACGGCGGCGAGCACCAAGGTTCGGATGCTGCTGAAGAATTTCATGATGTGAATTTGTTCCGGGTCGAGTCTTCGCACCGGTGGTCGAAGCTACGACGGATGGACCAGCGGTTTGTTCCCGTTCCCCAACTGGAAGGCTGGCATGGAGGCGGTCTGGAGCCTTGGTCCAAACGGGCAGATGCGCGAAATCGAATTGCCAGCGCACCGGACCGCGCTAATGTCACCCCGGCTCGTTCGATGCAACGACCAACCTATTGTGAGCATTGTAACCAGAACCGGTGATCAAGGGACGACGGCCTTCATGTACGGTCGGCGCGTGTCGAAATGCCATCCGCGGGTGGAAGCCTACGGATGCGTGGATGAACTCAACGCCGCCCTGGGCCTGGCGCGGGCAGCGGCGGCGCACGATTTCCTGCGCGAGCATCTGCTGACGATCCAGAAGGACCTCATCCTGCTCATGGGCGAACTGGCCACCGCCACGGAGGACCTGCCGCGGTACGTCAAGGACGGTTACTCCCTGGTCACCTCTCATTTGACCGCGAAGCTTGACAGTGTCATCCGGGAAATCGAGAGCCAGAAGGTTTCCTTCAAGGGCTGGGCCACGCCCGGGGCCAACCATTCCGCGGCCACGCTGGACGTCGCCCGCACCGTCTGCCGCCGGGCCGAACGCCGCGTGTGCGCGCTTCAGGAATCCGGCCAGCTTCAAAACACCCAGATCATCATCTACCTGAATCGCTTGGCGGACTTGCTGTGGCTGTTTGCCCGCTGGGTCGAAACCCAGTTCGGCGACCCTGCTGCTCCCGCCTCCCGGTAACGCCGACTTTCCAGTCGGCGCGTGCGCCGGTTGGAAAACCGGCCTCGCGCCCTTGCGGTTAATGGGCTGTGATCAGGTCCAGAATGGACACAGGGCTTTCCACGCGGGTTCGTTTCAAGTGACACCCAATGAGGGCAGCAACCCGCGCACGTCGGGTTGCTTGCCGAGGAACTTGAGGATGGGCTTCAGATTTGCGGTTGCCCGGACGAAGACCAATCGCTGCCCATCAAACACCACGATGCAACATTTGACGCGCTTGGCGGTCAGCGGCGCGGCTGGCAGGTAAACTCCCACGCAATGATCGTCATGCAACACGCCGACCACCCGCTCCCATCCCCTGGCGACCCACGCCCGGTCGGCCAGCTCGAGCAGTGTTGCGCCGCCCTGGGGGACTTCGTCGGTCGGTGGTTGGTAGATTCCAACCTCGACCTCACGCAGGCTCGCGACCGCCGCCCGCGCCTCCGGGTCCAACGTAGCAAACACCAACGCGGCGCGCACGGCGGCAAAGGTTGCGCGGCCAAGGTTCAGGTTGATGTGCTGTTGCCATTCCTCGCCGCAGGCGTCTTCCCAGGCTTGCCGCAGTGTTCTCGTATCCGCACTCAACCGAAAACAACTCGCCACTCCGAAGGCAACGGCGCACACCGCCGCGGTGGGCAGGAGCAACGTTACTCCGACCAGCAAGAGGGCGCGGCGGGCCGAGCCGGGCCGGCGTGGGGGAAAGTCGGCAACTGGATTCATGGTGTCGTGTGGTTGAAGGATTGTGAGCCGGGCACAAGCAACCTTCAACGCAGCCCGGCCCGGTGCATCTGTCACTGTTTGACGGCGTCGCCGATTTCCTTGAGCGGCTTGATGTTCAAGCTTTCGCCCAGGGCCGAGATTTGCTCGGGCCGGATGTCGCCCACCACGTTGACGAGCACCACGCTTTTGGGCTCGATCACGGTCACCGCCACCCCCGCGAGGCTCTGGCCGTCGCGCGTCTGTGTGTAAATCCCGACGTCTTCGCCGTCCTTGCCCTGCACGTTGACGTTGCGCTCCCAACCGTGGCCTTCGAGCTCCTGCCGGATTTTCCGCACGCGCTGCTGCATGGCCTCGCGATTTTCATCGTTCAGGCCAACGACGTTGACCCGGACGAGTTGCACGTTCCGCAAAAGTTTGGCGGCTTCGGGCTGGTCCTTTTCCACCAGTTGAGCGGCGAAGTTGAGCAGATTGCTGCGGACCTGCACCTCGACAAATTCGCAGCCCTTGGCCGGCGGAGCGAGTTGGCCGAAGTCCACAAAGCCCGGCGACTCGGCGCGGGCGGCGAGGCACAGGCTGGCGGTGACGAGCGAGCAGAGGAGCGGACGGCAAAACAGATTTTTCATGGTGACTTCAAGTTGTTGTATTGACGGAACGCAAGGTTCCAGTTGTACGCAATACCCGGAAGCGCGTAGATTTGTTTCAGGAATCTTTGCGCGACGACTTTCGCTGCTTTGCCTCCGAGGTCGGTGAGAAACCTGATCTTGCTTCAACGCATCGCGCGTCTGCGCTCAAAAACCAGAAACATCTCGTCCCCAACGCGGCGGGAAGATTTCAACTGAAACTGCGCAGCGTCCTTGAGCCGCCGGAATCCCACTCCGTCGGCAATGGTCGGAGCGTCGCGTCCGCCGAAGATGTTTGGGCATACGGTCAGGTGCAATTCGTCCACCAAGCCGGCGCGAAACAAGGCATCGTTCAGTTCACCACCGCCTTCGCACAGCAGCCGATGCACCTTCCATTTCCGGTTCAGCCAACGGAGCGCGAACGGAAAATTGATTTCGCGTTGACCGCAGATTTTCACTTCGTCGGCCAGAGCGCGGAGCAATTGCAGTTTCGCTTTCGAGGCGCGCGCTGTCGTGAGCACGATGATCGGCGAGAAGCGCTGTTTGAACACCTCCGCGTCGGGGTTGATCGAGCCCGAGCCGCTTACAATCACGCGCAGGTTGTACTCAGCGAGCCCGCGCTTCAGTCTTCGTCGCCGAAATCTCGCCGCTCCCGGACCAAGGTTGATCGGATTCAGGTCCACGGTACGCGCGCCGGCCATCACCGCGTCCGCGGTGGCGCGCAATGCGAGGAGATGCTCATGGTCGCGCGCGCTGCCGAAGGACGAAACCGCCCGGTTGGCCGTGGCGATCTTGCCATCCGCGGTCATCGCCATGTTGATCAAAACGAACGGCAAAGCATCGGCGCGGCAACCAACGCCCGGACGCCTGGGGTTACTGCTTTTCCGGCTTGCTGACTCCGGACTCAGGACTCTGGACTTTGGACTCATAGTATCAGCATCGCATCGCCGTAACTGAAAAAGCGGTAGCCTTGGCGGATCGCTTCCGCGTAGGTGGACAGAATGGTTTCGCGTCCGGAAACCCGGCCCGGCGCCGCAAACGCGCTCACCAGCATCAGCAGCGTGGAGCAGGGGAGATGAAAATTGGTGAGCAGCGCGTCCACGAGGCGAAACTCAAAAGGCGGATGAATGAACATCCGCGTGCGTCCGCCGCCGGCGACGATTCTGCCGTTGTGCTGGGCGGCGATGCTTTCGAGAACGCGGACACTTGTGGTGCCGACCGCAATCACGCGGCGACGTTGATCTTTCGCATCATTCACCGCCCGGGCGGTGACGTCGCTGACTTCATATCGTTCCTCATGCATGGTGTGTGCAGCGAGCATTTCGGTTTTCACCGGCGCGAACGTACCCAGTCCAACGTGGAGGGTGATGAACTGCACGCTCACCCCGCGCGCCCGGATCTTTTCCAGCAGTGACTTCGTGAAGTGAAGTCCGGCCGTGGGCGCCGCCACCGAGCCCGCGTGCTCCGCGAAGACAGTTTGATAGCGCTCCTGATCCTCGACAAGTTCGCGCGGGTTGGATCGGACGATGTAAGGTGGCAGGGGAACTTCCCCCCACTCAAGCAGGGCGGCAGAAATGTTTTGCGTTCCATCGAACAACAATCGCCGATGACCCTCCGCGTTCGTCGCGCTGACGATCGCTTGTGTGTGAGTGGGAGTCCCTTCGCGATTCAACAAAGTGATATGAGTTCCAACCCGCGCGCGTTTGCCGGGGCGCAACATCACCCACCAATCGTTGACGGCGTTCTCTTCGAGGAGCAGAATCTCAAAGTGACCGCGGGTTCGTGCGTTGATGCCGCGCAAGCGTGCCGGAATGACTTTTGAGTTGTTCAACACGACGACGTCCCCGGCGCGAAGGTAATCGAGCAACTCGCTGAATTGACGATGCTCAAGATGTCCCGCGTCGCGTCGCAGAACAAGCAGGCGCGAGGCATCTCTCTGCGCCGCCGGTCGCTGGGCGATCAACTCCGGCGGCAGTTGGTAGTCAAAATCGGCGGTGCGCATCGCGCGGCACGTTAGCAAGCCGCGCTAGGCGGGACAATCCGAGTCGCCACAGTCTGGGTTGCCGCGGATGGCGAACCCACTACCGGATGGGGGAGTGCGGACGACCGCCCCCAAGTTTTGGGTGTCGCTCACTGAGCGATCAAAGTTGTCCGCAGGTTGATGGGAGGTTGTGAATAACTTTTGAATAAGTGGGGCAGAATCTTGTTGACCTGGTGGGGCATGGTGGGTAGAAGTAACAGCGTTGTGGGGGAAAAGGCTGTTCGCATCCCCTAGTGTGAACAAAATGCCGGACAACCAAACAGTTCCGCAGATCTACTACAACTCGATCTACCGCCACGGCGTGGACCAGAAGCGGCGAGTTCAGATCCCAGCCAAGTGGCTGCCCGGCGATGAGAGCGTCGAGTTCACTTTAATCCTTTGGCCCAAGTCCAAAGAAGGTCCGTGCCTGCGTGTTCTGCCTCCTTTGGAGATGGCTCAACTGATGGAGTCCATTGACGCCATGCCCAACAGCGATCCGAACAAGACCGTCCTCAAGCGTTTCATCGGCAGCGAGTCGGTGCAGATTGCGACGGACAAGACCGGCCGAATATGTCTGCCTGAAGAGATGGCCAAAGCCGCCGGCATCACGGACGAAGTCACGCTGGTCGGTTTGTTGGACCGGTTCGAGATTTGGAATCCGGAACGTTATCAGAAGGTCAAGGCCTCCGACGCCGTCATGGCGCAGGAAGCCTTCAAACTCATGGAATAACCCTTATGAGCATCGTGCGATTACTCGCCGCCGGAAAAAGTCTGGTCGGCGTTCAAACCACCACCAGCCGCTATCGCGAGGACAAACGCGCCCGCCTCCCCAAATTCGGCTCCACCAAAAACCCCTTCGCCGCGCCGGCCAGCGCCACGCCCGCCGCCCCGGCGAAGCCCAAACCATCCCCCGCGCCAGCCACGCCACTTGTGCCAGCCACGACCCCCGCGCCCGTCGCACCCGCGCCCGTCGCACCCGCGCCCGTCGCAGCCGCGCCCGTCGCACCCGCGCCCGTCGCACCCGCGCCCGTCGCACCCGCGCGCGCCACCGACCCCGCGGCCAACCCCCTCCCGCCCGCGGCGCCCGCCGACACCCGCCTCCGCCGCGCCGTGCGCCGACTCCGCGAATGGTGCGTGGACGCCAACCCCCTGCCGCGCCTGGCCGGCCCGGCCCGCTCCGCCGCCACGCCCGCGCCCAGACACACCGGCGCCCCCATCCAAAGCGAACTCACCCTCGACCACGTCCAAGTCCTCCGCAACGACCTCAGCGAAGCCGACCTCGAAATCGTCGTCGCCCGACCCGCGCGCCGCGCCGACCAAGACACACCAGAAGAACCCAACACCTGGAGCCGCCTGGCCACCCGCATCTTCGTCCGCCCCGAAACCGATTAACCGGCGCACACCGCGAACCCATGCACACCCCACATGAACCCCCCGCCTGGCACCCAGCAACCTCCCCCGTCACCGCCAGACCCGGGCCACTACCACCACCAACCCGTCCTCCTGGCCGAAGTCCTCGAAGCCCTGCGCCCGCGGCCCGGCGGACACTATGCCGACGGCACCCTGGGCGGCGCCGGCCATGCCGCCGCCATCCTCGAAGCCAGCTCCCCCACCGGCTGGCTCTGGGGCTGCGACCGCGACCCCGACGCCCTCACCGCCGCCCGCGCCCGACTTGCCCCCTACGCCGGCCGCTATGAAATCCGCCAACTCAACTACGCCGACCTCGACACCTGGCTCGCCCCCGCCACCTGTGACGGCATCCTCCTGGACCTGGGCGTCAGCTCGCCCCAACTCGACCGCCCCGACCGCGGCTTCAGCTTCCGGCACGACGGCCCCCTCGACATGCGCATGGACCCACGACAAACCCTGACCGCCGCCGACCTGGTCAACCACACCAGCCCCGACGAACTCGCCCGACTCCTCTGGGAACTCGGCGGCGAACGCCACTCCCGACGCCTCGCCCGCGCCATCGTCCACCACCGCCAACGCGCCCCCTTCACCACCACCCGACAACTCGCCCGCCTCATTGAAAAAATCCTGCCGCGCAAAGGCCGCACCCATCCGGCCACCCAAACCTTTCAAGCCCTTCGCCTCGCCGTGAACGACGAACTCCCCTCCCTCCAACGCGGACTCGACGCCGCCCTCAAACTCCTCAAACCCGGCGGCCGCCTCGCCCTCATCACCTTTCACTCCCTCGAACACCGCCTCGTCAAAAACTTCGGGCGCGCCCGGACGCAGGACTACACGTCCCCTGGAGGAATGGACGTTCCGCAGTGGCGATCCCCGCGCCCGCCCTGTGGAGTACTCGAGACCCACCTGCCCCGCGCAGGCGAAACCGCTACTCCACAGGGCAAACCCCAACTCCGCTGGCTCCAACGCAAAGCCATCAAACCCGGCCCCGCCGAACTCGCCGCCAACCCCCGCGCCCGCAGCGCCCAACTCCGCGTCCTGGAAAAAAACCCATGACCAAAAACCGCAAACACCACACCGCCGCCCTCCGCTTTGGTCCGGCCCTCAAAGCCTTCCTCCTCTGCGCCCTCATCGGCAGCGCCGGCGTCGGCTACGTCTGGCAAAAAAGCCAGATCGAACAACTCGCCCGCCACATCAAAAACCGCGAACTCCGCCTCGCCGAACTCCAATTTCAAAACGACAAAGCCCGCGTCCAACTCGGCCGCCTCCGCTCCCCACTCGCCCTCGAACAACGCATCCGCGACCTCCACCTCGGCCTCGCCAAACCCCTCGAAACCCAAATCTGGCGACTCCCGGAACCCCCGGACCAACCCCAACCCGACCCCGCCCACGCCACACCCACCTTCCAGTCCACCCTCCGCAGCACTGCTCCGGAGGACAAGCCGGCCCGAACCGCGGAGCATTCCACCGAACCCGCGCCCCGCACTGAAATCAACTTAGCCCACGGAGCGGGCGCCCCCTTTGAAAAAACCCGCATCACCGCCTGGCTCAAACCCAACTCCGCACCCGCCCCACACCCTGGCCGCCCATGACCCCCCGCGCCCACAACTTACGCCGCCGCCCGTGTCGCCATTGGTTGAGGAACCGATGGCCGCGGGCGGACGGCGACCCTTTGCCACCCGCGCCCGCCGCAAAACCCCGTATCGCGGCGTGGCCGCCCCGCAGCTTTACACCGGCGACACACACCGCCACCCCGACCTGCGAGCCGGCCCGAACCCCGCACCGCTCCACACCCTGGCCGCCCATGACCCCCCGCACCCGGCACAACCTTTCGCCGCCGCCCGTGTCGCCATTGGTTGAGGAACCGATGGCCACGGGCGGACGGCGCTCCTCCGCCGCCCGAGCCGGTTGGAAAACCGGCGCTACAAACCGCCACGCCGACTTTCCAGTCCACCCTCCGCAAAACTGCTACGCCCGTCCTCCGCACCACCCCTGCTATGGAGCATGGAGACGACGGGGACACTCACCCACGGACCCGACCCCTTGACCCGCATGGCCAAACGACTCCAACTCCGACGCCTCCTCCTCCTGGCCCTGCTCCTGGGCGCCGCCTTCCTCGGCCTGGGCTACCGCCTCGTGGACCTCCAAATCCTCCGCCACGACGAACTCCACGCCAAAGCCCTCCGCAACACCCTCTACCAAACCACCCTCGAACCCCGCCGCGGCGACATCCTCGACGCCAACGGCCACATCCTGGCCACCAGCTCCTTCGTCAAAACCATCTGCGCCGACCCCTCCCTCATCGGCCCGCACCATGCCCAGGTGGCCCGCCTCCTCGCCCCGCTCCTCCAGCTCCCCGAAGCCGACCTGGCCGAACGCCTTCAACCCCGCCTCCGCCAGAACGAGCACGGCCACATCCTCACCAACCGCTACGTCGTCCTCAAACGCAAGGTCAAACCCGATACCTGGCTGGAAATCCGACACGCCCTCAGCAACCTTCACCTCGGCCTCGACGAAAAATCCCTCTCCAAAGCCCAACGCGCCGCCCTCCACGACCTCCGCTCCAAGGCCATCTTTGCCGACCCCCTGGACGATCAGCTCCGCGAATACCCCAACAAATCCCTCGCCGCCCATGTCCTCGGCCACGTCGGCTTGTCCGAGCGTCTCCTCCAAGGCTCGCCCATCCTCGAAACCTCCGGCAAGGACGGCCTCGAACTCTCCCTCAACTCCAAACTCGCCGGCGTCCACGGCTGGCGCTCCTCCGAAACCGACCGCCGCAGACGTGAACAACTCACCTGGCGCGCCCAGCACGTTGAACCCCGCGACGGTTACAACGTGGTCCTGACCATTGATTCGGTCATCCAACACTTCCTGGAATCCGCTTTGGCCGAGGGGATGGAAAAGCATGACCCGGTGAGCATCTCGGGCTTGGTTGTCCGCCCGCGCACCGGCGAAATCCTGGCCATGGCCAACCTCCCCACGTTCGACCCCAACCAGCCCGGCTCGAACCCGGACGCCCGCCGCAACCGCATCATCACCGACGTGATGGAACCGGGGTCCACCTTCAAGATTGTCGTCGTCTCCGGCGCCTTGAACGACCAATTGGTTCGCCTTTCCGATCAGTTCGACTGTGAACACGGCCATTTCGCTTTTGGCGGCCGGGTCCTCCACGACCACGGTTCGTACGGTTCGCTCTCCGTGGAACGAATCATTACCAAGTCCTCCAACATCGGTGCGGCCAAGATCGGCATCAAACTGGGCAACCAGCGTTTGTACGACTACGTATGCAACTTCGGATTCGGCGCGCGCACTGGCATCCCTTTGCCGGGCGAAGTCAAGGGCATCGTCCATGAAGTCAAGGACTGGAGCAAAGTCAGCATCGCGCAAATCCCCATGGGCCACGGCATCGCCGTCACGCGCCTGCAGATGGCCATGGCCATGTGCGCCATCGCCAACGACGGCTGGCTGATGCGGCCGATGCTGGTGCAGCGGCTGGAGGATCGCGAAGGCCGCGTGGTTGCGCGCTACACCCCGCAGCGCGTGCGGCAGGTTATCAGCGCTCAAGCGGCCCGCCAGACCGTGGCCGCACTCAAGACCGTGGTTTCCTCCGAGGGCACCGCGCCGAAGGCCGCCCTCGAACACTACAGCGTGGCGGGCAAGACCGGCACAGCCCAGAAGGCCGGTGTGGGTGGTTACATGCCCGGGAAGTACATCTCGTCCTTCATCGGCTTTTTCCCAGCCGACAATCCCGAACTTTGCATCACAATCGTCATGGATGAACCGCGTCAGGGTTACTACGGTGGGCAAACCGCCGCGCCCCTCTTCCGCCAGGTTGCCGAACGTGCCGCCAATTATCTGAACATCCGTCCCGATCAAATCGAAATCAAACAGGCGGACAACCAACCCGCCACCGCCGGCCCGAGCACCCGCAATCCTGGCACTGTCGCCGCGAGGTCACCGGCCAACCCATGAAACCATGAACGCCCAGAACGTCATCTCGCACCGAATGTTCGTTGCCGCGTTGACTCACGAAGCGAGCCAGACGCGCCCGTCGCTCGAGCAAAACACCGCCGCGCCGGCCAGCCCCGTTCGCTCTCCGGCGACGCGCGCCAACCACGCCCCGCCGCTGACCGGCGTGGTCGCCCAGCAATTGCTGCTCCTGGCCGATGGAAGCGAATGGCTGCCCGTACGAACTTGAGCGCGCCGCCGCGGCGCCGTAATCAGAAGTGTCAGCAGTGGAAGCCCGAAACTTAAATTTTATCCTGACCGCCTGCGATGGCGAACTCTGGCAAGGTTCGCCCGCCACCAACGTCACCGGCGTCAGCACCGATTCACGCCAGGCGCGCCCCGGCGAACTCTTCGTCGCCATCCCGGGCGAACGATTTGACGGGCACCATTTCCTCGAGGCCGCAGCCAGCCGCGGTGTGGCCGCAGTGCTCCTCGAGCGCGCTCGCCGGCCCGAGCGCCTGCCTCAATGCGCCGTCATCAGCGTCGTCAACACCCGTCGCGCCCTCGGCTGCCTCGCCGCTGCCTACCGCCAGCAACTTACTCCCGAAACCATCGCCGTCGCCGGCTCCAACGGCAAGACCACAACCAAAGAACTCATCGCTGCCGTCCTTCGACAAAAGCTCGCCACGCTCTCGAGTGAGGCAAGCTTCAACAACGACATTGGCGTTCCGCTCACCCTTTTGCGACTCGATCCCAGCCATCAAGCCGCCGTCCTCGAAGCTGGCACCAACCATCCCGGCGAGCTCGCACCCCTGGTGAAAATGATCCAGCCCCGCCACGGCGTCATCACCAACATCGGCCGCGAGCACCTCGAGTTCTTCGGCGACCTTGCCGGTGTTGCTGACGAAGAAGGCTGGCTGGCGGAATTGCTGCCCTCTGACGGACGACTCTTTCTCAATGGCGACGACTCTTGGTCCGATCAATTGGCGCGAAGAGCGCGCGCCACAGTCGTGAGAGTTGGTTTTCAACCTGGCAACGACTGGCGTGTCCGCCGCGTGCGCCTCGACAAACAAGGCGCTACTTTCTCGGTGAACGCACCCCGCGTGGCTTACGATGGCGATTACCGTATCAACCTCCTCGGCCGACACCAGGTCGCCAACGCCCTTTTCGCCCTCGCGCTCGGTGCGGAACTCGGTTTGGACCGCGCCCAAATTCAACGCGGCCTGGCCGAGTGTCAGCCCGCCAAAATGCGACTCCAACTCTGGGAGATCGGCGGCGTCCGCATCCTCGACGACACCTACAACGCCAACGCCGACTCCATGATCGCCGCCTTGCGCGTCCTCAAAGCTCTCCCCTGCAAAGGCCGCCGCGTTGCGGTCCTTGGCGACATGGCCGAACTGGGCGACCACAGCGAAGCCGCCCACGCCGAAGTGGGCCGGCACGCCGCCGAATTGGGCATTGGCCAGCTCTTCGCCGTGGGCCAGCACGCCGCCACCCTCGCCCGCGGCGCGCGCGAGGCGGGTCTGGCGCGCGTCATCGAAATGGCGGACGTGGAAACCGCCGCCGCTGCCGTCAAGACCTTCGCCAAACCGGGCGATTTGATCCTGTTGAAAGCTTCGCGCGCCACGCGTCTCGAGCGCATCGGCACCGTGTTGCGCGGCAATGGAAATGGAAAACAACTTGAATGTTCTACTACCTGAGTCATGCACTGCTCGAGTGGTCGGAAGGCACTGGTTGGGCCGAGTACCTCTCGCCCCTGCGCCTGTTCCGCTACATCACCGTGCGCAGCGCCGGCGCCGCCCTTACCGCCCTGGCCCTCTCCTGGTGGCTCGGTCCAAAAGTCATTGGCTGGCTCAAGCTGCTCAAGTTTGGCCAGGTTTACGCCGACAAAGCCGAGCTGGCCGGCGGTCTGGCCGCGCGTGTCTTGAGCAAAAAGGGCACTCCCACCATGGGCGGCCTGCTCATCATCGCCGCCCTCAACCTTTCCACCCTGCTCTGGGCGCAGTGGAACACTCTCATTCAGCTTACGTTGCTGGCCGTTCTGGTCCTCACCGCGCTCGGGTTTTACGACGATTACGCCAAGGTGGTCCAGCAGTCCGGCGGCGGGACCAAGCCGCACGTCAAACTCTGGGTCCAGTTCGCCCTGGCCGCGTTCGTCGCGGTTTATCTCTGGCGCTTGCCGGTCTTGAGTTTCCTCCGGGGCGGGCCGCCCTTGCCCGCCCCCGGCGAGCCGCCCCTGGTTTCCAATCTCATCTCCGTGCTCATGTTACCTTTCTACAAACAGCCCGTCCTGGCCGGCGCGCTGGTCGGCCTGGTGCTCACGGTCCTGGCCATCGTGGGCATGTCCAATGCCGTCAACCTGGCCGATGGCTTGGACGGCCTGGCCATCGGGTTGACGGTGATTGTGGCGTTCGTGTTTCTGGTGTTTTCGTATCTGGCCGGCAATGTCAAGGCGGCGGAGTATCTCCAGATCCCGTTCGTGCCCGGCGCGGGCGAGTTGACGGTGTTTTGCGCCGCGCTCATCGGCGCGGGCCTGGGTTTTCTCTGGTTCAATTGTCATCCGGCCCAGGTGTTCATGGGCGATACGGGGTCGCTGGCCTTGGGCGGCGCGCTGGCCCTGGTGGCGGTGTTGATTCATCAGCCGTTGGTCCTGGTGTTGGCCGGCGGGGTGTTCGTGCTGGAGGCGGCTTCGGTGCTGCTGCAGCGCGGTTGGTTTCGTTTCACCAAGCGCCGCTCGGGCACGGGTCGGCGGCTTTTGCTCATGGCGCCGTTGCATCATCATTTCGAGAAGTTGGGTTGGTACGAGTCGCAGGTGGTGATGCGGTTTTATATTCTCGGGGTGTTGTTCGCCGTGCTGGCGCTGGCGACGTTGAAGATTCGATGAGTTTTCCTCTTTGCATGGTGGGCGCGGGGTGGTGGCCCGCTGCGGCTCGTGGTGAATGGGGGCGCTGCGGGTCACAGACCCGCGGTCCAAGGGTGGGTGGGGTGCTTGCTGGTGCGGGCTCGGCTGCCGTTGGTGCGGGCAGCGCGGGCTCGGCTGCCGTTGGTGCGGGCGATCGTGGTTCGTTGTTTTTTACTGCTTGCGTGGTGGGCGCGGGGTGGTTAACTGGTGGCGGCCGTTGGGTTTTGGTCCGCTGTTTTTTCGTTTCGATCCAGCTCGTCTTTGTCTTGGCGGGTCGGCGCTTGGTGGCGGGTGGAAATCAACGGGTTGGGGTGCGAGGGGCGGCGACCCCTACCGGGACGGTGGGTGTGTGGGTGTGTGGGTTTGTGGGTGTGTGGGTGACGGCGTTGTGTGAGGCGGGCGCTGGGTCACTGGTTTTAACTTTGCCTCTTGGTAATGGGCGCGGGTTCGCGCCAACTGAAACTTATGAATAGTCCAAGTCCTCTCGTTCCTCAGGGCTCGTTTCTCGAGCAGAAGTCTTCGGGTCGGTCGCGCGTGAAGGTGGCGTTTTTCGTCGTGGTGGGCGTGCATGTGGTGGCGATCTTGGCGGCGTTGTTGGCGCAGGGTTGTCGCCGCGAGGAGGCGCCGCCGCCGGAGCTGGGTCAACCCACGCCGCCGGTGTTGTCGGAGCAGTTGTTGCCGGTGGAGTCGAATCCGCCGCCGGTGGTGGTGGAGTCGCCGCCGGTGTTGCCGCCGCCGGAGCCCACGTCGCCGCCGCCGCCGCCGGTGGCGTCGGATTATACGATTGCGCGCGGGGATACGTTTTCGACGATTGCGCGGAAGTTCGGGGTCTCGGTGAAGGCGATTCAGGAGGCGAATCCGGGGGTGGATCCGTTGCGGTTGCAGATCGGGGATAAGATCAAGATTCCGCCGCCGGCGGTGGCGCCGACGGGTTCGCCGCCGGGGGGGTCGGGGGTGGCGCCGAGTGGTGAGCAGGTTTACACGGTGAAGTCGGGGGATAATTTGACGAGGATCGCGGAGCAGTTCGGGACGACGGTGCCGGCGTTGCGGTCGGCGAATAGTCTGACGAGTGACCGCATCAAGGTGGGGCAGAAGTTGAAGATTCCGGTGAAGGCGGCGGCGCCGGCGGGCGGGTCGCCGCCTTGAGGGGCGGGCGGGGGGTTGTCCGCGGGCGGGCGGTGATGCTGCGTGTGTGTGTTTGGCGGCGGGTGGATTGGTTGGTTGGCGAAATGAAATTCACGGTCACGACTCTGGCGTTTTGCGTGGCGGCTTTGTTGTCGCTGGGCATGGTGATGCTTTATAGCGCGAGCATGACGCAGGTGGGGGCGAAGTATCTGGTGTCGCAGTTGGTGTGGTGCGGGCTGGGGCTGGCGGGGTGCGTGGCGGCGGCGCGGAGTGATTACCGGTGGCTGGGGCGGGTGGCGGTGCCGGTGTACGGGGCGGCGGTGGTGTTGCTGGTGCTGGTGCTGGTGATGGGGGTGAAGGTGAACGGAGCGCGGCGGTGGCTGGAGTTGGGGGTGCGGTTTCAGCCGTCGGAGTTTGCGAAGCTGGCGGTGATTGTGTTGCTGGCCTGGTACGGGGCGCGGCACGCGCGGGTGATGCACACGTTCTGGCGCGGCGTGATCGTGCCGGGACTGGCGGCGGCCGTGGTGATGGGGTTGATCTTCCTGGAGCCGGACGTGGGCACGACCATCCTGCTTGGGGCGGTGACGTGCATCATGCTGTTGATCGCGGGCATCCGCTGGCGATACTTGTTGCCCCCGGCGCTCATCGCCGCGGCCGCCATCGGATTGTTCATTTATCACAACCCGACCCGGTCGGATCGCATCTACTCGTGGTTGCATCTCGAAGAAACCCGCAAAGGCACTGGCCTTCAGGTTTATGAAGCGATCCTGGCTTTCGGGTCGGGCGGCGTGGACGGTCTGGGCTTGGGCAACAGCCGGCAGAAACGCGGTTTCATTCCCTATCACCACACGGACTTCATCATGCCGGTGGTCGGCGAAGAACTGGGCGTGGTTGCCAGTCTCGGCGTGGTGGCGGGATTTGTGCTCATCGTGTTCTGCGGAGTGCGAATCGCCATGCGCGCCCGGGATGATTTCGGGACCTTGTTGGCGGCGGGGATTTCCTTCCTGATCGGCTTGCAGGCCTTTGTCAACATGGCGGTGGTGACCAATGTGCTGCCCAACAAAGGTCTTCCCTTGCCGTTCATCAGTCGCGGCGGCTCGAACCTGCTGGTCATGCTCGTGTGCGTGGGATTGCTGTTCAGCATCGCCCGGCAGGCGCGCGCACCGGAAGCCCGGTCGGCCAATCCGTTTGCCCGTTCGGATGAATTGCCTTCACCGCAGCCGACATGACACAATCACCCCGTTCATCTCCCTACATCGCGATTGCCTGCGGCGGAACGGGCGGACATCTCTTCCCGGGCCTTGCGGTGGCGGACCAACTGAACCAGCGACAATGCAAGGTGGCTCTGCTTGTGTCGCCGAAGGGAGTGGATCAACGCGCTGTGCAGTCCGCGCGTGGCATGGAGATCGTCACCCTGCCGGCCGTCGCGTTGCAACAGGGCAGCCGGCTGGCTTTCGTGCGCGGGTGCTGGCAATCCTGGCGCGCCGCGCGCCAGGGATTTCGCGCGCATCCGCCCCAAGCGGTGGTGGCGATGGGCGGCTTCACCAGCGCGCCGCCGGTCCTGGCCGGCCGCTGCGCGGGTGCGCGGACTTTTCTGCACGAGTCCAACAGCCTCCCCGGTCGGGCCAATCGCTGGCTCGCCCGGTTTGTGGACCAGGCATTCGTCGGGTTCGCCGCGGCGGCCCCGCGATTGCGCGCGCGGCAGACCACCGTTACGGGCACGCCGGTGCGGCCGGAGTTCCAACCGGGCGACGCCGCTGTGTGTCGCGCCAAACTCGGCCTTGATCCGGCGAGACCCGTCCTGCTGGTCACGGGTGGTAGCCAGGGGGCCGCCGGGTTGAACGATTTGATCCTGAGGGCTCTGCCGTTGCTGGCCCAACGCGCGGCCCACTGGCAATGGTTGCATCTGTCCGGCCCGGGAGATTTTGCGAAGGTGAAGCAGGCCTATGCAGAAGCTGGTGTCCCGGCTCATGTCCATCCCTTTCTGGCTGAAATGCACCTGGCGCTTGGCGCGGCCACAGCGGTGGTCAGCCGGGCCGGCGCGTCCTCCTTGGCGGAAATCGCCGCCATGCGCGCTGCGTCGTTGCTGGTGCCCTTTCCGCACGCGGCGGACAATCACCAGTTTCACAACGCGCGTGCCTTCGTGGAATCGGGCGCGGCAATGTTGCTTGAACAGGCGGATGGCACTCCGGAAAAGGTGGCCGACCTGCTGGTGCAACTGGTCGAGGACCAGACCACGCGGGAAGCAATGCGAAGCGCCCTCGGTCAGTGGCACTCGCCCAAGGCGGCGGAGCAAATCGCCGAAGCAATTTTGCGAGCCGTGGCCCGTGCTGCCGCTCACCCTCAGACTACGGCCGGTGTTTCACGGAAAGCCGCCGGGCCGGAAGCGACACGCCCCGTTGATCCTCGTGCCCGGGTGGCAGAACCCGAAGCCGTATGATGTCCGAGCTGTCCATTCTGAATGAGCCGGGACGCGTCGAGGAACACTTCGCCGACGATCTGGCGCGGCAACTCTCGCCGGAGGCGGTGGTGCGCCGGCACGAACCGCTGGACCGCCGGACGACCTTGCGGGTGGGCGGACCGGCGGACCTGTTCGTCGTCCCGGCAAACGAGTCAGACCTCGCCTCCACACTCGCGTTCTGTCGCGAACGAGCCTTGCAGTTTTTTGTGTTGGGGCGCGGTTCGAACCTGCTGGTGCGCGACGGCGGATTTCGCGGCGTCGTCATTTCTCTGGCCCACCCGCATTTCAGCCGCATCACCGTCGAGCCCCGTGGAGTAACACCTGGGACTTGCGCTGCGGACCTGCCCTCTGGAGCAACGTCGCCCTTGGGCGTTCCGGACGATCCCGTCTCTACTCCACAGGGGCGATTGCGTTGCGGGGCCGGAGCCAAACTCAAACAGGTGGCCATCGAGGCCCGCCGCCACGGCCTCAGCGGTGTCGAGTTTCTTGAAGGCATCCCCGGCAGCGTCGGCGGCGCCCTCCGCATGAACGCCGGCGCCATGGGCTCCTGGACTTTCAACGTCGTCGAATCCGTGCGCGTCATGGATCGCGATGGGCGCGTCTCGGTGTTGCCGGCCGGCGACATTTCAGTCGAGTACCGGCATTGTCCGTTGTTCAAGTCGCACCTGGCTTTGGAAGCTGTGTTTCGTTGCCGGCCCGCGCCGCGCGACGAAATCGAGCAGCGCATGAACACTTTCAGTCAGAAGCGGTGGGCGTCGCAGCCCGCTGCGCCCAGCGCCGGTTGTCTGTTCAAGAATCCGCCCTCCATTCCTGCCGGCAAACTCATTGATGAGCTGGGCCTCAAGGGCATGCGCATCGGCGGCGCGGTCGTCTCCGCCGAGCACGGCAATTTCATCGTCAACACCGGCTCGGCCACCGCGCGGGATGTGCTGGAGTTGATTGCCATCATTCAGGCCCGCGCCCGCGATGAACGCGGTGTGGTGCTGGAGACTGAAGTGGAAATCATCGGTGAATCGGAAACACTCCAACTGGGCGGGATGTAGCGCCGGTTTTCCAACCGGCTTGGTGGTTCGGGCCGACCCGTCCTCCGTAGCAGGACTGCGGAGGGTGGACTGGAAAGTCAGCGTTACGTGGGCCGGGTGGAAAGCGGGCGTTAGCAGTGTGTTGGTATGGATGACAAATTGAAGATCACGGTCATGCTGGGTGGACCTGGCGCCGAACGCGAGGTGTCCTTGCGTTCGGGCGCGGCCGTCGCTGCGGCCTTGCGTTCATGCGGTCACTCGGTTTTCGAGTTGGACCCCAGGCCGCGCGCCTGGCGATTACCGCCCGGAACAGATGTCGTTTTTCTCGCGCTGCACGGTGCTTACGGGGAGGACGGCGCGGTTCAGGCGGAGTTGGAGGACATGGGCGTGCCTTACACGGGTTGCGACGCTCAGGCCAGCCGCATCGGGTTCGACAAAGTCTTGACCAAGCAGCGTTGTCTGGCGGCGGGCGTCCCCACGGCGCGCTTTACGGTGGTCACTGCCGCAGGCTCGCCCTGGCCGCGTGGTTGGAATCCGCCGGTGGTGCTCAAGCCGGTGCGCCAGGGCTCGAGTGTGGGCCTCCAGTTCGTCGAGCGCGTGGCGGATTGGCCCGGCGCGCTGGCCGAGTCGTTGCGGCACGGTGCAGAGGTCTTGGTCGAGGAGAGAATCCAAGGCCGCGAGTGTACGGTGGGGATTCTGGACGGGGTGGCGTTGCCGCTGGTGGAGGTGCGCCCCAAGTCCGGCATCTATGATTACCGGACCAAATACACCGAGGGGGCATCGGAGTATCTGTGCCCCGCGCCGTTCGACGCGGCGACGGCGCAGCGGATTGCGCAGGCGGGTCTGGCGGCGTTCCAGGCAATCGGCGGCCGGGATTATGGCCGTGTGGACGTGATGGTGAAAGCGACTGGTGACCCGGTGGTGCTGGAGGTCAATACGTTGCCGGGGATGACGGAGACGAGTTTGTTGCCCATGGCCGCCGCCGCCGCCGGCCTCGGTTTTGCCGAGTTGTGCGAGCGGATGGTGGCGCTGGCGCTGCGGCGCAGGGTCGGGCCGTTGTCGTTGGGGCGCGCGAGTGCTTCGAGCGCGGAAGCGGCCTGAAGGCCTCGCGGCACGGTGTGATGGGCGGTGGGTCGCCGCCGGAGTTTGATTTACGGCGGGGCGGCGGGGAGCGGATTGAAAATCCGCGATACGGCAGACTGGAAGTCTGCGCTACGGGCGAGGGGATCGTAACGCGAGAACTGAAAGCCTGAAATTGTAATCGAGAATCAGGAATCAAGAGTCGGAAAACGCGCGTCAAAGACCTGAGAGAAGCGCGATTTAGAGCCAGGTAGTCAGAACGGATCATGTGGTTCCAGCGAAAACAGCGTAACCGGCGGTTGAGCCGCGGACATGTGTTGGATGTGAAGTTGCGTTCCGGCAAGGTCCGGGCCGCGCGAGTGCGGTTGGTGTCGGCCGCGTTTGCGGTGACCTTCGGGACATTCTTCGGGTTGTATCTGCTCTGGCGGGCCGGTGAGTGGGCGCTCAATGCGGCCGTGTATGAGAATCATTCGTTCGATATTCAGCGGATCGAGATTCAGACCGACGGGGTCATTGCGACGGATCAGTTGCGGCGTTGGGCCGGGGTGCGGCTCGGACAAAATTTGTTCGCGCTGGATCTGGCGCGCGTGAAGCGCGACCTGGAGTTGGTGCCGCTGGTCAGTGCGGTGTCGGTGGAGCGGGTGTTGCCGCGCACGTTGCGCATCCGGGTGTCCGAGCGCGAAGCGGTGGCGCAGGTGAATGTGCCGCGCGCCACCCGCGAGGGCGGCCTGGAGGTGGCGGTGTTCCATCTCGATCTCGAGGGTTATGTGATGGTGCCGCTGGACCCGCGCCAGCGGACTTCGCCGTTGTCGCATACGAACGAGACGCTGCCGTTGATCACCGGCATGAAGCTTACGGAAATTCAACCGGGTCAGCGGGTGGAGTCGCCGCAGACGCGCGCCGCGCTGCGGTTGGTCGCGGAGTTTGCTTGTTCACCCATGGCCGGCGTGGTGGATTTGCGCTCGGTGGATGTGGGCGCGGCCGAGGTTTTGGTCGCCACGACCGGGCAGGGCAGCGAGGTGACGTTTGGTGTGAATGACCTGGAGCGGCAGTTGCGGCGCTGGCGTGAAATCCACGACGAGGGCCGGCGTCAGGGCCGGCATCTGGCGTGGCTGGACCTCGCGGTGACCAACAACATTCCCGCGCGTTGGCTCGAGGCCAGCGCTCTTCCGTTGCCGCCGGCCAGAACTCCGAAAACCCTTCGCAATCGCAAACCCAATGTTTGAGGCTCCTTCAATTATCATCGGATTGGAAATCGGCACGTCGAAAGTGTGCGCTGTGGTCGGTGAATTGAATCCCGACGGCTCGGGGTTGAACATCGTCGGTCTCGGGCAGGCTCGCTCGCGCGGCGTGCGCAAGGGCGAGATCGTGGACGCGCCGGCGGTCGAGGAGGACGTGCGGCACGCCATCGTCGAAGCCGAGCAGATGGCGGATGTGGAGATTCGCAGTGTGTATCTCGGGGTGAGCGGCGGACATATCCGCGGCTTCAACAATCGCGGAGTGCATCCGGTGGTGTCGGCGGATCGCGAGATCACCGAGGAGGATGTGCAGGATGTGATCAAGAACGCGAAGGCGATCAATTTGCCGGCGGAGAACAGTGTGTTGCACGCCATCCGGCAGCATTTTCTGGTGGACGGCCAGGACAGCATCACGAATCCGGTGGGAATGTTGGGCGCGCGGTTGGAGGTGGACGTGCATGTGGTTCACGGTCATTTCAACCGACTGCAAAATGCGATACGGGTGGTCAAGGGGATGCAATTGGAAGTGGATGAGGTGGTGTTCAATGGCCTGGCCTCGTCGCTGGCGGTGTTGAGCAACGAGCACAAGGAACTGGGCGCGCTGGTCATTGACATCGGGGGCGGCACGACCGATTACGCGGTGTATGCCGACGGCGTGATCAAACACACCGGCGTGCTCGCGGTGGGCGGCGATCATATTTCCAACGATCTCGCGTACGGCTTGAAGGTGCCGCTCGGGCGGGCGGAGCAACTGAAGCTGGAGTATGGCGCGGCGTTCGCCGACGAGGGCTCCCCGGGCCAGGTCATCACCCACACCAATGAACACGGACTGCCGCTCAAGTCCTTCAACCTCGAGCATCTGCGCCGCATCATGTCGCTGCGGATCGAGGAGATCTTCCAGTTGGTTGGTCAGGACGTCGAGCAGGCGGGACTGCTGGATTATTTGCGGGCCGGGGTTTTTCTCTGCGGCGGCGCGGCGCGAGTGCCGCAGATCGCGAGCCTGGCGGAAAGGGTTTTCCAGTTGCCGGTCTGCCTGGGCAAGACCAACTCCATCAGCGGTCTGAAATCGGCGCTGGACCAGCCGGAGTTCGCCACCGCCATCGGCCTGGTCAAGTTCGGCTCGTTCAAAGCCCGCAAGCGGGAGGCCAAACCCTCGTGGGCGCTGGGTCTCAAAGGCGCGCTGTCCCGCTGGCTGCCCAAAACCTGAATTCATCCCTCATGCAAACCGACCCTCCGACTCCGATGCCTCCGCCGGCCAACGCCCGGGCGCTGTGCGTGAAAATCTTTGGCGTGGGCGACGCGGGCAGCGCGATGCTGCATCGCATGAGCGAAACCGATTTTGCCGGAGCGACCCTCGTCGCGGTGAACACCGAGGCCGCCGCCTTCGGCACGCCGGCCGGGGCGGCCCAGATTCTTCTGGAAACCAAACTCCTGCGCGGCCTGGGCACGGGCGGGGATCCCGAGCGTGGCGCCAAGGCGGCCGAGGAAAATTTTCAGACCCTCAAGGAGACCTGCGCCGGCGCGGCGGTGGTTCTCATCGTGGCGGGTCTGGGTGGTGGCGCGGGCACGGGCATCTGCCCGGTGCTGGCCCGGGCCGCCCGGGAGAGCGGCGCCTTGACCCTCGCGTTCGTGACCCTGCCGTTCGACCTCGAAGGCAACCGCCGGCAACAACAGGCGCGGCAGGGATTGGAGCACCTTGGAGCCGCGGCCGACGGCGTCATCTGCCTGCCCAACCAGAAGGTTTGCAAGCTCCTGGATGATGACACCACCCTCCTCGATGCCTTTCGCACCACCACCCAGTTGCTGGTGGAGGGCGCACGCGGCGTCTGGCGGCTGTTGACGCACCGGGGCTTGATCGAGATTCATTTGGACGAATTGAGCGCGCTGTTGCGCGATCGGCGCGGCGAGAGCTGCTTTGCGGCGGTTGAAGCTGCCGGCACCACCCGCGCGCGTGATTCGCTCGAGAAACTCCTGGCGCATCCGTTGCTCGACGGCGGACAGACGTTGAAGGAGGCGGACGCCGTGCTTGTGAGCCTGTTGGGCGGACCGGAACTGACCATGGCGGACGTGAACCGAGTGATGGAGGCGGTGAACCAGCAATGCCAGAAGGCGCAAGTCCTCATGGGCGCCGCGGTGGATGAAAACTTCCGCGACCGCCTGGCCGTGACGGTGATCGCCACGCGCCACGGCCGCACGCCCGTCGTGGCGCCGGTGACGGAGACGGAACCGGCGACCGTGACCGCCAGCTCGGAAGCTCCGGATTTGGAGGAGCAGTTGCTCGAGAAAGAACCGCCGCCGCGGCCAACCTCGCGTTTCGTCCCGCCGGCGCCGACGCTGACCCCTGAGCAACGCGAGCAGCTCCTGTTGAAACAAGGTGGCCGCGCCCGCAAACAAGCGCCCCGGCTGCGGCAAGGCAGTCTGCCCTTGGAGATCGTCAACAAGGGTCGCTTCGACAAGACCGAGCCAACCGTTCACAAGGGCGAAGACCTTGATGTGCCGACATACATCCGGCGCGGGGTGGCGCTCAATTGATCAGTCCTCACCAAGCAATATCATTGGCCAGTGCTTGATTGCGATTGAGGCGCAGAGCTGCTGCTTTTCGGGATCCTGATTCCTGGGCGCTGACTATTCTGGCTCAAGCTTTGTCCTTTTTTCTCGCTGAATTCGTCGCCATACTGCGCGCATGGACGCAGCGCCATTGCTGGCTTTGGCCGTGATTGTGATTTCCGCCGGGGCGAGCTTTTTCTTCGCGCTGGCGGAGACGGCGCTTTTTTCCCTGAGCAAATGGCAGGTGCGTCAGTTGGCGGAGCGCGGCACCCGGCCGGGGCTGGCCCTTTCGCGCCTGCTGGCCCAACCGCAGGATGTGCTGGCGACGCTCGTGCTGGGCAACACGTTTGCCGGCGCGGGACTGGTGGCGATGGGATTGTGGATGGCGCTCAACGAACACTGGCCGCTGGCGCTGACGGTGGCCGGGTTGCTGTTGCTGGCTTTGCTTGGCGGGGAGGTCCTGCCCAAGACACTCGCGGTGCGGAGGTCGGACCTGTGGGCGCTGCGCGTGGCGACGCCGCTGGCGTTGTTGCACCGGTTGGCCCGGCCGTTGCACCAAGTGGCGCAACGTTTGAACCGCACCCTGCTGCGCCTGCTGGTGCCGCAGTCCGTCAAACCTCAACCGGCGTTCACCGATGCCGAGTACGAGGAACTCGTCGAACTGGCCGTGCAGCAGGGCACGCTGCCCCGTTCGGCGCGCGACATCATCCTGCAAATCATCCATCTCGACCGGCGCACCGTCAAAGAGGTCATGCGGCCACGCTCGCAAATGGCGGCCATCTCGGACGAGCTTTCCATCGAAGAGATGATCGAGGCGGCCCGGAAGCACCGGCATCGCCGGCTGCCCATGTATGACGAAACGCCCGACACCATCGTGGGCATCCTCAACACCCGCAAACTGCTGCTGGATCCACAAATTGACCTGGAGGAGGCCATTGAATTCCCGTCGTTCGTGCCGGAGACGATGAACCTGCTGCAACTGTTCAAGAGCCTCCAACGCCAGCAACGCGGCATGGCCATCGTTTTGGATGAATTTGGCGGCGTAGCCGGCCTGGTGACGATGGAGGACATCCTCGGCGAACTGGTGGGCAAGTTGCGGAGCGAGGCGGGGAGCGAAGGGTTCGTGATGGAGAAGCTTGGGCCGGGTCGCTGGCGCGTGAGCGGGGCGATGCGGTTGGACGATTTCCGGCGCGAATATCCGCCACTGGGCGACGTGCCCGAAGTCGAGACGATGGGCGGATTGATGATGCATCTGCTGGGCGTGGCGCCCGGCGCGGGTGAGACCGCCACGTTTCGGGGACTGAAACTGACCGCGCGGGTGGCCGACGGCCGGCGCGTGCGGGAGTTGCTGGTGGAACAGGTGAAATGAAAATCGCACTCGGAAGACATCGAACATCCAACGTCGAACATCCAACACCGAACATGACGAAGTGCGATGACTCGTTGGCGGTTCAGTGTTGGAGGTTGGGTGTTGGATGTGCCGCTTGATGCTTATGGTCACCAGCCTGCCCATCCTGCTGTTGATCGCCGTCTGCCTGGGAGTTTCGTTTTTTCTTTCCGGCATGGAGGCAGGCGTGGCGGCCTTGAGCCGCCTGCGGGTTCGCCAGCAGGTGCGCGCAGGACGGACCTCGGCCCAATTGCTGCATCGCTTTCTCGAGAACCCGGAGAACTTTCTGTGGACCATCGTCGTTGGCAACACTCTGGCGAACTTTGCAGTGCTGGGCTGGCTGTTTTCCCTCCTGCACGCGCAACCGATGTTGCGCCGGGGCGGGTTCATCGTCGTGTTCGTGGCCGCGGTGTTTTTGTTTTACACCTTCTTCGACCTGCTGCCGAAGATGCTGTTCCGGTCTTATCCGAACCGGCTCTGCCTCGCGCTGGCACAACCGTTCCGTTTGATTCATCTCTCGTTGCGACCGCTGGTGGCCGTGGTCGAGGCCTGTTCCCGGTGGGTGTTGCGTTGGACGGGCGGCAAGGCGTTCCAGGGGTTCTTGTTCGGTAATCGCGAGGAACTTCGGCTGGCCATGCAGGAATCCGCGCAGGTCTTCAGTTCGGAGGAGCGGGCGATGATTGGGCGCGTGCTTGAGCTGCCAAACCTGACGGTGCGCCAGATCACCCGCGCCATGTCCGAGGCGCTGACGGTGACCGCGGAGATGACCGTGGGCGAAGTGCTGGTGTTGTGTCGCGAACGCGGGTTGACGCGGTTGCCCGTCTGGCAGACCCGCGATGGCCAGCGCCGCATCATCGGCATGGTCAACGTTGGCCGCCTGCTGTTTGAAGCGAACGTGGACTCCGCGCGGCCCGTGGCGGAGTTTGTCAGCCCGGCGCTGTTCCTCGAGGAAGACTCGCGGCTGGAGGCGGCGCTGCAGCGGATGCAACGCGGCGGTCAGCGGCTGGCGGTGGTCCTGTCGCGCGATGGACGCGAGGTTGGCATCGTCAGCCTTGAAGACATCCTCAAAGTCGTTTTCGGCGAGGTGAAACTGTAAGCCATGGACTGGAACGCGATCAGCCTGGTTGGCCTCAAACTCTTGGCCGTGGTTTTTCTGGTCCTGCTCAACGGGTTTTTCGTCGCGGCGGAATTCGCGCTGGTCAAGGTTCGCGACACCCAGTTGGTCACGCTCGCCCAAAATGGCAACCGGAAAGCCCGGGTGGCGCGGCGCATTCTGGCGAATCTCGACGCGGCGCTCAGCGCGACGCAGTTGGGCATCACGCTGGCCAGTCTCGGGCTGGGGTGGATCGGCGAGCCGGTGTTTGCCAGCCTGCTGGAGCCCGTGATGCGCGCCCTGCAAATCGAGTCGCCCAGACTCCAGCACTCGATCGCGTTCGCGGTCGGCTTTTCGGTCATCACCTTCCTGCACATCGTGGCGGGCGAACTGGCCCCCAAATCGCTGGCCATCCGCAAGCCGCTGCCCACCTCGTTGTGGGTTGCCGCGCCGTTGGACTGGTTTTACAAGCTGTCGTTTCCCGCCATCTGGTTGTTGAACCACGCCGCCAACTGGTTGCTCCGCCGCTTCGGCATCGAGCCGATCAGCGAATTGGAATTGGTCCACTCGGAGGAGGAATTGCGCCTGATCATCGGGGCGGCGCAGAAACAGACGGCGCCCGTCCCGGTCGGCCGCAATCTGGTGCTCAATGCCCTGGACCTGCGCCACCGCATCGTGCGTGAAGTCATGCGGCCCCGGCAGGAGATGACGGTGCTGGATACCGAGGCAAGCATCGCCGCCTGTCTCGACATCGCCGACAAGACCCGCTACTCGCGTTTTCCGTTGTGCGAAGGCGGCGACCTGGACAAGACCCTCGGGGTGGTGCATATCAAAGACCTCTACGCCATGCGCCTCAAAGCGCGGCAGGGCGCGGACTTGTTGCCCGCGGCGCGGGGCTTGATTTACGTGCCGGAGACGGCGCACCTGGAGAAGCTCCTCCAATTGTTTCTCGAGCGAAAACTGCACCTCGCCATCGTGGTGGATGAATACGGCGGCACGCTCGGCATGGCAACCCTCGAGAACATTCTCGAAGAACTCGTCGGCCAGATTCAGGATGAATTCGACCAGGAGAAGCCGTTGCTCGTCCGGCTCAATGAAACGACGTGGGACGTGGCCGGGGCGCTGCCGCTGCATGAGTTGGAGGAGGTCGTCGCGGCGCCGTTGCGCGAGGAAAACATCACCACCACCAGCGGCTGGGTGACTCACCGGCTCGGAGGATTTGCCAAACCCGGCGACACCGTGACCGTGGGTGAGTATGAACTGCGCGTCGAGGAAATGGAAGGCACGCGCGTGGGCCGGCTTAAGTTGACACGGCGCGTTGCCGCGAATCCCGGCTGAAACGAATCGGAGGACGAACCGGCCGCCCTCTACGGAGAGAAACTGGCGGCCGTTTGAGTCGCACTCGGGACCCTGGAATGAACCGGTGACGCCTCCTGCGGCCACAACTGCCAGCCCGTGGCTTGGAACACCTTGATCTGCGCAATCACGCAACCAACGATGGTGGCGATGACCAGGCAGATTGCCAGCACGCCCAGCGCATCAATTTGCCGGCCACGAGGTTGTTCCTTGTCTCGCATGGAAGCCCAGTATAGCGCGCGACGACGGACGTTTGAAGCTGGCGGTAATACTGACAACGTGTCGGGTCTTTTGCGGGCTGACGGCGAATCGCCGGCGAAGCGCAGTTCGGTCTTTTTTGCAGGTCCACGGTCTGCCGGAGGGGCGGCTTACCAACCGCCCGGCCCAACAGGCGGTTCGCAATCCGTCCTTACAGCGTGTGTCTTGCGACGTTCTGCCGCAAAGCTTGTCCCATGTTTCCTATGCATCAACTGGCAGGCACAAAATGTTGTTACGATGCCGTCAGCGCGACGCTGGCGGCGGCACGGGAGCCGCGCTCGCTTCCCATTTCCACGGGATGAATCCGGCCAGGACGGCCACGACCGCACCCGTAAACAAGCAGAAACCCGCTGCGATCCTTAGCTTGTGAACCACGGCCGCGGCGGCGAACAGCGTCAGGCAGAGCAACCAGATGGCAAGCGGATGATAGTCCGGCGGCAGCGGTCGGGCGCGCGGCCGTTTGTCAATGAGGGCCGGTGTCGCGAACGCCAGGATCATCAAGGTCGCCACCAGCCAGCCCAGGAAGTTCACGACCGGCGCGCCGTGCCAGTCCAATGGCAGTCTCGTCGGTTGCCACAGCCAGTAATGACGGACCTGCGAGGCAAACGGATCGAGCGCCAGGGCAAACAGCACCGTCAAAGCTGCGGTCATTCCCATCAACCAAAAACCGTATGCGCGCACTTTGCGCCAGGGTCGCAATATCAACCGCGCCACTCCGCGCGAGTTGAGGAGGGCGACGATCCAGATTGCCGGCATCGGCCAAGGCAGCAAACCGAGCAATCTTGGACCGGCTTCATCGGTGAAATGGATTGGTCCAAATGGAATCGCCGTCGCCGCCGCCAGGCCATGCGCGCTGCCGCCCATCAGCCCGATGATCGTGGCGGCCAGGAGAACATTCTGACCGGGCAACTGCCGGGCCAGCGACATCAACGTGGCGATGACCAATGCCAGAACCAACACCGCCGCCGGCCAACCGGCTTCGCCCAGAAACCTGCCCGCCGACAGCAACTGTCCGCCCACCAACAGCCACGCCACCAGGGCGATCGCTGACATCAGCCAAGTGAAGGCGATCGTCAATTGTTCAGTTGCATTGGTGCTCCGCCCAGGCGGGCGGAACTGATCGGGACGGTGCATCGGACGGCGCGCAGACTATCGGCAAATCTGACGCGGCGCAGTTGAAAAGTGGACACTCACTTTCCTGTCGGTTTGCCTCGTTGCGATGATTTGCGCCAATGGCGGCGGGGGCGAATGCGCTTGTCTGCTGGCACCAAACCTGTTCTGCTCGACCGCGTCAAACGACGCGAACTTATGACTTTGGATGACCTCATGCGGCTGATTCGGGATTGCGCCAGCCAGATGAATGACCGTTACGGCAGGGTGGTGTTCGACGAATGGGCCGTGGTTTCCCTGCGGCATCACCAGGCGCGGGTCATTGCCTACCTCGGGCCGCGCAACGACGTGTTTCTCAAGAACTTCGCGAATGACCTGGCCCCGCTTCGCGCCGAACTGCTTGATGCCAAGTACGGACCGGGTGACTTCGAGTTCGCGCGGCACAGCGTGGGGACGGGCTTCGAGTCGTTCCTGGTGCTGGCGGAGGGCGTGTTTCTGATTTGCAACAACACCAACGCCTCGATGACGGAAATTGCCAAAGACCCGCGCTGGTTGAACGCACAGGTGCCGTTTGCCGAGTTGAGCGAAAAGGTGCGCGCCCATCCGCTCGCGTATTAGGCCCGGGCGGCACTCACTTCAGCAGTCCCTGGTAGAGGAAATACCCGTAGCCGGCCACCAACACCGCGCCCATCCAGCGGGGCAGTCCGCCCAGCAGCGTCACGCAGACGAGATGCAGGACCGTCGCGAAGGCCAGCACCAGCACCCCTGTCTGGAAGACCGCCGGCACGGCAAAGGATTGATGCAGGGCCACGACCCCCACGCAAAGCGGGATGCAGATGTGGCCGTCGCCAACCTGCGAGGTGTAAACGACCTCCGGGTTGCCGCGCCAACCGTAGTAGAGTGCCAGCGCGGCGTTCGGCACCACCATCAGCCAGCCGCTCAACCAGCCGAGATTCTGTTGGCTGATGAACCCCGTCTCGATGCGCCCGATCCACTCCACCAACCAGACAATGCTGAAGTAAGTTCCGAGGGCGCCGGCGGCCAGCAGCGCCAGATCGAAGGGCAGCGTCCAGCTCAACGACCGGTTCTGGCGGACGTTGGACTTGAGCACGTCGAAGACGTGAAAGGACTGCCAGAACAGGAACATGCCCACCAGCACCAGGCCATCGCCGAAATCCAGCCGGCCATCACGCGCCAGCGCCCAGACCGCGCCGGTAAAGAACAAGACTGCCGTCAGCGTGAGCAGCAGCGAGAGGCGATTGAGTTTGTGTTCCTTGTTCGGGCCGCGCCGCCTGCCTTTGCCCGCGGTGGCCGGCAGCACGCGCAAACCCCAGAGGATGGCCGGCAAACCGATGAGCAGGGTCATGTTGGTCACGTTGTTGACCAGCGCGTTGGTCATCACCTCGCCGGCCGCCCCGTCCTTGCGCCCGACCACGAAGGCAAAGATCAGGTTTCCGACACCCGAGCAATAAGGCATGATCAGCGTTCCGAGCACCGTACCCTCGAAGCCCCCGTCGTTCATCGCCTCCAACCGCCAGATCATCAGCAGTGAAGCGGCGAGGAACAAACCCAGGAAGAGCCACGGCGCCCACGCGCCCGTGCTCTCGATGGAGTCAGTCAACGAATTCAAGGCGCGCAGTAAAACAAGTCATTCCGCCGTTGGCAAACGCATCCCTGCCGGTGAAGGCGTGATGCTGAATCCTTGGCGACTTTGGCGCGCGGCGTTCACGCCGCTTCCGCGCCGGCCTGCAAAACCTGCGTTGAAGCGGCCTGGCGGCCGCGCGCCCATGAGTTCTTCGTCTCAACCAACGAGGGAACGCTTTGAGCAGGTGGTAAGGATTCAGGGGGTGATCGGCTCATCTCAAGCGCTTGGAGGGTCAATGGGTACGACGGGGTGTGACTCGTCGCGCTGCGAGAACTCCGCCCCTTTCGCCTACCGGCCTGCGAGCTTGGGCAAGACCTCGTCCGCCGTCAGGCCCTGCACCTTGACCAGTTTGTGACGCGAGGTGTGACCGCGCGCCAATTGAACCGAGCCGCGCGGACAGTCCAGCTTTTCGGCCAGCAGTCGAAGCAATGCCTCATTCGCTGCCGCGTCCACCGGCGGGGCGGTGACTTTGATCCGCAACTCCGCGCCAAGCGGTTCGCCGATTTCGTTCTTGGAGGCCCGCGGCTGGAGTTTGATGGCCAACGTCACGCCGTCGGCTTGGACGCTGAGAAACGGAGGTAATTGCGGTGCGCTCATGATTCGCTCCAGAGCGGAGTGTGAGCCGCCACTCCGGCGTCCAGCCCGGTCACGCGGCCAGGTGTCGGCAGACTGGGTTGCCGGCATGCCGGATGCGCCTCGTCGTGGTGCTTCTGCCATTTTCAAATCGTGCATTTCTCTCTGGATTGAATAAAACTGCCGCCCAAGATGAACAAGAACCTTTTCGCTTTCAGCCTCGGCGGTTGCCTGATGTTGGCGCTCACCGGCTGCGAATCCGCCCGCACCGCGCCCTCTGCGACCGCGCCGCCGTGGGAGATTCGCGCTCTCGAGCCCGCGCCCGCCGTTTCCACCGAACAGCAGCTTCTCACCGCCGCTGCCGCGCAACCGCCCGCTGCCGTCACCGGCGATGGATGGCGCCCGCTCTTCGATGGCCGGTCGCTTCAAGGCTGGCGCGTCACGGAGTTCGACAGCGGCGGCCGCGTGGAAGTGCAACAAGGGTTGCTGGTCTTCTGGGCCGGCGACCCATTTGTGGGCGTGAACTACACCAATCCCGTTCCCACCGTAAACTACGAGGTGACGTTCGAGGCCATGCGCGTGGCCGGCTCGGACTTCTTTTGCGGTTTCACCTTCCCGGTGCGCGACTCGCATTGCAGCCTCATCCTGGGCGGCTGGGGCGGGGGCGTGGTGGGCATTTCGAGCATTGATGGCGCGGACGCCTCGGAAAACGAAACCAGCCAGTATGTCACCTTCGAAACCGGCCGCTGGTATCGCATCCGGGTGCGGGTTTCGGAACCGAAAATCGAGGCCTGGATAGAGCAGAAAAAGATCGTGGACCTGCTGACGGCCGGCCGAAAAATCAACACACGCTTCGGCGACATCGAACTATCCAAGCCGTTTGGGCTGGCTTCGTGGTCAACCAGTTCCGCTTTCCGCGGTATCCGGATTCGCAACGTTGAAGGCCCGGAGTCGAGCGAGAAGTGAGCGGGCGCAAGCCAGCCGGGCGAATGGCCCGAACACCCAAGGACTCAAGGCCGCAGATATCCAGATACCCGAACACCCAAATACCCAAGTTGTGGACCAGCATTCATCTGGGTGTTTGGGTATTTTGGCCCTTGGGTGTTTTTGGTGCTTGCGCATCTGGCTTGCCCCAGCCTCCTGCCCGCTCCTGTTCCCTTCCGCCGCGGCTACTGCAACGTCTTGATGAACTCGTCGGCCCGGGCGATGGAGGCGTTCATCTGCTCGATGAGCCGGGCGATCTCCTGTTGAATGCTGGACGTCTCGCCTTGGAGCGAAGCAATGGCCTGGGCGTTCAGGTTGTGCTTGAGATAAAGGACATAATCGCTGAACTGACTGAGCACCGGCGACATGCTTTGCTCGGCGCTTTTGAGCGCGCGATGCAATTCATTGTAGCGCTGGCGGGTGGCGGCAAGCTGCTCGCGGCTCGAGTCCCGCAAAGTCGGCGTGTTGATCTGGCCGATCTCCTTCTCCCATTCCTCGAACAAGTCCGCGGCCACCGTCTCGACGTCGCGAATGCGTTTGCGCACGTCCTCGGACTTGGCGACGCAGGCGTCGTATTCGCTCTTGAGTGAGTTGTAGGCGCGCTCAAGCCGGCCGCCATCGAACTTCGTGATTTCCTTCAGGCGGGTCAGCGCGTCTTTGAACTGCTGCTGGGCCTCCTTTTGATCGTCGCGCGCGGCGGTGACCCTTTTCTTGAGCAAATCACGCTTGTGAACGCCGAACTTCTCGTAAGTGGCGTAATAGACGTTGCGGCAACCGCACGTTCCCAGCGTCAACGCCACACCCAGAATCGCCAGCAGGCTGAAGGCTTTCGTATGCACCGCGCCAGCCTGCACCAATCCAATCCTCGGCGCAATTCCGCTTCTCTGGTATTGACACGCATGGCCCGACCGGCTGAGGATTTCACCATGAACGAGAACAATACTTCCCTTACTTCCCGACGCGATTTCATCAAGCAGACCGGCACCCTCGCCGCCGTTTCGGCCCTGGCGGGGGTGGCGATTCCGCATGTCCACGCGGCCAGCACCGACACCATCCAGATCGCCCTGATCGGCTGCGGCGGACGCGGCAGCGGCGCCGCGGCCAATGCCCTCTCGGTGAACAACGGCCCGACCAAGCTGGTCGCCATGGCCGACGTCTTCGAGAACCGCCTCCGCGGCAGTGTGAGCAACCTCAAGCGCCAGCATGCTGACAAAATGGACGTGCCGCCGGATCGCCAGTTCGTTGGACTCGATGGCTACAAGAAGGCCATGGATTGCCTGAAGCCCGGCGACGTCGCCATTTTCGCCACCCCGCCTGCATTCCGCTGGGTGCATTTTGCTTACGCCATTGAAAAGGGCTTGCACGTCTTCATGGAAAAACCGGTCACCGTGGATGGCCCGACCAGCAAACGCATGTTTGAACTGGGCGAGAAGGCCAGCGCCAAAAACCTCAAGGTCGGCGTCGGCTTGATGTCCCGTCACAGTCGCGCCTTGCAGGAGATGGTCAACCGCATCCACGACGGCCAGATTGGCGACATCATCCTCCAACGCGGCTATCGGATGCATGGGCCGGTCGGTTTCTTCAGTTCGCCGCCCAAGCCCGCGGGCATCAGCGACCTGATGTACCAAATTCAACGCTTTCACAGTTTCCTCTGGGCCAGCGGCGGCAACTTCAGCGACTTCTACATCCATATCATTGACCATTGTGGCTGGATGAAGAATGCCTGGCCCATCCGCGCCCAGGCCCTCGGTGGCCGTCACTATCGCCAAAGCCCCGAAGGCGTCACGTACGTGGACCAGAACTTCGACACTTACGCCGTCGAATACACCTACCCGGATGGCACCAAGTTCGTCTTCAACGGCCGCTGCATGACCGGTTGCTACGACAACTTTTCCAGTTACATCCACGGCACCAAGGGCAGCGGGATCGGCTCGAAGAGCGGCGACTGCGGCTTCCCATCCAGTCTCTTCAAGGGACAGTTGCCGCGCAGCGCCGACCGCATCTGGGAATCGCCCGTGATCCCGGGCGAACAAGACCCCTACCAGAATGAGTGGAACGACTTGATGGCCGCCATCCGCAACGACAAACCCTACAACGAGGTCAAGCGCGGCGTGGAAGCCAGTCTCGTCACTTCGATGGGTCGCATGGCGGCGCACACCGGACGGGAAGTCACCTTCGAGGAAATGCTCGAGTGCCCGCATGAAATGGCCCCGGGCCTGGACAAGATCACCGCGGATTCCCCGGCCCCGCTCGTGGCCGATGCCAACGGCCGATACCCGGTTCCGCAACCGGGCTTCGTGACCGAGCGCGAATACTGAAGTGGGAATTGAGCGCGGCTGGGTCCGCAGACCCAGCCGCACCGACTTCACAAGCTTTACGGCACTTCCGACAAGCCGCGGCGGACGCCGCTCATGTCGCTGCGCTTTTGGTTCGAGGAAAGTACAAGCCTGGTGCCCAAGGGTCTTGGAAACGGCGAGGATCTGGGGGATGTCGGTTCGGGAGTTTGGGCATGCCCGGTGGGCCTGACGAATGACCAAGCCGTAACAGCGCGGTTGAACCGGGAGCCCACGCGTCGCACGTGCCACCGTCCGCGTCGCGCGGACGGCATCGTGATACCAACTTGAGCACAGTCACCTGGGCTGGGTTTGTGTGGCGAACTTTGCGGCGCGACGCCGCAAAGCACACGCCGGAGGTGTATGCTCCCCATTTCGACTGAGAGGAGGGCTGGTCGAACGGCTGGTAGCCGGGGCGGGGCGGGCAGGGTTCGCGCAGCGCGAGGGCTGCTACCGGAAGTGGGCCTGGTCTTATCGGGCCCTGAACATCGAACATCGAGCATCGAGTGCGGACGGTTTTTGGATGTTGTCTCCCCCGGCTTCGCACTACTCTTTCCACATGGATTTGCCCGCACTTCAACCATCCACGCTTTACCTGGTGGCTACGCCCATCGGCAATCTGGAAGACATGACGTTGCGGGGGGTGCGAGTGTTGCGCGAATGCGACGTGGTAGCGGCAGAGGACACGCGACGTACGGGGCAGTTGCTCAAGCATTTCGGCACCAGCAAACCGTTGTTGAGCTATTTCCAGTTCAACGAAGCCAGACGCAGCGAAGAAATCATCGAACGGTTGCGGCGCGGGGAGAAGGTGGCGCTGGTGACGGACGCGGGCAGCCCGGGCATCAGTGACCCAGGCGAGCGAGTGGTGAAGGCGGCGCTCGCCGCGGGGCTGAGGGTCGAGCCGGTGCCGGGGGCTTGCGCGTTGGTGGCCGGATTGACGGCCAGCGGCTTGCCGACGGATGAATTTCATTTCATCGGGTTTCTGCCGCACAAATCCGGTCAGCGAAGGAACAAGCTGGAGTCGCTCAAGGGAGTGAGCGGCACACTGGTCTTCTACGAGTCGCCGTACCGGATCGAGAAACTTCTGGGTGAACTGAAGGAAGTCTTTCCCGACCGGCCAGTGGTGCTGGCGCGGGAGTTGACGAAGAAGTTCGAGGAATTCCTGCGTGGCACGCCCGCGGAATTGCTGGAGGTGGCGCGCAAGCGGAGTCTCAAAGGCGAATTCGTGGTGCTGGTTGGGCCGGCGCCTCGAATTTCTGCGTGAGGCCGGGCTTATCGGGCTTTGGCGGCGCGCTCTCTGGCCCAACGGGCTTTGGCTGCGGCGGAAATTCGTTTCCGGGCCGCGGCACTCAACGGCCGGCGTTTGTGGCGGGTCTCTCGACGCGGCCCGCCCGCTGCGCCACCCACCAAGGCAGCCAACTGCGCTTCGAGACGTTCAATTTTCCCCTTGAGTGTCAGAATGCGTTTCAGTTTGGCGCTGGGCAGTTTGATCAGTTCGTTCACGTTCATGTCGCGGGTGACGATGCGGGTTCGGTGGCGTGAAGTCAAAACCGGAATTCCCTTACGCGGCCCCATCCAAGCCAATCTCAAGTCGAACGCAAGCCGCGGAATCTCGTCGGGCTGCGAAATCCGGAAAACCGAACTCCGAAAGAAGCCCGAAGTCCGAAATCCGAATGACGAGGGCACGATTGGAGAGCCTGGATATTCGGCCCTCGGATTTCGGAATTCCTTCGGCTCTCGGGCTTCGGATTTTGGATTCTCACTCAACCGCTTCGCAACTGAATCGAGCGGTGTTGGCATGCCATCGCTTTCGGCTCACTCATTTCTTCGCGTTGAAATCGCGGGCCGCGCGGACGAGGGCGCGCACGTTGTCCGCCGAGATGCCCGTGGTGGTCGCGCCCGCCCAGGAGAGGATGAGCGGGTGCTCGCCCGCGTCCTGCATGGCTTTCATGGCGGCGGCGTAGTTTTGATCCGGTGTGCCGCGGGCGCCCAGATCGAGCGGTGGCACGTTGCCCATGAGCGCCATCCTTCCGCCGACCTTCTCGCAGGCTTTCGTCATGCTCAGGTCCAGTCCCCAGTTGAGCACGTCAAAGCCGGCGTCGGGAATCAGGTCAATGCACGCCGTCACGTTCGCGTCGTTGTGAAACACCTTCACCCAATCGGACGGGAACGAGTCGCACATCCGCTTGAGGAACGGATGCGCGAACTGCTGGTAGTGTTTTCGGCCGATGAAGCCGCTGATATCGTCGAGGATCAAAATGCCCTCGACGCTTCCACCAATGACTTCCGCCTGCGCCTTCAGCCAGCCGATGCTGACATCGGTGGCAAGACTCAGGATTTTCAAGGCGCGCTCGGGCGCGTCCACGATGTCGGTCATCAGGTCCGTCACGCCGCGGAAGAACGAGGCAATGGTGAGCGGTCCTCGCGCGGCAACCACCGGAATGGTGAAACCTTCATCAGCGATGCGTGTTCTCAGTCTTTCGTAGCGATACAGACACAGCGCCATGAAGCCGTCCGTTCTGGGATCCGGCAGGGTCAGTTCATCCAATTGCTCGAGGGGAAAGGGCAGATGTTCCACGTCCGGCACGCGGTGGCGATTGAAGCGGAGGCGCGGTCCGAGGGCGGACGGTTCCGCGCCCATGCCGACTTCCGACCACCACGAGGGAAACCAGATCACGTCCGGGAAGTCGCGCTGCACTTGGACATTGGCGCGAAACCAGGTGTCCACGTCGAAGAAATAATCCCAGAGACTCACGCCGCAGTAGGGCGGAATCCACGGACAATCCACGATGAGCGCGAGGGGAATGGGTCCGCCGCGGGTTTGTCGTTTGGCCGCGGCTTTGAAGAGCTGCCATTGATCTGGTCGCATAACCCTGTCTGCCAGTTGCTACCGGTGACCGCGATTCAGCGGCAAGTTGGGGGCGAAGTCAATCGTCCGTTCAGCGGTTAAGCGGCCTGCAAACTTTTCACGCGCACGATGCGAAGCGGCGAGACTCGAATAATTTGATCGTAGAGACCGCCGTTGGGCTGGCTGGCCACGCCGATATGAATGACGGTGCGCGAGATCATCACAAATTCCCGGTGCGGCACGTCGTAGCTCTTGCCATCCGTCAGGCAAATGCGAAAGGGCACAAATGGCTGGGCATCGCGCAATTCCCAAATGTCTTCTGGCGCCATGTGGAAATACTACTTTTCACCCCGGGACGTTTCCCCCCGGCGCAGTGTTCGCGAAATCAACCAATGAACTTGCCCGGATTGAGAATCCCGCCTGGGTCCAGTGCCCGCTTCACCTTGCGATGCAGGTTGCGCACCTCGGTGGAGACCGCCAGCGGCCACCAGCGTTGTTTGGCGATGCCGATGCCGTGCTCGCCGGTGATCGAACCGCCCCAGGCCAGGACATGCCGGAACAACTCGTCGAGCGCGGCTCGCGAGCGCCGTTTCGCCCCGGGCTGGTTGAAGTCCACCATCACGTTCGTGTGGATGTTCCCGTCGCCGGCATGACCGAAGCAGGCGACCGCCAGCCCGTGCTTTTTTTGGAGGCGTGCGGCGAAGGCAAACAGGTCTTCCAACCGGCCGCGCGGAACGACGATGTCTTCGTTAAGCTTGGTCAGGCCCGTGTCGCGGAGGCTGTAGGAGAATTCACGGCGAATTTTCCAGATCCGCTCGCATTGACGGTCGCCGAGGCCCACTTCAACGAACAGCGGCTTCTGACGACGGATGATTCCTTGAAGGCTACGGATTTCGTCCCGCACGCTTTGCCGCTGGCCATCCAATTCCACGATCAAGTGGGCGCGGCAGCCGCGGAGTCGCTCGCTCCCGGTGCGCCGGTAGGCGGCGGCGAGGGTGAAGGCATCCGCCAGTTCGAGCGCCGTCGGGAGAAAGCCGGCGCGCAGGATCCCGTGCAGGGCGCGCACGGCGGCGCGCATGGAACTGAATCCGATGGCGAGGTTCGCCCGATACGGCGGGAGCGGCAGCAGTTTGAGCGTGGCCTCGGTGACCACGCCGAGCAGACCTTCCGAACCCACGAACAGACGATGCAAATCGAAACCGGTCTTGTTCTTGTGCGTCCGCCCGCCCAGGCGCGCCACCGTGCCATCGGCCAACACGACCTCGAGGCCGAGGACGTAATCGCGCGTGACCCCGTATTTCAAACAGCGCGGGCCGCCGGCGTTGGTGGCAATGTTCCCGCCGATGAAGCTTTCCGCGCGGCTGGCCGGGTCGGGCGGATAATACAATCCCCGCATTGCCACTTCGGCTTGAAGGCGGGCGGTGACCACACCGGGCTGAACTACGGCAACGAAGTCGTCCGGGTTGATCTCCAGAATCCGATTCATCCGTTCGAGCGAAAGGACGATGCCGCCGCGCAATGGAACACAGCCTCCCACGTAACCGTGGCCGGCGCCCCGCGGCGTCACCGGAATCTGATGCCGGTTGGCGAAGCGGAGAATCGTCGAAACGGACCGGGTCGAACGGGGCCGGGCAACGGCGTCCGGCTGGTGCGCGGCGAACCACTTGTCGCCCGCGTATTGGGAGAGCACGCGAGGGTTCAAGGAGAGTTCGCCGGCTGGCAAACGTTGCTGGAGCTGGTGAAGCAACCGGGCGCGGGCGGGACTCATTCGGCGGGATTCGGAGGCGCGTTGAGAAATTCCTTCGCCTCGTCGGCCTCGGTTTCCGGGACCTGTACGAGGATGCCGCCGGCGGCGAGCGAGTAGCCTTCGAGGGCGAGCGAAGACAGCTCGTGCTTGACCACGGGATGGAAGCCGGCCGCGTCGAGGCGGGAGCGGGTCAGGTGCGCCTCGGCGGAGTTGAACGCGGTGGAGACGGTGACGAAGTTCATGACGGACAACTCAGGTGGTGACGGTTTCAGTGGCGGCGTGCTGCCGGACTTCCGCGAAAACGATCACGCCCGCGCCGGTTTGCAGCGAACTTTGGACATGCACGAGAACCTGCTTGCCCACGTGGGGCTGGCCGTTGTTGACCACCACCATCGTGCCGTCGGGCAGGTAGCCGATGCCCTGGCCCTTGTCCTTGCCCTCGCGCACGATGCGCAAGGAGAGCAGTTCGCCGGGCAGCAGAATGGAGCGGAGCGACTTGGCCACGTCGTGCATGTTGACGAAGTTCACATTTTGAAGCTCGGCGACCTTGCTGAGGTTGTAGTCGTTGGTGAAGAGCTTCGCGCCCAGGTTGCGCGCGAGCCGGATGAGTTTGGCGTCCACGTCCTTTTCATCGGTGAAATCGCCGTCATGAATCTTGAACTCGTTGCGCGGGTTGCGCTGGATGTTGTTGAGGATTTCGAGCCCGCGGCGGCCGCGGGCGCGCTTGATCGGGTCGCTGGAGTCGGCGATCTGCTGGAGTTCATGGAGCACGAATCGCGGCACGACGATGATGCCTTCCACGAAATTGGCCTGGATGAGGTCGGCGATGCGGCCGTCAATGATCACGCTGGTGTCCAGGAGCAGGAGGTTGTCCGGCTTGTTGCGCGGGGCGAAACGCACGTAAGGAATGATGAGCGAGAAGTCCTCCTTGTTGCTGCGCATGGCCAGCACCATGCCGATGTAGCTGAAGGAGAGGAACAGGCTCAGGCGCACCAGGAGGCGGGTGGGTTCGTCCACCGTGTCGAACAGGCCGGATCGGTCAATCAGCGCCGCCACGGCAATGCCCAGCAACAGGCCGAAGGTGGTGGCCGAAAAAGCGCGCAGGGAGAAACCCTTGAGCATCTCATCCACGGCGATCATCAGGCCGCCAAAACCGAAACCGATGATCATGCCAATCAGGCCGCCGTGGCTGCCGCCGACGAACTCCGGGCGCACCTGGCTGATGGCGTAGCCACCCACCGTGCAGAGGCACAGGAAGAAGATGCGGATTACCCAGAGGGCCATGATTTATTTTTGGATTGGCCGGCTGGGCGGCGGCACGGGTTGAAACACAGGTTCATGATCGCGCGGCTCTTTTCGTTTCCATAGGATTCCCCAAAGGCCGAGCCGGTTCAAGTTGCTACTGGTGATGCTGAGATTGTGGGCGATGCGGGCGAGGTCAGCCGCCATTTCCTCATCGGAAAGCATCCGGCCCGCCGGCCCCTTGCCGGCGCGCAGGTCCGTCATCAGGTCCTGGAGCGACTCGGACGCGGACTCGACGTTCTTGACGGCCGCGCCCAGGTGCGGGCTGTTGGTGGCCACGACCTGATCGAGCGACCCGGCCAGTTGATTGAGGCGGTCGGTGAAGACCGCCAGGTTGCTGACCGAGCCGCTGAGGACGGGTCGGTTGCTGGCGACCAGCCCCTGAATCTGTTCCACCGTGAGCAGCGCGCGATCAGACAAGGCACGCATCTGGCTGGCGGTGACGGCGAGGTTGGTGAGGGTCTGCTGGTTGAGCAGGCTCAGGCGCACGTCCGCAATGGTTTCGTTGAGTGTGCGCGCGGTTTCATCAATCCGATGGATGAACCCGCTGGCGTCGCGGGCGGTTTGTTGCAGGTTGAAGGGTGGGGGACAAGAGACATGCGCGCCCGGTTCGAGGAAGGGGACATCCAGATTCTTTCCCGGATAGACGGCCACGTACTGGTCGCCGAGGAAGCCCGACTGTTCCAGCACGAAGAACGCGTTGGTGCGGATGCGATGTTCCTGCTTGATCTCAAGGAGCAGCGTCACTGTGTCGCCGTTGGGCGAGAGCATGAGCTTGGTGACGCTGCCGATGGGATAACCAGCCATCAGCACGCTGGCGCCGCGTTTGATGCCGCCCACGTCCGTGGTTTCCAGATAAAGGTCATACGTCCGGGAAAACCGCGTGACCCCCTTGCTGAAGAGAATCAGCAGGGTGGCCAGCAGGACCAGTCCCACCAGGACAAAGACTCCCACTTTGATTTCCAGACGCGACTGGCTCATGTCAGAAATAATGTTCTTTCGGGTCCGAGACGCCCTCAATGAAACGCCGAACGACCGGGTCTTGCGATGAAAAAATTTCGTCCGGTGTGCCGGAGGCGTAAACGCGCCGGTCATGCAGCATCAGAATCCGGTGGCCCACCCGCCGGGCGCTGCGCATATCGTGCGTCACCACCACCGTCGTCACGTTCAGGCGGTCGCGCACCCGCATGATCAACTGGTCAATGCTGTCCGACACAATCGGGTCCAATCCCGTCGTCGGCTCGTCATACAGCACGATTTGCGGCTGGTACACAATGGCGCGCGCCAGACCCACGCGCTTCTTCATGCCGCCGGAAAGCTCGGAGGGTTTCTTGTGTTCCGTGCCCGGCAGCTCGACCATCTCCAAGGCGGCGCTCACGCGCCGGGCGACTTCGGCCGGCGTCACATCCCGGCGGCGGCGGAAGGGAAACGCGATGTTTTCGGCCACCGTCAGCGAATCGAACAGCGCCGCGCCCTGGAAGAGCATCCCGAACTTCTGCCGCACGCGCAACAATTGCCGCTCGTCCATCGGCACGATGTCTTCCCCCTCGATGCGCACTTCGCCGGCATCGGGTTTGAGCAGGCCGATCAACTGCTTGAGCAATACGCTCTTGCCCCCGCCGCTGCGCCCGATGATCACCACCGATTCACCGGATTGGATCTCAAAGTTCACGCCTTCGAGAATCGGCTGCGACCCGAAGCCTTTCCGCAGTTCGCGCACCTCGATCATAGCGTCTGGAAAATCTTTCCGAGCACGAGGGTCAGAAAGAAGTTTGCGATGAGGATGGCAATCGAGGAATAGACCACCGCCTCGGTCGTCGCCCGGCCCACGCCCTCGGCGCCCTCGCCGCAACTCATGCCCTTGTAACACCCGATCAACGCCACCAGCCCGCCGTAAATGAACGCCTTGATGATGCCGATGAACACATCCACGGCGCCCGTGTACTTGATCATGTTGTGCCAGGAGTAGGCCGGATCAATCCCCAGCAGATGGACGCCCACGATGTAGCCCGCGCCGATGCCGACGGCGATGGATTCCACCGTCAGCAACGGCAGGGTGAGGTGCGCCGCAGCCAGGCGGGGCACGACCAGATAATCCACCGGATGCGTGGCCAGCGTGCGCAGCGCGTCAATTTGTTCGGTCACCCGCATGGTACCCAGTTCGGCGGCGATCGCCGCGCCGACCCGGCCGGCCACCATCAACCCCGTCAACACCGGTCCCAACTCGCTGCACATGGACACCCCGACCACGGCCAGGGTGGCCGTGTCCATGCGGACCTTGTGGAATTGGAAATAGGTTTGCGCGGCCAGCACCATCCCCGTGAACGCGCCGGTGATGAGCACCACCGACTGCGATTTTACGCCGATGAAATAAATCTGATAAACCAGGTCACGCCAGGCCACCTTGAGACTGAACAACGACGTGAGCGCCTCCTTGGCCAGCAAGGTGATGCGGCCCAGGCCTTGGAGCCACTCGGCGATCCATTTGGTGGCAGGCGTGTTCATAGACCCGCGTTACATAGCAGGGCCGGCAGGGGCTTGGCGAGAGTTTGATTTGCCGGCTGCAGACGGCCTGAATCCTTACCGACCCGCGACCGGGCTTCAGCCTTTGGGTGAACCGCGAAAAACCGTGGCGCGCGGGCTTGAGGCCGCTTCGACACCGATTTCAAGAGCCGATGATGAGGCGGCGGGAACGCCGTGCTCCACTGTCGGTAGGATTTCAGGCAGACTGCGTAGCGCGTCTCTGATTGGTGCAGGATCGCCCGTCTGCTGGAGGGGCGGCTGGTAAGCCGCCTCTCCGGCGTCCCCTGCCTCGGCGAATCATTCCAAGAGTTTGCCGACAGGGATTACTCGGCTGAAATCCACTCTCCGTAGGCTCGTTCGCCGAAGTATTCGTAGCCCTTCCCCTCGTTGGGCGTGCCAGTCAGCATCGCGTGAATGAAACCGTTGCGTTCGACCTGGACGGTGTGAAGGATCTTACGCTCGGGATTTTCGAGCAGGAGGAGTTGAAGTTGCCCGTCGAGCGCCGCGTGGGTGCGCAGGGTGCCGTTGGTTCGATGCGTGAAATCAAACCGCGCGCCAAAGTCTTCCAGCATTACGTGGCTGCGACCCCAGGTGCCGCCCGTCGCGCTCACAAACGCTTGGCCGTCGAGCAGGGCAACCGAGTCGTGGTAGGCCAGCACGCAGAGATAAGATTGCCTGGACCCACCCAGCCAGCGCGCCAGTTTGTCCGCGTGCTTGGAGGCTTCGTAAGCATAGTTGCTGTCCAGAAATGCGATGCGCTGAATCACGGGCGGGATGTCGTCCACGGTTTCCACGTAACCGAAAGTCCAACTGCCGCCGCCGCTGTGGCCGGTCAACACGACTTCGACTGGCCAGCGCGCGAAAATGGCCTTCACCTTTTCCAACATCAGGGGAATGGGGTTGTTCCCGTGCTCTCGCCGCCACGCCGGCCAGCTTTTCAGCGAGTTTTCGAGATAAGCGACCACGAGGTTGTGGTCCGGGAGCGCGCGCCGCAGAAATCGCGTCTGCGCGCCGATATGTTGGATGTCGAACCGCCAGTCGTCTCCGGGCTGAAGTTTGCGGCCAACGGTTTGCTCGATCGTGTTGCCGTTGGGCAGCGCATACAGGATCAGGCGGATTGGTTTGCTCTCCGAGAAGGCATCAGTTGCCGGGGCGTTGATGAGGATGCGCACTCCGTGGGGCAGGTGCAGTTCACGGATGATCTCGCCGGGGAAATGGCTGGAGACGAAACCCTCGGGCCACAGTGCTTCGGTGCGGGCGTGGCCCGCCTCTGCTGCGTCGCCGGCCAGGTAGCGGGAGTTCAAAACCACACCTTCGTCGCTGATCAACCCGGCCAGTTCCGGATCGGCGAGCACGGCGGCGACGGTTTGGGTTTGACCGTTGACCTCCATGACCTGCGACACGAGCCGGATGCCGTGGCTGTAATCCACCCAATCGGATCGGTGTCCGGTGTAAAGCGGTTGGATGGGAAGGCCGTTGGTGCGATGCCAGCCGTAGATCGCCACGTTGTTCGTCGTGTCGGCGAGCTTGGCCGAGATCACCACGTCCTTTTTATGACCGGCTACCAGCGATCCGAGCGGATGCAATCCCAGAAAAGCCGCACGCTGAGTGCGGATCAGGTCGTTGTGTTGGGCAAACACCGCCAGGGTCGTCATGGCCGGACCTGGCGGCAGGGGTATCGGCGGAAGCTTGACCGCTGCCGCGGCATAAATGGCGTCCACCATTTTGCGGGTTGGCAGCAGGCAACCCATTGCATCGGCGATGCGCTGCGCCGTCTGCGGAGTCATGGGCATCAGCAGGTAATCGTCGTCATGGCCCACAGCGAGGTAATCGGGGGCAACAAAAAGCCGGCCGGTGTTGGTTCTGCCGCCGGTGAGATTCGTCACGCCGACCGATGAAAACTCGCGTAAGAATTCTGGAATCCCGCCAGCGCCGATCAGTTGGATGATCGCCTCCTCCCGCGACTGTTGACTGGCGGTTTCCCATTTCTGCAAAAAGCTCCTCCCGCTGACCAGGTTGGGTGTGGAATGGGGCAGGGGAAGCACGCGAGCGGCAAACCGATGCGCGCTTTGATTGGTTGATCCTGTTCGCCCGTCGGCTTCGGCTCTCGCGGGCGGGGCGACCGAACCCCCAGTCGGTTCATGGAGGTCCTGCGCCAGGGCGTGACTGGCCGAACCGATCAGCCACAGCGAGGTAAACAGAAGATGGCGCATGACTCACTTCAATCACGAAGCGGCCCGGATGAAAATACATTTTTGACAAAGCCTGTTTACTTCCGGACCGGCTGAAATATACTGCGCTTCCGGTGGCCAGCGTGGCGGAATCGGCAGACGCGCTAGACTCAAAATCTGGTATCCGAAAGGATGTGTGGGTTCGACCCCCTCCGCTGGCACCACTGAAACGTGATCGGTGCCACGTGACGCGTGAAACAACAGATTCCCGCCGCCCGCCCACCTTGAGCCGGCACCCGGCAGCCTGTCACTCGTCACCTGTCCCCTGTCACTCCCGCTGATGTGGCCGGCCATTCTTATCTTTGCCGTGCTGGGCGCGGTGGTCTTCGTCGTCCTCGTGGGGACCACGATTCACCGGTTGTCGCGCGAGGCCGAGCGCCGCGAAAACTTGCGCCGGCTCTGGCCCTGGCTGGTCAAGGGGTTGGTGTTTCCAGCGCTTTTGTGGATGGTGTTGAACCTCGACTTGTCCTGGCAATTGCATGCCTTCATGCCGCAGGTGCAGGCGGCGCGGAGCAGTGGCGGGAGCTGGTTTGGCGCCTTCTGCCAGGTCAGCGCCGCGGGCCTGTTTGCCATCAGCTCGTACTGGGCGGCCTTGAGCCTGGTCTGGGTGCTGTATCAGGCGGCGGCCGGTCTGACACCCGAGAGCCGCGCCGATTACCGGGCGCTCTGCCTCACCAGCCTCGTGGCCATGGCGCTGCCCGCGGCCGTGTTCGTTTGGATCGGCGGCTGGTTCATGCTGGGACTCGCGGTAGTGATTCTGTGCCTGCCCGTCGCGGGTTACGCGCCCGCCATCCTGCATCGTGCCAAGACGCCACCCATGTATTCCCGCGCCATCGCCAAGATGAAGTTCGGGAAATACGCCGAGGCCGAATGGGAAATCATCCGCCAGCTTGAGCACGCCGAGAACGATTTCAACGGCTGGCTGATGCTGGCGGAACTCTACGCCACCCAGTTCAAGGACCTGGCCGAAGCCGAACAAATCATTCTGGAAGTCTGCGACCAGCCCAACGTCACCGCTTCGCAGGTGGCCGTGGCCCTCCACAGGCTGGCGGACTGGCATCTAAAGATCGGCAACGACCCCGACGCCGCCCGTCGCGCGTTGCAGGTGATTGTGGATCGGCATCCTCGCTCACATCTGGCGCACATGGCCCGGTTGCGCATGGGTCAGTTGCCGCGCACGGTCGAGGAACTGCGGGAGCAGCGCGAGGCCAGACCTGTTCCACTTCCGGCTTTGGGTGACAGTCTGGACGAGTCTCCAAACGCCGAACCGCTGCCGGACGCGAAGGCCGCGGTTGCGCTGGCCAACGAACTCTCGGGCCGGCTGTCACGTGATCCGCGGGATGTGGCCACGCGCGAACGGTTGGCTCGCGTGCTGGCCGAGAGTCTTGGCAAGGTGGACCTGGGCATCGAGCAAATTGAATTGTTGCTGGGTCTGGGCGATCAACCGGAAAACAAGCGGGCCGGCTGGCTGGGCTTGATCGCCGCGTGGCAACTGCGGTTCAAACGTGACATGGACGCCGCGCGAAAGTTGATGGAAAGGCTGGTGACCGAGTTCCCGAACACGCCGCAGGCCATGGCCGCCCGACGTCGGCTGGCGCTGCTGGCAGCCAGCCACAAGATGCAACAGTTCCGGGCCGCACGACCCGCGATTCGCATTGTGCCTGATGGCGCCGGGCCATCCGGTTGACGCGGCGGCTGACAAGCCGCCACTCCGAGCGGGCCTGTGGCGTGACGCGCGAGAGAGAATGTTCCGGATGCTTGCTTGAGGGGTCACTCATTGCTTCCTTTCCAGACTTTCGTTTCAAAAATTTCGTTGCGTTATTCCTTGGGGCGCGGAAACTCGCGTCCCGATGTCGCCCGGATCCTTTTACGACGTGAAGCTGCCATCAACCTGACCGCAAAACCCCTGCTACCATGCCTCGCAAACTCAGCGCCATTTCACCCGACTGGTGGGATTACACCACCTTGGACGACGACCTCATCCGCGACGCCGCCGCGCTCACGCCGGAGAAGATGCTCCGCCTCTCGCGGCCGGGCTTCCGCGTGGTGATGTATGACACGCTGGAGGACTTTTATCTGGCGGAAGCTCTTGAATACATCACGGCTTGGCGGCAATCCACCGCGGACAACCCGGTGGGCCTCTGCGGGCCGATTGGACCGACCGAACAACTGCCGCTGGTGGCGCGCCTGGTGAACGACCTGAACCTGGACGTGCGTTCGGCGCATTTCTGGGGCATGGACGAGTGGTATCTCGATGGCCGCGAGGCGCCGGTCACGCACCCCCTCTCGTTCGAGCGGGCGGATCGGGAACTGTGCTTCAGCCGCATCCGCAAGGCGCTGGTGATGCCGGACGCGCATCTGCATTTTCCGAAGGCCGACACTGCCGCGTTCCGGCAGAGCTGGGACTGCGGCGTGCGTTGCGCGGTGATGCAGGGCGGGCAGGGCGATGTGAAGCATTGGGCGTTCAACGATCCGCCGCGGCGCGCCGGCAAATGGAAGCACACGCCGCCGCCCGCCGCCGAGTACCGCAAGCTGGCCACCCGCGTCGTGAACCTTCACCCGCTGACCATCGCGCAAAACGCCCGCACCTCCGGCGGCGGCAACATTTCGCTCGTGCCCACGCAGGCGATTTCCGTCGGCCCCGTCGAAACCTGGAAGGCGGAGAAGGTATCCATCTGGCACGCCGGCCATCATGACAATCCTTTCGGTCAGCGGCTGACCTGCCTGATGATTGCGAAGCGGATCGTGGATACAGCCGTGCCGATGTCGCTGTTGGCGGAGCATCCCAACGTGCAATTCAACTACTACCGCAAAGGCATTGGCACCTGCGACGTCGAGATGCATTGACCGTTGCCATTGCCAACCAAGCCACGCCTCCCACTGAACCGCTCATGTCGGTAATGCCGACTTTGCAGTCGGCGCCCGTGCCGGTTGGAAAACCGGCGTTACGCCCTTGGACCACCTGAACCCCAGAGTGACTCAGGAATCCCTCCAGCCGGTGAGACAGGCTTGAAGCAATGTCTTACAAGAAACCGTCGAAGGTGATTCAAAGGAGCAGGGCGCGAACACCTGCCGCGCAGAGTTTCCATTTCAAACCATTTTCGCCTCAGTCTCAAACCGCGGGACGCCAGTCCAGGACTTTCAACTGAACGGCGCGGCGGCCGTTGAACTCATTGATCTGCGGCGCGAAGGCCAGATCGAATCGGCCGACCGGCAGGGACTCGTTCCCGGCGCCCCACCAGACGGCTTCGTGTGTCGTGGTGCCGTCCGTAACCCACATCTTCACGTGCTGCCGCTCCGCGCCAATGCGCTGGAGCGGTCGCTGATGGGAAAGCTGGCGCGCGAAGAACTGCACGCCGGGATTCCCCTGGCCGGTGGGTTTGAGTTGTGCGAGTTCGGCCAGGGCGGCGAGGGAAATCTCCTCAAGCCCCGCCTCGGCATCGAGCCGCAGTTGCGGCTGCAAGGCGTCGGACGGCAGGGCGCGCCGGGCAAGTTCATTCAAGCGCTGGCGGAGCGCGTCGAGGTTCTCCGGTCGCACCGTCAGGCCCGCGGCCATGGCGTGACCGCCGTGGCGCACCAGCAGGTCGTCGCACTCGCGCAGGGCGGCGGCGAGGTCGAAACCCGGGATGCTGCGGCCCGAGCCGCGCCAAAGTTCGCCGTCGCCACCGACGATGATGGTCGGGCGGTAGAACTCCTGCAACACGCGGGACGCCACGATGCCGACGACGCCGATGTGCCAGAGCAACCGGCCTTCGACGATGACGAAATCCGTCTGCGGATTGAACGTGGTCCGCACGGCGCCGCAGACCTCGTCCACGATGCCGCGTTCGATCTTCTGGCGCTCGCGGTTCTGCGAATCCAGCCGCCGGGCGATCGGCAGCGCCCCGGTCAGGTCGCCCGCCAGCAGCAGATGCAGGGCTTCCTCGGCGGTTTCGAGCCGACCCGCCGCATTGAGACGCGGGCCGAGCTGAAAGCCGACCTCGTAGGTTCCCACTTCCGGCGGCGTTTGCGCCACTTGCTTCAAAGCCATCAGGCCGGCGCGTTGCGTCGTTTTCAATCGCTCCAATCCCGCCGACACGAGAATTCTGTTTTCGCCAATCAGCGGAACGAGGTCCGCCACCGTGCCCAGCGCCACGAGGTCCAGCAATGGACGCAGGTCAAACTCCGTCGCACCGGGCAGGCCGGTTTCACGCCCGCGTTTGACGAGCGCGTGGGCGAGCTTGAACGCCAGGCCAACGGAGCATAGTTCGGTGAAAGCGGGGCCGGCGTCATGACGGCTGCCATCCGCGACGGAGTCAGAGGCAGGCGTGAACCCGGCTTTGCTCAGTTGCGGATTAACGAGCGCGACGGCTTCGGGCGCGGGCGTCGAGACCTGATGATGGTCCAGCACGATGACGTCCACGCCGCGTTCCTTGAGCCACGCGATGCTGGCCACGGCGGTCGAGCCGCAGTCCACGGCGAGCAGCAGTGTGACCGGAAACTTCTGAAGGCAATTTTCCACACCGTCCTGGCTCAAGCCGTAACCCTCGTCAAGGCGATGCGGGAGATAACAGTCCACCTGCCAGCCGAGCCGCCGGAACACTTCGAGCAGCAGGGCGGTGGAACTCACCCCGTCCACGTCGTAATCGCCGAAGATCACCAGGCGCTCACCCCGCTCGCGGGCGCGCAGCAACCGGGTGACGGCCGATTCCATGTCCGGCAGCAGGAACGGGTCGCACAGATTCTTCAAACGCGGCTGAAGGAACCGGCCAATGGCCTCCGGCTCGCTGAGGCCGCGGTTGAGGAGACATTGGGCGAGCAACGGGGAGACTCCCGCTTGTGCCGTCAGCCGGCCCGCGAGCAGCGGTTGCGGGGGCTGGAGTGACCAGCGGAATTTCATGGCAGCCGGTGCTTCACGAGGGTTCGTCCGGCTTATTCTTTGCCGGGCAATTGCTCCGGACCTGGCGCGGGCGCGCTGGCCGGTGTCTCTGGCGCGCCAGCCGGTTCTTTACGCACTCGAGGCGCTTTCAAATGCTTTTCCCGCTGCGTGACAATCACAGAGAACACGATGGAGGTCAGGATGATGGAAGCCACCACGAGCAGCGAGACATTGGTGTCAATCTTTACCTGAAACCACATCGGGTTCGGTCCGTGCGGCGCCAGCAGCATCTTGAGACCAACGAATGCGAGCACCAGCGACAAACCGACCTTGAGGTAACGGAAGTATTCGATCATGCCGGCCAGCACGAAATAGAGGGAGCGCAGACCCAGGATGGCGAACACGTTTGAGGTGAAAATGATGAACGGCTTGGTGGTCACGGCGAAGATGGCGGGAATGGAATCCACGGCAAACACCAGATCGGTGGTTTCAACCACCAGCAATACCATTGCCAGCGGTGTGAGCGCCAGTCGGCCATTCAGGTGGCTGGTGAACCGGTGTCCATCGAAGTCCGGCGTCACCGGCAGCCAGCGGCGGGCCAGGCGCAACACCGGATTCTTTTCCGGATGCACGCCCTCGTCGGACACAAACAACATGCGCAAGCCGGTGACGAGCAGGAACGCGCCGAACAAATACAGCGTCCACTGGAAGCGCTGTACCAGCGCGGCGCCGGCGGCGATCATCACGCCGCGCATCACCAGCGCCCCCATGATGCCCCAGAAAAGCACGCGATGCTGGAACGCCGCCGGCACGCGGAAGTAACCAAAGATGAGAGCGATCACGAAAACGTTGTCCATCGAGAGCGACAGCTCAATGATGTAGCCCGTGATGAACTCCACCGTCTCCTGCCGCGTCCAGCCCCCGACCACCGACGGCGCAATCCAGAGCCCGAACGTGAACGACAGCGACACCCACAGTGTGGTCCAGGCCAGCGCCTCCTTGAACTTGACCACGTGCGCCTTGCGATGAAACACCCCCAGGTCCAGGGCCAGGAAAAACAACACGCACAGGACGAAGATGACCCAGTGCCAGGAGGTGATCTCGAGAATCCCAAGCAGGGGCGGAGTCATGGATGCTTTCGTGTCGTCAGCGTGAGCGTGGTTCCGGCTCTGATCCAGCCCGGCTTTGGCGATTTGCTCTCAAGGTTGACAGTCTCAGCGGTCAGCCAGCCGACGCGGTCCTGAGCCGGGGTCAGGCTTTCGCCGGCACCGCGGCGCTCTCCACCGTCACCTGCGAACCGATCTGGGGGCGTTCCCCCTTGTGCCACCACAGCACAATGGCCGCGGCGATGTAGATGCTGGAGTACGTGCCCGTGAGAATGCCCACCAGGAATGTAAACGCGAAGTCATTGATGGCCCCGCCGCCAAAGATGTAGAGCGAGAGCGTGGCCAGGAACACCGTGCCGGAAGTGATCAGCGTCCGGCTCAAACACTGATTCATGGCTTTGTTCATCACCTCACGGAAAGTGCCGCGGACCCCCAGTTTCAAATCCTCGCGGACACGATCGAAAATGACGATGGTGTCGTTGATGGAGAAGCCGATGATCGTCAGGAACGCCGCCACGGTGGTGGCGTTCAACTGATGGCCCGCCAGAAAATACCAGCCGGAGGTCATCAACACGTCATGGATGATCGCGACCACGGCCGCCACCGCGAAGGAGAACTCGTAACGGAAGGCCACGTAACTGAGAATGCCCAGCATCGCGATCAGCGAAGCGATGATGGCGGTGCGTTGGATCTCCCGACCCACCGTGGGCCCGACGTGGTCGGTGCTCAGTTCAACGAATTTCGCCTCCGGGAAATCCTGACTGAGCTGGTTGAACACCCGGGCGGTGGCGTCCTTGGCCGCGGCGGCGGCGGTGTCCTCCATCGTGCGGGTGGTCACCCGCAGCGTCCGCACGCCCGTGGCCACGTCCTTTTGGAACCCGATCAACGCGTCGCCCGGCACCGCCCTGGCCACCGACTCGCGAATCTTGTCCACGCCAATGTTTTGGGACTGGTCGAAGCCCAGGATGATCTCGTCGCCGCCGGTGAATTCCACGCCCAGCACGTTCTGGCCGCGGACGAACACGCCGTAACCGTTGCCCACCAGGATCAACAACCAGGAGGCGGCGAAGGCCGGCACCGCCCAGCGCAAAAAGTCTATCTTCGTGTTCCGGACGATGTGGAACATCTTCAGATTCTTGATCAGGTTTTTCGCGACCAGCCAGTCGAAGAACAGCCGGGTCACCACCAGCGCGGTGAACATGCTCACCGCCACGCCAATCGTCAGTGTCACGCCGAACCCTTTCACCGGCCCGGTGCCCATGAAGATGAGAATGACCGACGAAATGAGCGTGGTGAGGTTGGTGTCAAAGATGGTGGAGAACGCCTTGCCGTAGCCGGAGGAAATGGCACCGCGGAGGGACTTGCCCGCGGCGAGTTCCTCGCGGATGCGCTCGAAGATCAGCACGTTGGCATCCACCGCCATGCCGATGGTCAGCACGATGCCCGCGATGCCCGGCAGGGTGAGCGTCGTGCCGATGGAACACATGACTCCGAGCAGAATGATGACGTTGAGCAGCAGCGCCGCGTTGGCGACCGCTCCCGCGACCAAATAGTAAACCAGCATGAAACCCGCGACGGCGATGACGCCGTAGATGGCTGCCGTGATGCCGCTCCGGATCGAGTCCTTGCCCAACGTCGGGTCCACGTCGCGGGAATAAACGATCTCCAGCGGGGCACGGAGGGGGTTTTCGAGCACGTTCGCCAGTTCGAACGCCTCGCGCAGATCGAAGTTGCCAGTGATCTGGCCGCGGCCGGTTTCAATCGCGTCGTTGATCACGGGCGCCGAGTAAAGCTCGCCGTCCAGGATGATGGCCAGGCGGCGGCCCACGTTCTGCCGGGTCACCTCGCCAAACACCGTCGCGCCGTCCGCGTTGAGCGCGAAGTCAATCTGCGGCTCGCCGAGATTGCCGCGCACGACCATGGCGCTTTTGATGATGCTGCCGGTCAGGCCGCGCTCGGGCTTCTTCTTGACGAGGACGGTTTCCATCTGCTCGGCGCCGTCGCGGCCCCGCTGCTTGCGCCGCAGCACTTCGTATCCCGGCGGCACCTCGCCGGCCGCGACCAGTTCGTCGCTGTTCTCATGCACGAGGCGGAACTCCAGAAACGCGGCCCGCTTGATGGTGGTGGTCGCACTCTCCCGTTCCGCCTGCGACAGGCCGGGCAGTTGGATCAGTATCCGGTTCTCGCCCGCGGGCTGGATGATCGGCTCGGCCACGCCGAACTTGTCCACGCGTTTGCGCAGCACCTCGATGGCGTGCTCGAGCGCGCCGGTCAACTCGGCCTCGACGCGGTTGGTGACGTATTCAAGCTGGCCCAGCCGGTTGGTGACCTCCTCGACCCGCACCAGCGCGTTCGTGTCCATCGCGACGAGGAACGAAGTGCCACCCTGCAGGTCCAGACCCAGTTTGATCTTGCCGGCGGCCTCGCGTTGCAGGCGGTTCAAAATGTGGGTCGTGGGATTGAGTTCCTCCCGGGCCTCGGCGAAAAAGGGAAAATACTTCTGCACGTCGTTTGTGCCGATGGCCTCCTGCAGGTTGGCGTAGTCGCGGTCGGGCCGCTCCTGTTGCAGCGCCCGCGCCCGGTCCATGATGCTCGAGAACGTGTCGTCGGTGCGTGTGGCTCGTTGCTGAAAATACTGCACCAAGTCCCGGCTGCCCGGCGGGTACATTTCGTAAAGCGACCAGACGACGATGAAAACAACAAACGCCAGCTTCCAGTAAAAGTTTCGGCTCATGAGAGTCTGAGATCAGGATTCACTCGCTTCGCCACTGCGCTCGGTGATTTCCGCGATGGCGGACTTGGTGATTTCGAGCTTGGTGTCGGCCGAGCGGAGGGTGACGGTCTTTTCCTTCACAGAGAGTACGACACCCAGGATGCCGCCCGAGGTGAGGACCTTGTCGCCCGGTTTGACGGTCTTGAGCAATTGCTGATGCTCGCGGGTGCGCTTCTGTTGGGGCCGGATCAGAACGAAGTAAAACACCACGACCAACAGCACCAGCGGCACGAAGCTGGTCCAGGCGGGCGGTGGTTGTTGACCCGGTTGCGGGCTGGGGCCCATGGCCAGCATCACTGGTGCGCAAGATGAATCCATAGTCTCGTTAAAGTGGCCGCTCAATCTAAGGAAGCGAACGCGTTTGGCAAGCGTTTAACCTATCCCGTTAGCCTCCCCTTCACCCGGCCTGCGGCCACCCTCTCCCCCCGCCGAGCAGGGGAGAGGCGACGGAGAGGGGGGCGCTCCGAGGTTCAAGGCTTCAACGCGCGAGTTTTGGTTCGGGGAATTCTCTCCCCTCACTCTCTTCCTCAAGGAGAGGGCACAACCATCGCTTGATTTGCTTTTGCCATACCATTGCTGACCCAACTCCGTCGCTGGTCCTCCACAGCATCGGTGAACGATTCCCCTTCCCAACGGGATACCACGGTTCGGTTCTGCACATCGTGCAGCCCTTGCGTTGCGCGCCCGCTCACTCACCTCACCGCTCGCACCCACTCTCCTGGACTGCGCCCTGCCGGTCTGGCCGGGACTTGCGAGGGCGGAAGCTCGGCTGATTTCTGTTGCGGGCGCGCAAGCGTCCCAAGGCATCGTAGGTGTTGGTGACGGTGACGCCGTTGGCGTCGGTGACCCGGATGGGGTGGTCTTCCAGGTCGAAGACGGTGGTTTGTTCGGGGCCGTGCAGGTTGCTGATGCTGGTCAGCCGGTTGAGATTGTCATGGTTGAACCAGCGATAGCCCCAGGCGCCGCCGGTCGTGACGAGCCGTTGCAGCGAATCATACCAGTTGATGACGGTGGCGTCGGGATGATGAACGAACGTGCGGTTGCCCTGATAGTCGTAGTCGAAGCGGGTGACGAACGCGACGGCGGTGTTCCAGGCGTTGGTGATGGAGGTGACGCCGCTGCCGCAATCGCAATAGCCGCAGCGGGTGAGGACGCCGTTGGCGTTGGTTTCGGCGACTTTGCGGCGGGGGGTGTCGTAACCGAAATGGGTCGAGTGCCCGAGTCGGTCCTTGGTGGCGGTGAGGTCGAGGAGTTTGGTGCTGCCGACGGTGCAGAGGTTGGTGGTGGTGGTTCTGAGGGTGACTGGATCCACCAGCGGCGAACTGGCCAGATATCCCTGCATCGTGGATGCGGTTGAAAGTGGTGGTCAGTTTGGGTGATGGCGAGTGGTTGCGCCGAGGCGCTGCACGCGTCGCTACGGCTCGCAGCGCGAGCCGATCCATCTCACGAACCGCCAATGTCAATCGCGCCCGTACATCGCTGCGGACCGTGCCGGTGCCACAACTTGGGGCAGTCCGACTGCGTCACTGGAAAATCCGCCCGCGTTCCGGTTCGCGAAAGGATTCGTCACCGCCACTCGTCCGACCGTGGCGAGAGGATTTTCCCCTGCCGGGCGCTCAAGGAATTGCTTTACATTTCTTCACGCGGGATAAACATCTGCGACGGGTTTCATGGCTTGGGACATGCTAAAATTTCTGGAGTTTCTATGAAGAACAAGCGCTCTAATACACTGGCTCGCCGCGAATTCCTGAAACGCACGGCCGCCGCCGTCGCTCTGCCGATGATTCTTCCCGGCTCGGTGCTTGGCCTGAACGGCGCGGTCGCGCCCAGCAACCGCATCGTCTTTGGCGCCATCGGCGTGGGCAATCGCGCCCGGCACATCCTCCCGAATTTCCTGAACTTCAAGGAAATTCAGTTCGCCGCCGTGAGCGACAGCCGCGAGGACCGGCTGGTCGCCGGGAAGGAACTGGTGGACGCGCATTACCGCAACAAGGACTGCGTCACCTACGCCGACTTCCGCGAACTGCTGGCGCGGCCCGAGTTGGATGCCGTGCTCATCGCCGCGGGCAACCGCTGGCACGGTCTGGCATCCATTTACGCCGCCCGCGCGGGCAAGGACATTTACAGTGAAAAACCGGTGACGCTCACCATTCGCGAGGGCCGTGCGCTGGTCGAGGCGTGCAATCGTTACGGCGCCATATACCAGGCCGGCACGCAACGCCGCGGCACGGCGTCGTATCAGTTCGCGCGCGAAATGGTTCGCCAGGGCAAGATTGGCCGGCTGACCAGCATCGAGATGCAGGTCTGGGCCGGCCCGGCCATCCCCCGGCAGCGACCCACGGAAGTGCCTGCCGGTTGGAATTACGATTTCTGGCTCGGCCAGGTGCCGTGGCAGCCGTTCGTGCCGGCCCGCGTCAATGCGTGGCAGTATTTCTGGGACACCGCCGAGGGCGTGCTCACGGACATGGGCTGTCATTACACCGATCAGATGCAATGGGTGCTGGGCACGGATGACACCGGGCCGGTTGAGTTCGAGGCCACGGGCGAATTTCCCGACCCCGCCAAATTCATGAGCGACACGCCGACCACCGCCACGGCGCGCTGCAAGTATGCCAACGGTGTCACCGCCGTCATGTATCAACGCGGCGAATTCAAGGACCGCTACATCCGCTACGTCGGGGACGAGGGTTGGATTCAAGTGGACGACGAAACCGATGTCGTCACGGCCAGCCCCAAGTCCATCCTCACGTTCCGGGGCACGGGCGGCGCGGGCTGGGGCGACGCCTCCGGCCACATCGGCAATCTCCTGAAGTCCATCCGCAGCCGCACCCCCACGACCTGCAATCCGGAAGTTGCCCATCGGGCCATGACGATCTGTCAGGCGTGGAACATTGCCCTGCGTCTGGGCAGCAAGCTCAAGTGGAATCCGGCCCGGGAACAATTCGATCTCGAAGACGCCAACCGCATGTTGTGGCGCGAACCGCGCGCGCCCTGGCGCATTTGAACTCGCGCGTGCTCATGCCCAACCCTGTCTCAACCGCGAACCTACCATGAAATCACGAACCTTCCTCGGACTGCTGCTGCTCGTCGCGCTGGCGCGACCCGTGGCCGCCCAGACTGAACCCGGCGGCGCTGGCGAAACGGTTGCCGAACTCAGCCTCCCGTTGCACGTCGCCCGCGCCATCACCTATCAACCGGGCGAGAGTCTCGAACCCTTCCGTGCCATCGAAGAATTGATCCGGCAATCCATGACGCGGCCCAGTCTCAGGAAACTGCTCGATCATCAGTTGGGCAAGATGCTCACCCCACTGGCCTCCGAGGAAACGCGGCTGTTTGCGGCGCGCAACCTGGCCATCGTCGGTGGCGACCGCAGCCTGCCGGAGGTCGCTCGATTGCTGAATGACGAAGCCACGGTCAGCCTCGCCTGTCTGGCCCTGAGCACGTATCCGCGCGGAGCGGCGGACGAAGCGCTCCGCTCGGCGCTGGCCAACACCCAAGGCAAGGCCAGGGTGCAAATCATCAATACCCTGGGCGACCGCCGCGACCCCGGCTCGATCAAAGTTCTTTCCGACCTGGCTGGCGACTCCGATCCCGCTGTGGCGGAGGCCGCCGTGGTGGCTCTTGGCAAGATTGGAAATCCCCAATCGCGCAAAGCATTGGACACCTTGTTCCAAGGCGATGCCCACCTCGAGAGCGTTCGCACGCTCGCGCGCTTGCGCACCGCCCTCCAGCTTGCCGACGAGGGTCATCGCGACGCCGTGCCGGCCCTGGAGGCGTTGTTGACACCTTCGACACCGATTTATGTTCGCCGCAGCGCCCTGGCCGCGCTGTTGAAAGCGGATCAAAAAGGCGCCCCCATGCGGATCGTCGAGGTTCTCCGCGGCCACGAAGCCGCGCTCAAACCCGTGGCCATCGCCGCGGTGCGCGATTTGCGCGCCAAAGACGCCTCCGCCAACTTCGGCGGCACGGTCCTGCCCCAGTTGCCTCCCGAACAACAGGTGTGGATGATTGAAAGCCTGGCCATCCGCAAAGACCCGGCCGCTTGTGACGCCATCATCAATGCCCTCGCAACCTCCAAGGACACCAACGTCCGGCAGTCCGCCGCCCAGGCGCTGGGACAAATCGGCGAACCTACCTTTGCCCGGCCACTGGCCAAGGCCCTCGCGGCCACCACGAACAGCGATGAAGCGCGCGTGATCGTTGGCTCCGTGGCGGCCCTTCGTGAAGGCAAGGCCACCGACCAGGCCGTGCTGGCGGAGATCAAGGCCGCGGAAGACCCGGCGCGCGCCCTTCTGGTGTCGTCCTTGGCGGCGCGGCGCAGCCCGGAAGTGATCGCGGCGTTGTTCGATGAGATTGATGGCAGCGATGCCGCTTCGGCCAAGGCCGCCTTTCGCGTCATGGCCAAATCCGTTACCAGCGAAACCTTGTTCAAGCTGCTCACCAAATACGCCCGGCTGCGCAATGAGAAGTTGCAGTCCGAGGTCGAAACCTTCATCGAACAAGCGGTGCTCACCGTGGACGACCCCAAGGTGCGCTCCGAATCCGTCCGCGCGGTGCTGGCCCAGACCTTCCAAACCCCCGGCCGCGCGGGCCTGGTGCGATTGCTGCCGCTGTGCGGCGACACCCACTCGCTCAACGTCGCCAAGCGCTGCCTGCACGACCCGGAAAAGCCGGTGCGCGACTCGGCCGTGTCGGCCCTGGCTGAATGGCCCGACGCCTCGGCGTGGGACGCGCTGTTCGGCGTCCAGAAATTGCCGCGCGAACCGCGCTATCGTGGCATCGCCATGCGCGGCCTCGTGCGGCTCGTCAGCGAGCAGAACGCCAAGCCTGACGCCGTGTTGGTGGAGCGTTACCGCCAGTTGCTTGAAGCCGCGCGCGACGAGAATGAACGTAAACTCGTTCTGGGCGCGCTGGGCGGTGCCGCGTCTCCCGAAACCCTCAAGCTGGCGGTCGGCGCTTTGAACTATCCGCGCGTGCGCGCGGAGGCTGAGGCCGCCATCAAGCGCATTTCCGAGGCGATCAAGGACAAGCATCCGGAGGAAGTGAAGCTGGCGCTGGATCGCCTGACTCGCAAGCGTTGAACCGATCACTTTATTGATAGCTGCCAGCGGCGGGTGAGGAATCGCCCGCCGCGTGTTGTCAAGAGTCCCCAAGGCGCATCTCAACTCCGGAGAGGCGGCTTACCAGCCGCCTTCTGGATCGGGCGGCTGGTAGGCCGCCCCTCCGACAATCCGGCGGCTTTTCCAACGGACCAACATTCTCCCAGACCGCTGGAAATCCGCAGTGCAGGATTGCGCCCGAGCGGCGGGCCGGGCAGGATGGGGCGGCATCTGAATGAACTGAAACTGCCAGCTCCGCGCTTGTGAAAACCACGTTTACTCCTCGATCTCTCCTTCTAGTTCAAATCGGGTTGCCGTTGGTCTGGTTGGCCGCGATGGCCGCTCCTTCCGCGCTCCGGGCGCAACCGGCTGCCGGGTCAGGCCCCGCCGCCGGCCCGCCCGTCGTTTCGCCGGAGGTTCAGCCGGATCGCAAAATCGTGTTCCGCATCCTCGCGGCCAGGGCGGAGGCCGTGCAACTGGGCGGCAGTGGTGACATTCCCGGCACCGGGTTTGGACAATCCACACCGTTGACGAAAGGCAGCAACGGCGTCTGGGAGGTCAGCGTGGGGCCGGTCGCGCCGGGCGCGTACCGTTACAACTTCAACGTGGATGGTGTGGCGGTGCTCGACCCGCGCAACCCGGCCACCAGCGAGTCGAATGAAAACGCCTGGAGTCTGGTGGTCGTGCCGGGCGCGGATTGGATGGACACGCGGAACGTGCCGCACGGCGCCGTGTCCGAGGTCACTTACTGGTCTTCCACGCTCAAACGTTTCCGCCGGCTGCACGTTTACACCCCGCCGGGTTACGAATCGGGCGCGGACCGTTTTCCGATTCTTTATCTGCTGCATGGCGCGTTCGATTCGGACGATTCCTGGACCAGCGTGGGGCGCGCGGGATTCATTCTCGACAACCTCATCGCCGACGGCAAAGCCAGGCCGATGATTGTGGTGATGCCGCACGGCCACACCGGGCCGTTCCGGTTTGGGATGCGGTTCAACGACGAGTTCGAGCGCGAGTTTCTGGCCGACATCCTGCCGCAAATGGAGCAGCGGTATCGGGTGCGGGCCAGCCGGGAGAGCCGCGCCCTGGCCGGGCTGTCCATGGGCGGTGCGCAGACGCTCAACCTCGGCATTCCCAACCTGGAAAAGTTCGCCCACCTCGGCGTGTTCAGTTCCGGCATCTTCGGAATCGCCGGCGGCGGGCCCGGCGGCAACGCAGCAGGACCGAGTTTTGCAGAGCGTCACAAGGCCATCCTTGAGGATGCGAATCTCAAGGCCGGCCTGAAGCTCTTCTGGTTTGCCACCGGCAAGAACGACTTCCTGGTCGAGACCACACGCGCCACGGTGGACATGTTCAAGAAGCATGATTTCAAAGTCATCTATGAAGAGACAGAAGGCGCGCATACCTGGGACAAATGGCGCGAATACCTGGCCGAGTTCGCGCCGAAACTTTTCCAGTAAACTCCGGCAGACTTTCATGCGAAACGGCGATTGCCTCATGGGAAGACTGCTGGCAGCTTCACGCTCAATCGCTCCCAAGACCAAGTCAAATCAAACCAACAAACGCCAACAGCCATGAACAACCTCTACCGCAGCATCCCCAGAATCGCCGCCCCGCTCTTGGCGGTCAGCCTCACTCTTTCGCTGTCGGCGGCCGACTGGCCGCAATGGCGCGGCCCGCAACGCAACGGCGTTTCCACCGAAACCGGCCTGCTCAAAGAATGGCCCAAGGAAGGCCCCAAGCTTGTGTGGCAGGCGAAAGACGTCGGCTCGGGCTACTCCACGCCGGCCGTGGCGGGCGGGCGGCTTTACCTTTGTGGCAACGAAGGACTGGACGATGAGTTCGTTCAGGCGCTCGCGGCCGCGGATGGGCGGCGGATTTGGCGGACCCGGCTCGGCAACGTGGGCAACCCCGACCAGCAACCCAAGTTCCCGGCGGCCCGCTCCACCCCGACCGTGGAGGCCGATGTGCTTTACGCGCTGGGCTCCGACGGCGACCTGGCTTGCGTCGAAACCGCCACTGGCAAGGTGCGCTGGCGAAAAAGTCTGCGGACGGATTTTGGCGGCAAGCCGGGGACCTGGGCTTACTCGGAGTCGCCGCTGGTGGATGGTGATGCGCTGGTCTGCACGCCGGGCGGTGACGACGCCACGCTCGTGGCGCTCAACAAGCGAACGGGAGAAGTTCTTTGGAAAGGCACCGTGCCGGGCGGAGACGAGGCGGCCTACAGTTCGGCCATCGTGGTGAACGCAGCCGGTGTCAAACAATACGTCCAGATGCTGGCGCGCGGATTGGTCGGAGTGGAGGCGGCGACGGGCAAGTTCCTTTGGCGCTACGACCGGACGGTCAGCCGGTTCAAGGCGAACATCCCCACGCCGGTCGTCCGCGGCGGGGACATCTACAGCGCCGGCGCCGGCACCGGCGGCGGCTTGGTTCGGATCAAGGCGGGCGGTGCCACTGTCGAAACCGAGCCGGGTTATTTCTCACCCAAACTGCCGACGGCCATCGGTGGCGCGGTGCTGGCGGGCGATCACCTTTTTGGCACGGCCAACTCCGGTTTGCTTTGCGTCGAGTTTACCACGGGCGAAATCAAATGGGACAACCCGTCCCTGGGTGCGGCATCGCTTTGCCTGGCAGATGGCCGACTCTATCTGCACGGCGAAAACGGCCAGGTGGCCTTGGTGGAAGCCAGCACCGAGGGCTATCGCGAGCGAGGCCGCTTCACCCCGCCCGACCTGCCCGCGCGCAGTCAGCCGATGGAAAAGGCCTGGACGTATCCCGTGGTAGCCAATGGACGACTCTACATCCGCGATCACCAGATGCTTTACTGCTACGACGTGAAGGCGAGTCCGTAGGGCGAGTGATCCTTGTTCCGGCCATGACCGGTAACTGCCCGTCTCCGCCGCAGTGCGAATGCCGGTCGAGGAGGGCAGGGGAGCGAGAGCCTCGAATGGGGAAGGGTGATTACGCTGCGCCTGATTGTGGAAAAATCCGCCGGGCCGCCACGGCAGTTGCGGGACGGATTTGTTCAGACTGACGAAAGCACCTGAACCAAAAAATTCTATAGTGGTTCACGACCGAGGTCTGGTTCTTACCAAAACCCGAGCCAATGAACCATGACCAGGCGATGCGACGAGCGAAGCCCCTTACCATGAAGCATCCAAGGCAAATGCTCCTTTGCTCGTTGGTCGCGGCACTGATTCTCACACTGCCCACTGGCTGTTCCCACACCGGCAAACCGTCTCCTTCTGCGGCTGCAACCATCCCCTCGGTCATTTTCGACACCGACATCGGTTCGGACTGCGACGATGCGGGGGCCATGGCCACCTTGCACGCCCTGGCCGACGCGGGAGAGCTTCGCATCCTGGGCGTCATCTACAGCAGCGGGCGGATTAAACACGGCGTTGGCGTTTGCGATGCGATCAACACTTACTACGGACGCGGAGATCTGCCGGTGGGAAGCTACAAGGGCAACGACGTGGGCGACACCACCGACTCCTATTCCAGCGCCATCGCCACGAACACCCTGCGGTTTGGGCACGATCTCGTGGATGACGCGCCGGAGCTGGTGTCCATGTATCGGAAGGTGCTCGCGTCGCAACCGGACCACAGTGTTACGATCCTGACGGTCGGCCATCCACACGGCCTGGTCCATCTGATGCGCGACGCGCGCGGCATGAAGATGGTGCGCAAGAAGGTGGCTCGGTGGGTGGCCATGGGGATGGGCGGGTGGAACTTCGAGCAATGCGGAATGTCCACCTATTGCGAAAAACTGCTCGGTCAGTGGCCGATGCCCTTCTACATTTCGCCCGCCGGCGCGGACATCATTACGGGCCACCGGCTGCTGCCCCAAACACCGGAGGCGAATCCCGTGCGTGAAGCCTATCGCCTGTGGGGAACCGCCCTGGCGGAGGGGCGGTCAAGCTGGGATCAGGTTGCCACCTTGTTTGTTGCCCGCCCGGAGTTGTTCCGGGTGGAAGATCGCGGCCGCGTGGAACGCTCGGCGCAAGGCCCAATTGTGTGGAACGCGAACGTGAATGATCCCCATCACCATCTTGTGACGCCGAAGCTGTCCAACTCGGAGATGGCCTCAATCATCGAGGAGTTGATGGCCCGTCCGCCCAAGAACCGTGTCGCGCTTCCCGCGCGCCGTTGATCGGCCCAACACCACGGCCAAACTCGTTCTGGCCACGAGTGGCAACACCAAGGCTCTGTGGAGCTTGATTCTGTCACGCAGTGAAACCGAAATCGTGATACGGCTTTGAATTCCAGCTTGTGCCGGTCATGGCGCGGGCCAAGAGCACAACTGTTGACCGCTATCGAGCGGATGGTCCGCTTTCGTGGCCACACAACCCGGCCCACCGTCGCGCAATCACGACAACCTCATCTTGTCTCGCCCGAGGCAAAATCAGTGGATTGACAAACCCTTCCTTCGGCGTATGGCTTGGGCCATGAACGGTGGCAGGGATTCACTGTTTTCTTGGCCAATCTTCAGGGCGGTGCTCGCGCCATGACCAGACTGCTCGAGTCTTCCAAGTTGCTCGTGGCGATCATCCTGATGATTTGGTCGCTTGAGTTCCCAGCGGGCGCGTCTTCGCCATTGGTGGTCTGGGGCAACCCGCCGGATGACACGCCCGCCAATTTGGGTGAACTCCGCGCGATCACGGCGGCCATGGGTCATTGTGTGGCGCTGGACGTTGACGGTGCAGTGACGGCATGGGGAGCCAACTGGAGCGGCCAGCTTGATGTGCCGCCATTTCTAGGTCCAGTGGTGGCTGTTGCCGCCGGCGATACTCACACCGTTGCGTTGAGGCCCAACGGAACGGTCGCTGCCTGGGGCGACAACAGCTATTTGCAATGCCAGATTCCCGCCGGCCTTTGGAATGTCGCTGCCGTTGCCGCCGGTGGATTGAATAGCATGGCTCTGAAGCGCGACGGGACGGTGGTAGCGTGGGGTTACGAGGACTATGGGCAGACGCGCCTGCCGCCGGACCTCCGGAACGTTGTAGCCATCTCGGTCGGCGGCACTCACGCGCTGGCACTCAAGGCCGACGGCACGGTGGCGGCTTGGGGTGCCAACGATCAAAGGCAGACGGAAGTCCCGGCTCACCTCACCAACGCGGTCGCGATTGCCGCCGGTCTCCAGCACAGTCTGGCACTGACTGCCCAAGGGACCGTGGTGGCTTGGGGTGATAACAGCGGCAACCAGACCAATGTGCCGGCCGGCTTGAGAGAGGTGGTGGGAATTGACGCGGGGGACTACTTCAGTCTGGCGCTGAAAGCGGACGGCACCGTCGTCGCCTGGGGCGACAACAGTTACGGCCTGACTGATGTGCCGGAAGGTTTGACAGGCGTCGTTAGAATCGAAACTGGTGGCTACACGGCGCTGGCGCTGAAAGCTGACGGCACCGTGGTAGCTTGGGGCGCAGGCACGGCCACCAATGTGCCACCCGGTCTGAGCAATGTTGTGGATGTGGTGGCGGCGAGTACGTGCGTTGCGTTGAAACGGGACGGCACAATCGTTACCTGGGGTGCCGCGCTCCCGGGCCAGGTGATCGCTGCAGCGCTCCGGAAGGTCGTGGCAGCGGATTACAGTGGCGGCGCCATTGTCGCGCTGTTGGGAGACGGCCCGCTGGAGGTGTCGCGCCCGGTGGCCGACCCGTTCTGGCGACCGGCGGAGTTCGGATTCTCATTTCCAACGGAACGCGGAAAGGTTTACCTGGTCGAATTCAAGGACGCACTGACCGACCAGACGTGGGGAGCGTTCCCCTTGGTGCGCGGCAATGGCCAGGTTCACACGTGGAGTGACACATCTGCGTTGGGAACAAGCCGCTTTTATTGGGTACGGTGTTGGTGAGTTTCGTTAAACCAGCTTCCGCAAGTGCTCAATGCTCCGCGCCGCCTGATCCAGTGTTCCGCACTCGACGCTCAGCACGATGTCCTGCGGAAGCGGACGGAGGATGGCGATGACCTTTTCCCAATCAATCACCCCGTCGCCACAAGCGCAGCCGACGGGCGTGCCCATCACCTTGCCGCGTTCCTTGTCGGACTGTTCGATGGAGATGTCCTTAGCGTGAATGTGGACGAGGCGATGTTTGATGCGCTCCAGCCAGACCAAAGGATCAATTCCGCCGAGGTAAGCATTGCCCGTGTCGAAATTGGCGCCCACGTTCGGTGAATTCACGAGGCTGAGGATGCGGTCGTACTTTTCGGGAATCAGCGAGTAGGTCTGATGCATCTCCAATCCGAGCTTGATGCCGCGCGGTTCGCAGACCTTGGACGCTTCCATGATCGAGTAACGGATCAGTACGAAATCCTCCTCCTCCGTGGTCCAGGTCTGCTTGTGCCCTTCGTGCGTGTTGATGACGGGCGCGCCGCACTCGGCGGCGTAACGGGCGGCTTGCTTGAGATATTCGACGGCAATTTCCGGTTTGGAAAGCTGGCTGTGTGAGGAAAGCCCGGACAACTTCAGGCCATTCTTCTCACACACGCGGCGGATGCGCAGCGGGTCGTCGAGCATCGAGACGCTGTGGAAATACCGCGCCTCGCTTAACAGCTCGCGCCCCCAATGCACCATCGGCTCGATGTACTCGTAGCCGAGTTTTGCGGCGAACTCCGCGCCCCACTCGAATGATTTGTGCGACGTGCGAACCGCTTCCAGATTCAGACCAATGCCAACTTTTCCCATAATCGCAAAAGTACGTTTCCAGTGTGTGAATAATCAAGCTGACGGCGATTATTCGACCGTGCTTGTGCGCTTGCGTCAACGGCTTTTTCCGGTTGATGGCGAGTTTAAGAACCATTCCCCGCCGCCCACTTTGGCGGATGCTTCAGGCGATACAGCATCTCACCCGCCTTCGGGACGAGCAACACGCCTGCGGCCTCGCGATTGGCAAAGTCTTCGACGCGAAGGGTGGCCGGATCGCGGTAGCCGAGGTTGATTCTTTCACAGGTCGCGCGCGGAACCTTCGACGCCAGCGTCACGCGGGCACGACACTTCTCCACGCCATTCTCATAAGTGCCGATCCCGCGGACGTGCGTCGAATGGGCCAGTACGCCCCACGGGTAATGTTTGAAGCGATCCCACTGTCTCAGGAAATAGTCGCGACAATGGTAGCCGACCTCCTCGATGTGCTTGCCGTGGCTCACGCAGATTTCGCTCAAATGCGGCGCGTAAATGATGAGTTCGCCGTCGTCCGCGAGAACGGGTTCGAGTTTGTACATGCACTTGCCCGCGGTCCAAAGCTCGTCATACATCGGCGGCGCGCAGGAGAGGATGGTGTGAAACGGTCGGTCCTTGTAAACGATGTGAACCCTGGCGGAGAGATCGCTCGCCGCGTCCCACGCGGCTTCGGGCGTGCCCGCGAACAAGCCGACGAGGTCCTGGTTCGGTGCGACGACCATGGCGAGGCAAAGCTTGTCCACGTTGACCATGGCGCCCGCGCGATCCACCACGCGGCGCACCGGCGTCCATTTCGTGCCGATGATCTTCGGGTTGGTGACCACCGCTCCGAGCCAGTGGAAGAAATTCAAAATGTGAGGCCCGCCGATGCCGGGGAACAAGTATTTGTTGCCGCCGGAAAAGCCAACCACCTCATGCGGGAACACCGGTCCGACGATGACGACCTGATCGTAATCGAACACGCGCCTGTTGATCTCGACCGGCACGTCCATCGAAAACAGCCCGTCGCTGAGCAGGCTGATGTCGGCCGCGGGAATCGTTCCAACCTGTTTCAACGCGGCGGGATTGTCCCATTCGTGGTTGAAAAAGTTGACGTTTCGATACTCTCCGCGCCGCTCGGCTTCGCTGATCTCGAGCCGCAGGCAAATGGCCGCTTCGCTCATGGGCTGATGCGTGCCCAAGGCAGTCATCACATCCAGAGTCCTGGTGACCGAAGACAGTTGGGCATGCAACGTCTTGAACAATAAACCGACCGGCGCGGTGCGGGTGCCGTCGGGAATGATCAACAGCACGCGTTTCCCACGGTATTGCGCGGGCGGACAAGACTGCGAAATCAGTTCGGCGACTTGGGCGGCGGAGACCAGGCCCGCTTCCGGCGCAGTTTTGGAAACCACAGGTTGCACGTTCACAAGTTAGGTCGAGCGCCAACAGAGTCCATGGGTGCCGCTTTCACGCTTTCAGCACTCCCAATCGTGACGCGACCTCGCGTGCGCTTGCGGGCCTGCGCGCGGGATCTTTTTCCAGACAGGCGGCCACGGTTTCCTCCCAGTTGAGCGGAATGGCCACGTCTTCGATCCCAAACTCAAACAACCGATCCGTCATGCTGGGGGGAGCAACGCCACAGACCTGCTGGAAAATGTCGCCTTCGTAGAACGGCGGCTTGCCGGTGAGGAGTTCGTAAAGGCTGGTGCCCAGCGAATAAATGTCGTCCGCGACGGCGGGCGGTTCGCCAGTCCATTGCTGCGGCCCCATGTACCAATCCGTTCCCGCGATGCGCGGATGGCCGGGATCAGCTTTGGACTTTTGCCCGAGGTCGCGTGACAGGCCGAAGTCCGTGACTTTGAGCTGACCGCGGGAATTGAGGATGAAATTCGCGGGCTTCAAATCGCGATGCACGATTTGGGCTGTGTTGTGGGCGTAATCCAACGCGGCGCACAGATCGCCGACCCACGGCGCGATCTCGTGGGCCTCGAAGATCTGGCGGGGCTTGTCCACGCGCATCGTCCAGAGCGACCAGCCGTCCACGTATTCCATGGCGATCGCGGCGTGCCGGTCGTCCTGCTCGAAATCGTGGATCCGGACGATGTTGGGATGGGCGAGTTTGAGATTGCGGCGGGTTTCCTGTTTGAGCCGCTCGATCTCGTGGTGATCGTTCAGGAACTGGTCGGCCAGAAACTTGAGCGCCACGGGTTGCTCCAGCACGCGGTCGTGCGCCAGCCACACCGTGCCCATGCCGCCCTGCCCGAGGGTTCGCTTCAGGTAGTAGCGATCAAACACCCGCTGTCCGGCGGCCAACTCGCTGGCGGCCGCCCTGCCGGTTCCCGGGAGTTTGTTGTGCATGGCGGGTGTCAGTAAACCGGCGCGTGCGGCATTGTCGAGCCAGAAGCGCCGTGATGACGAAATCTCTCGCCAGCCGGCCGCGCGACGGAGCGACGCTTCAGATGGTTTGGGCCAGAAAACCGCCGTCCACCACCAGGTCCGCGCCCGTCACAAAGCTGCTCGCCCGCGGACTGGCCAAAAAGACGGCGGCCCCGATCAGTTCGCGCGCCTCGCCAAATCGTTTCATCGGCGTATGCCCCAGAATCACCTGTCCTCGCGCCGTGGGCGTGCCGTCTTCGTTGAACAGCAGCCGCCGGTTCTGTTCGCCGGGGAAGAAGCCTGGCGTGAGGGAATTGACGCGCACACCGTTTGCCGCCCACTCGCGGGCGAGGAACCTGGTCAGGCTCAACACGGCGGCTTTGGCGGCCGAGTACGTCACCACACGCGACAACGGAATATGCGCCGACACGCTGGCGATGTTGATGATGCTGCCCTTGCCGCGCCGGCACATCGCCGGGCCGAATTCCTGGCAGGGAAACAATACTCCGCCCATGAGGTTCAACTCAAAATTCGCCCGCCAGTCCTCCGCGGCGATGGTTTCAAACGCGCGCTCCGGCGTGACGGTCACTTTGGGATCATTCCCTCCGGCGGCGTTCAACAAGATTGTCGGCGCGCCGAGACGGGCTTCGATTTGTTGGTGCGCCTCGGCCAGACTGCTGCGTGAGATGGCATCCGCGGAAACGAAGGCCGCGCGGCCGCCTTTGTCCGTGATCACTTTCACCCGGGCCTCGCCGCGCCCGGCATTTCGACCCAACACCGCCACCTTGGCCCCGGCTTCCGCCAAACCCTCGGCCAGTGCGCCGCCCAGCACACCCGTGCCGCCGATCACCACCGCCACTTCCTCGCGCAAATCAAAAAGCGTCATAGAATCTTGGGCGAGATTGTCGGCAGAAGCGCACGGTGTTGAAAGGATTATTTGAAATCGGCGCGATGCTTCAGAATTCCCCGCTGGTCAGACCCCGGCACTTTCAATACCCTGCGGCCAACATGATGCCGCCTGTAAAGCCGGAAGTGATCATCACCCACGAAAGCGACCTCGACGGTCTGCTGGCCGGCGTGCTGCTCCAACGCCTGGCGCGAAAGCTGTTTGACGCGGAGGTGCGGCTGGAGGCTTATCACTACAATTTTTGGAAACAGCGTGAACTGCGCGAAAGATCCGGCTGGGTGACGGACTTCACGTTCGAGGCGCGCTTGGACAAACCAAACTGGCTCGTTGTGGACCATCACGTCACCGAGGCCAAGCCGCTGAACGCGGAGCTGGTCCACGACGTCAACAAGTCGGCCGGCCTGCTCTGCTACGAGCTCTGCCGCGAACACGGGCTGGGGTCGCCGACGCTCGACCGGCTGGTCCATTTGAACAACGTGTCCGACCTGTTTCTCGAAGAGGATCCGGACTTCGTGCTGGCCGGCGACTATGCAAACCTGGTGAAGAGCTACGGGTTCTGGAACTTGCACGCGCTCATCAATGGCGAAATTGAAAAACTCCTGGACCACCCGCTGTTGGAGGTCATGGCCACCAAACGCCGCATCGAGGACCCGCTCGGTTTCGAGTGGAGCAAATCCAACGTGGCGGAAATCAGCCCCACGGTCGGCTTCGTGGACACCGTGGTCGGCAACAACAACCTGATTGTTCACCAACTGCTGGAACGGCAGGCCACGCGGTATCCGGTGTTGATTACAATGTTTCGGCGCACCAACGGCGTGGTGATCGCCAGCCTGCGCAGCCGGAACGGGGAGGCCCTCAAGGTCGCGGAAAAGCTCCAAGGCGGCGGCCATGCCAACGCCTGCGGCGCCGTGTTGCCGCGTTCGGTCAAGACGATTCCCGACGCGGTTCATTACTTGCGCCAGGTGTTGAATCCGAGAAGAGACGCGCCTTTGAACAACCTCGAAGCGTTGTTTGCCAGCATTGAAGTCGGCAAGGGCACTTGAGCAGCGATTCTTCAGGCAGTTCATCGTTGCCACCCCACGACCTTGGACTACCATTCCCGACGTTTATGTCCCAGACGCCAACGCCCGCATCACCCGACACCCGCTCCGACGGTCGCCGCGCCCTTCAGCTTCGCCCCATTCGCTTTCAGAATCACATCGCACCCCATGCCACGGGCTCGACGTTGATCGAGTGGGGCAACACCCGGGTCATCTGTGGCGTGACCGTGGATGAAAACGTCCCGCGCTGGATGAAGGAGCAGAATCTCACCAGCGGCTGGATCACGGCGGAGTATTCGATGCTGCCTTATTCGACGCTTCAACGGAAACAGCGCGACATCACCAAGGGGAAAATTGACGGGCGTTCGCAGGAGATCCAGCGCCTCATTGGCCGGGCCATGCGCGCCGCGCTCGATCTCGAGAAGCTCGGCCAGCGGACGATCTGGGTGGACTGCGACGTGTTGCAGGCGGATGGCGGCACGCGAACCGCGGCCATCACCGGCGCCTACGTCGCACTCGTGCTCGCCGTGCGGCGTTTGCTGGCCGACGGCAAATTGAGCCAGAACCCCATCCTGCACGCCGTCGCGGCCGTCAGCGTCGGCATCGTCAATCAGCAGGCGTTGCTGGACTTGAATTACGTCGAGGACGCCGCCGCCGCGGTGGATTTTAACCTGGTGATGAACTCGGCCGGTGAATTCATTGAACTGCAAGGCTCAGGCGAGGAGGCCACGTTCAGCGAGCAGCAGCTTTCCGAATTGCTCGCGCTCGGCAAGGCCGGCATCCGCCAGTTGCTTGAAGCCCAGGAGGCGGCGCTGGCGCAGGAGTGAACAGTGATCGCGCTTTCACCAGCTCCCGACCATGGCACACATTCGCAATCAAGTGGGAGGCACAGACCTTCGGCCGGTCGTTTCGGGCGTCCCGCCTGAAACCGTGGTGGGCCGAGCCTCGGCATTGACTTCCGCGGACAGCGAGCCGTGTAAGCTTCTCGACGAAAGCCGACGCCACGCCGGATTTGACGCCCGTGACGCCCGTGTCACCAATCGGATGACACGCCATCCTGACTACTGAACCCTGAACCTCAACCGTGTCCCTGACTCGTCTTTACCTCATTCGCCACGCCGAAGTGGAAGCGCGTTATCAAAAAGTGTTTGGCGGTCGCATTGACATGGACCTCTCGCCGCGCGGCCACCAACAGGCCGCCATGCTGGCGGAGTTCCTGCGCCGCAAAAGGTTCGACGCCGTTTACGCCAGCCCGATGAAACGCGTCCAGCAGACGCTCGCTCCGTTGCTCAACAACGGTGCGCCACGACCCATGGTCGTGCCGGATTTGCGCGAAGTGGACTTTGGCGACTGGACCGGCCACGATTGGGACGCCGTGCGGGAAAAATTCGGCGCCAGCGCCTTTGAGTGGCTGCATCACCTTGAGCGCGGAACAATCCCCAACGCCGAACCACTTGCCAACTATCGCGCACGAGTCGAACCATGCCTGCGCGAGATACTCGAACGGCATCCCGGCCAGGCGGTTGCCGTGTTTTGCCATGGAGGCGTGATTCGGATGATGCTGTCCCTCCTGCTGGAATTACCGCTGTCGAAAATGAGCGCGTTTGATTTCGACTACGCCAGCGTTTCCGAAATCGAGTGGCAGCCGCACCGGATGGAAATTCAGTTGCTCAATTTCACGCCGTGGCGGGACTTGAAATGACATTTGCGGCGGCCCGCGGCGGCAGTGCCGGCATCCTTGCCGCGGAGTTGCTCCAACCGCCGCCTGACTTGCCGACAAGGATGCTGGAGCTCCCGGTATGAGCCTCGGCGTCATCTGGAGAATTTCCGTGATCACGACGGCGGAGGCCGGAGACGCCGTCGCGGAGTTGCTGTTTCGCCTCTCCGGCAGCGCCGCCTCGATTTACACCGACGCCGAAACCCGGAGGACTACCGTGGCCGTGTTCTGTGAACGTCCTCCTGCAGACTTCGCGGCGAAACGCGCTCTTTTGCTCGAAGGTCTGCATTACATCAAGGCGTGCGGACTCGACATCGGCTCAGCGAGGGTTCGCATCCAAAAACTTTCCCGCCAGAATTGGGCTGAATCTTGGAAGCGCCATTTCAAACCCATCGAAATCGGCCAGGCACTTCTCATCAAACCGAGCTGGAGCAAGCGACTCCCGCGCGCCGGCCAGGCGATCGTTGTTCTCGACCCGGGCCTGAGTTTTGGCACCGGGCAGCATGCGACGACGGAGTTTTGCTTGAGGGAACTGGTCCGCCACCGGGAGCGGCGGCAGCGCGACCGGCACTCCGGACGTTGCGCCGTGCTCGACGTCGGCACCGGCTCCGGGATTCTGGCCATCGCCGCGGCCAAACTCGGCTTTCGCCCGGTTCGCGCTTTCGATTTCGATCCCGAAGCGGTGCGCGTGGCCCGTGACAATGCGCGTGCAAATGGCGTTGAATCCCACATCGAGTTCACCCGGGCCGATCTGGCAAAATTGCCGCGCCAACTGCGAGGAAGGTACGATGTGGTGTGCGCCAATCTCATTTCCACTCTGTTGATCGGGGAGCGCTTGACCCTGGCTGGCCTGGTTAAACCGGGCGGGTTGCTGGCGCTGGCCGGCATCCTCAAGTCGGAATTCCTCGAAGTGCAATTGGCTTACGGGGCGCTTAACTTCCGACTCGTGCGGAGCAGGGCGGAGAAGGAGTGGCGCTCTGGCCTCTGGCAACGCAACGGAGCCGGAACGCAGGACAGGCGTCGCGCCTGTCTCTAATTCAAGGAAACCGCGTAAGCGGAGCAAAGCAATGGAGACAGGCGCGACGCCTGTCCTACAATGCTCATTTCAACTCGCGCAACGACACCTGGCCGAGTCGGGAAAAGTTCATGGATTCGCCGAGAATTCGCGCGGCTTCCTGCGGCGCGTGAAAGCCGGTCGAGTTTTCCGCCTCCACAAAATCCAGATAGAACTGCGCCTTGCGCTGGAAGTCGCGGGCAGCAGCAAGTTCCGCATCCGGCCTGCCTCTCTCCTTCGCCGCCTTGATGTCGGCGATCAAATCCACGAGGGCATCCATGGCCTGGTTGCGCAGACTGTGGGTGCGCTCCTGGCTGACGAGCACGCGGTCCAGCAGTTCCTGTTCGGGCCACTTGTGGCAGGTCTGGCAGGCGTGATTCACGTTGAGCAGCGGGCTGCGGATGTGATGATCGCTGATTTTGTGCGCGCCGACCCGTTTGTAGGGCATGTGGCAATCGGCGCAGGCCACGCCCGAGCGCGCGTGGATGCCCTGCTTCCACAATTCAAACTCCGGATGTTGCGCCTTGAGCACCGGCGCGCCGGTTTCGGCGTGTGTCCAGTCTTTATGTTGGGTCGAGTCGTAATAGGCCAGGATTTCCTCGACCTTGAGCCCGTTGGCCCAGGGATAGACCAGGCGCTTTTCCTCGCCCTTGAAGTAATACTCCACGTGACATTGGGCGCACACGTAGCTGCGCATTTCCTGGCGCGTGGCCATCGTGTTCACTTCGTAGTCTGGAATCCCCTGGCTGGCTTTGAACGCGCGGATGCCCTCCAGGAAACCCGGCCGGGTGATGCGCAGTTGCAGCGTGGCGGGGTCGTGGCAGTCAATGCACGTCACCGGATGGGTCACCAGTTTGCGCGCCTCGGCGAACGGCATCCGGTTCATCCGCTCAAAGCCTTTGATCAAGTCGCCCTGACCGAGGTTGCGGTAGGCGACATAAGCGGACGAATGACAATGCAGGCACGTGCCCGGTTGCGACACGGCCTGCCGTCCGGTGAACGTCTGATCGTCCAACATGTAGGCATGGCCGCGGGCCTCGCGGGCATCAATGGCAAAAGCATAACCCGCCCAGATGGTTTTCAGTCGCGCGTCTTCCTCGAGCAGCGAGCGGGCAACAATCGAGCGCGGGTCGGCGTCCGTGGGAGTGCGGGGCAACGCCTCGCTGCCGCCGAAGCGCGTTCGCACCTGATCCACCGTCTGCCGATAATCGTCATATTGCAGTGGAAAATTCTTGGCCCAGATCAGCGCGTCCTCGGTGTCATCGGTCAGTTCCACCACGCGATAGAACGGATTCTTCGCTTCCTGTTTGCGCTCCATGATGTTCACCAGCAGCGCCAGCCCGCCCACGGCCAGCAACGTGGACAGGCCAACCGCCAAACCGAACCTCAACAGGAAGCTTCGCCGGGAAACGGTCACAACTTCGAAAGGAGTGGGATCGGGTGGATTCATAAGCAGTCTGAGGTTCAATGCATGTGGCCGACGGAGCGGTGGCAGCGGATGCACGAGGTTTCGCTTCCGGCGCGATGCCCTTCAATGGCCTCCACGATCTGGCCGTGACATTTGCGACAGGCCGCCTCGGTGACGCGTTCGTTCCGCGGCGTGATGCGGATGGGTTCGGGAAACGTGCCGGTGGTGAAATAGAAAGAATGCCAGAAGCCGTTCTCGGCCTTGTTGAGGTACTTGGGCACCGTGCCTGAAGGGGTGTGACAATCGTTGCAGGAGGCGACATGGCGGTGGCTGGACTTGATCCAACCGTCGTATTGCTCCTGCATGATGTGACAATTCACGCAGGCCTTCGGGTCGTCGGTCAGATAGGAGTGACCTTTTGCGTAACCGAATGTGAATACCCCCACCCCGACCGCCAGGCCGACTGTACCACCCAGAATGATCCCCGCAATGGTTGCGGTTCGCACCTTCACGGCGCGGAAAGTAATTTCTGCCAGAACGCAAGGGAAGCCTGTTCTCCACTTTTTTTGATCTCCACTTTCCCTGCTGTGCGGCGTGGCAGGTTACGCGCAACGATCACTGGCCACAAAGGCCGCCTCGACAGGCCGCTCGCAGGTCGCTACGTTCAAACCATGATTGCGGCAACAGAGACTTCCAAGAAAGTCTGGACGGAGGAGGAATTACAATCGCTCCCGGAAGACGGCTTTAATCACGAAGTGGTGAATGGCGAATTGGTTAGGAGTCCAAAGAACAATTTTCAGCATGAAAGGATTTGCAGCCGTCTGCTGTTTGCCCTTGAGATGTTCAACCGCCAGCATCGCCTGGGAGTGGTTCTCGGTTCGAGCGCCGGCTACTGGATGTTCAACCGCAACTGCCGCGCGCCGGATGTGTCCTTCATTCCCAAAGCCCGCTTGGAGAAACTGCGCTTCAGTCCAACGGCACGGAACTTCTTCCCAGGCGCCCCTGATCTGGCCGTGGAAATTCTTTCGCCGAACAACACTCGCGCCGAGATGGATGAACGTCTTCGCGATTTCTTCGCCAGCGGCACTCAAATCGCCTGGCTTATCAATCCAGACACGGAAAGCGTCGAAGTCTGCCGATCATTGACCCAACGCCGCCTCGTCGGACCGGGCGGCGAACTGGACGGAGAACATCTGCTGCCGGGTTTCCGTTATCCGATCAACGATTTGTTCAAGGAATGGGATTGGGAGTAGGGATTAGGTCGCCTGGCAAACGAATCCATGTTGAAGACCTCGAAGCGCTGGTTATTTGCTGCGTCCGCAGCCATGCTGTTGTTGGTTGCCATGTTCTTTGCCCTCCTTCCGTCGGGAGAAAATCGTTACCTGGCGGAGACCAGGATAATGATCCGTCCTTACACGAATGCACTTCTCACCAAGCAATTTGAAGCGGCGATGATTCAATCCATTCCTGGTGTGCTTCGATTGAAAGTCACTCCCGGAATGAGCGCAAGGCCCGGGTCAGGCGTTCCCATCGTCACCAACAGTGCGCTGATTCAGATTGTCGTCGGCGGGGCGACCGGACCGGATGCCGAACGGTTGGCAGATCAAGCTGCCATCAGTCTTTGCTCAACGACCCGCCAGAGTTTTGCCGCGAAAGCAGAAGTTGTTCAAAAAGCCAATGGAGCGCGGCCATACTCATTTTTCCATGACCGGATTAAACTCGGTATCAATCGGCTTTTCGAAAAGTAAATGGGCGTGCAGAGTCAAAGTTGTCCGACATTTTTCTTTCGTGTTCGATAAAAGAAATAAATCGGCGTGCCGATGATCACCAGTGCAACCCCGAAAACCGAATTGATCATCGCCGGCTGACCCGCAGCAATCGCCGCTCGATAGATGATGACATCATTGTAAATCGTGAAGCCCAGGTAGATCACCGAAAACACCACGAACACCCAGGGCACAATGGGATAGCCAGGAACTTTGTAAGGACGCGGCGCGTCGGGCATCTTGCGGCGCAGAATGAAAATGCCATACGCACCCGCCGCATAGAAAATCCAGCTCACGAAAATCAACGTGTCCGTCAGCGTGTCGAATGTGCCGCTCAACAGCAGCAGCGCGCTCCAGATTCCCTGGACCACCAACGACGCGGCTGGCGTGTGAAACCGCGGATGTACCCTGCCGAGAAAACGCGGGAACACGTTGCGTTGGGCCATGGAGAAGTAAACCCTCGCTGTGGCCAGAATGATGGCGTTGGCCGCGCCGAACGTGGAAATCATCACGGCCAGCGCGATCCAACGTCCTCCGCCTGGAGAAATCTTCTCCGCCACGTCCGCTGCCACGAGTTTGGACTTCGCCATGTCATCAATCGGCAGCACGTAGGCATAGGCCACGTTCATCAGGACGTAAATCCCCGTCACAATCAACATTCCCCAGAACAGCCCGAAGGGAATGTTCCGCGGCGGATTCTTCACCTCACCGGCGATGTAGGTGATTTTGTTCCACCCGTCGTACGCCCAGAATGCGCCCTGCAACGCGGCCGCAATTCCCGCGAACATTGCCAGGCCGCCCAACTGAATCGTCGCGCTTGGTGTGGTGAGGTTGGACACCGTGCCGCCCGTGGGCAGCAGAAACGCGCCCAGCATCAGCAGGACCATCGCGGCGACCTTGGCAATGGTGAAGATGTCCTGCACGATGCCGCCGAATTTCACGCCCAGGTAATTCACCACCGTCAGCAGGAGGATGACCGCCGCCGCCAGTCCTTTTGTGCCCAGTTCCTTGAACGGCGTCACGTCGCCGATGAACGGCAGGCGGAACGACCAGGCCGCGACTTCCGCCGAAGCCTCCGGCAGCATGATAAACTGCGTCGAGTATTCGGCAAAGACATAGGCGACCGCGGCGATGGAGCCGCATTGGATGATGGCGAACAGCGCCCAGCCGTACAGGAAGGCGAAGAATGGTCCGTACATCCGCTCGAAATAGACGAATTGCCCGCCGGTCTCGGGGATCAAACTGGCGATCTCGGCGTTGGTCAGCGCGCCGAACAACGTGATGACGCCCGCCAGCACCCACACCACCAGCAGCAATTCGGGCGAGCCGAGCTGGGACGCCATGACGCCCGGCTTGCGAAAAATTCCCGAGCCGATGACACCGCCGACGACGAGCATGACGGTGGAGAAAAGGCCGAGAGTGGGAAGCAAACCCTGGTTTGCTGACGCAGTTGAGGTTTGCCGGGATGGCTGGCTCATGTGATTCGCCACGGAAGATGGGTGGTCGGCTGGTGTGCGACAAGTGAAAGTTCCATCCTGACTCGTTTTCCCAACGCGGAAGCAGTTGCCTCGCAGGCGACCCCGGTTGACGCGGCCGCTCGTCGCCGCTCCGGACGTACGCTGGTCGCCTGTCCCGGATTTCGCTTGATGCCCCTCGGAAGCTGACCCACATTCACCGCCGCCAGGGCCCACGGAATGTGGACTTACGAACCCCGCCAGGGCCGGAAGGCAGCAACGGTAGTTTGCTCGACATCTGCCGTGGTCACCCTGGCATTCTTCGTTTGCGATTTATGATTTACGATTTACGATTGGAACTGCGCGCGCGAAACGCCGCGCAGGTCGTGGGTCATCAATCTTGAATAAGAAAGTCGTCGCGCCGTGTCGTATCAAGTCATAGCCCGCAAATACCGCCCGCAACGTTTCGCCGACGTGGTCGGGCAGGAGCACGTCACGCAGACGCTGGCGCACGCCATCGAGCAGAACCGCATCGCCCACGCCTATCTGTTCTGCGGACCGCGCGGCACGGGCAAGACCACCATCGCGCGCATCTTCGCCAAATGCCTCAACGCCACCGGCGGACCGAGGGTGGATTTCGACGACTCGGACATTCGCGTCCAGGAAATCACCGAAGGCCGCTCGATTGATGTGCTGGAAATTGACGGCGCCAGCAACAACGGCGTCGAACAGGTGCGCGAGTTGCGCGAAACCTGCAAGTACGCCCCCGCCTCCTCGAAGTTCAAGATCTACATCATTGACGAGGTTCACATGCTTTCGACGGCGGCATTCAACGCTTTGCTGAAGACGCTTGAAGAACCGCCGGCGCACGTGAAGTTCATGTTCGCCACGACCGACCCGGAAAAAGTCCTGCCCACGATCCTGTCCCGTTGCCAGCGTTTCGATCTGCGCCGCATTCCGACCGCATTGATCGTGAAACATCTCACGCACATCGCGAAACTGGAAAAGGTGACCATTGATGAAGCGGCCCTGTTCGCCATCGCCCGCGGCGCGGAAGGCGGCATGCGCGACGCCGAGAGCGCGCTGGACCAACTCATCAGTTTCTGCGGCGACCGGATCGAGGAGTCCGACGTGCTCTCCATGTTTGGTTTGACCGCGCAAGGGCAGATTCTCGAACTCAGCCGCGCGGTGCTGGCTGGAGAAATCGCCACCGCGTTGCATCAGTTGAACGAGCTCGCGCAAAAGGGGAAAGACCTGGGCCGCTTGCTCTCCGATTTGCTCAACCATTTCCGCAATCTGCTCCTCTTCCAGGTCTCGCGCGGGGAACTGAACATGATGGAGGTTTCCGAAGCCGAAGCGGCTTCGCTCAAAGACCAATCCGCGCTGGCCTCCACCGAGGCGCTGACGCGCATCCTGGAGGTTTTGGCCGACGCGGAAATCCGCCTGCGCGATGCGGCCTCGAGGAAAATCCTGCTCGAAGTCACGTTGCTCAAGGCCATCGAAGCGCGCAGCGCCGTGAGCCTGGACAGCGTGCTCAAACAGCTTCAGCAACTGCGCTGGCAAAGTGGCGCGGGGGCTTCGCCGGTCACCTCCACGCCGAAGCCCTCGCCGCAGGTTGCTGTTTCAAACCAGACCGCCGGCCAACCGGTTCAGAAGCCGACTCCGCCTGTGGCCGTCGCTGAGTGTGCCGCCGGGGAGCAGGCTGCGGGTGCTTTGGCGGAAGCCCCCGCTGCCGGCTTGGAGGAGCTTTGGTCCAGACTGGTTGACGCTGCGGGTCGAGCCAGTCCTTTTGTGCGCACTTACCTGCTCGAAGCGCACCCGGTTTCGTTCGAGAAGAATCTGTTCACCATCGGCTTCGATCCCGAATTCGAGGATCACTTGAGTCTCGTTGATCACGCCAAGAACCACACCTTGCTGCAAACCAAGCTGGCCGAGTTGGGGCATCCGAACTGCCAGATCAAATTCATCAAGGCCGAAGCGCCGGCGGGCCGGGTTGCACCGGTGGTTCAAGCCGCCCCGGTCGCTCGATCGGCGCCGACGAAACCAAATCCAAGGCCGGTCACCTCCGCCGGGCCTCCGGCAAAGGAGAAAACCGCCTCCGTGCCGTTCAGCAAGGATGATTTCAAGAATGACCCACTGATCCAAAAGGCACTGGAGGTTTTCAAAGGTCAGATTGTGGACGTCCGGGCCTGACGCTCAACCCTCAACCATCAACGCTCAATCCAAGAAATGTCCAGTATCGGCAAACTCATGAAACAGGCTGCGCGCATGCAGCAGCAGATGGAACAGGTCCAGGCGCAGCTTGCTCTGCGCACCGTCGAAGCCACCAGCGGCGGCGGTGCGGTAAAAGTGACCGCCAAATGCGACGGCACCATTGCCTCGATCAAGATTGACCCGCAGGCGCTCAATCCGGCTGATGCGCAACTGGTCGAGGACATGATTCTGACGGCGGCGAACCAGGCTTTGGGCCAGGCCAAGGAAATCTCCACAGCCGAGATGGGCAAAGTCACCTCCGGCCTGAGCCTGCCGGGATTTGGGTGAAGCAAAGCGGCCTTTATGCCGCGCTCCCGCCGCACTCGGGGCGAGGGCTTCAGCCCGTCTCAGCGTTCTTACGTTTTGCATGTCCGCCCTTCCTAACGCGATCACCGACCTGATTTCAGCGCTGAACCGGCTTCCCGGCGTCGGCCCGCGCTCCGCCGAGCGCATTGCGCTGCATCTCGTCCAAACCGATTCAACCGCAGTGAAGCAATTGGCGGACGCGATTCTGCTGGCGCGCGAGCGCATCCAGTTCTGCGCGACGTGTGGCGCATTGACCGAGGAATCTCCGTGTCCGATCTGTGCTGACTCGCGGCGCGATGGCTCGCTGTTATGCCTGGTGGAACGGGCTGTGGACATTCTCAGCATCGAAAGGTCCGGCACGTTCCGCGGCAAGTTCCATGTGCTCGGCGGGAAAATATCTCCGTTGGACGGGATCGAGCCAGAGGACCTGCGCATCGCCGAGTTGGAAAAACGCCTCACCCAAGAACCCGTCAAGGAAGTCATCATCGCATTGAGCACCGACGTGGAAGGCGACGCGACGAGCGCCTACCTGGCCAAAAGACTCGCGCGCCGCGGGCTGAAAATCTCCCGCATCGCCTACGGTCTGCCGGCGGGCAGCGGGCTGGAATACGCGGATGAATTGACCCTGAGCCGCGCGCTGGAAGGCCGGAGGGAAATGAACCAATGACGATCTAACACCTTTCACGCATCACGCATCACACCCTTACCGCGCATGAAACGTGACAGGTGATTAATAAAGCTTCGACCAAAACCCATGCCCACACCTTCCATCGTTGTCTTTGATCTCGGCAAAGTCCTCGTGGATTTCGATTACTCCATCGCCGGACGGCGCATTGCCGCGCAGGCGGATTTGTCGCCGGCCGACGTCCAGCAATTCCTCGATCACTCGCCCTTGCTCTACCGCTATGAAACGGGATTGATGACCCGGCAGGAGTTCTTCGAAACCGTGCGCCAGCACACCGGCTTTCGCGGCAGCTTCGAGGAGTTCGGCCAGTTCTTCGCGGACATTTTCTGGGAGATTCCGATGATGGTGGAACTTCACGCCGCGTTGCGTCAGCGGGGCATTCCGACCTATATTTTTTCCAATACGAACGATCTGGCAATCGAGCACATCCGCCGGAATTTTCCGTTCTTCTCCAACTTCGACGGCTACATCCTCTCCTACGAAGTCGGCGCAATGAAACCCCATCCGAAGATTTACGAGGACCTGGAGAAAATGGCCGGAAAGCGCGGCGCGGAAATTCTCTATCTGGACGACCGCCAGGAAAACGTGGACGCCGGCGCTGCCCGCGGTTGGCAGGTGATTCTGCAGACCGAGCCCGCCCAAAGCCGCGCCGCTGTCGAAGGACTCGGCCTGCTCGCCTGAACGTATCCCGAACAGTCTTGTCCGCGAGTTGTAGCTATTGCTTGATCGTCCGGTAGAACCGCGCTGCGTCAGACGGCGCTTTCAGCGTGTGAAAGGAATGGCTGATTGAGCAGGCCGGTCTGCCACTGTTCAAGCATTACCCATGAAGCCAAAAGGACCGCCCAACAATCGAGAAAGGATTGCCGGGCGGACGCGGCGGCGTCGGCCCGGACGACGCATTCCTTAGTTCATCCCAAGGCGCTGATCCTCACGGCTGTACCGCGCGCAACCGGAAGAATTGCGCCGGTTGCGGCCCGACTGGAATGGAAAGCAGCAGACCCTCAGCCGGGATGGTGTTGGTATGCACCGGCATCCAGTCGCGCAAGTCGCTGGAACCTTCGACCACAAATGCCTGTCCCGCCGGACCGGCCACACGCCACTGCATCTGCCCGTCCGCCATAGCGGAGCCATCGTCGGGAAGCATCCACTGCAAGGGCATTTGAGTCACCGGTGCGACATTGACCACCAGCGGCGCGGGTGCAGGCGCCGGCGGCTCGTAACGGATCAATTCCCACCGTTCCGCGGCGCCATCGCCCGAGACACCCTGTTGTTTCACCATGCCGATGCCGGGCGCAAGCCAGTCATCATGCGTCTGGCTTTCGCCCCCGGCACTCAGCGTCAGACGGACGCGCAGACAGCCGGGGAAGGTGCCGGCAGGCACGGTGACGGTGGACACATCCAGCAACTGAAGCTTGAAGGTGGCCTGTCCGGCGTAACTGCCATCCAGGTAAATCCCTCTGGTGATGCTGATCGTCTGGCCAACGGCCACCCGGTTCGTGATCAGGAAACCGCGATCCACCCGGAGTGTCTCATCGTCGTCATCCGAGCCGACCCAGCCAAAGGAGCAACCTCCCATGATGAAGTATTCATCCCAATCATCGTAAGAGAAGAACTGGCCGGTGCCGGAAATGTAAGTGCCATAGGCGCTTTCTATGTGCAGCACGTTGACAACGTAATTGCTCACGATGGCGGTTCCGGAATAGGTCACCAAAGGATGGTCGGCGTCCTTGATTTCGATTTTCTGTTGGGCTGGAAACCCGTCCCAATCCAGGCCGTCGTAGATCAGGCGCGAGCCCAATGGTGCGGAATAGAAGTAGTCCGCCAGACAATAGGTGAGGACGTAAATGACATTCACGCTATTGGTGGTCGAGCGGTTGCCCGCGGCGTCCACCGCGTAAGCCCTCACATGGTTCGTGCCGGGAATGAGATTGACGCTGGCGCTCCAGTTGGTCCAGCCACTGGCGCTGGTCCAGTCACCACCATTCAACTGATACCAGACGCTGCCGCTGGGGTTGTTGTCGGTCACCTTGCCCGCAACGGTGAATACTTCGTTGCTCCACCGCTGGTTCAACTTCGGCGCCGTGATCGTCAACACCGGCTTCGCCACGTCCACAAACGTCGCTGTGACCACCGTGTTCGATGCCATCAGGAACGGCACCGCCTTGTTCGTGGAGCGAATCGTGTTCCCCTCCACCGTCACCAGCCAGTTGGTCAGGATCCACCCGGTGGCCGGCGTGACGGTCGGCGACACCGATTTGCCGATCTCCAAGAGCTGGCCGTCGGTGACGCCGTTGACTTTGCCCTTGCCGATGATGACCACGCCCAACGGGGCCGTGAGCACGCGTACGAAGTTCGCACTGTTGGTGGTCGAGCGGTTGCCTGCGGCATCAACCGCGTAAGCCTTCACATTGTTCGCGCCGGGAATGAGATTGACGCTGGCGCTCCAGTTGGTCCAGCCACTGGCGCTGGTCCAGTCACCACCATTCAACTGATACCAGACGCTGCCGTTGGTGTTGTTGTCGGTCACCTTGCCCGCAACGGTGAACACTTCGTTGCTCCACCGCTGGTTCAACTTCGGCGCCGTGATCGTCAACACCGGCTTCGCCACGTCCACAAACGTCGCCGTGACCACCGTGTTCGATGCCATCAGGAACGGCACCGCCTTGTTCGTGGAGCGAATCGTGTTCCCCTCCACCTGCACCAGCCAGTTGGTCAGAACCCACCCGGTGGCCGGCGTGACCGTCAAAGCGACCGGTTTGCCAAGCTCGAAGAGTTTTCCATTCGCACCGCCGTTCACCTTCCCGTTGCCCACTATCTCCAACCCCAGCGGCGCGGTCAGCACGTAAACAAACTTCACCGTGTTCGTCAGCGACCGGTTCCCCGCCACGTCCAGCGCATACGCCCGCAGCGTGTTCGTGCCCGGCGTCAACACCACCTGGGCTGTCCAATTGCTCCAGCCCGACGGTGAGGTCGTAGGCGCTGCCCAGTCCAGTTCGTTCAACTGATAGCGCACCTCCGTCACGCCGAGATTGTCAGTGGCTTTACCGGTCACCGTGAACACGCTGTTGCTCCAGCGCTGGTTCAGTTTGGGCGCGGTGAACGTCAAGGCGGGACGCGCGGTGTCCGCCAGCAGGCGGAGGAAATTCGTGGTGGCATTGCCCTGCCCGTCCCGCGCCACGATCGTGAGGCGGTTGGTGCCCAAGGTCAGATTCATCGCGCGGCTCCACTGGGCGGTGCCCGTGCCGGCCACCGTGTCGTTGGTGGCGCGCAAGCCGTTGACGGTGACGGACGCGATGCCGTTGTCGCCCAGGCCGGCATCGGAAGCAGTGCCGGCCAGCACCGTGGCGGCCCCGCCGAGCAGTTGCAACTCCGTATGACTGGTAATGGCCAGCACAGGGGACAGCTTATCTGCCACCACAAGCTGCGCGGCGGCGCTCACCGCGCTGTCATGGCCGTTGGCCACGCGCACCGAGTAACTGCCCGCATCCGCAAACTCCAGTCCCGCGATCACCAAGATGTTGCTGGTGGCGCCGGAAATGCGGGCATCGTCGGCAAGGTCCACCCCATTCTTTCGCCATTGATAGGACAGCGGCGCCGAGCCGGACGCGATCACCGAAAACGTAGCGACCCCGCCCAGGCTGTTCGTCTGCGCGCGTGGCGGCGTGACGATGCGCACGGGCGCAACGACGCTGTAACTGATCAGATCAAGCTGCTCCTCCCCGTTATCGGGGGCGTTGCGATGCTTGACCGCGCCAACCCCGCGAACCCACCACTCGTCCTGCGTCTCAGACTCGCCACCTCCAGAGATGACGATGCGCACTTTGAGACAATCTTCGAACGTGCCCGCTGGCACAGTGACCGATCCCCAGCTCACGGCGGTAAGCTTGAAGGTGACTGAACCCTGATATACACCGCGGTCATAATAATCTCGCGTAACCGAGGCGGACTGACCCAGGTTCAACGAAGGTGGCAACACCAGTCCCCCGTCCACCCGGCCGGAATCGGAGCCATCATCGTAGCCCCAGAAGGCGAGCGCCCCGTGATCGCTAAACAAGTCATCCCAGTCATCGTAGGTGGGCGAACCATAAGCCCTGTTGAGGCGGACCAGATTCGTGGTGTAGGTACGCGGTGTGCCCCGCCCTGTGTAGGCCGTGACGGGGTAGTTCCGGCTGGCCACCCGGTCCACGCGGGTGGACGGCTGGCCGTCATAATCCGTGCCGGTGTAATGCCATTCGTTGCCCTCCACCAGCGGGTTGAAATATTCCAGAAGCACAAAGGACGACGGCGGCGTGACCACGTTCAGCACGGCCACGGCGCTAGCAGGTTGTTGAAATAGTCTCACGCAAATTTGAACAGGCCGCATTGACTTGCGTCTGAAATCCATGCGCGGAAAACCTCAAGCCCAGCCGGACTTTCTGACGGTCATCAACCTCAACGCCAGC
>WYBW01000095.1 GCA_011525685.1 Verrucomicrobiia bacterium
GTGAGAACGCCGAAGCGGGCGGCGTGAACAGACAAAAATCCGGCTGAGATCACGCGTCAAATGGGAATACCGAGTCATTAGAATGAGTCGGGCCTCAAAAAAGGCCTTTGTTCAACAACCTGCTAGTAGGCCAGCACGCGGTAAAAGCGTTGCGCGCCGGGGGCGGTGTTGGTGTAGGTGAGGGTGGCGCCGTTGCCGTCCAGCGTGGTTTGCCATGCCCAATGCGGCTGGAGCAGGTTGGTGGCCGCGAGCACGTCATAGCGTTTGCCCGTGACACTGGGGAAGCTGAACCGGAACGGACCATTGCCCGCCTGCGGGGTCAATGTGACCGGTGGCGACGCGCCGCCGAGTTGATTGCTGCCGCCGGGCAGGACGGTGATGTCGCCGACGACCGTGCCGGTACCCGTCAGGACGGCGTTGGAGGAAAGAACGAGGCCGTTGGCGAAGGTGTGGATGCCGCCTTCGAGATGCAGTGTGGCGGAGTGAGTGCCGTCACCGACGACCAGGGCGGCACCGTTGGCCACGGTGGTGGACCGCGTTTCAAGTCGTCCGGCATGGAACTGGACCTGTCCGGCGGAATTTGTCGCAAGGAATTGGCCAGTGACGAGCGTGCCGCCCCTCAGTTGCAGCAATCCGTTCGCCCCATTGACCGCCGCGAGCATGACGGTCGCCGCGCGGAGCGTGCCGTTGGTGATCATCACCGTGCCCGATCCTTCGCGTCCGATGTAGAGCGAATTGGCGGAGAGATCCAGACTGCCGCCCGAGATTTCCAGCGTTCCTTGCGCGCCGGCAAACCGGCCCACCGAGAGCGTACGGGAGGTCATACTTCCGCCGCGAACGATGAGCCGTCCGACTGAACCGGACGAGCGGCCCACCGACACATCATCCATGAGCACCGTGCCGCCGAGGACGGCCAGCGTGCCTTCGCCGTCGTCGCCGACGCGGGCGGTGAGCGCCGAGTTGGTGGCGATGAACGTGCCGCCGACCACCTGAATGTGACCCACGGCGCCCGGATCATCCCCCACGGTCAACTGGCCGTCCGCCTGGAAGAGTCCACTGTTCAGCACGAGCGTGCCGTCCGAGCCGGCCAGGCCGCCGACCACCGCGTCGCCCGAGGTGGCCAGCGTTCCACTTGACACATCTGCCGAGGCCCGGCCCACACGTCCGATCCGCAATCCGGCACCGTTCGTGGTGAACAGCGTGCCGCCCGTGAGGCTGAGTGCGCCGGCGAATTGGTTGAAATTGCCTCCGGCGCCGCCGTCGAGACGGAGCGTCGAGTTGATGAGTTCCATCCGGCCGCCGGCGTCGAGCACCAGCGAGTTGGTCAACTGGAAGATTGCCAGGCCCAGTTGCTCGAGGCGGAGGATGTTGGTGCTGCCCGCCGGCGCGTAAAGATCGAGCCGCCGCGCCGCGAGGTTGGCCGCGGGGGTGGAGGCGTTGATGATGACGGTCTTGTTGCCGGCGTTGGTGATGGCCGCCGCCAGGTTGAGATTAGGCACACCGGCGGACCAGTTCGCCGCGTCCGCCCATTGCCCACCGCTTGGCCAGAGCCAGGCGGTCTGGGCGGGAACGATTTGGGCGACTCCCATGGTGCAGGCCAGAACAGCAAAACGGATCGCGGACAGATTTGGTTTCATGACGACTCTTCGCCGTGCCGGACGCGATTCATCGTGCGTCACGGCGCGGTGTCATCCCTTTCGCAGAGAGTGTGCCAGCGAAGGAAACGCCGGAAAATCGAGGCATTTGCGCTGGTGCGTGAGGAAACCGCGCATCCACTGTTCCGCGCGCGGGCCGGCGGCGTTCCGTCAGCGGAACAGCGGCGGCGCGCAAGGGGGAAGTGCGATCTGATTGACCCCGGCAAGCTGCCGTGGTCGGTCAACAGGTGGTTGTGGCTCTTTCAGACAACACGCCTGCGAGCATGTTCAGTCCGCCCCGCATCGCCGGAGTCACTGGAATGCAAGGTGTGACGGTCTAGTCCGCGGTTTGTCGCGACGCTGTTGCCATCACATTTTACAGCTACCGGTTGCGCACGAAGAGTTTTCCCGGCAACTGCTTCACCACCCGCTTCATCTCCAGGCTCAACAACGCCACCGACACCGCCGAACTCGGCAGGCCGCTCTTGCGAATGACTTCGTCAATGCTCGTGTCATCCTCCAACCTCAGCGTGTCATAGACCTTTTGCTCGTTCTCGGAGAGTTCAATTGCGGGAAGGACACCGGTTTCAGCGGCTGAAGGCGGTTTGTTGCTCGAGGGAAACAAGTACTCGAACTCGCTCAGAATGTCTTCCGCGCCTTCGCAGAGCTTGGCGCCCTTCTTGATCAGATCATGGCAGCCCTTGCTGCGCGGCGAATCAATCCGCCCCGGTACGGCAAACACCTGCCGGCCATACTCGGTCGCAAAGTTCGCCGTGATGAGGGCGCCGCTGTGCAGGTCGGCTTCCACCACCACCGAGCCGAGCGTCATGCCGGCCACAATGCGATTCCGGATGGCGAAAGATTGCTTGTCGCCCTTACGATTGAACGGAAACTGGGTGAGGACCGCGCCGCTGGCGGTGATGCGCTCGAACAGTTCCTGATTCTCCGGCGGAAACACGATGTTGATGCCGGTGCCCAACACGCACACCGTCCGGCCTTTCGCCGAAAGCGCGCCTTGATGCGCCGCGGTGTCAATCCCACGCGCACCACCGCTCACAACGGTTACGCCGACATAAGCCAGTTGATACGCCAGCTTGCGCGCGGTCTCGACGCCGTAATGCGTCGTCTGCCGCGAGCCAATCATCGCCACAGCGTTCTTGTCCTTCGCGTTCAGTTCGCCTTTCACGTAGAGCACGATGGGCGGGTCGTAGATTTCGCGGAGCGATGCCGGGTAGGCTTCATCCGTCTGCGTGAGCACGTGACAACCGAAATCCGAGATCCGCTTCAACTCGCCGGCGAGGTCCACGGATTTTTCCCAATTGGCAATCGCCTCAGCCGTGTCATCGCCAATGCCGCGCACTTGCAGGAGTTGTGATTTCGAGGCCCCGAGAATCGCAGGCGCTTCACCGAAGTGTTCGAGGAGTTGCCGCACGCGCACCGGTCCGACGCCTTCGATGAGATTGAGCGCCACCAGCGCCTCGCGGGAATCCATGCGCACGAAATAGCGGGTTCAGGAAAACGGCTCAAGACGAATCTGAGTGTCCCGCTTCAAGCAGCAAGGAAAGCATACTTGGCCAGCCTCAAGTCTGAAAAATGCTCTCCCCTTTCATTCGGGCACCCTCTCTGGAAACCTTGTAACGCAGCCGTCCCGGCGGCGAGTTCGGGCGGCGTCCCGCCGCCCGTAGGAACACGAGGCGGGACGCCCCTTGAACTCGCAGGCGGAGACGCTTGCGCTACGCGCGTTCTCGGTTCACGGCATTCAGGCTAAATCTTCCTGCCCAGCCGCTCCGTCAGCCGCTGCAACGCCGGCGAGTGGTCGTGCGGATCGAGCATCACTTCAATCAACGCAAAACTGTCGCGGTGGGCGTGGGCCTCGTGCAGGGCATGGTCCAGTTCATCCTCCGTTTGAACCATAAAGCTTCGGCCAGCGCCAAACACGTCCGGCAGACGATGGAAGCGCCAGGTGGCGACGTCGTTGTAAGGACCATCCTGCATCGGACGTTCCGTGCCGTAGCCGGCGTTGTTGAACACTACCACTATGGGATTCAGCCCGTAGCGCACGCTCGTCGAGAGTTCCAGGCCGGTCATCTGAAACGCGCCATCGCCCACGAGCACCAGCGGACGCGATTTGGGATTCGCCAGTTGCACGCCGATGCTGGCCGGCACGGCAAAGCCCATCGAAGTGTAGTAGGCCGCGCCCAGAAACTCCGTGCGCCGATGGATGTAAAGGTCCGTGGCGCCGAACAAGACATCGCCCACGTCGCAGACCACCGCTGTGTTGTCGTCTAGGAAGGCATTGAGCCGTTGGAAAAGGCGTTGGACGGTGATGTCCCGACCGGGCGTCATCTTGAAAGACTTCGCCACTGCCGGGCGCGGGATGCTTCCGAGCCTGCGGCGGCGCAGCTTTGCCCGCAGCAGGCCGCGCACGAAATCCTTGAACTGAACGTCTTCGTAAGTGTGATAACGGATCGAGAGTTTCTCGCTCGTGACATAAATCGAGCGCCCCTGATCCAGTCTCGCGGTGAACACGCCCAGGTTGGTGTCCGTCATGAACGCGCCGAGCATGATGAGGCAGTCGCTCGTCTCGACGTAGCGGCGCACCTCTTCGCGCCCCATTGCGCCCTCATACACGCCCAGGTAAAAGGGGTAGTGCTCACCGATGACAGATTTGCCAAGAATCGTGGCGGCCACGGGGAGGTTCGCGCGCTGCGCCAGTTTGAGCAATTCGCCCTGCAGCCCGAAGCGATGCACCTCCACGTCCGCGAGGATGACCGGCTGACGGGCGGAGTTGATCATCGCCACGGCCTCGGTCAGCGCGGCTTGCAGCGCCTTGGAATTGCTCCGTTCGTGAAGGCCGGACGGACGGTGGAACCCAATGCCGGGCACCGAAACCATATCGCGCGGCAGCTCGATATAGACGGGGCGTTTATACCGCAGCGCCGCGTGCAGCACACGGTCAATCTCCTGAAACGCGGTCTGCGGATCGCTCAACACCGTCGAGGCAATCGTCAGTTGCTCAAACACTTTTTTCTGCGTGTCGAACTCGCGGACCTTGTGGTGGAGCAGCGGATTCTTCTCCCGCTCCTTCATGCCCGGTGCGCCGCTGATGACGACGACTGGCGATTTTTCCGCAAAGGCCTCCGCCGTCGTGTTGGCCACTTTCAATCCACCGACGCAATACGTGACACAAACCGCGCCCAATCCCTTCACCCGCGCGTAAGCGTCGGCCGCGAACCCCGCGCCCTGCTCGTCACAGGTGTTGATGACGCGGAGCTTGCTGCGCGATAGCTGGTCGTAAAAGCCGAGCACGTAATCGCCGGGAATGCCGAACACATGCCGCACGCCGTGCGCGTGAAGCTGGTTGATGAGATACTGACCGATGGTGAGCGGAGTTTTCATGTTGCCCAAACAAACTTTAGCATTCGTGAATGCGCGTTCAAAGTCATCTCTCGACAATCAAATTGACACGGTTTCATGTGCTGGCATCCTCAACTCATCCATGACAAAGCTCACAGAGGCATTCCTGGCTCGCTTTGCTCTCCTCGCCATTCTGCCATCCACTCTGCTGGCCGGCCCGTTGGACGACTGGGATTGGCGAAATCCAATGCCTCAAGGGAATGACTTGCGAGGCATTGTCTATGGCGACGGGAAGTTCGTAGGTGTGGGTGATGCGGGCGTGGTTGTTACCTCGCCTGACGGCATTGATTGGGCGGAACACGATTCACAGACTGGCCAGAATCTGCTGGCCGTCTCGTTCGGCAATGGCCTGTTCGTTGGCGTTGGCACAAACGGGACTTTAATCTCGTCCAGCGATGGCGTTTTGTGGAGCTTACAGAATTCCGGGACAACGAACGCATTGCAGGGCGTGACGTTTGGCAATGGCTTGTTTGTGGCCGTAGGCAGGGCAGGCACGATTCGTATTTCGAGTGACGGCGTACAATGGTCCACCCAGAATTCCGGCACGACGCAGCAACTTTACGCCGCGGCGTTCGGTGATGGTCTTTTTGTCGCGGTGGGAAGCTCCGGCACCATTCGATCTTCGACCAACGGCATTGATTGGGTAACGCGAAACTCGGGGACAACGGCTTCTTTCAGGGCAGTCACCCACAACAATGGCTTGTTTGTCGTGATCGGAGACAGCGGCATCATCCGAACTTCCCCAGATGGGACGAGTTGGGCGCCTCGGTCCACGGGTGATACGATGCTGGGCATTACGCACAGCGGCGACACATTCCTGGCCGTGGGAAACATTGGCGTCGTAAACTACTCAACGAACGGCACGAATTGGGCCTGGGTTGTTACCGGACCGACAAATATGCTTAACGCCGTAGCTTACGGGAGCAGTCAATTTGTTGCCGTGGGCACCAACGGTTACATGCTCCGGTCAACCAATGGGATCAATTGGAGCCACGCAGAGCGCGGAGTCCGTTCGCATCTTCGCGACGTCGCCTATGCTGGTGGGCAGTTCGCGGCGGTTGGTGTGGGAGGTACGATCCTGACGTCGACCAACGGAGAGTACTGGATTGCGGAGAGTTCCGGAATCACCAATGAACTAAGAGGCATCGTGTACGGCGCTGGTCAGTTTGTTACTGTCGGCCACGGCGGCGCCATTCTCACATCCGGTGATGGTGTAAGTTGGACAATCCAAGTCTCGGGCACGAACGTTTTGTTTCAGCATCTGGCCTATGGCAACGGGCAGTTCGTGGCTGCCGCCGGACTTGCCGGCATCTTCGCGTCTCCGGACGGGGTCGTTTGGAACCAGCGATTCGCCACGAATCGGTTTCTATATGGCGCAGCCTTCGGACAGGGACTGTTCGTCGTGGTCGGCGATGGAAACGCCATCTTTACTTCACCTGACGCCGTTACCTGGACGCCTCAAATCGCAGGCACTGGTCCGGCCAATCAGTATGTCGTGGCCCATGGGAACGGCACGTTCGTCACTGCCGGTTTTCCGGGCACGTATTTTAGAGTTTCGACCGACGGAGTAAACTGGACAAATCGTGCTTCAGGCTTCGGAGGCTCGATCTCTGGGCTTGTCTTCGCCAACGGTACGTTTGTGGCAGTGGCGGATGACGGTGTGATCCTCACCTCAACAGATGGAGCCGTGTGGACTCGCCGCCCGCAGAGGGCTACCAAGGACCTCTGGGCGGTAGCCTATGGCGAAAGCCGCTACATCATCGTCGGCGAAAACGGCACCATTCTGCAATCGGCCAGCACTAGCATTCCAGTCTTATCAGGCAACTCACAAAGCAACGGTTTTCAGATCGCGCTCGCGGGCGAGATCGGCCGGGCTTATCGCATCCAAGCCGTGACGAATCTGGCCTTGCCGAGCTGGTCAGACCTGTTCACTTTCATCAACATCGCTGTCGAAATGGAGTTCTTGGATACAGAAGCCACGAATCACCCGCAGCGCTATTACCGAGCCGTATCGCCCTGACGCTGCGCCCAGCTTATCGAGCATCCAACCGCCACAGGTGACCAACCGCACATTGGGTGTTCGATGCTCGGCGTTGGTTTTTGGCTATTGCTGGTTCAACACGAACCGCTCATTACGCCTCTCAACGCGAACTTGCCTTCGTCTCGCTGACTGGCAACCTGAAGCGGTCCATGAGCACACTTTCGCCCGATGACATCAAGAACGCGCTGAAAGCCGTCAAGTATCCCGGCTACTCGCGCGACATCGTTTCCTTCGGCCTCGTCAAGGAGGCCAATGCCGCCAACGGGGCCGTCAGCGTTTCGATGCAACTGACCTCCGCCAACGCCGAGGCCGCCGCGCAAATCAAATCCGAAAGCGAACGCGTGTTGAGAGCCTTGCCGGGCGTGAAAATGGTTCACGTTCAAGTGAAACAACCTGCCGCCGCGCCGGGTGCGCCGGGTGCGGGCGGCCCCAGTCCGTGGGCAAATCAGAATCGCGTGCCCGGCATCAAGCGGATCATCGCTGTGGCCAGTGGCAAAGGCGGCGTGGGCAAGTCCACGGTGTCCGTGAATCTTGCCTGTGCGCTGAATCATCTCGGTTCGCGCGTGGGCCTGCTGGATTGCGACATCTATGGGCCGAGCATTCCGCTGATGATGGGCATCAAACAACGTCCCGGCCTGAGCGAAGATGAGAAAATGATTCCGCCCGCCAACTATGGCGTGAAACTCATGAGCATGGGCTTCCTGCTGGATGACGACCAACCCGTCATCTGGCGCGGCCCGATGATTCAGCGCACGATCCAGCAATTCATCACGGTGGTCGAGTGGGGCGATCTGGATTTTCTGCTGGTGGACTTGCCGCCCGGCACTGGCGATGCCCAACTCACGCTTTGCCAGACCGTGCCGCTGGACGGCGGCGTGATCGTGACGACGCCGCAGGAAGCGTCGCTGGGCGTCGTGCGTAAAGGCATTGCCATGTTTGAAAAGGTGAACGTGCCGATTCTCGGCATCGTGGAGAACATGAGTTATTTCACCGCGCCCGGCGGTCAACGCGTGGAAATCTTCGGTCACGGCGGCGGAAAGGCGGAAGCCGAAAGGCAGAAGACGTCCTTCCTTGGCGAAGTGCCGATTTTCACCGAGATCCGCGAAGGCGGCGACCGTGGCGTGCCAATCGTGGTTTCAGCGCCGGACAAACCGGCGGGTGAGGCTTTTCTGAAAATTGCCGAGGCGGTGCGGGGGAAGTTCGGATGACCCCACCTATCTGGGCTGGCTATCTGGCCGGCGGAATTCGTCGCTTCCACTCTTGGTAAGCGGGTTCACATCGGGAGCAAAACCGCACTTTCGTGGTCTTCTCCTCGTAGGGAGCGCAAGCAAGCCTGGCCCGGCGGCTTACGGAGGCTTATCGGGTCTTTACGGGGTGCGATTTCGGTTGTCAGGCGGGTGGCAGGAAGCTTAAGTTTCCTTGCACGAACGGATTTCGACGTGCGTTTATGTCCGACGACAAGAAAGAGCTTCCGGCTGGTGAGGTGCTGAAGAATTCCTCGCTCTACCGCGAGTTTCAAGCGGAACGCGAGGAGATTCTGAAGCACAAGTGGATCGAGTCGGAGAAGGCCGGGCACGACATCGGCTTCGAACGGGCGCTGACGGATTGGATCGTCAAGCACCGCTCGAAGTGGCGGAAGGCCCGACAGATGGCCAATCAGAATTGATTTTGGTGACCGACCGCTCCTTTAACGCGGCCCCGAGAGGTCGCAAAGGACGCCCAATGAACACAAACCGGCTTGAAGCGAACCTCGAGGACTGCGAGGTTCGTTTTCTTGTTTCTGTGAACCGCCGTCAGGGTGCCGCAGGTTTCCAACCTGCTGTATCGCCGATTTTCAATCGGCAAGGCGATCCACCTCCTGCGGCTGGAGTGTTGGACACCCGCAATATCCCGGCAACTCGGGAGAAGTCCGCGCCACGGTTCGAGACCCCGATGCGTGCGCCTGTCTCTCCGCACAGGCTGGAACCACGATGCCACTCCAATCCAGTCAACGTCTCCCCCACCTATCCCCGCCATGCCTGAATCTCATGTCATTCTGAACGCCCCCGCCATCCAACGGGCTTTGACCCGTGTCGCCCACGAGATTGCCGAGAGCAACGAGGCCGCGGGCGACGTGGTGCTGGTCGGCATCCAGGAAGGGGGCGTGAAACTGGCCGAGCGGCTGGCCGCCCAGCTCGGCACGATTTGGGGACAGATCGTTCCGGTGGGCCACCTGGATGTTTCCATGCACCGCGATGATCTCGACCAGCGAGTGGCGCCCACCGTGCATCCCACCGTCATCCCCTTCGACGTGACGGGGAAAACCGTCGTGCTCGTGGACGACGTGTTGTTCAAAGGCCGCACGATCCGCGCGGCCATGGACGCGTTGAACGATTTTGGCCGGCCGCAACGCATTCAACTCGCGGTGCTCATTGACCGCGGCCATCGCGAGTTGCCCATCAAGGCGGATTTCGTCGGCAAAAACGTGCCCACCTCGCTCGCGGAACAGGTTCATGTGCGCTTGGGAGAGGCCGGTGCGGAGGATGAAGTGGTCGTGGAGAGGAAGTGAGATCTGGTATGACCTGGCAACGCCAACATCTGCTCGACATCGAATCGCTCACGGCGGAGGAGATTCTCGCCGTGCTCGACACCGCCAAAGCCTTCAAGGCCGTCGGCGAGCGCGCGATCAAGAAAGTCCCGGCCCTGCGCGGTCGGACGGTCGTCAACCTTTTCGTCGAGCCGTCCACCCGCACCCGCATCAGCTTCGAGCTTTCCGAACAACGCCTTTCCGCTGACATCATCAACTTCACCGCGGAAGCCTCCTCGCTGAAGAAGGGTGAAACCCTCAAGGACACGGCGAAAAACCTGGAGGCGCTGAATGCCGACTTCATTGTCATCCGGCACAGCGCAGCCGGCGCGCCGCATTTTCTGGCGCGCGTGCTCAACGCCCACGTCATCAACGCCGGCGACGGCGCGCACGAACACCCCACCCAGGCGCTGCTCGACACGTTCACCATCCGCGAGCGAAAAGGAAGAATCGAAGGGCTGAACGTTACCATCCTGGGCGACATCCTTTACAGCCGCGTCGCCCGGTCGGACGTATGGGCGCTGACCAAACTCGGCGCGCGCGTCACGCTCTGCGGCCCATCCACGCTCGTGCCGAAGACATTCGAACAGATGGGCTGCCGCGTCACCTACGACGTCGAGGAAGCAATCCGCGACGCGGACATCATCAACCTCCTGCGCATCCAGCACGAGCGCCAGCGCAAAACCATGTTTCCGAGCATCAACGAATACGTGAGCCTCTTCGGCCTGAACAAAGCCCGGCTCGCCAAAACCAAGCCTGACGCGCTCATCATGCACCCCGGCCCCGTCAACCGCGGCGTGGAAATTGACAGCGAAATCGCCGACAGCAACCGCTCGCTCATTCTGGAGCAGGTGACGAACGGCATCGCCGTCCGCATGGCGGTGCTCTTCCTCGTCAACGGCGGGAAAGGGCCGCAGGAGATTGCGGCCGGATGAAGTGTACTTCAGGTCAGCGACCTTTGATCCGGACATTCAACATTCCGTGAATCACCTTTGGATTCCTGCGCAAGTCAAGCACAGCGACTACGACCGTAACCGTGGGTTCAATAACATCGTAGATGCCGAAACATGTCCTGCGGATGATCGCTCTGCGGGAATGCTTGTACTTGCGCTGAAAGAGTTCGGGATTCCATTCGATCCAGGCGATGGTTTCCCTAACTTGCGCTGAAAAGCCTCTGCGCCGTCGGTCTTCCAAGAATCATAGAAGACTTGCGCCTGCAGGAGGTCGAGTTCGACAAAATCCAGGAATTCGACTGGTTGCGTTCTCACTTGCGCGAAAGCCGCCGTTCCAATTCCGCAAGCGTAATGCGCTTGGCTTGGCCCTTCTGATACGCGTGCCAGCGCTCATCCAGCACACTACGATGCCGCGTGCTGACCGGGGAGCTATCGTCCACGGCAGAGAACCACAATTCCTCGGCTAGTTGGAGACGTTTGCGCTTGGGCAGTTTTGCCAGGGCAGGAAAGGCCGCGAGCTTCATGCATGGCATGCTTAATGGATGTTCCTCCTTGAAGCAACACGGTGATTCAGTAGCTCGCACCCAATGCGACAACTGTGAGCAAGGACGAACATCCCAAATCCACGCCGAACCCATCGGATCCGTTGTCGCTGGAAAAGCTCCTTGTAGCTGATCAAACTCCCCTCGGTGTCTCGATGTGTGGAGGATTCTCCCCGCGACACCTCATCGAGGCAAGTGCAGTCAATCCTGTGGTAATGTTCAGGGAGCAATGAGGCAGGGTTGGGTCTTATCATGCGCAAGATAACTGGAGAACTCGCGGTCCTCACCCAAACATCAACCTGCAGATGATCACCGACGCAATGATCCCCACAGCGTCGGCAATCAATCCCGCCGGCACGGCGTGGCGCGTGCGGCGCACGTTCACCGCGCCGAAATAGACCGCAATCACGTAGAACGTCGTTTCCGTGCTGCCGAAAATGGTGGCCCCGGTGAGCGCGATCAGACTGTCCGGACCGAATTCCTTCACGAGGTCGGTGAACAGTCCCAGCGTCCCGCTGCCGCTCAACGGACGCACCAGGCACATCGGCAGCAGCTCGGTGGGGAAACCTACGAGATCGAGCACCGGCTTGAGCGCGCTGGTCAACATTTCGATGCCGCCCGCCGCGCGGAACATTCCGATGGCGACAAAGATCGCCACCAGATACGGAATGATCATCACGGAAACTTGGAAGCCTTCCTTCGCGCCCTCGACGAATTCTTCATAGACCTTCACCTTGCGCAATGCCGCATACAGCGGGAAGAACGAGAGCAGGAAGGGAATGGAGAGCAGCGAAACGGCGTTCACACTTCGAATGAAACCATTGTCCTTTACGGCTGCTGTGGTTTCGATTCCGAGCAAACCGGGGAAGGCGACCCGCAAGAAAGCCCACGCGAAAAAGCCCATGAACAGAAACAGCACGATCTTGCCGATCACGTGCAGAGACGTGGCTTCTGTGGCGGCGGGCGTCCCGACTGCCGTAGAGGGCGGCATCTTGCCGCCCGGAACCTCACTCGACGTTTCTGAGCGCCTGGAAACTTCCACCGCTTTTCCGCCGGGCGAGACGCCCGGCTCTACGGCAGGCGGTACGCCTGCCGCCACAGGTTCAGCCACTGTCGCCAACCGATACCCCGGCAATTTCTCAAGCAGCTTGACCGCCGTGATGCCCGCAATCGTCGAGCACATTGTCGCCAGAATTGCCGTGCCCACGATGGCCGAAGGATTGGACGAGCCGTTGACCGCGAGGATGCCCACGGCCGTCGCCGGGATGAGTTGAATGGAACTGGTGTTGATCGCGAGGAAAGTACACATCGCATTTGTCGCGACGCCGGGGCGCGGATTCAGCGTCTCCAAATCCTTCATCGCGCGGATGCCGAGCGGCGTGGCCGCGTTGGCCAGGCCCAGGATATTGGCCGCCATGTTCATCAACATCGAACCCATGGCCGGATGTTTCGCGGGCACATCCGGGAAGAGCCAACGCATGAGCGGGCGCAGCCACTGCGCGAGGATTTGGATCAGCCCGGCCTTTTCCGCGAGCCGCATCACACCCAGCCACAAGGCCATGATGCCCGCCAGCGGCAACGCAAGTTTCATCACCGCAAACTCGACCCGGTCGAAGGCTTCCTTGGACACGGCTTCGAGCGACCCGTTGATCGCGCCAATCAACACCGCCGCCACAATGAGGCCGAGCCAGATGTAGTTGAGCATCGCCGCGAGCCTACAAGCAGGCGGGAATGTGAGAAAGTGGGAAAGTGAAGTGCAAGCAGAGGGGAAAGCGAAAACGGGAGCGAGGTGGTTCCACCCGCGAGGCATTGAGACGCTCTTTCTCACTTGCGCCTGTCACGGCGATGGGCAGCAGGTCGAAAGTCCTTCGGTTGTGAAACCGGCGGGTTTCTGACGTGGTTGGCAGCAAGCATCAACGCTCGCGCCGCAACTTGAGTGTTCGCCGAGGGCCGCCGGCATCAGGATTCAGCGTCAAGCCGGACAGATTGCCGGGAAAGGGTACGTGGCCTTCTCCGCGCAACCGTCACCCTCCGCCTCACCCCTCGCCCAGCACGGTGACCATCACCGTGCGCTGGCGCGGTTTAATGTCACATTCGAGATGAAAAATCTGCTGCCATGTGCCCAGAACCAGGCGGCCATCCTTGACGGGGACGGTGAGCGAAGGGCCGAGCAAGGTGGCCTGCAAATGCGAGTGGCCGTTGCCGTCGTGCCAGGTTTGCTCGTGGCCGTAATCGCGGCCGGGAGGCAGAAGTTGGTCCAGGGTCTTGGGCAGGTCGTGCAGCAGACCCGGCTCGAACTCGATCGCGCCAATGGCGCCGGTGCTGCCGACATTGAACACCTGTGCGATGCCGCTTCGGATGCGGGATTCGCTCACGATGCCCCCGACCGCTTCCGTGAGGTCCTGCATCTCGCCGTGCTTCGTGGTGCGGAGCAGGATTGTTTTCTGGTAAACCATGACTGCTTGTAACGCACGCGGACAGTTCTGGCCAGAAGGTAGATAAGGAGAGTGGGGTTTCCGCAACCGGAGTGGATTGGGGCTTTGGGGATTCTGGCTTGATCTGGCGGCCTCTCATTTCCACGACGCGGCATCAAGGCACGAACGCCGTGACGGGCTGCAAGGGTTGTGATGGCATTACGACTTCGTGGCGCGGGTGAACGCGGCGAGCGGAAAGCACCAGCGTCAGGGCCGGCCGATGCTCATGCGCTCGATGACCCACTTGAAATCGGCGTCCTCATGGCTCGGGATATAGAGCGGCAGGCCGGCGGCGTCGGGCAACGGCGGGCGCTTGGTGCGGGCGTATTGCCAGCGGCGCAACTGGCTGTGTCCATCGGCAAAGGAGAACGTGGCAGCCCCGTCATGATAGGACGCCGGCAGGTCCACCCATTCGTGGTAGTAGGCCTTGTTGAGGAAATAGCCGTCGTTGATGCTGTCGGGGTGTTCGTCGAGGAAAACGAAGATGTTGGCGGGCCGCGGGATGGAGGAGCGCGTGAAAAACTGGACGTAATCGGGATTGTTCTGATTGAAGCCCTGCTGCGACAACTCCCCCGCGTCGCCGATCATGGCGTTCATCGAGTAACTGCGCACGCGCCCGGTCCAATTGGCCTGCCGCTGGATCGCGCTCAACACCCGGTCGGAGGGACAACGATAGATGCTGACCACGCGGCTGGCATAGGGTCCAAGGCTGGCCTCGGTGATGGTGGCCGTGTTCGTGTTGTCGGAATCCAGCTCCCAGTTGAGCAGGTTGTTCACCCAGTTCAGATTCGTGCGCTGGGCGACGGAATCGCGGTTCGGGCCGCCGAGGTTGTAGGGCAGGCGGTCGTTGTGATCGTCGGCGTACAACAACCAGGCGGTGGCCAGTTGACGGTTGTTGTTCAGGCAGGCCATGCCCTGGGTGCGCATCTTGGCCTTGGAAATGGCCGGCAACAGCATGGCAGCCAGCAGCGCCACCAATCCAATCACCACGAGCAGCTCGATCAGGGTGAAAGCCGCCCTGCCGGCGCTGCCGCGCGCCCGGACATCCCTTTGGACGTCCCTTTCGAGTGACTGTGCCGTGTTCATTCGCCCAGGCAGAACTTTCGAACGCTTGGCCACTTGGTCAGGCTCCAACAGTATGCAACCAGTCCGGCCCGGATGTCAAAGGCTGGTTTTCGGTCCGCTTATGGCCCGTGCCCGAGAGCGTTTTCTCCCGCCGGGAGCGCTGGCATCCTTGCCGGCGAGATGCTGGCCGGGTGACTCGCTCGCTCGAAGCCGAATAATTTTCTGTTTGCGAGGCCGCGCTTTGCGCCAAACTTGGTCCATGGCTGCGCCCCTGCTCCAATTGACCAACGTGTCCAAGCGCTATGAGGCGTGCGGGTCGGCGAATGGTTTGAGCGTCCTTGCCGGAGTCACACTCGAGGTGGCGGCCGGTGAATCGCTTGCCATCGTCGGTCCGTCCGGCTCGGGCAAAAGCACCTTGCTGCAAATCATCGGCACGCTCGACAAACCGACGGGCGGACAAGTCTTGCTGGATGGAAAAGATTTGAACCAGCTCGACGACCGTCAACTTGCGTCCGTGCGCAACCGGCAAGTCGGCTTCGTTTTTCAATCCCACTTTCTGCTGCCGCAATGCACCGTGATCGAAAACGTCCTGGTGCCGACCTTGGCTGGCGTAGGACAGGCGTCGCGCCTGTCTCCATCTGAAAAGAAATCAAAGGAGTCAGAGACAGGCGCGACGCCTGTCCTACGCGAAACCGCCGATGCTCGCGCCACGCGTTTGCTCAAACGCGTCGGCCTGTCTGAACGCCTGCACCATCGTCCCGGGCAACTCAGCGGCGGCGAACGCCAGCGCGTGGCCGTCGTCCGCGCGCTCATCAACCAGCCGCAATTGTTGCTGGCAGACGAACCCACGGGCGCGCTTGACCACGCCTCGGCCACCTCCTTGGGCCAGCTCCTGGTCGAACTGAATCAGGAGGAGGGCGTGACGCTCATCGTTGTGACGCATGCGATGGAACTGGCGAAGCGGATGAGGCGGGTGATGAGGTTGGAGGACGGGAAGTTGCGGGAGGACAAAGCATGAGGACCGGCGCGAGCCACTTCCGGGTAGCACCCGCCTCCGGCGGGTTCAATGCGGCGTCGCGCCGCATTGCGTCGGGGCGCACACGAACACACTTGATCGAGCTACCGCCAGTAACCTGCGATCACGGCCGGTTTCGGGCGCGACGCCCGAAACAACCCGCGAGACGCGGGTGCTACCCATGACCTTCCGCGCGCTCATCCGACGCAGTTTGCGGTTCCACTGGCGCGCGCATCTGGGCGTGGTGCTGGGCGCGGCCATTGGCAGCGCGGCGCTCATCGGGGCGCTCGTGGTGGGGGATTCGGTCAAGCACAGTCTGCTCGAACGGGCGATGGAGCGGTTGGCCGGAACTTCGATTGCGTTGAATTCTGGCGATCGCCTTTTCGACTCGGACCTGATCGAGAGATTGTTCACCGCAAACTCCAATCGTTTTGTCACGATTCAACAGAATCTCCAATCCGCCAAGAACCGCCCGCCGAATGAACTGTTCTGGCCGAGCGCGAAACCAAGCTACCTAGGTTGCGCCGTGCTTGCGCTTCCTGCGAGTGTTTCAAGGCAGGACGGATCCAGTCGCGCAAACCAGGCCACAATCTTCGGCGTGGATGCCAACTTTCTGGAAATGACTTCGGCCGGAAGATTTGTGCCTGACCTCGAGTCAGATGGCGCATGGTTAAACGTTGCGCTTGCGCGGCAACTCGGTGCGGGCGCCGGGGACGAGGTCATCCTGAGAATCGCTAAACCCTCCGCCTTGGGTTACGACGCTGCGATTACTCCGCGAGGAGACGCAAGTGTCGTTCTGCGACTGCGAATACGCGGAATCCTTCCACCTCCACCCGGAAACCTCAGCCTGCGCCCCGGCAAGAACGACGCGATGAACGCATTTGTCTCCCGCCAGTTGCTCGAACGTGCGGTGGGATCTGATGGCAAAAGCAATCTACTATTGTTGCGGTCCGCCCAGCGTTGGCGTGCCATGACTTGGGCCGATAACTTTCAATTGGACTACCACCGATGGAAATCGGGGATTGGTCCCAGCCCGTTCTTGAATCTCAGTTGGCTTACTCCGAGCGGCCAAATGGGAGAAACAGTAACGCCTGCGGAGACGGTTGATCTAGCGTCCAGCACATTAAGCGAGGTGTGGAACTTCGGGGATGCTCAGTCTTATCTGACCGTCGCAACGGCTGCGGTCCAGAAAGTGGAACTGAGAACTCCGCGAGTTTTTCTCGATCCACCACTGGCTTTGGCTGGGACTGTGGCGGAGGCTAACGCTCAGCCCATACTCACCTATCTCGTCAACCTAATCTCCGCTGGCACGAACGCGACTCCTTATTCGATGGTCACCGCGGCCGGCACGCCTTGGACGCCGATGGACATGCGCGATGACGAGATCCTGGTCAGCCAATGGCTCGCGGAGGATTTGCGTGTTAGGCCGGGTGATGAAATCTCGTTGGTCTATTTCGATCCTGAATCCGGTGCGCGGTTGGTTGAGCACACGAATTCGTTTCGCGTCCGCGCCATCGTGCCGATGGAAATGCCGTGGGCGGACCGAACGTTGATGCCGGATTTTCCCGGCATCGAGAAAGCCGAGAGCACCAGCGATTGGGATGCGGGCTTCCCGCTGGTCCACCGGATTCGCGACAAGGATGAAGAATACTGGAAGCAGCATCGCGGCACACCCAAGGCGTTCATCACGCTCGCCGCCGGGCAAAAAATGTGGGCCAACCGGTTTGGTGATCTCACGGCGATCCGGTTTCCGATTCCGACGAACGTGCCACCCCTCACCCCAGCCCTCTCCCCCGGGGAGAGGGAGAGTCATCCTCAGTCTCAGAACAAAACTGAGACTGGCTCCGTCGCGACGCACTCAGAGCAATCCAGAACCGGCCAAACGCCATCCCCTCTCCCAGCGGGAGAGGGCCAGGGTGAGGGAGAGACCCAGGCCGGCGGTAGGGAGGGCGGTCCTCTGCACGCCGGAACGAACGCCACTGGCGGCGCGCACGGAGTGACGCGCCCTAGCAACATCGAAAGCTACCGCGCCGCACTGGAGAAAAAAATCCTGGCCAACCTCAAACCCGAGGAACTCGGGTTGCGCTTCGAGCCGGTGCGCGAACAGGCGCTCAAGGCGGCGGAGGAGTCGCAGGACTTCGGAGGGCTGTTCCTTGGCTTCAGCTTCTTCCTCATTATCGCAGCGCTGCTCTTGATGGCGATGTTGTTTCAGTTCGGATTGGAGCAGCGCACTTCAGAAATCGGCACACTGCTGGCCCTCGGCTTCACACCCAAACAGGTGCGGCGGTTGTTGCTCGGCGAAGGTGTGGCGCTCGCGTTCATCGGTGGAGTGCTTGGCGCGGTGGGAGGTCTGGCTTACGCGCGGGCGATGTTGCACGGGCTGACCACCATCTGGCGGGACGCAGTGGGAGCATCGGCGCTCAGTTTTCACGCGACACCGCAAACGCTTGCCATCGGTTTGTTCGCGGCCACCTTAGTCGGGGCCATCACGATCCGGCTGGCGCTGCGGAGGTTCGTGCGGCGTTCCGCGCGGGAACTTTTGGTTGGGGAAGTCGAGGTGGCACAGTCTAATGTCCGAAGTCCAAAGTCCAAAGTCATCGCGGTCGGTGCGTTGCTGGCAGCAGTGGCACTCGCGGGATGGGCGGTGGTGACGGGTGATACTGCGAATGCGGGTGCGTTTTTTGGCGCGGGCGCGCTGGTGTTGATTGCCGGTTTAAGCTTCGTCAGCGCGTGGCTGACGAGTAGGACAGGCGTCGCGCCTGTCTCTGACTCTGCTGTCTCTTCAGATGGAGACAGGCGCGACGCCCGTCCTACGCTGTCATCGCTTGCGCTGAACGGTTGCGCGCGGCGGCGGACGCGCAGTCTGGCCACTGTGGCGATGCTGGCGTGCGGCAGCTTTCTCATCGTGAGCATCGGCGTGTTCCGGCTCGATGCGAATCGCGAGGCCAGCAAACGAACTTCCGGCACCGGCGGCTTCGCGTTGATCGGCGAAACGACGATGCCCGTGGTGCATGATTTGAACACCGAGTCGGGCCGGGATTTTTTTGCCTTGAGGGAGCGCGACCTGGCGGGCGTCAGTTTCGTGCCGTTCCGCGTGCGGGAAGGCGACGAGGCGAGTTGTTTGAATTTGAATCGCGCGCAGAAGCCAAGATTGCTCGGCGTGAAGCCGGAGTTGTTGGAGGGAAGGTTTGGTTTCGCGAAGGGCGCGGGCTGGACGACTTTGAATTCCGAAATCCGACATCCGAAATCCGAGACCGAAATCCCGGCCATCGGCGACGCGAATTCCATTCAATGGGCCATGAAGAAGAAAGTCGGCGACACCATTGATTATGTGGACGAGCGCGGACAGGCGTTCAAGGTGCGCATTGTCGGCGCGGTGGCAAATTCGATCTTGCAGGGGCAACTTCTCATTGACGAAGCCGAGTTCGTGAAGCGGTTTCCCGGCGAGAGCGGTTACCGAATGTTCCTCATTGACGCGCCGTCGCACCGCGTGGCCGAGGTGTCCGCCACGCTCTCGCGCGCGATGCAGGACGTGGGATTGGAACTGACGCCCGCGGCGCAACGGCTGGCGCAGTTCAACGCGGTCCAGAACACGTATCTGGGCACGTTCCAGGTTCTGGGCGGGCTGGGACTGCTGCTGGGCAGCGTGGGCCTGGGCATCGTGGTGCTGCGCAATGTGCTGGAGCGGCGCGGCGAACTGGCCCTCCTGATGGCGGTGGGTTTCCGCCAACCGCTGTTGCAGCGATTGCTGTTGATCGAGAACGGCGCGCTGCTGGCGCTGGGTTTGGCGCTGGGCGTGGCCGCGGCGGCGGTGGCGGTGCTGCCGGCGTTGCTCTCGCCAGCGGCACAGTTGCCGGTCACGTCATTGGCGCTGACGCTGGCCGCGGTTTTGTTGAACGGCGCGCTCTGGACGTGGGCGGCGACGCGGTTTGCCTTGCGGGGAGATTTGCTGGCGGCGTTGCGGAATGAGTGAGTGTGAATCCTCAAGCGTCAATACCTGTGGCATGAAACGGATGTTGCATCGGACAGGACGTGCGCAGAAAACGGAGTGGAGATTATGTGGAAGCTGACCTTGGTGATGTTGGTGTTCGGTCTATCGGCAAACATTCTGATGGCTGGCGTGACAAAAGAATTTCCCACCCACTGGGGCCAACCCCCGGCCATCCAGACGCGGGATTATGTGCCGCTGCCGGACGGCTACGGCCACGGCAGTTCGACCCTTGCCCGGTGGATCGCCGCCAACCTTGAGAAAGACAAAGCAGCGAAGCCATCTCCAGCCTCGCCCGCGGCCAGGGTGCTTTTCGAAACTGATTTTGAAAAAGCCGAGCCTGGCAAGCTGCCGGACGATTTCATGTCGCTTAATGGCGAGTTCGTCGTTCGCGAGGAGGGCGGCAATAAATTTCTCGAATTGCCCGGCGCACCGCTGGACAGTTTCGCCGTGCAATTCGGGCCGGTGGAAATGGCGGACGTGGCGGTCCGTGCGCGGGTGTTCGGCACGGCCAAGGGACGGCGGTTTCCCACTTTTGGCGTGGGACTGAACGGCGTGAGCGGGTACATGCTGCAGTTGGCGCCCGCCAAGAAGGCGCTGGAGTTGCTGAAGGATGAAGCGGTGAAAGCCAGCGTGGCTTACGAGTGGAAACCCGCCGCCTGGACGCAGCTTCGTCTGCAGGTCAGCCAGGCCGGCGAGGGCGAATGGAAGATTTCGGGCAAAGCCTGGCCGCATGGAAGTCCCGAACCGGACGAATGGATCATCTCCTGCACGGACGCGGAAGCGCCCATCGCCGGGCGCGCGTCCGTCATGGGCAGTCCGTTCGCCGGGACACCAATCCGGTTCGACGATTTGAAAGTGGAGCGGGTGGCGAAGTGATTCGGGTCTGCGGGTTTCCCCTACGTGACGCCGCTCGCGTGGCGACGATCATTTTCCAAACTTCGCGCCGCAATCGGTCAAATTCGCACTCACCCAAACCTCCCTTCGGAGTGGCGACGCGTGAGCCGCCCGGCGAACGCGTTGCCTGCCGGCGACTCGCGGCCGCACGAGGACGTTTTGTTCAGCCTTGGCGCAAGGCAGGCGACTGCGTGTGCGCTTGGAGACCGGGATTAAAAAGACGGCTTAAACCCGAACTTCGAACCGGGGCGCAAGCAACGCGGGGGCAGGACTCCAGCCTGCCAGTGAAAAGGCCACGGGGTTCGTGACGCGCGTGATGGTGCGCCGCGGCGTTTTGGTAACTGGCACTCGGAGGATGCCAAAACCGGCCGACTGGGAGGTCTGCCCCAAAAGCGGCCCAGGCCAACCTTGGAACTCGGCTCAACCCTCACACCAAGAAAGGGTGTGTTCTTGGCCAAATCCGTGTAGCCGATTTGCTTCCTGCGGGTAGAGTCTTCAAGCACTTCTGGGTGTTTATGAAGGAATATTGGGTGTTACCCGACGGGAAGGATTCGCTCCTCTGGGTCGCGGTTTTCATGGTTTCAACTCTTGCCTCGCCGTCGTTGTCCCGCGGCGCCCCGCTCTTCGAAGACCATTTCGAGACGGGCACCGCCAACTGGGCGACGGGCGGCGCCTGGGGACTCACCACGGCGCGCCACGCTTCCCCCACGCACGCGGTCACGGACAGTCCGGGGACGTTTTACACCAATAATACCGCTGCCGCGCTGACTTTGGCCGTGCCCGTCAACCTGACTGGCGCGGTGCGACCCGCGCTCGGTTTCCACCATCTGTACGCGCTGGAAGCCGGCTACGATTTCGGGCTGGTGGAAATTTCTTTGGATGGCGGTGCCAGTTGGGTCGCGCCCGGTCTGGCGACTTACACTGGCAATCTCGGCGCGATGACGCGGGAGCAACTCGATCTGACCCCTTATGCCGGCACGGCGGATTTCCGCATCCGGTTCCGGCTGGTCACGGACAGTTCCGTGGTGATGGATGGCTGGTACGTGGACGACGTGATCATTGGTGAAGCACCGGCGCCCGTCACGCTCAACGCCACGCTGACCAACCGCAACTCCGCGACCCTCTCCTGGGCCGCGTCCGCCGCGCCCGACTTCGCGGCCTACCGGCTTTACCGGTCGCTCACGGCCGGCGTGGATTGGCGTGACGCTCATCTGGTCACGGAGATCACCGGCGCCGGCACGACCAGCTTCACGGACATCACGCTCAGTCCCAAAACCAGGTACTACTACCGCCTCGCGGTGGTCAACACCGATGGACTGCTCACACCCGGCAGCGAAATCGTGCTTACCACCCATCCCGGCATGGACTATCCGTTTGTGGACAACGGGGAAGGCGGTCCGAACACATGGAATGCCGACGCACCCTGGGCGTTGAGTGACGAGGCGGCCGTTTCGCCGACGCGCGCCTGGTCGGATTCCCCCGGCACGAATTACGCCAACGGTATCACCTCGCAATCACTCACCTTGGCGGCGCCGCTGTTCCTGGCGGGCAGCGCCGTGGCACCCGTGCTCTCGTTCAATCACAAGTACGACTTCGCCTCCGGCGACTCCGGCAATGTGGAAATCTCCACCAACTTTGGCACTGACTGGCAGTCCTTGGGCACTTTCACCGGCAGCACCAGCAATCAATGGCGGCGCGGCCGCTTTAGTCTGGCGGCCTACAGCAACGCGGCAATGCTTGTCCGCTTCCGACTGACGACCGACGCCAGCGGCACCGCCGACGGCTGGAGCGTGGATGACGTTTCAGTTGCGGAGTCGCCCGCCACCATCGCCGCGCCCTTCCTGGACCAGGTCACTTCCCGCTCCCTCCGCGTCAACTGGAGCGCCAGCCCGGACAGTGCCTTTTCACATTACGCCGTTTTCCGGTCCAGCACGCCAGCGGTGGGCATCAATGCCACCCTGGTCGCCACCCTGCCCGACCAGGCCGCCACCAGTTTCACCGACACGAACCTGTCGCTCGACACTGTCTATTACTACCGCGTTTATGCCGTCGGACCTTACGGCACGTTCTCGGCGGACAGCGCGGAGGCAAACTCGGCGCGCACGCTGAACAATCCATGGCCCTTTGCGGATGACTTCGAAAGCGGCCTGGTCAATTGGCAGTTCACCGGCAGTTGGGGATTGGAGACCAACCACCCGCGCAGCGGGACATTCTCACTCTCCGATTCGCCCGCGGGCACCTACGCCAACAGCGTGGACACCTACGCTTTGACGGCGGTGAATTTGACGGGGAGCACGTGGCCGGTGTTGAAGTTCTGGGATCGGTATCGGCTGGCGGACAACGACTGGGCGCGGCTGGAGGTTTCGACGGATGGGAGCGGGTGGACGGCCGTGTATGGCGCGGCAGGAGTGCAGGCGGAGTGGCGGGAGCAGAGCATTGATTTGTCGCCGTGGA
>WYBW01000013.1 GCA_011525685.1 Verrucomicrobiia bacterium
CCGCGCTTCCTGGAAAGCTGGGGGGCCAGCAACCCCTTCACCTACAACGGCTCGATGGTAAAAATGTTCCCCAGCCTCTACGCCACCAACTACTGGAACAACAACACGGACATCTACGATCCGCCCAAACGCAACTGGGCCTTTGACCTGAACTTCAACGATCCGGCCAAGCTCCCGCCACTGACGCCGAGCCTCCAGAAGATCATCCGCGGCCAATGGGCCACCGTCGCCCCCCTGGCGGCCGGTAAAAGCGTGGCGGCCGCCAACAACTGAGCCGCCAGAACTCATGGCCGTGAATCTGAATCGACTTGTGAACACCCCGGGCTTCCAATCTGACGGCCGACCCGAACCAGAAGTTTTCAGCCGGCCTCCGGGTTGCCCATCGGTTGGGCTAACCAAGGTGCGAAGCACGGCTTCCGCGAGTTCTCAAGTCGCCAGGGTGCTTGGGAGTTCCAAGAGGCTTTCAAGATCTGCCAATAGCCCCGCCGCGATCGAATTGTGTGAAGCTCCTGCCCGCATCCGGCTCGGCTTGATGCTCCTCTTGGTTGGCATTTGCTGCGCTCCGTTGCACGCCTCGTCAGATCCTTACTCCTCCGAATATGAGCAATCGCCCTCGCCGGAATATCACATTTCGCGAAAAGGACAATTGCTGGCTGAGGAGCGGCAGGAACAGTTCCGCAAGCGCATCTCGGTTCAGGACGCCGTCGGTCAGGAGGTGCCTCTGACTCCCGTCGCCCAACGCCGGCTGGAGAACGAATTGCGAGTTGATGACACGCCTGCGCGGACCGAATCCTCCCGTTTCGCTGCCAAGCTGGCGGCCATCGTTCTATTGTGCGGGATTCTGGCTTTGCGAACTTTCGGCAACGAGTTCGGCGAGTTGCTTAACCGGCGTCGCAATCCCTGGGCGCGCAAGAACCTGCGCAAATCGAGTTCGGCTAAACTGCGCGCAGCCGCTCACCGCGCCAACGATGTCAACCCGACGTTGTCGAGTGATCCGACCACCGCGGTCGGCGAGTCGGCTGCCAATCCAACGCCCCCAGAACTCAGCCCGGCCGGTGCCTTCCTGGTCCACACGCAAAAGCGGTTGGGTGAGTTGCGCCGGCTGCTCCGCCAGATTGGCCGCACGACCTTGCCTGGCGCAAAACGACGGCCGCTGACCGAGTTGCGGCGTCAAGTCCGCCTGCTGAGAACGGGGGCGAATCTCCCGGAACTGCGTCCGGTGTATCAATTGACACTCGCGTTGGAAGGCTTGCTCAAGCAGTTCGGCGACCGGGCCAACTACGTCACCCCCTCGTCACTCCGCACGGTCGCGGGTGGACTGGATCTGCTGGAGGAACTGTGCGCGCCAGGCGTGCGGACCGACCTGTTGAATGATCCGCCGCTGCGTATCCTGGCCGTGGATGATGATCCGCTGAGTCTCAGTGCCGTTTGCTCGGCGTTGAAGCGGGCGCTCCCCGTGCCCGATCTCGCCGGCAGCAGCGAAGCGGCCCTCGCGCTGACTACGCAGCAGGCTTACGACGTGATCTTCCTGGACGTGCTGATGCCGGGAGTGGATGGCTTTGATCTTTGCCGGCAGATTCACGGCACCGCGGCCAACGCCGGCACGCCGGTCGTCTATATCACATCTCTAAGCGATTTTCAGTCGCGGGCGCGTTCGATCCTCAGCGGCGGCAGCGATCTGATCGGCAAACCGTTTCTCAGCTTTGAGATCATGGTCAAAGCCATCACCCTGGCCGCACGCCGCCGACTCCAACGAAACCAACAGCCTGCGGTCGAGTCCATTTGCAAGGGGGCCGCCGCGACAGCCGTCACCGTCTCAACTGCCGCCGTACACGCGGACGAGTCGCTGGGAGGACGGACCAACAGACCGACACCCGCTTCCCGCTACACTGTGCCAGTGACGACCACAACCACGAACCCGACGCAGCTTGCCAGTGAAGCGACGGCGCAGAGTTTGAATGAAACTTTCCTGGCCCGGGCGTCATCTGCGGTCGGTGGATTGCGCGAACTGAGTCAGACGATCTTCCAAACCCGGGATGCCAGCACACGACAGGAATTGCTCGCGGACTTTTACCTCCAACTCCACCCCTTGACCCTCAACGCCGCGACGGCGGATGCGCATCCCGCTCTTCGCTTGTGCGGTGCTTTGCAGAGTTTGATCAAGAAGTTGCTCGAAAGTCCGAACAGTGGAACTCCTTCAACTTTGATGACCATCGCGAGTTCGGTGGAATTGTTGGAGGATCTCTGCCGGAGCGGCATTCAGCGAGACGCGGCTTTCGATTCGCCTGTCCGCATGTTGATCGTGGATGACGATCCCGTGGCTCGCCGTGCCCTGGACTGTGCCCTCCAGATGAACTTTGGAAGGCCGGAGAGCGTGGACGGCGGTGAGGCGGCCCTCAAGTCAGCGGCGCAGAACACCTACGATGTCATCTTTCTCGATGTGCAAATGCCCGACCTGGACGGTTTCACCGTGTGCTCACGGATTCACGAGACGGCGGCCAACCGAACCACACCAGTTGTGTTCGTGACCGTCGAGAGCGACCTGACAGCGCGCTCGCAAGCGACCGTGAGCGGCGGCAGCGATCTGGTGGGCAAACCGTTTCTCACCGCCGAAGTCACCCTCAAGGCCCTCACCTTCGCCCTGCGGGGACGACTGGAAAAATCCAGTGCCACACATCATTTGGCGTCAGATCCCGATGACGCATCAACGCGCCGCGCGGAACTGGATGTGTTGGCCGCGTGACGGGAGGCGATTGCTTCTCCCGCCATCAACCCAGCGTCGGATACAGCATCAGGTTCGGAGTGCTGACGCCAGAAATCGTTCGGCTTCAATGGCTGCGGCGCATCCCATGCCCGCCGCGGTGACGGCCTGACGATAAACGTGGTCGGCGCAGTCGCCAGCGACGAACACCCCCGGCACGTTCGTGGCCGCGCCACGCTTGGGGACGATGTAGCCGTTTTCGTCCATGTCAATCGAGCCTTTGAAGGGTTGCGTGTTGGGCACGTGGCCAATCGCCACAAACAAGCCGGCGCAGTCCAATACGGATTCAGCGCCGGACTTGGTGTTCTTGAGCTTTACGCCCGTCACCTTGTCCAGTTTGACGTCGAGGACGTCCGTGACCACGGAATCCCAGACCGGCTTGATCTTGGGATTGGCCAGGGTGCGGTCGGCCATGATTTTGGAAGCGCGCAGCGTGTCGCGGCGATGGATCAGATAGACCACCGAGCCGAATCGCGTCAGATAAGCGGCCTCCTCGCAGGCAGAGTCGCCGCCGCCCACAACGACGAGTGGTTGGTTGCGAAACATGGGCAGCGCGCCGTCGCACGTCGCACAGTAGGTGACCCCCTTGTTCTCGAGCTTGTGCTCGCTTTCCAGACCGAGGTGGCGGTGGCTCGCGCCGGTGGCAATGATGAGAGCCTCGGTTTCCATCGGTTCGCCATCCACCGTGAGCCGGAACGGACGCCGCGAGAAATCCACGGCCTCCAGCGTTCCGAAGGTGGTTCGCGCGCCAAACCGTTCGGCCTGTTTCTGCATGCGGGTCATCAACTCGAAACCGTCCACGCCCTCGGGAAAGCCGGGGAAGTTTTCGACGATGGTGGTGGTGGTGAGCAAACCTCCCGGCTGCCGGCCGGTGAGGACCAGTGGCTTCAAGTTCGCGCGCGCCGTGTAGAGCGCCGCCGTCCAACCCGCGCAACCGGAACCGATGACAACGACATTTTCCATAAGCCGCGCAAGGTAGTTTCGCGTCCAGGTCAAGGCAAGCGACGAATCTCCGGTGACGAATCTCCGGCGGCTGCACTACGATTGTCCGGTGGTGCTGGTTGAGCCGGCGCGCATCTCCGGAGGCATCCACCAGCGCAACAGCGGTTCGGTCATGGCCGTGGTGACCAGTGCCATGATGACCAGCATGGTGAACAACTCAGGCGTCAGCAGTTTCAAATCCAAACCGATGTTGATGGCCACCAAGCCCATCATGCCGCGGGTGTTCATCAGGGCCGCCACACAGGCTGACTCGCGGGCGGACTGACCAGCCAGTCGGGCGGCCAGAAAGCAACCCCCGAGTTTTCCAGCCACACCCGACAGCAGCACCAATCCGCAGGCCAGCCAGGCGGTGGTGGTTTGGAGCAGTCCGATCTCGGTGTTCAATCCAGTGTTGGTGAAGAAGACCGGCACCATGGCCACCAGCACAAAATCAGAGAGCTTGGCCCGCCAGGCCGCGACCAGCGCCCGTTCCTGGTGCAGCGACACGCCAAACAGGAAGGCGCCGAAGATGGCAAACACGCCGAGACGGTTCGTCACCCAACAGCAGCCGAACAAGACCACAAGCAGCAGGGCAATGTAGGAAGCGGTCATGCCATTGCCGGCGTGGCGCTGGGCGGTAATCCGCCAGACCTTGCGCAGCGCGGGGCCGACCAGCTTTTGCAGCACCCCAAAAAACGCCAGCACGCCCGCCACTTGTCCCACCACTTTCCAGCCCTCAAACTCCGTCGTGACCAGAGCGGTGGCCACGGCGAGAAGAATCCAGCCGGTCACGTCGTCAATCGCCGCGGCACTGATGCCCATGACGCCGATGGGCGTCCGCTCCAGTTTCAGTTCCAAAAGAATCCGGCCCATGATGGGCAGAGCCGTGATGGAAAGCGCGATGCACAGGAACAATTGAAAGCCGAGCCTGGGCGTGTCGGGCGCAAACTCGCGATGCAGCCACGGACCGATGAGCAACCCCGCAACAAACGGGCCGGCGATGCCGCAGATGGAAACTGCCGTGACCGCCCGCGACCGGTTGCGCAGATGCCCGTAGTCGAACTCCATTCCCACCTGGAACAGCAACAGGATTAATCCGAGTTTACCCAACAGTTGGAGGGATTGCTGGGCTTCTGCCGGGAACACCACCGGCCAGTTCTCCGGCCAGATGGCGCCGAGCAGCGACGGGCCGAGCAGGATGCCCGCGAGAATCTCTCCCACCGCCAGGGGCTGACCCAGCTTCCGCGCCAGCCGCCCAAACACCCAAGCCGCAGCGATGATGATCATCCAGGGCGGCAGGACTAGGGTAAGATGCTCTTCAATGGCGGCTGGATTCATCAACTGGTCCGCGCCGGGATAGGTCCTCTTCGTGTTTCATGCAAGCGAGAACGCGGTCAGGCGAAGAATTTAGCGGAGCGGCTGTCCCCTTCACAAGCACGCAAGGTCGGCCCGATCGGGCGGTGACTCGGCGCTGGACGGCGGCGCGCAATTGTCCTAATGTCCCGCCGTGCCAAGTGCGCCGAAGAGCGCGGGGCCGGCCAATCCCGCCAAAGCCAGTGTGCCGTTCGAAGAGGCTTTGCAGAAACTGGAAGCCATCGTCGAAGCGATGGAATCCGGTGAGTTGTCCCTGGAGGAACTGCTGACCCGTTACGAGGAAGGCATGAAGCTGGCCCGGCTTTGTCAGGAAAAACTGGCGGATGCCGAGGTGCGGATTCAGCAGTTGGAGAAGACCGCCGGCGGGGAACTGAAGTTGAAGCCGTTGAGCCTGGAATCGTCCGACGCCTGATGGCCCGGCCCCCAAACCTGGACCTGTGAACTGAAATTATGAGCCGATACCTCGATATGGTGGATGAGCCGATGCACTTGAAGAAGCTCACGATGGAGCAGATGATCAAGCTGGCGGAGGAAATCCGCCACGAGCTCATCACCGTGCTGTCCCGCAACGGCGGTCACCTCGGCCCGAACCTCGGTGTCGTGGAACTCACGCTGGCCCTGCATTACGTGTTCAACACGCCCCAGGACAAGTTCGTCTGGGACGTGAGCCACCAGGCCTACGTCCACAAGCTGCTCACCGGACGGAAGAACCGTTTCCACACCATCCGGCAGACCGACGGCTTGAACGGTTTCGCGCTGCGCACGGAGAGCCCGCACGATTGCTACGGCGCCGGGCACGCCGGCACGGCCCTCTCCGCCGCCCTGGGGATGTGCGCCGCCCGCGACCAGCGCAAGACGGACGAGAACATCGTATGCATTTTCGGCGACGCCGCGTTGACCAACGGCATCTCCTACGAAGCGCTCAACAACATTGCGCATACAACCAAACGTTTCATCGGCATTCTTAACGACAATGAGTGGAGCATCGCCAAAAACGTGGGCGCCATCTCCACCTATTTGAACAAGGTCATCACCCACCCGCGCTACAACCGGTGGTCCAAGGATTTCGAGCGATTCGTGCGCCGGCTGCCCAAGGGCGAACTGGCGCTCAAGCTCGCTCACAAGGCCGAGGAAGGTTTCAAGGGCGCGATGGCCGAGGTCGGTCTGCAGCCCAGCACCGACAACATTGGCTCGGACGGACGGGGCGGCTATGGCAACATCCTGCTCTTCGAGGAAATGGGACTGCGCTACCTGGGGCCGGTGGACGGTCACGATCTGCCAATGCTCATCAACCTGCTGGAGTTTGCCCGGAATTACGAGCGACCGATTGTGCTTCACGTGCTCACCAAGAAAGGCAAGGGATACGAAGCAGCCATCGCCTACCCGGAGAAGTTTCACGGTCTGGGGCCTTATGACATCGCCACCGGCAATCCCACACCGGCCAAACCCGGCACGCCGCCCAATTACCAGGACGTATTTGGCCAGACTCTGGTGAAGCTTTGTCAGACCAACAGCACCCTCGTCGGCATCACCGCCGCCATGCCCAGCGGCACCGGTCTCAAGCATCTCGAAAAAGCCATGCCTGACCGCTACTACGACGTGGGCATCGCTGAGGAACACGCCGCCATCTTCGCCGCCGGCATGGCCACGATGGGTTTCCATCCGGTCTGTGCCATTTACTCAACGTTCCTTCAGCGCGCCTACGACTGCATCCATCACGACATCTGCCTCCAGGATTTGCCGGTGATTTTCTGCATGGATCGCGCCGGTCTGTCCGCCAACGACGGCCCGACGCATCATGGATTGTTCGACATCTCGTATCTGCGGTGCCTCCCCAACGTCATCGCCATGGCGCCCAAGGACGAGGATGAATTGCAGGACATGATGTTCACCGCGACGCACGAAAAGCATCCGACGTTCATCCGCTACCCGCGCGGTGCCGCCGAGGGGGTGCCGATCAAGAGCCAACCGAAACTGCTGGAAGTGGGCAAAGCGGAGGTCATTCAGAATTTTGCCAACACCGGCCACCAGAAGGTGGCGCTGTTCGGCCTGGGCAATTTGAATTCCCTCGCGCGAAAAGCCGCCGAGCAACTTGCGGCGGAGGGTTTTGATGTGGCCGTAATCAATCCGCGGTTCACCAAGCCGCTCGACGCCGGCACGCACGAGTTCTTCGGCCGCGCGGCGGACGTCGTCGTCACCCTCGAGGACCACGTGCTGATGGGTGGCTACGGCTCGGCGGTGCTGGAGTTGTTCAGCGACAAAGGCATCACCACCCCCGTCGCGCGCATCGGCTGGCCCGATCAGTTCATCGAACACGCCACCACGCAGGACGAGCTGCGCCAGAAATACGGCCTCACGGTGGAGAACGCCGTGGCCAAGGTGAAAGAGACGCTCTCCGCCACGGAGGCTGCCAGGCATAACCCGACGCTGGCTCTGGCCTGAAAGCTCCCCGGATCGGCTTTCGCCAACCGTGTCGAGTCATTGGTTTTCCGAGCCAATGCCGGTTGCCGGGGCGCGGGTCAAATCCGCTCGAAATAGCGTTGCTTCTCCCAGTCGGTGACCGCGTCGCCGAATGCCTGCAATTCCAGGCGCGCGTGGTGGACGTAGAAATCCACAACCGCCTGGCCGAACGCCGTGCGCGCCAGTTTGCTCTCTTGGAACAACTCGGCGGCATCGCGCAGACTGGACGGCAACCGCGCCAGTTTCGGGTCCACGTAAGCGTTGCCCTGATACTCCGCGCCGCACTCCAGGCGCTCCTTCACGCCGGCCATGCCCGCGGCCAGCATCGCCGCCAATGCCAGATAGGGATTCGCATCCGCGCCCGGCATGCGGTTCTCCAGCCGGAACCCGTTGCGGTGTCCCACAACCCGAAAGCCCACGGTGCGATTGTCCGTGGACCACGCCATGCGCGTCGGCGCCCAACTGCCGGCCTGATAACGCTTGTAGCTGTTGATCGTGGGGGCGAAAAACAGACACAGCTCCGGGCAGTACTTCATCAACCCACCCAGGAACTGCCGGAAGACCTTTGAGCCGCCGTGCGCTTTCTCGTCCCAGAACAGGTTGCGGCCGCCTTTCGACAGGCTCATGTGGATGTGGCAACTGTTGCCCGCTTCGCCTGGCAGATACTTGGCCATGAACGTCACCGACTTGCCGTGTTGGTCGGCGATCTCCTTCACCCCATGTTTGAAGACCACGTGCCGGTCCGCCATCTTCAGCGGTTCGTCGTAGGTGAAATTGATCTCGTGCTGGCCGCGGCTCCATTCGCCCTTGCTGCTCTCCACGGGCACGCCGGCGGAGGTCATGCCATTGCGGACGGCCCGCATGAACGGTTCGTCGCGCGTCGGCTGCATGATGTGATAGTCAATCCGATAATCGCTCGAAGGTTGCAGATCGCGATAGCCGGCGGCGTGCGCCGAATGGAAGGTCTGATTGAACAGGTAAAACTCCAGTTCCGTCGCGCAGTAACAAGTGAGACCCTGCCGCTCCAGCAAATCAAGTTGGTGTCGCAGGACCGACCGTGGTGCTTCGGCGACGTATTGCCCATCGTGCCGCCGATAATCACACAACACAAGGGCGGTGGCGGGTTGCCACGGCAACACCCGCAGCGTTTCCAGGTCGGGCCGCATCTCGAAATCGCCGAACCCCGCCTCCCAGTTGGCCACCTTGAAGCCTTCCAGCGGGTCCATGTCCAGGTTCACCGTCAGGAGATAATTGCAACTGTGCGTCCCATGTCGGGCCACCGACGCGAGGAAGTAATCCGCGCGAAACCGCTTGCCGACCAGCCGGCCAAACGCATCGGGGAAGGCGACGATGATCGTGTCAATCGCGCCGGATTTGACTTGGGACTTCAACTCAATCAGCTTCATAAATTCCAAACTTCAAGCCTCATTCCGCCACGTAAACATTCTTGAGCTCCGTATAACCTTCCATCGCCGTCATGCCCAGATCGCGCCCGAGGCCGCTGGTTTTGAAGCCGCCGAAGGGCGCCTCCACGTGAACGCTGCTGTGCGAATTCACGCTGAGGACGCCGCTTTGTACGGCGCGACTCACGCGCAACGCGCGCCGCAAATCATTCGTCCACAGCGATCCACTCAGACCGTAGGAAGAATCGTTCACGTCCTTGAGCATCTGTGCCTCGTCATCAAACGGCGTAATGCAGACCACGGGACCAAAGATCTCCTCGCGCCAGCAGCGATCCGACTTTCCGACATCCAACAGGACCGTTGGCTCGAGATAATACCCTTTGGGATGCGGCCGCCCGCCGCCACAGGCGAAGCGGCTGCCTTGCTTCCTGGCGTTCGACAGATACTCCTCCACCGTCTGGCGCTGGCCTTGAGACACGAGCGGGCCGAGTTGTGTTTCCGGTTTGGTCGGCTCGCCGACGACAAGTTTGCGGGTCGCGCTCACGAACATTTCCACGAACGGCTCGAAGATGCTGCGCTCGACAAACACCCGGCTCCGGGCGCAGCAATCCTGACCCGTATTGGCAAACACACTCATCGGCGACGATTCGGCGGCGCGCTGCCAGTCGGCGTCGGCGAACACAATGTTGGGCGACTTGCCACCGAGCTCGAGGGAAATGCGCTTGAGGTCGCGGGACGCCAGTTCCATCACGCGGCGGCCAATCTCGGTCGAGCCCGTGAATGACACCTTCCGGATCAGCGGATGTGTCACCAGCGCATCGCCGATGGTCGAACCAGACCCCGGCAGGACCTGCAACACCCCCGCCGGCAGACCGGCGGCGTGAGCCAACTCACCGAGCTTGAGCGCCGTGAGCGGTGAAAGCGAAGCCGGCTTGAGCACCACACAATTCCCCGCCGCCAGCGCCGGAGCGACCTTCCAACAGCCGATCGCAAACGGAAAGTTCCAAGGCACAATCGCGGCGACCACCCCCATAGGCTGCCGCAGCGTGAAATCGAATCCGCCGCGCGCCACGGGAATCGTCTGGCCGTAAAACTTGGTAATGCCACCGGCGTAATACTCGAAGACGCGCGCCCCCAAGCCGGCCTCATCCCGCGCATCGCTGATCGGTTTGCCCACGTGCAGGGTTTCAAGCTGGGCGATCTCTTCCAGATGCTCCCGCAGCTTGCGCGAGACGCTGAACAGAATCTCGGTCCGCTTGCCTGGCGGCAGGTCGCGCCAACCGGACTCCCAGGCGCGTTGGGCGGACTCCACCGCGGAGTTCACGTCCCCGAGGTCCGCCGCCGCGACCTCGGCGAATGTTTCCTCGGTGGCGGGATTGATCAAGGTGGTTCGCCGGCCGGAAGCGGAATGTCTGTAAGCACCGTCAACAAAAAGTTGGGTAGGAAGCGTCATCGCGCGGAAGGTAATACGCTCGACGGCGGGCCTGGGTCAAGTGTGGCGGAGGTGCCGTGCCTGTCGTTTTAGGAGCGCGGACCGGCGGCGGGGTAGGAGCGGTTCGGCCTCGGCAAGGTGCTCGCGCAGGAAGGCGGGCTTGTCGCTGCGACCACCGCGCTGGTAATCGCGCCAAAGGGTTTCAGCCACAAAGGCTGGCGAAAGCTCAAGCTCACCCGTCAGGTAATCGAACAGGAGCTGCATCAAGCGCACCAACGCGATGCTGTCGGTCCGCCCAGTCCGCGCGTGCAGCCATTCGCTCCATCGCAGGAACGCATGGAAGGGACTTCGTGGGACGGGCGTCCCGCCTGTCTCCTTGCCCGCCGCATTGTCTTTGGACAAGCGCGACGCGTGATTGGCCCTCCAGATCAACGGCGTGGTTTCAACAAAGTTGCCGCTGTTGCCCACCAGATCCCAATACCGCGCGAAGCGACGAAGTTGTTGCAGCGTGACGAAGTCCATCGCCTTGGTGCGCAGGATCTCATACGGTGCGTGCGGGCTATAGACCATTTCCCATTCGGCGTCGTGGCGCACGATGGGTGTGCCGCGCAAGCGTTTGAGAATGCCGACCTGGATTTCCTGAGGCCGCAGGGCAATCAGCCGGTCAAAGCCCGCGGCGAAGCTTTCGAGCGTTTCACCGGGCAGTCCGGCGATCAGGTCCGCGTGGATGTGGACGCCGGTCTGGTCGCGGAGAAACCGAAAGTTGTCCTCCAGCCGATCATAATTCTGCCGGCGGCGGATGCGCGCGGCCACTTCTGGATTGAACGTCTGGATGCCAACCTCGAATTGCAGCGTCCCCGGCGGGAAGCGGGCGATGATCTCTCGCAGTTCCTCGGGCAAGCGGTCCGGGATCATCTCAAAGTGATAAAAGTTTCCCGGACGATGGCGTTTCAGGAAGAACTCCAGAATCGCCCGGCTCGTTGCGACGTTGAGATTGAACGTGCGGTCCACAAACTTGAACTGGCGCACCCCGCGATCGAGCAGCGTTTGCATCTCATCGAGGAAACAGGGCAGGGGAACTTGCCGCACCGGGATGTCCAGCGAGGACAGGCAGAACTCGCATGTGAAGGGGCAACCCCGGGAGGCCTCGACGTAAATGATGCGATGGGCAATGTCCTGATCGTGGTAGAGCGCGTAGGGGAGAGTGAGTTGCGTGAACTCAGGCAACTCGGCGGGGATGATCTTCGGAAGCCTGTCGGTTGTTGAGCCTGCGCTTCCTTGTTGGAGATCCGGCTCTGGCTTGCTTCTTGAAACCGCCAATGCTTGAACCGCCGCGCGGGGAGACGCTTCTCGCCCGCTCAACAGCCACTCGCACACTTCCGCAAACTTCAAGTCCGCCTCGCCGGTGATCACATGATCAGCCAGGCGGACGATTTCTTGTTGCCCGGTTTCGTAACTCACTTCCGGTCCGCCGAGGATCACGATCAGTTCGGGCCGGAGGCGTTTGAGCAATGCCACCAACTCGGTGGCGGGCGCGACGTTCCAGACATACACGCCCAGCCCGACGATACAGGGCTGCTGCGCCAGCAAGGCCTCGGCGACTTCCAAGGGCCGTTGGTTGATGTCAAATTCCATCAAACGCGCCCTCGCCTGGAGCGGACCGAGGTTGGCCATCAGATAGCGCAAGCCGAACGCGGCATGAATGTATTTCGCGTTGAGAGTGGCGAGGACGATGTCCGGCATCGCGCGAGGTTATCATGGCGTGTCCTCGGCGCGCAACGGCGTGCCGGTTGGAAAAGCGCGCGGCCCCTTGATTCCACCGGGTGATGCAGTAGCGTGGAATACAACCTTGGAAAGGGGTGCCTTATGCCAGTGAAGAAATTGAAAGATTATCTCGACGCCAACGGCGTGAAGTACGTGAGCATCATTCACTCGAAAGCCTACACCGCGCAGGAGGTCGCGGCCTCGGCCCACGTCTCCGGCAAGATCATGGCCAAGACGGTGATAGTGGAACTGGACGGGGCCATGGCGATGGCCGTGCTGCCGGCGGACCGGAAAATAGTGCTCCAGGACTTGCGCGAGATCACCGGTTCGGATCAGGTCAAGTTCGCTTCGGAGGAACAATTCCAGGCGCGCTTCCCCGATTGTGAAACCGGCGCCATGCCGCCGTTTGGCAGGCTCTACGGCATGGACGTCTATGTGGCCGACGCCCTCGCGCAGAATGAGGAGATTGCCTTCAACGCCGGTTCGCACGTCGAGATCATCAAACTCGCGTATCGGGACTTCGAGCGGCTGGCGCAACCGAAGGTGGTGAGCTTCACGAATTAGGAATCAATTCGCGACGGGGTGGATTGCCAAGCCTTCGGATTCACGAGGGAAAAGTCGCCGACCGCAATGTTGTAACGCCGGTTTTCCAACCGGCGCGGGCCTCCGGGGCAAGACCTGTTCCCGTCGCCGCGGACTCTCGGCGAAATACTCCACGGGACGAGCCAACGGGAAAGTCTGTGTTACCAACAAGTCGCCGGGCGAGATCTGAATGCCGGCCTTTGGAGGTTGCGTTCAGGCCGGCCTGATTAGTCCGCCGACGGCTTTCAAAGCATTGCACCGCCCGGGCGCATCTGCTACACCCTTCGCCCATGCAACCTCCCCGGAAGCTCCACATGCACAGCGAGGAATTCCTGCACTCGCTGATGCGAAAACAACTGCGCCTCTCCATCGCCTGCGCCGCGGCCTTCCTGGTGGTGCTGCTGGGCCTGCCGCTGGCCAACTACTTTTTCCCGGACCTCATGGCCACGCGCGTCTTGGGCGGCTTCACGCTCACCTGGTTTCTGCTCGGCATTGGTTTCTTCCCGGCGGTGTGGCTGATCGCGTGGTTCTTCATCCGCCGCTCGATTGCGCTGGAGGAAGCGGAAGTCGCGGAAGTCGCAGAGGGGAAAAGGGGAAAAGGAGAAGAGGAAAGTTCGATATGAAAGCCACCGGCAAAATCACCCACCATTGGCAGTTGGACGTTTACAAACTTTCGGTCGAAGTTGCCATGCGACTCTTTGAGCTTTCCAAGAAATTTCCCCGCGAGGAAATGTATTCACTCACGGATCAGGGGCGGCGTTCGTCGCGTTCTGTTTCCGGGCACATTTCCGAAGGCTGGCGTCGCCGTCGGTATGAAGCGGCCTTTTGCGACAAACTGAACGGAGCCGAAGCCGAAGCCGCCGAGACCCAAACCTGGATCGAGTATTCCGTCCGTTGCGGATACATGACCGCCAAGGAAGGTCGCGAGTTGCATCGCGCGTATGACCGGCTTATCGGCAAACTCGTCAGGATGCAGAACAATCCCGAACCGTGGTTACTCCTGCGGGCAAACCGTCCGAACTA
>WYBW01000096.1 GCA_011525685.1 Verrucomicrobiia bacterium
CCAGCACCACGAAACTCAGGCCGATCAAAAACGTCGCCGCCGCCATGATCACGTAACCCGTGAAGGAAACGAAAAACGTGGCCAGTTCACGGCGGATGAGAGTGAGCAGCGCCTGCATCAGCGTTTCCCCCCGCGGATCTGCCAAACCTCAGACACCCGACGTCGAACGCTGGAATCGCCGCCGTGCCGCAACCGGTCCGAGGTTCGATCTTCGATGTTCAACGCTCGTTCTTCTCCGCCCTTCATTCTTCCTCCTCCTCCCCGGGCCGTGTGACCCGCACGTAAATGTCCTCCAGCGAGTGTCGGCTGCGCGTCAACTCGCGCAACGCCCAGCCTCGCTCCCGCACCAGTTCAAACAACGCTGGTCGCAGATCCACCCCTTCGCGCGGCGTCAATGCGCAGCGGTGATATTCACCCTCCGCCGGTGAAACGTCGGCATACTCCACGTCCGCCATCTGCCCGAGGCAGGCCCGCAATTCCTCCGGCGGCGCGGCAATCTCGGCGATGATCTGCCCGTTGCTGGCCAGCAGTTTTTGCAGATTCTCCGGCGTGTCCGCCGCCAGGATGCGCCCCTCGAACATGATGAGCATCCGGTTGCAGGTCATTTCCGCCTCGGGAAGAATGTGCGTCGAAATGAGCACCGTGTGGGAGCCCGCCAGGCTCTTGATGAGCTGGCGCACTGCCCGCATTTGATGCGGATCCAAGCCGATGGTCGGCTCGTCCAGAATGATCAATTCCGGCTCATGGACCAGCGCGTCCGCCAGCCCGACGCGCTGCCGGTAACCTTTGGAGAGCTGCCCGATGATGCGCCGGCTCACGTCGGTGAGGCTGCACTGTTCCATCACCACGTCCACGCGCTCGCGCGACCGCTGCCGGCTCAAGCCTTTGAGCCGCGCCCGAAACTTGAGATACTCCCGCACGCGCATCTCCAGATGCAACGGATTGTTCTCCGGCATGTAGCCGATGCGCCGGCGCACCTCCTCCGATTCCTTGAACACATCCAGCCCGGCGATCCGCACCGTGCCCGACGTGGCCGACAGGAAACACGCCAGGATGCGCATCGTGGTGCTCTTGCCCGCGCCATTGTCGCCGAGCAATCCGACGATCTCGCCGCGGCCGACGGTGAACGAAATGTCCGCCAGCGCGGTCTTGCCCGCGTAGCGTTTGGTCAAACCGACCACTTCGATCATCGCGCCATTGTTCATGCGTCTGCGTCCGGGAGGTTAGGTAAAACCACGCAAGCGGGCCAACAAATTCCCTCACCGCACCTGCACCGTGATCGTGGCCTGCTGGAACTGGACATACCCGAGGCCATAGCGGCGCGGCACAATCACGGACAATTGCACCCGTTCGCCCCGTTGTTTCCCTGAGAGGAGGATCGCCGCGGTGGCCAGGTCGCTGGTGCTCTTTCCATCAATTCCGGTCAGCAAAAAGCCCCGCTGCACCTGTGCGCGATCCGCCGGGCCATCCTTCTCCACCCCGTCAATGTAGAGCCCCGCGCCCGCTTGCACGGCGAAGCTGGCGGCCAACTCCGGCGACAAGTTCAGCAGCGTCAACCCGGCCTTCTGCTGAATCAATTCATCGAACGGAATGAGTTTCAACTTGACCGTGGTGCGCTCGCCGCCGCGCTGGACCTGCAGCGTCAGATTCCGGTTGGGCGACTCGATGACCAGCCGGGCGAAGTCCGCCAGACTGCGGGGTGCGTTGCCGTTGACCTGCAACACCCGCTGGCCCTCCCGCAAGCCGGCCTTGTCCGCGGGACTGCCCGGTTGCACCGAGGTGATGGTCAGCGGCATGATTCCAGCCTTGAGCCGTGCGCCGAACCACGAAGAATCCAGCAACTCCGGCGTGAAGAAATCCGACAGCGCCGCGGACACCAGTTTGATTGGAATGGCGAAACCGATGCCCTGACCCTGGCCCACCGCGACGTTCAGACCGATCAATTCGCCGCGCAGGTTGATCAGCGGCCCGCCGCTGTTGCCGGGGTTGATCGCGGCGTCGGTCTGCAGCCAGTCGGCCACGTCCAGCGGCTCGTCGCCCACCGGCTCGCGGCGGCTTCGGGAACTCAAAATGCCGCGCGAAACCGATCCGCCCAATCCGAACGGGTTGCCCAACGCCAGAACCGTTTCGCCCAGCAGCAGGTCGTCGTCCGCCGCCAGCTTGATGGCGGTGAATCGTTCGCCCGGTTTCTTGGGGCGGATCTTCAGCAGCGCCACGTCCTTGAGCGCCGTGTACACCACCAGCGGTTCGGCGTCATAGACTTCGCCGTTGGACAATTTCACCTGCACCCGGTCGGCCCGCCGCAGCACGTGGAAATTCGTGAGGATGTACCCTTCCTCGTCTATGATGACCCCGGAGCCGATGCTGTTGATCTGTTCCCGCCTCCGCGTGGGCCGGTTCAAACCGTAAAACTCGCGCAACAGCGTGTCGTAAAAATCGCGGTACTCCACAATCCGCGAGGTGGCGATGTTCACCACGCTGGGCATCACCTTCTCCACGGCCGGGACCACGGCATCACGGCGCACATCGGTTTCGAGCGCCCCGGCCGGGGCGTCAAGTTGTTGCGCCAACATTGCGGCCGCCAGCAGCCACGCGGGCCAGCGCCATCCCAATCCTCTTCGGCATTGAAAATTCATTCTACTGGAACAAACAAAAAATCATTCCACTCGTTCAATCTCACGTCGCCTCTCGCGGTCAGTCTTCCTGAAGTCTTTCGGGACTTGACTCTGCAAAAGCGTCCGCGCAAATGCAATGCGAAGTGCGCAACCCAGCCCGTCACCTGTCACGCGCCCCGCGAGAGGCCTCGCGTCCGGATTCCGCGCCGGGCATCCCGCCGGCCAGCGGCTCGTTCTATGCCCAATGGCGCGCGCGGTGCGGGCTGGTCTCATCCCTGCGCGACGAGCACGCCCCGCCACCAGAGCGATTGTTGCAAGCCATTTGGCAGCACCAACGGCTGCACCGCGACCAACTCACGACCTTGGACGGCCGCCGCGTGCGCGTGCTTCATCCCGGTTTTGGCAACGTGGAAGGCGGACCGGACTTTCGCCACGCGCTGGTCCAAATCGGCGACGAGGCGCCGCGGTCGGGTGACGTGGAAGTGGACCTGCGTCCTGGTGGCTGGCGGGCCCACGGGCACAACCGCAATCCCGCGTTCCACAATGTCATCCTGCACGTCGTCTGGGAGGCCGACCGGGACGTCGGGGGACCGCCGCTGTTGCCGATCCGCCCGGCGCTGGACGCGCCGCTGGGTGAACTCAGTCTCTGGCTCGAGCGCGAACCCGCGAAGTCCTTCCCCGAAAGCCTGCGGGGCAAGTGTTCCGCCCCATTGCGCTCGTTGCCGCCGGACCAGGTGCAGGCGTTGTTGCACCAGGCCGCCAAAGTGCGATTGCAAACGAAGGCCGCCCAATTTCAGGCCCGCGCCCGTCACGTCGGCTGGGAGCAGGCGCTCTGGGAGGGATTGTTCCGCGCGCTGGGCTACAAGCACAATGTCTGGCCGATGCAATGCCTCGCCGAAACGCGACCGCGCTGGACCGACGGCGCCCGCACTCCACTGGCGTTGCAGTCGCGCTTGTTGGGCATTGGCGGACTGCTCCCGTCCGACGTGGACCGCAAGCAGGCGGCCGCCGGCAGTTACGTCCGGACGGTATGGGATCAGTGGTGGCGCGAACGGACGGAGTTTGAGGACTGTCTGCTGCCGCAAAAGACCTGGCGCTTTCACGGACTGCGCCCCGCCAATCACCCGCAACGCCGCCTGGCGCTGGCGGCCCATTGGTTGGGCGCTGGAAAACTGGTCGCGCAAATCGAACGCTGGTGCGCCGCTTCGATTCCTGAACGGGCCTTGCTCGATTCACTCGTCAGCATCCTCCAAGTGGAGCGGGACGATTTCTGGTCCTGGCACTGGACGTTTCGTTCCGCCCGGCTGAAAAACCCCCAGCCCTTGTTGGGTACGCCGCGCGTCACGGATCTGGCCGTGAACGTGATCCTGCCCTGGCTCTGGGCGCGCGCCGGCTCACCCCGTGAAATAAGCCTTGCGGCACAACGACCCACACACGAGTGCATCGTCCCGCCGGGCGAAAGCAACAACACCCGGTTGCAGGAAGAAATCCTGAACCGATATTTCGCCTGGCCGGGTGGCGAGGACAACGCGGTGCTGCGGCTGGCGCGGCGGCGGCTGTTGGGGGACGCAGCCCGCGGCCCCCTGCGGAGTGCAGCCGCGCAACAGGGCTTCATCCAGATCGTGCGCGATTTTTGTGACCATTCGAACGCGGTTTGCGACGACTGCCGCCTCCCCGAGTTGGTAACCGACTGGGGTGGGCAGTGCTGAACACGCTCTCGACTGAGCGTTCACGATAGCGATTGTTTCACCCCGTCAGCCCCGGGCTATGAGATCCCGCCCACGCCGGGCTCCGGCATGTTTACTCATTGAGGAACAGCTTCCACTCGGCCAGGCCGTGGGTGTTGCGCAGGAGGGCCGTCACCGGCAGTTCCTTGGGCGCACGCGGGACCGTGAGCAGCTTGAGGCCGGCCTCGTGCGGGAGGCGGTCGGCCTTGCGCTGGTTCACGTCCTTCGCGGACCAGACCAGGTTCTCCCACGTGTCGGCACCACCGCGCGAGCGGGGCACGACGTGGTCGAGGCTGCCCTCGTCGGGATGCAGCAAGCGGCCCGTGTATTGGCAGCGATTGCCGTCGCGCTCCCGAATCGTCTTGGAGCAGAGCTTCGGGCGCTTCTTCGGCACCTTGGCAAAGTTCACCGCCACAATGACCGTCGGCACTCGGATCGCCTTGTGGGAAGTATGCACCGCATTGTCCCCTTCGCGGATCGGCAGCGTGATCCATTCCTCCCAAGTGACCGGGCGGATATGGTTTTCGCCTTCGATGTCCAGGCCGGTGGCCACGTTCGTGGCCATCTGGCAGAACGTGTCCTGTGGCGTGCGAATGTTGATCGCCTGCCAGTTGCGGTTCAGCACCAGCACGATCGTCTTGCTCAGGATGTCGCTCATAAAAGTCCTAGCGGACAGCCACCATACACACCGTGACTGCTCCGCACATGAGGTGTTTGTTCTTCATTGAGAGGCCGGCGTTGTTGGCAGCTAAGGGGATACGGACATCGTTCCGAAGACGTTCTGGGATGGTGCAATGGTTGGGATTCTTTACATTCCCGGACGCATGAACCGCGTTGACCGGCTGCTGGCGCTCATTCTTTATCTCCAATCAAGACGTGTCGTTACGGCGGAGGATTTGGCGCGGCACTTTGAGTTGAGCATCCGCACGGTCTATCGTGACATTGCGGCGCTGGGGGAAGCGGGTGTTCCCATCGTGGCCGAAGCGGGCGTCGGTTACGCTTTGCTCAAGGGCTATCATCTGCCGCCGATAAATTTCACGACGGCGGAAGCCAACGCGCTCGTCACGGGCGGAATGCTCGTGGCCAAGTTCGCGGATGCCTCCCTCAAAGCACAGATGGCATCGGCTTTAAACAAGGTCCGGGCGATCCTGCCACGTGATCATCAAGACCGGATTGGCCGGTTGGAACGCAGCATGGCCACCACGGCCAACGTGAAAGCACCGGCGCAGGCCGAACTTGGTTTGCTGCAACAGGCACTGGCAGGGCAACGAGTGCTGCAATTTCATTATCAGGGAGCGGGACAGGTCGAAGCCATCCCTCGCACGGTCGAGCCGCTGGGGTTGGTTCATTATCTCGAACGCTGGCATCTCATCGCCTGGTGTCGCGACCGGAAGGACTATCGCGACTTCCGCACCGATCGCATGACTGGCGTTACAATGCTGCCCGAGACATTTGAACCCCGCGCAGGTTTCTCCGTTGCCGATTACATCCGCTCGATGCCGCAGCCAACATTGCGGGCGCGGGTGAAGTTCACGTCGCTTTCCGCGGATCGCGCCAGACGCGAGTGGTGGCTCGGGATCGTCGCCGAACAACCTGCCACCAACGGCGTGGTTCTGACGCTGGCAACCGTGAATTGGGAATATCTGGTGAACTGGCTGCTTTCCTTTGGAACAACGGCGACGGTCATCGCTCCGGATGACTTGCGCAGCCGGCTCGTGGCTGCGGCCCGCATTGCCGCCAGTCATCACACGAAGAAAGGCAAAGTCTCCTGACATAGGGTTGTCAGTGGCGGGTGCTACCGTGTTTACATGAATGTAAAATCAAACATCACCAAGCGCTTCGCCTTCACGGCCACGGTTCTGTGCGTCGCAGCATTCCTCGCCGGCTGTGTCACCGCTCCAAAAGCCGGGAAGACCGGGAAGCTGAATCACATCGGCCTGTTCTGGCTCAAAGAGCCAGGCAGCCATGCCGATCGTCAAAAGCTGATTGCGGCGGCGCACCGTTTCGCGCGGGAAATTCCCGAGGTGCGATTGCTCTCGGTCGGGCAATCTGTTCCCAAGGGCAGCGCATTGCTCGACACCAGCTTCGATATTTGTCTCATCATGCAGTTCGATGATCAGGCCGCCATGGACCGTTACGCCAAGCACCCGGTCCATGCGCAGGCAGCACAGGAGGTTTTCCTGCCTCTGTCGCAGAAGATTCAGTTCTACGATTTCGTCGCCGAGTGAACACTCAATCAAGCAAAACCATGAGCAACACAGACAACATCCCCTACGATGCGGCCGAATTCGCCGGCAAACGAATCCTCGTCACGGGTGGGACGAGAGGGATCGGCGAGGCCATCGTCAATCGCCTGCGGCGTGGAGGCGCGCTGGTGCTGGCGACGGCAAGGACCATTCCGGCGGATGGCAAAATGGAGCTTTTCATCCAGGCGGATGTCAGCACGCGTGCCGGAGCGGACCACGTCATCCAGACCACACTCGACCGACTCGGCGGCCTCGATATTTTGATCAACAGCCTTGGCGGTTCGTCTGCCCCGTCTGGTGGCGCGCTGGCGTTGACTGACGATGTCTGGCAGCAAGAGTTCGAACTAAACCTGTTTTCTGCGGTGCGGCTGGATCGCGGCTTTCTTCCCGCGATGCTCAAGCAGCGCGCAGGAGTTATCATCCATGTTTCGTCCATTCAACGAACGCTCCCATTATGGGAATCCACCCTCGCTTACGCCGCTGCCAAGGCGGCCCTCACCAACTATAGCAAGGGGCTGTCGAAGGAAGTCGCCCCGCACGGCATCCGCGTGAACAGTGTGGCCCCTGGATTCACCGAGACCAAGGCTGCCGAGCGTTTGATCGAACGACTGGCGGCACAAGCGGAAAGCAACACGACGGCCGCGCGACAGAACTTGATGAACTCGCTGGGCGGGATTCCGCTCGGTCGCCCCAACCGGCCTGAAGAGGTTGCAGAGTTGGTGGCGTTCCTCGTTTCCACGCGGGCTGCTTCGATTACCGGCAGCGAATATGTCATCGACGGCGGCAATATCCCGACCGTCTAAGCAAACAAACAATTGGAGTTCCAGATGAAGAGTGAAATTAAACTACCCAATCCCATCGAGGCTTTTATCCGCGCGATCAACGTCCGGGATGCCAATGCATTCTCATGCTGCTTTAGCCCTGACGCTGTCGTTAAAGACTTTGGGCGGGAGATTTGCGGAACCAAAGCGATCCAAGAATGGGGCGAGCGCGAAGTCTTCGCCGTGAACGTCACGCTGGAGGTGATGAGCGCAGCCGAGCGCGCTGGGCAGACGATCGTGACCGTCAAAGTGGACGGCACGTTCGACCGCACCGGACTCCCCAACCCGCTCATAATGGAGCATTGCTACAAAGTGACTGCGGACAAGATCACGGAGCTGACCTGTCAGTTGGCTGTGAACTCTTAAGGTCCCGGGCACCACAGGGTGACCAGACCGGGGCGAAAGTGTGCGTGCGCTGCTGTTAAGTTCCCTGCGTGAACGTGGCCGGCAAGGACATGTGTCTGGGAAAGGTGTGCCGATTTCCACCCGCCGCGGCAAGATTGGTAGCCCGTGTTGGACCACGGTTCGCGAAGTGAAGGTCAACTGTTGGGGCAGCTAACTTGTGGGGACTGGGAGTCCAAACTCTCCAACGTCCGCAGTCTGTAAAACGTCCGCTCTGATCTTGAGCTAACGGGCCATGATTGGCTGCCTCGCCCGGTTTTGCTTCCGCCGTCGCTCGAAGCTATGGCGGGCAGGCCAGGTCCTCCGGTGGCGGAGAGCCGCCTACGCGCCTGGCGCTTCGGCGGGCCAGGCCAGCGCTAAGTGGCCTGCCAGCCGTAGCCTTGGCGAAGGTTGGTCATCCGGGAAGGTTCTGCCCCTCGATTTCTGGGGGGTAGGCCAGGATTTTGAGCCGGCTGGCCAGTGATGCCAGCCATGAGAATCGCTCGAAATTATGGAAGCTGCTTGAACCAACGAGGAATCGGTTCGTTCAACTGCACGGCTTGGCCGCTTGTGTAGGCAGCCACATGACGGAACGGGGTTTTCAGGTCGGCGTTGTCAAAAACCAGAACGCAGGGCAATTCACGGAGGGCGGCGGCGAGGTTGGCGAGAGTGCGGGGAAAACGTTCAATCAGCTTCTCCGTTGGCACATCATGCCCGCCTTGGGAAACCCGCATGCTGACACGCTCTTCGGATGTGCCGGCATCCGCAATCCCCACAAAGCAAAGGACGACGGCATATCCCGATTGAGCGGCGTGTTTCAGGAAACTCAATTTGTCGCCGACGGGATCCGAGAACACGGTTTCAAATATGAAGCTCTCGCGTTGGTTGACCAGTTCGGTCCGGAGCGCCGTGATCATCCGGGCGGCTTCGTAGGCGTCCACCGCCAATTCCCTTGCCACGGCGTCAGCGTTGAGAAATCGCAAGCCGCTGGATTTGAGATGCGCTTCGAAGAAGGTGGATTTCCCAGCGCCATTCGGGCCAGCGATGGCGACCACAATCGGTCGCCGATCCAGATACTCGATCCAAGACGCCGTGCCTTTCGCAGAACCGCGTCCGCGCTTCACCGTTTTGCCTTTTTGACGGCTTGGAATTCGCGGTTCACAAAGCGACCGACCGTGCGCTTGCCGTTCGACTCGATCCTGACCAGAAGTCCGGGTGAATCGGCCGGTTCGTAGTGGGGATACGGAAGGTTGTTGAGATGCTCACCCACGCGCTGCCGGCCTGCCGGGGAATCCACCGAATTCAGGCAATCCGAAAGCGGTTGAGCATCCCCGGCCCGCCGCAGCGCCAAGGCTTTGTCTCCGCGCAACAGCGGCTCGATGGCGCGACCTAACCGCGCCCAGAACTCAATTTGCCCCGCAATGGATCGTTCCGCGAACTCTCCCGTAAGCCGGGCGTCGAGCACCAAGGCGTCAGAAACTTTGACTGGCTGACTCACGTTTTTAAGGTAGCAAAACGCTACCGCATTGTCAATGGATTGATCCCCGTCTGCGAGTGGTCGCCCGGGAAGGTTCTGCCCCCTCGATTTCTGGGTGTAGGCCAGACGTGATGCGATTGGGCTTCCCAAGCCTTGCGAGATGGACGCCCCAAGCGGGAAGGTGCGCTATCGCGAACAGCAATCACCACCGAGCGCAAATGATTGGCTGCCTCGCTTGGATTTGCACCAAGACCGTCGGGGTCAAAACCCGGTATGCTGCGTGTTACACCACGAGGCATTTCTGAAACGAAGATGGAAGATCGAAAATGGAAGATGGCATGGATGGGTTTTGCCACCCTCCATCTTCAATCCTCCATTCTCGTCCGAAAAGCTGGTGGAGCCGGAGGTAGTTGCAACCTCACCAAACCGGATTAAAAGTCCGGTGCCGGTCTGCTGTGGCTTCGACTCCCTGAAAATGGTGCTCGCGGCAGGAGTGGACTTCCCAAGTCTTGCGATATGGATTCCCCAAACGGGACTGTTCGCTATCGCGAACTGCAAAGCACCTGCACTGGCGACGTTCTCGACGTCGTGCCTCTGCATTGGGCTACGCGAGCAAAGTGGATGGAGCCTCCAGCCGGCCCGCCGCGCCGTAGCTCGCCAGAGCGAAGGCTGGTGCTGCCCCGGCAGGATCGCCTTACAAAAGCAATCCACAGGCTGCTGCGTGGAGGCAAAAATGGCCTGCCATCCATAGCTCGAAGAGCGACGGATGGTCGCAGTCTCCAGTGCCGCCCCGGACACAGCGGGCTTATGAAACCCACTTGAGCGCTGGCTCGACTGCGGTCCTTGCGGACGGCCACGAATGGAGCCCTCACCCGGAATGGACTTCCCAAGTCCTACAAGTTGGATGCCCCAAATGGAACTATTCGCTTCGCGAACTGTAGTGCACCGGGCTGATTCGCTTACCGAGCGAAGACATCGCTGACAATGCTTTGAGGGCGATGAAACTGGCGTCCCTGACCGGCTTCGCTCCGGTGGTCTCCTGCTTGAGAGGCAGGCGTGTTGGCTGGACTACACCACAGGGACAGAAATGGTGAGGGCAGAAGGGTTCGCGCCTTCGACCTGATGCATGTGAAGCATCCGCTCTGACTGCCTGAGCTATGCCCTCGGAAAATGGTGGGAGCGAAGAGTGCTGCCCTCTCTACCTCTCGCATGTCAAACGAGCGCTCTGCTGATGAGCTACGCCCCCAGAAAGTGGAGCGGGTGAACGGAGTCGCACCGTCGTCTCGGCCTTGGCACGGCCGCATTCTGCTGTTGAACCACACCCGCGAAATGGTGTCCCCAGCCGGGCTCTCACCGGCAGCCTGACCCTTAGGACGCGGCCGCTCTCTGTATTGAGCTATGGGGACGAAATGGTGCGCACGTCCGGCCTGCCATCCGTAGCTCGGAGCAAGGCGAGGAGCGAAGGATGGTAACGCTCCCGCCTTCGCCAAAGCGCTACGGCGGGCAGGCCGGATCCCGGCACTGATCTAGCAGGTTGTTGAAATAGTCTCACGCAAATTTGAACAGGCCGCATTGACTTGCGTCTGAAATCCATGCGCGGAAAACCTCAAGCCCAGCCGGACTTTCTGACGGTCATCAACCTCAACGCCAG
>WYBW01000014.1 GCA_011525685.1 Verrucomicrobiia bacterium
AGTCTAACCGCCTTCATCCGCCGCCGTTCCAGTGCGGCGAAGTCTCGTTTCACACCTTTTGGATTACCCATATCGTTTTAGACAGCGACAGGGTAAAAGGTATCACTATATTATGCAAGAGTCAGTAATCTATCAGGAGCAAGGGGACTACGCTCGTGCCTTGCCTTTATCGCAGCGATGCTTAGAGATTCGAGAAAGGATTTCTGGTGCGGACGATCCAGATGTAGCGACGGAGTTGGGCAACCTCGCTGTGCTGTATGAGCGCCAGGGCAATTATTCTGAAGCCATGCCTCTGCTGCATCGGAGCCTGGCCATTACTGAAAAACTCTACGGCAGCAAGAATCCTCTCACGGCTGCAGGCTTGAGGCACCTCGCGGATATACTTGGGGCGCATGGGAATTACCATGATGCAATACCATTAGCCGAACGCGGTTTGCAAATCACCGAGGAGGCCTTTGGCCCAAACCATCCGCTTGCCGCCTCATACTTGATTACGCTGGCAAATCTCTACGGGGACACAGGAAAGGCGACAAACGCTTTGGCTTTACTCCAACGAGCCATTGCTATCGAGCAGCAACATTTCATGGGCACTAGTTTTAGTGCAGCAAGCAGTTTCTTTTATTTAGGGCGACTCTATGAGCAAGTAGGTGACAGACCTCAAGCGGCCAGGTCATATCAGCGAAGCTCGGGCATTTTGGAAACATTGCGCGGGGAGGAACATCCAGACACGTGTTGCGTCCTAGACAACTTGGCGGTGCTTTACGCGACGGTCGGTAGCTGGAACGAGAGCATTTCTTTGTTGTCCGTGGTTTTTGAACGACAGCGGCGGTACTTGCGCAGGCAGTATGCGAACGCATCTGTGCCGGGTCTTTTGCGTTACCATGAAATTCTACTTGGCAGAATGGAATGGTTTCATTCCCTGTGCGCTCACGGTCTGCAACGCAGTATGCCGGCGGCTGCAAGTCTAGTTGCGCAGCAATTGTCCTTGAACAAGGCCCTGCTTGAGGAAATCCAAGCGACGCAAGCCGCAATAGAAGCGGATCCAAAAACTTCAACTCAGAGGTTGCGCGAACGACATACAGCAGTGCAAGACCAATTGGCGCGCTTATCGGAGAGCGTGCTTGATCCAACCGAACGTGACGGAAAACGGCGCGGATTCCAGGACGAGTTGAACCAGATTGAAATCGAGTTGGCCGAGCGCGTTGGATCTGTGGCACAGACGCTTCGTGAACGAAATCTAACCCTGACCGACATTGCCCTGCGTCTTCCGCCGCAGTCCGCGCTGGTAGATTTCCTCCAGTATCGCCGCTACGATTTTGCCACCAAGACGAACCAATGGAAGGAGCAACGCTATACCGCCTACCTGACGTTTCCGCTGGCGCGCGATGCCACCAACGTCGTCGTCGAGCGCGTGGACTTGGGCGAGGCCGCGCCCATCAACGAAGCCGTCGCCCTGATCTGCAAACGGATGTCCGCCGGGCAATTTGCCGCCAAGGATTTGTCCCCGGCCTTGCAGCGGTTGAGCCAGTTGGTCTATGCCCCGCTCGCCCCGTATCTGACGAATGTTTCGCACCTGATCGTCTGCCCGGACGGTCAATTGAGCCGCCTGCCGTTTGAGATGTTGTCCGTCGGGAACAAGTTCCTGATTGAAGAAAAAACCATCAGCTACGTCACGAGCGGGCGGGAAATCGTGCGGCTGGCAAAACCCCTCACCCGGCGAGACGCCACCCTCTCCCCGTCGGACGGGGAGAGGGATGGGAGAGGGGCTGTAGTCAAAGCGCTCGTCATGGGCAGCCCGGATTTTGACTTGGATCTGACCGGTAGGAGACGACGTGAGGAGTCTCTAACCAAAACCACTCAACCCTCAACCAACGACACTCAACCGGGAGTTGAAGTGAGTCTCCTCACGTCGTCTCCTACACGGGCGTTGAGCCGCGACTATCGCGGGTTGAAATTCACGCCATTGCCCGGCTCAGGTGTGGAGGCAACGAATGTTGCCAGAATGCTCGGCAATGGTGCAGTTCTGCGTCTCGGCGCGGAGGCGCGCGAAGCGGAATTGAAAGCGGTGCAATCCCCACGAGTGCTGCATCTGGCCACGCATGGATTCTTTCTGTCCGATCAGGAGTTCAAGCGAACGAATTCGCTGCGGGATTCCTGGGCGGGAAATATGGGGACGCGGTGGAACGCGTCCCTGCCACGAGATCGGTGGGAAAATCCACTGGTGCGTTGCGGCATCGCCCTGGCCGGCGCGAATCATGCAACGAACCTGATTAGCCGTATCAGCCGACGTGAGGAGGCTCAAACTTCAATCGCTCAACCTTCAACTACCAACTCTCAACCGGACAGTCAGAGCCTCCTTACGTCGGCTCCTACTAACTTGGATGAGGAAGACGGTTTGCTCACCGGCTTGGAAGCGTCGCTGCTCAACTTGCAGGGAACGGAACTGGTCATCCTGAGCGCGTGCGACAGCGGCACGGGCGAGGTGAAGATTGGCGAGGGTGTGATGTCCTTGCGCCGCGCGTTCCGCATCGCGGGCGCGGAAACCGTGCTGGCAAGTCATTGGAAGGTGAGCGACAAGGCGACGAGCCAGTTGATGACGGAGTTCATGCGCCGCTGGCGCGCGGGCGAGCCACGCGCAAAGGCGTGGCGCGAGGCGCAATTGTCATTGCTGCGCTCGAAAGGTGCGAAGGAAGATTTCTCGAATCCGTTCTTCTGGGCCGCATTCACGCTGACCGGCCAGTGGGATTGAGTTCGCCGAACCGAAGGCAAGGAACCCAAACTTTGGCAGAGGAATGAACGGCAGAGGAATAAGGCAACGCTCCGCGATCAATCAGGGTCTTATTCCGCTGCCAGACATTCCTCTGCCTTGTCACTCCTTTGCCGGCTTTCGCAAATCAACGCACACCAGCTTGTCGGGGCTTCGCGCATAGAACAGGCCGTTGGCCAGGGCAGGGTGGGCGCGGACCTGGACCGGCAGGATTTGCACGCGGGCGCTCGGCTTGAATTCCGCCGGTGTTGCGGGAGCGCGAATAAGTTCGCCTCGCTCGCTCAGAATCAGCAACTGATCACCGGCCAGCAGGATTGTTCCCGCGCCGAAGCGATCACGACTCCAGCGAATTTTGCCGGTCTTCAATTCGATGCAACGCAGATTGCAGCCCTGTTCCTGCCGCCCGTCGAAGCCGTAGAGGAAACCGTTGTGATGCACGCTGGTCGCGTAATGATTGGAAAGCGCGTCGTGGGACGACCAGAGTTTTTCGGGTTTGTCGTTGCCGACACGCAACACCATGGCGCCCGCACCGTAGCTGGCCGAGAGGAAAATCAAATCCTCAATCACCAGTGGCACCGCGGCAGTGACAGAGGCGTGCATCGGCGGTTTCCAAGGGAACGTGAAGAGAACTTTTCCGTCCGCGGGATCAACCGAAACCAGTCCGTCCCGGGTGAGAACCAGCGTCTGTCGTTTGCCATTGAGCGTTGCTGGGACTGGCGACGAATAACTGGCCTCGTCGTCGGTGGCTTGCCAAAGCACCTTGCCGGTTGTGGTCTCCAACGCAACGATGCCTGCCCCTTTCGCGCCGCCGATGTTGAGCAGGACGGCTTTGCCCTCGACCAGCGGCGAACAGGCGATTCCAAAGAACTCCTTGGGCGCCTGGAACTGAGCCTTGGCGTTCACATTCCAAAGTATTTTGCCGGTGTCGAGGTCGAGGCAGTACAACATGCCTTCCGCTCCAACGGTGTAAACGTGACCTTCGGCAATCGCGGGTGTGGCGCGCGGGCCTTCATCGAATCCAAAATCGTCGCGATAGGCTGTCGGGTAATCATGCGCCCAGAGTTGTTTGCCCGTGAACGCGTCGAGACATTCGACCACCTCGCGATTATCAAGTCGGTGGAAAAGAATGAGTTTGCCGTTGGCTACGACTGGGCCGCTGAAGCCTTGGCCGACTTTTTTCTGCCAGAGAATTTGTGGGCCTTCCTTTGGCCAGCTTTCGGCGAGGTTTGTCCCGGAGTAAACGCCGTTTCGAGTTGGTCCAAGGAATTGCGGCCAGTCACTGGCCGAAGTCCGCAGACCCAGGCTGGCGGCGAACACGCTCAGGAGAAGCGATTTCTTGAAGGCTCTGGGATTCATGGACAGGCTCAGCTTGAAGCTTCTGCCAGAACTGCCATCGCGGCTGCGATCAACAGCAACAACGCGATCAACCACCAGAACCAATGGATGCCGCGCGGAACCGGCTTCTCGCCACCGAACTCGCGCTTGGTGAATTCGTCGTAATCGAAATTCTCGTCGGGAAGGTCGAGGCTGTCGGTGCGCGCCTGTTCGGACCAGCCGGTTTGCTCGTCCGAGCCGCACTCAGGGCAGGCTTTGGCGCGCGGGGGAACTTCCGCGCCGCAGTTCGGACAGGTTTCCGGAGACCTCGCCATTTATGATTTGCGATCCATGATTGATGATTGGCCTGTTCACATGAAGAAGCACTCTCCTGCAAGTCATAAATCAGCGATCCTCAATCTTGAATCTTTCACCCTCCCACGCCCGCGTATTCCTCATCGGTGGTGAGGTCCAGGCCCATGAGCACATAGTCGTGCTTGATGGCCTGCATGTCCTTCACGTAATCCTCCAGGCGCAGCAGATTGCTGAAGCCCAGCATGGCAAACATGTGGATGGCGGCCTCCTGTTCGCCGATGAATTCGGCCTCCACCTTTTCCATGCCGATGTTGCGGGAAATCTCGACGATCTCATGCACCAGGGCCTTGGCGAGGCCGCGCCCGCGGTGCTGGGGATGCACCAGCACGCTGACCCGTCCGATGTGCCGCTTCCAGCCGCCGAGTTGCTGGTGCAGGGTGGCGTCGCCAATGATTTTATTCTCGCTCACCGCGAGCAACGGCAGGTTGCGGCCCAGGTCAATATTCTCGCACCAGTCCCGGATGACCCCGGGATCGGTGACCCGGTGCTTGATGAACATGCGTTCCCGTTCGGGCACCGCCTGAAAGAACTCATGGAACTGCTTTTCATCCTGACGGCGCAACGGGCGGAGCGTGACCGTTGAGCCATCCTTGAGTTTGATGTCTTTGGGAAACTTTTGGAGTTCAAGTTCGAGCGACATGGCAATTCTGAGTTAGGTTGACGGAGTCTGCCACGGACTCCCCGCGCGCTTCAAGAAGCAATAATGATTCAATCTCTCGCGGAGGGCCGCCCGGAAATGCCCCGCGCGTGCCGCGGCGTGCGCTGCGCAACCTCCGCCGGGTCGAGACTCCACTGGGCCGCCAGCCGCGCCACTTTTTCCACGTTGGCGGCAATTATGTCCGATCCATCCCAGCGGTGGGAGGGCGCTTCCTCGTCGTAGCCAAAAGTTTTCAAATCCAACGCGCGTTCCGTGGCAGTTTTGACCCCCTGGTGCCAGAGCGTCGTGCCGGCCCAGGCATAAGCCCGGATGACGCGGCCAGCCTCCAGCCGCGCCCAGCCATGATGATGCAGGACATGGTCGGCACAAAAGAACTGAACCTCGCCAAGCTTGCGGCTCAATTCGCGGAGATAGCGGAAGCAGGCGTCCACGTCCACGGCTGGATCGGGTACGGCATTGCCCGTCACCAAAACCCAGCCGCCCACCGGTGGTGCAATGAGCAGCCCGTTCTCCGAGGCGAATTCACCGTTCCAGCAGCACGGCTTCGGATCGGTGAGCGACAGCGCCGCCAGGATTTTGCCGGAATCACGATTTCGAATTGCCAGCCAGGTGACCGGTCTTCTGGCGGCGGTGTGAAACTGGCTGGCCTCCGGCGTGGCGCGATCGTGGTGCGGAGCAGAGGCGATCGAGAGCGAGGCGGCAAGCTGCCGGTGCCGGTGCCACGCCAGCAGCACGATGCCTCCACCGAGAGCAACGGCGAGGCCGAACAATAGCAATAGCGCCAGAGGAACTGCGTCAGCCGGGTTCACGCGGCCAATTTACGCGCTTTGAGGGCGGCCGCAACGGGAATGTGCTCCGGGCGAACTACTCCACGACCATCCTGGTAAACGGCCACACAACCGCTTGCAGATAAACCAGCAGCCCCATCAGCGCCGCCAGGATGATGCTGTGGAGGAAGACGTAACGCAGAATGTTGCCCTCGTGTCCGTACCAGTTCGTCGCCGTGCTCGCGACCACGATGCTTTGCGCGTCCACCATTTTGCCCATGACTCCCCCCGAGCTGTTGGCCGCGCCCATGAGAATGGGACTGATGCCCGTTTGCTCGGCGGTAATTCTTTGGAGGCTGCCGAACAAGACATTCGAGGCCGTGTCCGATCCGGTGAGCGCGACCCCGAGCCAGCCCAACAAGGTTCCAAAGAAAGGATACCAGGTACCCGTGTGCGCCATCGCCAGACCCAGCGTGGCGTCGGTGCCGGAAAACTTGGTCACGTTGCCCAGCGCCAACATGCCGGCGATGGTGATGAGCGAGAAACGCACACGCCAGAGCGTATGCAAATAGGCCCGCCACATCTGGCGCGGTTTCAATCCCATGGCGAAACCAGCGACCAGCGCCGCCGCGAGAATCCCCGTGCCCGTGGCCGAGAACAGATTGAGTCGGAACTCCGCCTTCTCCGGCGGCGCGTTGGGGGGCGCTACCGGAGCGACGCGCTGAACAACGTTGTGCAGATGGGGCACGGCGAATTTCAGCGGCGCCAGTTTGTCGAGTGCCGACTTGAACTGCGGCAAACCCCAGAACAACAGGAACGCGGTGAGAATGGCCCACGGCAACCACGCTTGAAGGATCTCGCGCCGGCTGCTGTTGAGGTTCGCGGCCGCGGGCCGGGCCGGGGAGTCGCGCTGGAGCGCGGTTTTGGATTCGGAGCTTTGGTCCAGTTCCCAGTGAGTTTTGGGCCGCCAGAACCGCAGGAGCAGGACCGTGGCGCCGATGGAACAGGCCCCGGCAATGATGTCCACCAGCCAGGGCCCGTGGAAATTCGAGACCAGAAACTGCGGGATGGCGAACGCCACGCCCGCCGTCAGCGCCGCCGGCCAGATGCCGCACATGCCCCGCCAGCCGGCGAACACCGCCACGATCCAGAACGGAATCAACAGCGAGAAAAACGGAAGCTGCCGCCCCACCATCGCCGAGACCTTGAGCGCGTCCAGACCCGCCACCTGCTCCAGCGTGGTGATGGGTATGCCCAGTGAGCCGAACGCGACCGGTGCGGTGTTGGCAATCAGCGCCAGCCCGGAGGCGTGCAACGGTTTGAAACCCAGTTGAATCAGGATCGCTCCCGTGATGGCCACCGGCGTGCCGAACCCGGCCATGCCTTCGATGAACGCACCGAACGAAAATGCGATGAGGATCAATTGAATCCGCGGGTCCGGTGCCACTCGAGCCAGGCTGTCCCGCAGCACGGCGAACAAACCACGCTCCACCGTGAGTTGGTAAAGAAAGATCACGTTGAGAATGATCCAGCCGATGGGGAACAAACCAAACGCCGCGCCGTACACGGTGGTGGCCGCGGCCGTCGTCAGTGGCATCCGGTAAATCCACAGGGCGATTCCCAGCGCCACCCCCAACCCGATCAACGCGGCGAAGTGAACCCGGATTCTCAACAGCGCGATGCAGCCCAGCAGCACGACAATCGGCAGTGCCGCCACCAAAGTGGACAAGAGAGCGTTGTTGAGTGGATCGTAATGCTGCGCCCAGGTCATGCTTCCGTGTCGGGACAGGAGAATCAGAAAGTCCGACGCCGTCCAGCGGCGATTCCTCGCAACCCATACGTGCGGCGGGAAGTTTCCAGCCTTTCCCGGTTGATTCGCGGCAGGAATTTTGCTCCATTGCCAACGAGTGAGTTGGAAGATGGAATCAGCCACAGCCAAATTGTCGCGGAGCGAGGTGCCGGAGAGCGAGAAGTCGGCGCTGATCAAGTTGCTCGGCGACGAGGACTCCGTGGTGTACGAAGCCGTGCGGGAAAAGATCCTGTCCTGCGGTCCCGAGGCGCGAACCTGGTTGCGGTCGCCGGCTCTGAGCAGCAATCCCCTGGTCCGGCGCCGGGCGCAGGAAATCATCCGGTATTTCGACCGCCGCTCGGCGGACGACCGCTTTCTGAGCTTTTGCCTCAAGCACGGCAAGGATTTCGATCTCGAAGCCGCTGCCTGGCTGCTGGCCCAGACGCAGTATCCGGAGATCAACGTTGAGGCTTACGCCGCGTTGCTGGACAACTTTGCCGCGGAGCTGGAGGAGCGTCTTCCGCTTCAGGGCCGCGCCGCGCCGTTGCTCACGCGCATGAACGAGTATGTCTTCGGCGAACTGGGCTTCACCGGCAATCAGGAGAATTACTACGATCCGGACAACAGCTACTTGAACCGGGTGCTGGACCGGCGCACGGGAAATCCGATCAACCTCAGCTTGGTTTACATGCTGCTGGCCCGCCGGTTGCGCCTGCCGGTGAGCGGCGTCAATTTCCCGGGGCATTTCCTCTGCCGCTATCAATCGGCCTCCGACGAGCTTTACATCAACGCGTTTGATGGTGGCAAACTCATGACCAAGGGCGATTGCATCCATTACCTGGTGCGCGGCAATCACGACTTGCGCGAGGAGTATCTTTCGCCCATCAGCCCGCGCCGCATGTTGGCGCGCATCTGCGGCAACCTGCACCAGATTTACGCCCGCCTCGGCCACAAAGACAGCGTCACCCGCTTCCAGCGCTACCTCGTGGCGTTGTCACGGTGAGGTGAGCCTTCCCTCCGCTGCCGGCCGGCTTGCGTTGGGCATGACCCGCGCCGCCTGTCAATCCGGCAAAGCCCGCCATTGCCGCCGCGCGATGTAGGGATCAATCCGTGCCAGAAGAAAATATGCCCAGCGTTGTTTGAGTCGTTGCCATAAAGTCCGGGCTTGCCGCCAGGTTGCGGCATCAATTCGCCGGCTGTGTCGTTTGACCTCCTCGAAAATCGCCCGCGCCTCCGCCGCCAGTTGCGGGTGCTCGATACGGACCATCAACTCATAATTGATGCTCAAGCTGCGCGGATCCAGGTTGGCCGAGCCGACATAGACGGCGTCGTCCAGGACGAACAACTTGGCATGAAGGACTTGTGGCTCGTATTCGTAAACCTCGACACCGGACTTGAGCATCCGGCGGTAGAGACTTTGCCCGGCCAGTTGCGAGGTGAGCACGTCCGAGTGTCCGGGCAGGACCAATTGGATGGTGACTTGTCGCCGCGCCGCGCGACCGAACAGGCGGCGCAAACGGCCTGTGGGCAGAAAGTAGGCGACCATGATTCGGACGTCGCGTGCATGCAAGAAGTCCTTCTGCAGACTCCGGCGGATGGGATTGCGTCCGCGGCCCGGCCCGCTCAACAGCAACTGCTCGCCCGGCGACGCTCCCGTGCGCTTCAGCGTCGCGCGGCGGAGACGCACGAACCGTTTGTGCCGGAAATCCGCGAGCGCGAACATCTCATCGAACGATGCCGCCAGTTGCGCTGCCACCGAGCCTTCCAGCCGCAAACCCAGATCCCGCCAGCCGCGCGTGACGCCGTCGCCCTCATACTCGGGTGCGATATTGAAGCCGCCGATGAACGCCACCCTGTCGTCGCAGACCAGCAGCTTCCGATGATTGCGGATGCCCAGCCGGTTCAGGGCCGCGGGATTGAAGACGCGCGCCTCGCCGCCCGCCTCGCGCAACGGGGTCCAAAACGTGTCCGGCAGGCTGTACGAGCCCAAGCCGTCCACCAACACCCGCACCCGCGCGCCGCGCCGCTGAGCCGCCACCAGCGCCGCGAGAAAACGCTCACCCAGCGGACTGGCGGCAAAGATGTAGGTTTCGAAGCGGACCGACTCTCGTGCCGCGTCAATCGCGGCCAGCATGGCGGGGAACACTTCGTCCCCCGTCCGCAACCATTGCCAGGGTGTATTCGGCGGCGACATCCGTGGCAGTTTGCGCAGAGGGAGCCAAATTTGCAAACCAGCGGGGCGACCCTCCCACCCAGCCGAAATAGTTTCAAACGTTCCATCGAATCTGGCATCTATACTTGCGTGAAACGACTCTTGCTCCTCCTTCCGGTGGCGGCGGCCTGCCTTTCGCCGGCTGCGCTCCAAGGTGCGAATACCCAGGCTCGGCTCGTGTTGTCCGCGGCGACGGCGCGTCCCGGCGAGACGATCACGGCAGGGTTGCGCCTGACCATGAATCCCGGCTGGCATACGTACTGGAAAAATCCCGGCTCGTCCGGCGCCGCCACCAAGATCGAATGGCAACTGCCGCCGGGCGTGACCGCCGGGGACATCCAGTGGCCGACACCCGAAAAGCTCGTGCCGGAAAAGATGCAGGATGGCCGCGTGGTGCCCGGACAGTTCGACTTCGAGTTCACCACCTACGTTTATCATGGCGACATCCTGCTGCTCGTGCCGTTGACCCTTGCGCCGGATCTGCCGAGCGGCGCTTTGGAACTCAAAGCGCAGGTGGACTGGCTCGAATGTGAAAAGCTCTGCCTTCCCGGGGACGCGAGTGTCACGGCACGTCTGGAGATCGGTGCGGCGTCCATACCCTCCGCCGACGCGGCGCTGATCGAAACGTGGCGGAACAAGCTTCCCCAGCCCGCGGACGACTTGTCGCCCCGTGCCGCCTGGGAAGGAGCCGCCAGCGGCAACTCGCGAACACTGGTGGTGGAGTGGTCAGTGACGGCGAAAGTGGGCGAGCCGGATTTTTTCCCGGACGCCTACGACGAGTTTGAAGTTCAACACGAAACGGAGGTGCTTTCCGCCGGTCCGGGCACCGTGCGGTTGCGCAAAGACGTCAAGAAACTTGAAGGCGATTGGCCGAAGGAGATTGCCGGCTTGTTGATTCAGAAATCAGGCAAAGAGTTGCAGAGCTACTCTGTGAAGCTGCCGGTAGCGGAGGCTGACTCCATCGGACCGGCGGTTTCGCCGCTTCCCGGGTCGCAGTCGGTGGGGCGGATGTTGCTCTACGCGTTTGTGGGCGGGATGATTTTGAACGTCATGCCGTGCGTGCTGCCGGTGATTGCCCTGAAGATTTTGGGCTTCGTCAGCCAGGCGCGGGAGGAGCCACGGCGAGTGCGCGGGTTGGGCTTGGTTTACGGGCTGGGCGTGCTGGTTTCGTTTCTGGTGTTGGCGGGGATTGTCATTGGCGTGAAGGCGGCCGGTCAGAAGGCCGGCTGGGGCATGCAGTTCAGCAATCCGCAGTTCATCGTGGTGCTCACCGTCCTGATCACGCTGGTGGCGTTAAACCTGTTCGGCGTGTTTGAAATCACCTTGAGCGGCGGGCTGATGAGCTCGGCGAGTGGATTGGCTGCGAAACAGGGAACGTCAGGGGCGTTTTTCCACGGGGTGCTGGCCACGGTGCTGGCCACGCCTTGCACCGCGCCCTTCTTGGGTGTTGCCTTGGGGTTCGCTTTCGCGCAACCGACCCCCATGATCGTGCTCATGTTCCTCATGGTGGGTGCGGGTCTGGCGGCGCCTTACGTCGTGTTGTCCTGGCAACCGGCGTGGTTGAAGTTCCTGCCCAAACCCGGACCGTGGATGGAGCGATTCAAGGTGGCGATGGGATTTCCGATGCTGGCCACCGCCGTCTGGCTGCTCAATTTGACACCCACGTTCTATGGCCGGCGTGTCTGGTGGCTGGGCTTGTTCCTTGTGCTCGTGGCGCTGGCGGCGTGGATTTTCGGCGAATTTTTCCAGCGAGGCCGCTCGCGTCGCGGACTGGCGCTGGCCTTGGCGTTGGGAGTGATTATCGGGGGCTACGCTTATGCCGTGGAAGGGCAACTACAGTGGCGTTCGCCCTTGCCGCCGGACGCGGCCGTTGGTTCGCTGCGGGAGAGCGCTGAGGGCATCGCCTGGCAGCGGTGGTCGCCCGAGGCCGTGGCCGAGGCCCGCGCCGCCGGCCGACCGATCTTGGTGGACTTCACGGCCGACTGGTGTCTCACGTGCCAGTTCAACAAGAAGACCAGCCTCGAGATCACTTCCGTGCGCCAGAAGCTCAAGGAGATCAATTCGGTCGCCCTGCTGGGCGATTACACGCGCACGCCGCCGGACATCACGGAGGAGTTGAACCGCTTCGGGCGGGCGGGGGTTCCGTTGGTGCTGGTCTATCCCCGCAAGGCCGGCGAACCACCGCTGGTTCTTCCCGAGGCGCTCACGCCGGGCATCGTGCTGCGGGCCTTGGAGCAGGCGGCGCAATAAGCCTGCTGGAGAGCGGCGACCCACGAAAGATGGCTGGCCAACAAGCCTCGTCCGGTGCATGAATGGCCGGGCAACATTCCATGAACAACACAAAATCCTCGACGCTCACGCAGCGCTTTCTGGACAAACTGGAATACGCGGGCAACAAACTCCCCGACCCGGCCATGATCTTTGTCATCGCCCTGGTTTTGACCTGGGTGGCGTCCGCCTTGCTCGCGCCGGTGCAGTTCACGGAAACGGATCCGCGCACGGTGGTGCGCGACGCCGCCGGTCAGATCACTTCCTCGTCGCCCATTCGCATCCAGAACATGTTGAGCCCGGAAAAGCTCACGATCTTTCTGTCGCGAATGGTGAAGACCTTCACCGAATTTCCGCCGCTGGGCGTGGTGCTGGTGGCGATGCTGGGCGTGGCGGTGGCCGAACACACGGGCTTCATCAACGCGGGCATCAAGTATCTCCTGCGCATCACTCCGCGAAAGATGCTCACGCCCATGCTGGTGTTGGTGGCCATCATCAGTCATTCGGCGGGCGACACGGGTTATGTGCTGGTGATTCCGCTGGGCGGGATCGTGTTTGCCGCGGCCGGGCGGCATCCGGTGGCGGGCATCGCCGCCGCCTTTGCCGGTGTTTCCGGCGGATTCAGCGCGACGTTTCTGCCTTCCGGCTTGGACCCGTTGTTGCAGGGCTTCACGCAGTCGGCGGCGCAGATCATTGATCCCAGCCGAACGGTGAATCCGCTTTGCAACTGGTATTTCATGGGCGGCTCCTCGCTGTTGATTGTCCTGGCGGCCTGGTTTCTCACGGATCGCGTCATCGAACCGCGACTGCGCCATCTGCCCGTGGACGGCGACACGCCTCCCAGCGACCTGCATAATCTGACCGACCCGGAACGGCGCGGCTTCTGGGCGGGCATGGGAACCTTCCTCCTGTTGACCGCCCTGCTCGCCCTCGCGGCGGCGCCCGCCGGTTCGCCCTTGCGCGCAAAGGACGGCGCGCTCACGTCCCACGGCTCGCCCTTGATGGAGTCCATCGTGCCGTTGATCGCCATCTTCTTTCTGCTGCCCGGCGTGGTGCATGGCTACGTGGCGGGCACGGTGAAATCGCATCGCGACGTGGTGCAGGGCATGGCCAAGGCGATGGGCGGCCTCGGATACTATCTGGTGATGGCGTTTTGCGCGGCGCAGTTTACCTATGTTTTCCGCGAGTCCAACGTCGGTGCGCTCATCGCCATCGAGGGCGCGAGTTTTCTCAAGTCGCTGCAACTGCACGGCTCGGTGATCATCGTCGGCATCATTTTGCTTTCGATGGTCGTAAACATCCTGATCGGTTCTGCCTCGGCCAAATGGGCGCTGCTCGGGCCGATCTTTGTGCCCATGCTCATGCAGTTGGGGCTTTCGCCGGAACTGACGCAGGCGGCGTATCGCATCGGTGATTCGAGCACGAACATCATCACGCCGCTGCTGCCGTACTTCCCGTTGATCGTGGTGTATTGCCAGCGTTATTCCAAGACCACCGGCATTGGGACGCTCATCTCGACGATGTTGCCGTATTCCATCCTGTTCGCCATCACTTGGACCACTTTGTTGATGGTTTGGTGGGCGCTCGGTCTGCCGTTGGGACTGCAGGCGAGTTACACGCCGTGAACGTAGGACAGGCGTCGCGCCTGTCTCCGTTCAAGGTTCCGCTCAAGCGGCGCATTAAGTTTGGGACGGGCGCAACGCCACTCCGGTATCTCCTCAATGCTCGTGCTTGTGCTCCCTCGAGTCGCCTCCCGCCTCCAGGTAGGCCAGCAGGTCCAGGATTTCCGCCTTCGTCAACGTGTTGAGCAACGCCAGCGGCATCAGCGAAAAGTTCTGCGGCCGTTGCGTCTGCACCTCGGATTTCTTCAAGGTCTGAATCAGGCTGTCGGACGGCCCGGTCTGCACGGTGAAGGCTTCCGGGTTTTCATCCACGATCATGCCGAACACGGACTCGCCGTCCTTCAACTCGAACTCGAAGTTGCGGTAACGGTTGGTGATGGCCAGCGACGGTTCGAGGATGTGCCTCAGCAGTTCCGTGCGGTCGCGATTGAATTGCTCGAACACGCCGGTCAGGTCGGGGCCGTAAGCAACGCCTTCAGCGCCGAACTTGTGGCAGGAGGCGCAGGCGAGTTTCGTGAACAGTTCCTTCCCGCGCGCGACGTTCCGGCCTGAGCCGGAGCCGGTCAGTGCGGGCGCGAGATCTTCCACCTTCCACTCCGTCACCTTCGGCGCGGCCGCGGTATGACTGGCGAGGTATGCTTCCACGTCCGGGACCACCGCGAGCGTGCCCAACATGCGTCGCCAGTGGCCCGGGAAGGTGCAGACGTACTGGTAATCGCCCGGTTCGATGGGCGCGGTGAAACTCAACCGGGCTTGCTGGCCCGGATCCACCATGCGCGTGGCGTGGAGAACCTTGGGCGAATCCGGCACGTAGAGCCGGCCCTGGGCGTCCGGCTCGGCGGACATGTTTTCGGCCGCTGGCCCGATCTCCTCGGCGGCGCCTGGCGCGACGACCAGGAGGTTGTGCGGCATGACATCGTCGTTGATGAGGATGATCTCCGCGGGCTTGCCGGCCTCCACCACGATCAAGGACTTGTCGTATTGCATCTGCTCCGGAATGGTGCGGATCACAATCACGCTCACGCCAAGAGCGCGCAGGGTCTTGCCGACGACGGCGGCTTGTTCCGACGGCAACAAGGCGGTCAGGTCGGTGGCGAATTGAAATGCGCTGGTTGCCTCCGGTCCGGTGCGCTGGTCCACCGGCAGCTCTTGCAGCCAGGCCACCAGGCTGCTGATCAGCGGTGCGGCTTGGTCCGCCGGCCAGGATTTGCGCGGCATGCGTTGGAGGCTGGCCACCGCCAACGCGCGTTCCGTGTCAGTTTGCACCAGCGCGGCAAGGGTATTGAAGGTTTCCCGCTCCTGACCGGGTACGGCGACGATGGCGGTGATGGCCGCGCGGCGCACTTCGGCGGGTTCGGTCCGGTGCAGCAACGGCTCGATTTTCGATCGGAAAGCAGCCCGGAGGCTGGCCTCGCGGACGAGCGGAACAGCCAGTACCAAGTCGGTGAGTTTTGATGGCTCGGTCTCCACCCTCTGCCACGCGGGTTCGATGGATGGGTCAGCCGTGATCAAGCCGGCCCATGCGATCTGGCGGGTCAGCGGTTGTTCTGATTCCGTGGCCAGCGTGGTCAGTCCCTCACGCTTGGCCGCCAGTTCATCCGGTTTGAACTGAAGCAAAACGGTGGACAGGTCGCGGAGCACGGTTTCTGAGGCCGTCCCCTTTTTGTCCAGAGCGACCAGTCCGCCCATCAACTCGGTGAGCGTGTCCGTTGCGCGGAGTTTCGCGAGACCTTCCAGCGCTTCCAAACGGTACTTGCGCTCCAGTCCCGGACGCTGCAGGAGCGCAACATAAACGAATTCACTCCGGGGCGCGGCGATCAGCTCCTGGTTGGAGAGCCGGCCCAGGACGTAGGCTGCGGCCACCGGGCTTTTCGGAAGGAAAAACGACCTCTGTGGCGCGTCCTCCTCCGCGGCGCGTAGTGCGGGCGGGGGACAGACCGCCAAGACGGTCATCAGGACGATGAAACCAAGATTGCGAACGCCAATCATGTTTGTATGTGGGAAGTGTTCTCGGAACGGGTGCGGTTGCCAACGCAAAACTCGGTATTACCGCGATAAGCCCCTTGCGAACTCGGCGGCGAAACCGTATCAGGTTTTCAAACGCCACGTCATCATGACCTTCACGCTTAAAGCCTGGCGCGGGTTCACGCTCATTGAGTTGCTCGTGGTCATTGCCATCATTGCGATTCTTGCCGCGATGCTGTTGCCGGCGCTGGCCCGGGCCAAGTCGAAGGCGCAGCAAACGGGCTGCCTCAACAACTATCGCCAGCTCCAGCTTTGCTGGCAGATGTACGCCGACGAGAACTACGACGCGCTCCCGGCCAACGAGGCCATCAACATCAGCATGAACCGTGCGGGCTTGAGCGTCGGGGCCAATTCCTGGCTGCAAGGCAATGCCTGGACCGACACCAGTCTGACGAACATTCAGCGCGGGGCACTGTTCCGCTACAATCAATCGGTCAACATCTACAAGTGTCCGGCGGATCGCTCAACGGTTCGCGATCAGGGTGTGCTCCCGCGCACCCGGAGTGTCTCGATGAGCATGTACATGAACTTTGAGCCTGATCCGTCAGACTCGGATTACCGGAACTGCTGGCACAAGCTGGGTCAGATTCAGCGGCCCGGACCTTCGCGCGCGATGGTGTTCATTGACGAGCACGAGAAGAGCATCCAGCAAAGCGCGTTTGGCATCAACGCCCCCGACCGCTGGTGGCTGTTTGGCACGGCGCAATGGACGTGGATCAGCTTTCCGGCCACGCGGCACAACAATGGTTGCGTGCTCACCTTTGCCGACGGGCACGCCGAATCCTGGCGCTGGCTGGAGCCGAACACCGCTCGGATTTCCAGCCTGAATGCCTGGATCGTGCTCCAGCCCGGTGCCCGTGGAAACGACCGCGACCTGGATCGGATGTTCCGGGTCGTGCCGGAGAAGGTGCCGATTTTCTGATGCGCGGGTGGATTCAAGCAGTGAGTGCATCTGGCTTGGTTGGTGTGTCGCGAAGGTGTGGGACCGTGGCTCGCTTTGCTGAAATCCGCTTGCCGCAAGTTCCAGGTTGAGATACCAAACGCGGCCATGATTAGACTGGTGCGGCTGTCCTGGCTGCTATGGTTGATTCCGGTCACCGCGATGGCGCAGGTGGATCCGGTCAAACGCCAGTTGTTTCAGTTCGGATACAACGCCGCCTTGAAGGGGCATGCCCCGCTTTCTGGCTACGCTTACTACTACCATAACCAGCCGGAGTTCGTGCGCAGCAACCTGACACTGCGCCTGGCGGTCGCGCCGGTGTATCTTGATTCGGAGCTGGGCATCAGCCGCGTGTTGACGGAGTACACCGACCTGGGCATCGGGTTGGCCGGCGGCGGTTTTGCCGACACCTACTCCGAAATTCGCGAAGGCAAGTATCGTCCCAAGGAATCCTTCACCGGCCACGGCTACGAGGCCTCCATCAGCTTGTATCACCGGGTCAACCCGCATCAGTTGATTCCTTTGAATCTGATGGTGCGCGGCATCTTGCGCCATTCGCTCTATTCACGGGATGATGACACCGATTCGGCCTTTGAATTGCCTGAGGACCGCACGACTTGCAGCATCCGCACCGGTCTGCGTTGGGGCGGGCAGGAGCCGATTCTCTTTCCCTCATTGGCCATGGAATTGTCGGCCTGGTATCGGGGCGATTTTCGCACCGACGACGATCGCTACGGCTTTGACAACGACCGCCGGGTGGAGTCGGAATCGCACCTGTTCTGGGGGCAGGCCCTGCTGGCCTACACGCTGCCAGAGTTGCAGCACAACTTCCGGCTGAGTCTCACCGTCGGCGCCAGTGTGGATGCCGACCGGTTCAGCGCCTACCGGCTGGGCGCACTCCTGCCGTTGGCCGCGGAATTTCCCCTGTCCCTGCCCGGCTATTTCTTCGAGGAACTCAGCGCGGAACGATTCGCCCTCGCGGGCGTCAGCTACCTCATGCCCTTGGACCGGAGACAGCAATGGAGTTTGCACGCTCAGGTGACGACGGCCTACGTGGATTATCTCGATGACTTGGAACAACCCAGGCGCTGGAATTCCGGCGTGGCCGGCGGCATTCTGTATCGCTCGCGGGAAGATTTTCTGAAGGTGCTTCTGGTTTATGCCTACGGAGTGGACGCCGTTCGCGACGGTCATCGCGGCGCGCATAGCGTGGGTCTGCTCCTGCAATTCGACCTCGAGCGTGCCCGGGAGATGTTCAACCCAGCCGATCCGAATCGCTGGCGCGGCTGGCGGATATTTGGATTCTGAGCTGGCCGGCGAGCGATTGGCTGCCGTTCAAGCCGACGGAGCAACGATCACTTCAATCCCCTTGGCTCGCAGTTGTTCCACCAAGTCCATCGGCGCTTGGCTGTCCGTGACGATGATGTCAATCGGCTCCAAGTCACACAGCGGCGTCACGGAACGGCGGCCAAATTTCGTGTGGTCGAGGCACATGATGACTTTGGCCGCGGCGCGCATCATTGCGAGTTGAATGTCAATCAGCAGTCCGTGCGAGTTCGTCAAGCCCTCCATCGTGATGCCCCCGGCACTCATGATGGCAACGTCGGCGTGGATTTTTGAAAACGCTTCCACCGCAAGCGGCCCGACCATCACGCCAAGCCGGGGATAAATGACTCCGCCACTGACCACCAATTCCACCCGGCTCGCCGCGGCGTAGAGATTTGCAACCGGCAAGGAGTTGGTGACGATCTGTGGAGACTTCTCCTCCAGGAATTTGGCCACGTGGTAAACCGTCGTCCCAGCGTCAATGATGACGCTTTGGTTGGGGCGAATGAGTTCCGCGCACGCTTTGCCGATGTGTTCCTTCTCGTCAAGCTGATGTGTGTCGCGCGCGGAGAACATGAACTCGTCGGACTTGGGCGCGGTGATGCGCGCGCCGCCATGAGTGCGTTTCAGACTTCCGCCAGCCTCCAAGACGGTCAGGTCGCGTCGCACGGTAGAAACTGAGGCTTCAACGTGCTTCGCCAGTTCCTCGAGCGAGGCGAATTCCACCTTTTGCAGATAGCTCTCAATACGATGTTTTCGCTCGTCTGCCGTCATCCTGGCTAGAATGTGATAGATGCTGATAGATATTGCAAGATATTTATTGACATTTGACGCTATTCAGTCAAGATTGCGCCCGTTATGGCAGTTGCTATGTCCATGCCGCATCGGGCGGTAATTGAACACATGGTTCGCCAAGCGGTTTATTCCCGCTTGGGCAAGCCGCTTCCGCGCGCGGCAACAGCGCCTAATCCGCTGGTGGTGAACATCAGCGCCAGGCATTGCCATCTCACGCCGGAAGCTGTGGAAGCCCTGTTTGGCAAGGGTGCGCAACTGCAGGTTCACAAGTGGCTCTATCAGGAGGGGCAGTTTGCCGCGAAGGAAACGGTGACCCTCATCGGCCCGCGGAGTCGCGTGATTTCCAACCTGCGCATTCTGGGTCCGTGCCGAACCCTCAATCAGGTGGAGCTTGCCTATACCGACGCCATTGCGCTCGGCTTCGAGATCCCGCTTCGTTTGTCAGGCGACATCAAGGGCACGCCGGGTTGCATGTTGATGGGGCCGTCGGGTTTTTTTGAAATGAGGGAAGGCGTCATCCGGGCATTGCGGCATGTTCACATGAGTCCCGCGGACGCGGACTTTTACGGCGTTAAGAACGGCGACGCCATGAAACTCAAGATTGGTGGCGATTGCGGCATCACGCTCGACAAGATGCTTTGCCGTGTGGACCCGAGTTTCAAACTGGAAGTCCACATTGACACCGACGAAGGCAATGCGTGCAACTTGCAACCCAACACGCCGGTGGAATTGATCAAATAAACCCGAAGTCCGAATGACGAAATCCGAAGGAAAACCGAAATCCGAAATCCGATCCGCCGAAGGGGCGTGTTTGGCGGATGGCATATTCCCTCGGGCTTCGGATTTCGGGTTTCGTTCTTCGGATTTTCATCAACATTAACCCAAACAGGAGAAACCAAATGAGTGAAGCAATCGGCATGATTGAAACCAAGGGCTACGTCGGCAGCGTCGAAGCCAGCGACGCCATGGTCAAAGCGGCCAACGTGGCGTTGGTCAAAACCATCCCCATCGGCGGCGGCCTGATCACGGTGCTGGCCAAGGGCGATGTCGGCAGCGTGAAAGCCGCTGTGGACGCGGGCGCCAAGGCCGCCGCCAAGGTCGGCGAACTCGTCAGTTCCCACATCATCGCGCGACCGCACGAGGACTTGTTGAAAGCCTTCGTGAACACCGGCGCCGCTGCGAAGTAATCCATCAACCATCAACTCTCAACTAACAACGAACATGGCACAGCAAGCAGTTGGAATGATTGAATGCAAAGGCCTTTGCGCGCTCATGGAGGCGTGCGATGCCGCCCTTAAAGCCGCGAACGTCACCATGACCGGCTGGGAAAAAATCGGCAGTGGTTATGTCACCGGATTCTTCCGGGGCGACGTCGCTGCCGTCAAAGCCGCGACCGATGCCGGTGCCGCCGCAGCGGCACAAGTCGGCTCGGTCGTCGCCGTCCAAGTCATCCCGCGTCCGCACGACGATCTGGGGATTCTCGGCAGATGGCTTCAGTGACAAATCCGAGAAGCGAATGACGAAATCCGAAAGAAATCCAAAAGTCGAAATGCGAATCGCTGCTCGCACGACCAGCACGAGACGGCAGTACGATCGGCTCTCGGATTTCGTGAATTCGGATTTCGGATTTCTCTCGGGCTTCGGATTTTGGGCTTCGGATTTCAGCGCGTGAAAATTCTCGTCGCCAACATCGGCAGCACGTCGCTCAAGTGGCGCTTGTTCGATTTCTCGAACGACGCCGAGCGCCTTTTGCACAAGGGCGGCTTCGAGCGCGTGGCCGATTTTCCGAAGGCAATCGAGGATTCCCTCACGCAGCTCAAGGACGCCGGCGTGCTCGCGAATGAAAGCGAGCTCGCTGCGGTTGGCTTCAAGACCGTGATCGCCAAGGGCATCACCGGCTGCGTGCGACTCGACGAGCGCGTGCTCGGCGCGATGGAGGCCTACAACGACCTCGCCCCAGCGCACAATCCGCCCTACATCACCGGCATCCGCCTGTTTGGTAAACGCATGCCCGGTGTGCCGCTCGTTGGATTGTTCGAGACCGCCTTCTATCAGTTCGCGCCCGAGGCGATGATGCGCTACGCCGTCCCGCAAGCCTGGCATGACATCGGCGTGCGCCGCTGGGGATTCCACGGAGCGAGCCACAAGTACATCGCCGAACGCTCGGCGGAACTGCTGGGACGCAACGACGTCGCCGAGCGCGTCCGGAGACTTTACGTGGACGGCGGCAAGACCCCGGTGAGCGGACCGGCGCTTCGAATCATCTCCTGTCATCTCGGCGGCAGTTCGAGCATCACAGGGATTCGTGACGGCATCGCCATCGGCAACAGCCTCGGCATGAGCCCGCAATCCGGCCTGCCGCACAACAACCGTGTCGGCGATCTTGATGCGGAAGCCTTGCCCTACGCAGTGAAAACGCTCGGCATCACGATTGAGGAAGCGCAGCGACAACTCACCAAAGAATCGGGCTTGAAAGGTCTCAGCGGTGTGTCGAACGACATCCGCGATATTGCGGCGGCAGCGGAGCAAGGGAACGCAAACGCACGGCTGGCGCTCGATGTTTTTGTGGCCGGCGCACGCCATTGGATCGGCTCTTACTTCTTCGAGATGGGTGGCGCGGAGGCCATCGTCTTCACGGCGGGCATTGGGGAGAATCAGGTGGGCCTGCGCAGCGCGATTTGCGCGAACCTCGAACAACTCGGCATCGCGTTGGACGCTGAAAAGAACAAAGCAACCAAAGGGACGGAAGCGAGCATCAGCGCCGCCAATTCGCGAGTGAAAGTCCTGGTAATCCCGACAAACGAAGAACTCGTCGTGGCGCGCGAGACCAGACATTTGCTCGAGACCGAGTCCGTGTCCGGCGCGACTTCCTGCGGTAACGCACGTGGCGTAGCGCAGACTTCCAAGTCTGCTGTATCGCGGGTTTCCAAACCCGCAGACTGCGCGACATTGCGCGCCGCGCCGATTTTGAAATCGGCGATACAGCAGGTTTGGAAACCTGCACTGCGATCGGGCGCATAGAATTTCCATCAACCATCAACCATTAACAAAGAACAAGATTATGCCTCAAGCAATCGGACTTATTGAAACGCGCGGACTCGTGGCCCTCGTCGAGGGCACGGACGCGATGCTCAAGGCCGCCAACGTCGAACTCGTCGGCCCGATGACACAGGTCGGCAACGCCCTCGTCACGGCCTGCGTTGTCGGTGACGTTGCCGCCGTCAAGGCCGCCACGGATGCCGGCGCGCAAGCCATCAAAGCCATCAAAGGCGAACTGGTCAGCGTGCATGTCATCGCCCGTCCGCATCAGGACGTGGAAGCGGTGCTGCCGAAGAAGAAGTAAAAGGAAATCCGAAAACCGAATGCCGAACTCCGAAGGAAATCCGAAGACCGAAGCTCGAGTTCCGAACGAGGAGGATTGTGCTTCGGTATTTCCGATGTTGGATGTAGGACTTCTTTCGGGCTTCGGATTTCGGACTTCGGAGTTCTAATTATGTTCCTCGCCAAAGTCGAAGGCTCGGTGGTCGCGACCAAGAAAGACCCGTCCATGAGCGGGCGCAAGCTGCTGCTGCTCCGCCCGCAACTCGTGGATGAAAAAGACCCCACGAAATTCCGTCCCGGCGTGAATACCATTGTCGCGGTGGACAGTGTGGGTGCCGGCTTGGGCGAAATGGTCATGTTCACGCAGGGCAGTTCTGCGCGTCTGGCACCGAACATGAAGGATGCCCCTGTGGACGCGGTGATCATCGGCATCGTGGATGTCGTGGACGTCTTTGGGAAAGAGGTCTTTAGTGCAAAGGCTGGCTGAGACCTGGCGATGAACTCTCAAACAAGAATCAACGATGTTCGCGGGTGTCTGCTGGTCCGGCATGAGGGGCACACCCCTCGCGAACGCAGCGCGTGTGGTTGGCGCGATCGTTTGATCAGCGTCGAAGACGCGCCACTTGCGCCCGCTGCCTGGGTGCATGCGGTGGACATCCAGGATGCCAAGCTGCACTACCACAAGCGTTCCACGGAACTCTACTACGTGGTGGAAGGTAGCGGTCAGTTGTGGCTCGACGGTGTCGCGCACGAGGTGAGGAAAGGCTCACTCGCGCACATTCCGCCGGGCGTGCTGCATGGCGCGCGTGGACAAATGCGGGTGCTGGTGGTGGGCATTCCGGACATTGCGAGTGACGATTACTTTGAAGCGGAGACGAGGTGAACTGGAGTTGAATGAACCATGAGTGCGACCGTGAGCGAAACTTTGATCCGAGACGTGGTGGCGGAAGTGCTGGGCCGCTTGGGCGGTTCGCCAGGAAGTGCCCCGACCACGACAACACCAAGTTCTACTGCCGCCGTCAATCCGGCCTGTGGATGTCCGGTTGGTACTGCCAAGCCGGCTGCCAGGTCTCCCGTGCTCGGCAAGTTCGGGGTGTTTGCCGATGCCAATGAAGCTTGCGAAGCGGCGCACGAAGCTTATCAACAATTATCGGAGGCCGGAGTGGCTGGTCGGCGAAAGGTCGTCGAACTCATCAAAGAGATCTGCTACTCCAAAGCCGAGGAGTGGGGACGGCTGGAACTCGCGGAAACCAAAATCGGCCGGCTGGATCACAAGATCGAGAAGCTCCAGGGCCAGCGCGGGATTCCGGGTGTGGAATTTCTGAACCCTTACGGCCTGAGCGGCGACCACGGCATCACGTTGGAGGAATTTGCGCCATTCGGCGTCATCGGCGCGGTCACGCCGAGCACCCACTCCATACCTACGATGGCCTGCAACATCATCAGCATGGCGGCGGCGGGCAATGCGGCAGTCTTCAACGCACATCCAGGCGCGTACAAGTGCGCGGTGATCGCGGCGCGATTCTTCAACCAGGCGATTCATCGTGAGTTGGGGATTGAAAACCTCGCGTGCATTGTCGAACCACCGACACTCGAATCTTTCAATGCCATTGCGAAGAATGATCGGGTGAAACTGCTCTGCGTCACTGGCGGACCAGGCGTGGTGAAGGCGGCGATGGCCAGCGGCAAACGCGCCGTCTGCGCGGGACCGGGAAATCCGCCGGTGCTGGTGGACGGAACGAGCTGTCTGGACAACGCCGCCAAGTGCGTCGTCTTCGGCGCGGCTTATGACAACAACCTCCTGTGCATCGGCGAGAAGGAAGTGTTCGTGCTCGAACCTTTCTTTGACAAGTTCATGTCGGCGCTGGAGAAGCACGGCGCCTATCGGCTGAACAGTTCGCAGATCGAGACGCTGGCGAAGGCGGCGTTCGTTTTCCCGCCAGGTCAGGGCGCGGGTTGCCCACATCCGGTCGTGAGCCGGGAATTGATTGGCAAAGACCCTGAAGTGCTGGCCAGGGCTGTGGGCGCGACTATTCCACGCGGCACGCAACTGTTGATAGGCGAGACGAGCGCGGACCACTTGTTCGTGGAAGAGGAACAAATGATGCCCTTCCTGCCGGTGGTGCGCGTGAAATCGGTTGCTGAGGGGATTGCCGCGGCCAAGAAGGCGGAACTGGGCTACAAACATTCCGCGATGATCCATTCGCACGATGTCGCGAACATGACGGCGATGGCGCGCGCTTTGGAAACGACCTTGTTCATCAAGAACGGTTCTTGCCTCGCCGGTCTGGGCGCTGGCGGTGAGGGCTACTCCAATTTTTCCATCGCCACGACGACGGGCGAAGGCATCTGCAATCCGCGCACGTTCACGCGTGTGCGGAGGTGTGTAATGGTGGACAAATTGAGGATTTTTTAAGTCATGTTGCTCGCTCGCGTCGAAGGCAACGTCGTGGCGACTCGGAAACATCCGAGCCTCGAGGGCTGGCGATTAGTGATCTGTCAGCCGATCAGCGCGGACGGTCGCAACGAAGGATCGCCGCAGATCGCGATTGATGCGCACGGCGCCGGGATGCACCAGCAGGTGGTGATTTCCTCGGATGGCGCGGCGGCGCGCAAAGCGGTGGGTGATGAGAAAAGCCCGGTGCGTTGGCTGGTGATTGGTGTGGTGGATGAACATGAGCCAGGGGTTCGCGTATGAAGCTGGGCACGGTCATCGGCCGCGTGACGTTGAGCAAGACGGTGAAGTCGCTCGAAGGCGGGCGGTTTCTGGTCGTAAGCCCCTTCAGCCGGCAACAGTTCGCTGCCGGTTTGGATGCGCCCACAAGCATGAGTTCCGATCCGAGCCTGGTGATTTATGACGCCATCGGTGGCGCGCCAGGGCATGTGGTTGGATATGTCGAGGGCCGCGAAGCGGCGCAGCCATTCGAGGTGCCGACACCAGTGGACGCGATCAATGTGGCTCTGGTTGACGAGATGTTTTACAGCCCCTTTGAAAAATGAATGGCCGCGAAAGAACCCAGAGAACAGAAGAGAATTTCTCTCTGCGCTCTCTTGCGGCAACAGAATTTGAGTCATGAAGAATGTCATCAGTTTGAAAGACCTGGAGCAGATGGTGCGCAACGGGCAGAGCTTGGGCAACCTGCCTGCCGACGCGATCCTCACGCCTTCCGCGCGGGAGTTTTTGCAGGACCGCCAAGTGAACCCGGCGGCCGGCCCGGGCGGTCCCGTGGCTCGGAGTGCTGCCGCCGCCCCGACCAAGCCGCTGACGTCAAAGTCATCGAAAACGGAACTGGAGGCGTTTTTCAACTCGTCCTACGCCCTGGGCTTGAAGGAACAACTCTGCGACATCGGCCGGCGGTTGTGGCAGCGCGAGTACGTGGACGGCAATGGCGGTAACATCGCAATCAAGGTCGGCGAAGACATTGCGCTTTGCACGCCCACGCTGGTCAGCAAGGGTTTCATGAAGCCGGATGACATGTGCCTGGTGGATTTCGAGGGCACCCAGCTTTGCGGCACAAAAAAGCGCACGAGCGAGATCCTGATGCACCTGCAAATCATGAAGCGGCAGCCCAAGGCGGTGGCGACGTGTCATTGCCATCCGCCCTATAGCACGGGTTTCGCTGTGGCGGGACTGGTGCCGCCGACCTGCATGATTCCCGAATATGAAGTGTTCGCGAGCGTGGCGGTCGCGCCCTATCGGACGCCCGGCACACCGGAGATGGGCAAGTTGGTGGCCGACCTGGTGGACAAGCATAACACGATCTTGATGGCGAATCACGGGGTTGTTTCGTGGAGTCACAACAATGTCGAGGATGCCTATTTCAAAATGGAAATCTTGGAGGCCTATTGCCGGACCGTGCTGGTGACGGCGCAACTGGGCAAACCGCCGCAGACCATGACGCCGGCGCAACTGCAGGACTTGCTCAAGATCAAACAAAGCCTCGGCATCCCCGATCCGCGCCACGGCTTGAAGGAGTGCGAATTGTGCGACAACGACGAGTGGCGTCCAGGCGTGACCTGCGCCGTGCCGCCGAGGGAATCCGCGGGGGCGGGTTTCGACCCAGAAGCCGAGAAGGCGGTGCAGGCGATTACCGAGCAGATTTTGGCCAGGATGAAGTAGCGCGGGCGAAGTGCTGTGAAATCTCTCGATACAAAGCTCGCACAGCTCAAGGCCAATCCCGCTTCGCGCGCCTTCATCATCGCCGATGCGAAGGACGCGGACATGGCGTTCGGCGTCAGGGCGGCTGGGCCGCGTTCATATCTGGCCAAAAGGGGTTCGCGGCCGGCGCAGTTTTCGCCGGAGGTTTGGACGCGCGCAGAGTTTGGTTATCGGAATCTTCCCGAGTTTCTCGACATTATCCGCGAGATCACCCACCAGGGCTTGGTGGACATCATGTTGATGTCCGCTTACGTAAACGAGCAACTCGCGATCAAGGAAGGGCTGTTCAAGGACTCCCATGTCACGCCGGCGGCGCGAGCGAATGATACGACGGATATCTGGGCAGTGCGGCACGGTTGCTACACGCGCGAGGCGTCGCAGCCATTTCGCAGCGCCAGCATTGATCAGATTCAGTGCGGGCAGATCGAATGTGAGCGGGACGGCAGCGGAAACTTTCCGGGAGCGAACCTCGGCCTTTACTCCATCACCTACGTCAACGACCTCGATCAGGATCGCGAAGCGCTGCTTTGGTACAAGGAGTTCCGCGAGGAAGCGGAGCGGAAGCAGTTCCGGCATTTTCTCGAAGTCTTCGATCCGAACGTGGAAAGCGGAATCCCACCGGAAAAGCTCGGCGAATTCATCAACGACAACATCCTGCGCACGCTGGCGGGGGTGCCGGAATCCGGACGGCCAGTCTTCCTGAAGATCGTTTATCACGGACCAAAGGCGATGGAGGAACTGGCGCAATACGATCCGAATCTGGTCGTGGGTATCCTCGGCGGCAGCGCGGGCACGACCTACGACGCGTTCCGGCTCATCCATGACGCGCAGAAGTACGGCGCGCGCGTGGCACTGTTCGGTCGCAAGATCAACAACGCGGAACATCAACTCGCGTTCATCGAGATGTTGCGTTTGATCACCGATGGAAGACTTTCGCCGGAGGAGGCGGTGCGGGCTTACCATGGAGTCCTCCAGGGCAAGGGCATCAAGCCGCATCGCACTCTCGAGGAAGACCTCAAGCTCACCGATCAAGCGATGAGTTACGACGGCAGCGCGGCGCGCCGGGCTGCGGTTGAAGTCCGAAACAATCCGCTGGCGACAGACCACCGCCGGTCCGACTCCGCGGCGGAGGCCGGAAGCCAGCAACGGACGAAGGTGAATTCCGCAAATGCTCCGGCGGACTGGCCCAGACTGCCTGACGGCAGACCGGATTTTGCGGGAATGAACTCCGAACAGCGTCGCACCTACGACGCCTGGCGGCTTACGCGAAAGTTTGGCTGAAGTTCCCGGCTTCAACGCCAATCGTCCGTCCGCGGGTGTTGCGTTTTTGACGAACGCGCCTTGTTTCCCGCCTTGCCAAAGGTATTCATTCTCCGCAAACTGCGGTTACAACGATGGAATCAGAAAATCTGCTGCAATGAGCAAAGAGGCGAAACTGGAACTGGATGGGAAGTCGTTTACTCTACCCATGGTCGAAGGCACGGAGGGCGAGCGCGCCGTGGATATTGCGTGCCTGCGCAATTACACTTCGTGCATCACGCTGGACGATGGCTACGCCAACACGGGTTCCTGCCTCAGCAAAATCACCTTCATTGACGGCGAAAAGGGCATTCTGCGTTACCGCGGCATTCCCATTGAGGAACTGGCGGAAAAGTCCACGTTTGTCGAGACGGCTTATCTGATCATTTACGGCCATCTGCCGACGCGCGCGGAATTGCGACAGTTCTCCGACCTGCTCACCGCGAACGCGAATTTGCATGAGGACATGAAGTATCATTTCGAGGGGTTTCCCTCGAGCGCCCATCCCATGGCGATCCTCTCGGCGATGATCAACGCGAGCAGTTGCTTCGACCCCGGCCTGATGAAAATGGGCAACGCCGGACGGTTCGACCTGCTGGCGGCGCGGCTGATTTCGCAGGTGCGCACCATCGCGGCCTTTTCCTATCGCAAGTCCCGCGGCCTGCCCATCATCTATCCCAAGTCGGCCTACAAGTACACGGCGAACTTCCTGCACATGATGTTCTCCGAACCCTATGACGACTATGAGATCAAACCGGAGGTGGTGCGCGCGCTGGACCTGATTTTCCTCCTGCACGCCGACCATGAGCAGAATTGTTCCACGGCCACGGTGCGGATGGTGGCCTCCAGCCAGGCGAACATGTTTGCCTGCGCCGCGGCGGGCGTCTGCGCCCTCTGGGGACCGCTGCACGGCGGCGCCAATCAGGCGGTGGTGGAAATGCTCGAGGAGATTCATCGGGAGGGGGACGATGGCTCCAAGTTCATTACGGCGGCCAAGGACAAGGTCAGCGGCAAGCGCCTGATGGGTTTTGGCCATCGCGTTTACAAGCACTACGATCCGCGCGCCAAAATCATCAAACAAGCCTGCGACAGTCTGCTCAATGTTTTGCAGATCAGTGACCCGCTGCTGGACATCGCCAAGAAGCTGGAGGAATCCGCCCTCAAGGATCCTTACTTCGTCGAGCGGAAGCTCTATCCGAACGTGGATTTCTACAGTGGCATCATCATGCGGGCGATCGGCATTCCCATGGAAATGTTTCCGGTCATTTTTGCCATTGGCCGGATGCCGGGCTGGATCGCCAATTACAAGGAGATTGCCGAGGACCCCAAAGCCCGGATTTACCGGCCGCGCCAGATCTACGTCGGGCCGACCTTGACCCATTTCATGCCGCTGCACAAACGGAAGTAGCGTTGAACCGGCCGCCCCCACGCCAAACCGCTGACCGGGCGCGCCCGACACTTCCGGAGAGTTCCAGCGGCGGCGATCCGAACGGATGAAAAAGATACTGGTCATTGATGACGAGGCTTGGTTGCGCGAGATGGTGCAGATGGCGCTCGGCCGTCGCGGCTACGAGGTCATTGAGGCCGAGAACGGCTCCGTGGGCATCGAGAAGGCCCGCAAAGAGCTGCCGGACCTGATCCTGTGTGACGTGAACATGGAGAAAGTGGATGGCTACCTCACCCTGTCCTCCCTCCGCAATGAGCCGGCCACGGCGACCATTCCGTTCATTCTCATGACCGGGCTGGCCGACCAGGCGGGCATGCGACACGGGATGGAACTGGGCGCCGATGATTACCTGCCCAAGCCATTCACGATCGAGGCTCTCTATGGTGCGGTGGACGCGCGGCTCAAGAAGGTCCAGACCGTCCGCGCGGAAGCCGAGCGCAAATTGGTACACTTGCGGGACAACATCAGCATGATGCTGCCGCACGAGTTGCGCACGCCGCTCAACGGGATTCTGGCCTACGGGGAACTGCTCCAGCACGACGCGGCGACCCTGCCGCCCGCCGAACTCGCGGAGATCGGCCAGGACATCCACCAATGCGGACGGCGGCTCGAAAGGTTGATCGAGAGTTTTCTGATCTACTCCCAGTTGGAACTGTGGGCGGCCGATCCCCACAAGGTGAACGTGCTGCGCGGAAGTCAAACCCTCAATTCCGCGCATCTGGTCGAAATCCATGCTCGCAAGCAGGCTGAGGAGGCCGGTCGCCCAGCCGATCTTCAATTGACCCTGAACAACCTGCCGGTGCCGATGGCCGAGGAATACCTGACCAAGATCGTGGACGAACTGGTGCAGAATGCGTTCAAGTTTTCCAAACCCGGATCGGCCGTGCGGGTTACGCTGGCCGAAACCGCCGTGGCCGTGGTGCTCTCGGTGGACGACGCAGGACGGGGCTTTTCGGCCGAGAACATCGCCCGGGTGGGCGCCTACATGCAGTTTGACCGCAAGTTGCATGAGCAACAGGGACTTGGTTTGGGGCTGACGATTGCGCGCCGGCTCACCGAGTTGCACGGCGGATCGCTAACCATTCAAAGCGAGCAAGGCAACGGCACCAGCGTAACGGTGAAACTGCCCAAGCCACCGGCCGCTTCACTGTGAAACCGTCGGCGCGGGCTGGGACTTTCGCATTGCGGTGCTTCTTCAACCTCACCCCCTCAGGTCAGTGCGGCCACAGGGTCAGGTTTCGCCGATGTAATTCTTGCAGCACCAACCGCGGCAGCGCATGCAGCAGCACCACGCTCAAGGCGATCCCGAGCAGCGGCGCCAGCTCGAGTTTGCCGGCCCGCAAGGGAAGGCGGTTCAGAGGGGACAGAAGATTGCGCGCCGTCGTGTTCAGGAAATCCCAAATCGGACTGGTTCCGAAATAGACATAACGGGTGACCAAGTCCGCCAGCAGCATGATCGGGATGAGGTATTTGAGGCTCAGAAAAATTCCCAGTCCCAGCACCACGCCCTGCAACACGAGCGAACCGGCGGAGGGCAAAGCCCCCGTGATGTTCGCCCACGTCAACAGCGCGTGAAGTCCAGGCCAGACCAGTGCGGCCAGCCACAGCGGCAGCCCCAGTTGCACCCCCAACGGCCAGTTCCTCACCCGGCCCAATTGGAACCGAATGAAGCGCAGGATCAGATCGGGCTTTGAGACCTTGCGGTTGACGATTGCCAGGGCGAGCAGCCAGAAATAAACCACCGCGAGCACGCGCAGGAAGCTGAACACGGAAAAGAGCAACACCCATTCAAGCTCGTCAGTGCGAAAGAACAGCGTGATGGCGCCCAGATCCAGGTGGGGTGTCCAGTCCACCGAAGGTCCTGCCAGCCGGTATAAGACCGATCTGCCGATCAGCAGACCGGTCAAAGCCGCGAGAGAAAGCCAGCGACTGGCTTGCGGGGTTTCGATCCGCCTCACCGTGCCCGCCAGCGTGGCCGGACGGCTGCGGGCCAGCGGATCATAACCCGAAGCCCGCCAGTTGAACCACAGCAGCAGCCCGGCCAGGTTGAGGATGAAGTCAATCAGGACCATGGTTCATGAGCCGTGGCGCGTGAAGTGCGGCAAGGCACGACGGGCGGCCGGCGGTTCACCATTGGTGCCCGGCGACCTTTGGACCAGGTGTTCACATCATCTTCAGCAGCGTCTCCGCCATCTCGCTCGGAGTGGTGGCGACACCGATGCCGGCCGCTTTGAACGCAGCGATCTTCGCCGCCGCCGTGCCCTTCCCGCCGCTGATGATCGCTCCAGCGTGGCCCATGCGGCGCCCCGGCGGCGCGGTGGCGCCGGCAATGAACCCTGCCACGGGCTTCCGGCAATGTTGCCGGATCCAGTCCGCGGCCTCTTCCTCGGCACTGCCGCCAATTTCGCCGATCATGATGATCCCGTGCGTTTCAGGATCATCGTTGAACATCTTGATGACATCGAGATGAGATGTGCCATTGACCGGGTCGCCGCCGATGCCGACACAGGTGGATTGCCCCACGCCGCGACAGGTCAGTTGCCACACCGCCTCGTAGGTCAGCGTACCGCTGCGCGACACCACGCCGATATGCCCTTGCTTGTGAATGTAACCCGGCGCAATGCCAATGCGGCAGCCGCCCTGCGAATCTTTGCCCGCGCCGGGCGTGACAATCCCCGGGCAGTTGGGGCCGATCAACCGTGTCCTTGCGCCTTCCATGGCGCGTTTGACTTTGACCATGTCGTTTACCGGAATGCCCTCGGTGATGGCGACCACGAGGTCCAGGCCTGCGTCCACGCCCTCCAGGATGGCATCGGCCGCAAATGCCGGAGGCACGAACACCGCGCTGGCGGTCGCGCCAGTTTGCTTCTTCGCCTCCGCCACCGTGTCGAAGATGGGCACGCGGTGGCCGTGGTGCTCGAAGACCTGACCGCCCTTGCCGGGGGTGACGCCGGCGACGACCTGGGTTCCGTAATCAATCGAGAGTTGGGCATGCCGCGCGCCGAAGCTGCCGGTGATGCCTTGAATGAGGACTTTGGTGTCGGGTTTGACGAGGATGCCCATGGAAGAATCAATGATGCCCGGCGTTTCGCTTGTGAATACAAATCGCGTTGCCGTCCGGGTCGTAAATGAACGCCATCCGGCAGACGGGCGTGGGGAACGGCTCAAGGTGAAACTTTACACCAGTGGATTTCAAGTGTGCGATGGCGACATCGAAGTCCTCGACCTCCAATCCGACGGAACAACCCTCGGCGGTGGGTTTCCAGCCCGGTGCGCCCGCACCGATGGAGAGCGTGCCATTGGCAATGTCGTATTCCGTCCATTCCATCCCTCCGGGTTCACCGGCCGTCCTGGTGGGCTGCAGCCCCAAAACTCCCTCATAAAACACCCGTGCCCGTGCCATGTCGGTGACGGGATAACAACTGAAGGCGATTTCGGTGACTTTGAGCATAAACTGCGGGGAGCGGTTTAGTTTTTCGTGGGCCAAAACTCAACTCTTTTCGGAACAGCTTTTCGGAACAGCGGCAAAGGTTGCCTCCACGTCTGGGCAACATTGTTGGTCGCCGATCGCCACCGCCGGGTTTAACCTCGCAGAAACACCCACCAGACCAGCAGCAGCATTGGCAGCATGTAGGGCAGGGCGTACTTGAAGACGAATCCCAGGAAGGTGGGTGTATTGACCTTTTGATGATCGGCGATGGACTTGACCATGAAGTTCGGACCATTGCCGATGTAGGTGTTCGCGCCAAAGAAGACCGCGCCCACACTGATGGCGAGGATGAACCGGCTGAACTTGGCGTCACCCAGCAGGCAGGCAATTTCGATCTGCTCAGTGCTGACACTGCCCTGTGCCAGCGGTGTCGCGTGGTAGGTGCGGAGCGCTTCAAAGGTTTGTCGGACCTGATCCGCGTGCGGTCCGGTCAACGCTCCGAGGTCCGTTCCCGGCGACTGGATCAGTTGGCGCACCTGCTCAATGACTTGCGGATCAATCGAAGAACCTTGGATGGCGCTCAGAAAACTCAGATACGTGGGCGCGTTGTCCAGGGCGCTGGAAAGAAACCCCGTGCTCCAGTAGAAGAGTCCCGCCGTGGGATGCTCGACCAGGCCGGCGTTGAGCTTCAGCCAGTCCAGGGCCGGGATCATTGTGGCAAAAATTCCGATGAACAGAATGGCGACCTCCTGTATGGGATGGAAATTGAAGTGGTTCGCCTCGTGAATCCTTCTTCGCGTGGTGAAGTAAGAACCGGCCGCCGCGGCGACCATCAAGCCTTCGCGCAAGAACAACGGGTGGTTGATGAAGACGGCTCCGAGGATGACGGCCAGGAAAAACAAATTGGCCAGCCCCTCGAACCGCCACTCTTCCCGGGCGGTTTCCCGCTCACGAACAGCCCGGGGAGCGCGGCGAAAGTTGATCGAGTCCACCACGTAAAACATCGCCAGCAACACTCCCACACCCACGCTCCACATCGGCCAGCACTTTTCCGCCACCCACCAGAACGGAATGCCCTTGAGATACCCAAGGAACAGCGGCGGATCGCCAATCGGCGTCAGGCAGCCCCCCACGTTGGAGACGATGAAGATGAAGAAGACAATGTGGTGCGCCGTGACTCGATACTTGTTCATCCGGATCCAGGGCCGGATCAGAAGCATGGAGGCGCCCGTCGTGCCGAGCAGGTTGGCAATCACCGCGCCGACGAACAGAAACAGCACGTTCACCCACGGCGTGGCTTCGCCTTTGACATTGATATGAATGCCGCCCGAGACAACGAACAACGAACCGATCAATGCAATGAAGCTGACGTACTCATGCGCGACGTGCAGGACGCGGGCGTGGGCATGAAGGCCGAACAGGTAGTAACTCAACGTGATCGCACCGAGCGAATACGCAACCTTTGGATAGTGTTTCGCCCACCAATCCGCCGCCAGCAACGGCGCCAAGGCAATCGTGCCCAGCAACAACACGAAGGGCAGAATCATCCAAGGATTGGGGGCGATCACGTCGTGGCTCACCGCGTTCAAGCTACGGAGTTGCTTCGGGTGAGGCAAACGCAAACCCGATCACCAGCGGCTTCTTTGAATCGGACGGGCCAGGCACTTCAACTTTCTTCGAGCGACGGGCGGACTGTTCCCAACAGCGCAGAGTCGCCAGGGTCCGCGCATGGTGGCGGACAACCCCACCGCCCACGACGTGGGTTGCCTTGTCTCTGAACTGCAGTCTGGTGGGGAGAATCATCCGACATCCATCAACTCCCGGCTGCGTTCCCGAACCCGGTCCTGCCGCTGCGCCCGCAGGAGCGCGGCTCGCGCTTTCTCCTCAAACAGGACGGGAAACAAGAGCAACGGAAAAGTCGTCACCCAGGCGAGGGCCGCTGCGTCGTCGGCTGCGCCGCGCAATCGGGCGCGGTGTTTCAACGTCTGGCTGCGCTCGAGCCGATCCGTCAATAGCCGCTGTTTGAGTTCCTCCAAGTCGCCCTCTGGCGAGGGGCACAGTGCCGCCGCCATCCCTGGCCGGGGCGCGAACCGAGTCTCCGGTCCGAACCGGGCAGCCACCTGTTGTTTGCTTTCATTCATAAACTTGACCTTCCTGATCGGATGTTACGACCCCGGCGTTGCAACAAAAAACCCGCGACTGACAGGCAATCGCGGGTGGGTCGGAAATTGTTTGGGTGATGTCTAATCATCCCGGACCGCGATGCAAAAACCGCACGAGCCGCGCCGCCAGATGGCGGAAACGCCGCCAACTCGCGCTGGGTGCAGATGAATGAACGCGGTGCTCATATTTGACGGGCGTGAGGGAACACGATTCCAGGCTGTTTGTCAAAGAGTATCCGCGGTGAGAGTAGCCGCACCTGAAATCCTGCCGATTTCGGGGCGCGGCATTCACTCCGCCTCATCGTCAGCTTGCGAAATCGGCGTCGAAGCGGCCTGATACCGTTCCCAACGTTGTTCACGAGGACGCGGAGCGACGCCCGGGGAAGCGGGAGCGCAGCGGCCTTGTGAACAACTTGGCCGCCGGGCAAATTCAACCCGGCAGTCGCAGCTTTGCC
>WYBW01000097.1 GCA_011525685.1 Verrucomicrobiia bacterium
GAATTCGAGGCAGTCAAACGCGCGCTGCCCGACGTGCCCGGTGCCAGCGTCCGGGTGGGCGTCGGCTACATCTTCTCCTATTTTCGCGCGCCCAACGACGGAGCGTTGCTGGCCTCGCTGCGCCGCGTGCTCGAACTGGCCGCGCAAACCGACACGCCCGTGTTGATTCAACTGGACGGCGAGAACTGGTGGGATGCGCGGCCGGACTTGTGGAACTGGTGGAATCCGTCGCTGCCCGGTTTCAATCCCGCGAATCGCGCAAACGTGGAATGGCATGGATGGAGTCCGGATCAAGCGTTGAAGATCGCCTGGCGCAACTGGGGATCGCAGTTGCGTGTGCGTCCGCCGCCGAATTTGATGAGCCCGCGCTATCGCCGGGAGTGCCATGCGCAGATGGCGCTGCTCATCCCCGTGGTGTTGGATTGGTGGAAAGCGCTGCCAACCGGGAAACAGGAGTTGTTCGTGGGCCTCAAACTTGGCTGGGAGTCGTCCATCGGCGTGAACGCATGGTATTATCCCAATGGCAACGCGTTGCTGGACCAACCGGCCGCACTTGATCCGACCACAGGGTTGAAAAGCGATCAACCGCCCGCGCGCGGCGTGGCGCAAATCGGATTTGCGGCGGTCAAGACCGCGGGTCTGCGTGAGGCCGGCGAATTGACGGAGGCCGACTTGGCGGAGGTGGTGCGGCGGCATCTGGAGGACCTTTGTCGCGAAGCGGCGCGGTTGGGAGTTCCGCGCGAGAAGCTCTTCACGCACGTGGGCGGCTGGAAGGAAGGCGAACGGCTTTATGGCGCGGCGGTGAATTCCTTCAGTTGTCCGGGCTGGAGTTTTTATCGTCACGCGGCCGACCCACGCCAGGACACGGGAGTTCAAGCGGCCCTCCAACTCAGCGACGCGCCATGGTGGGCAGCGACCGAATGGCTGTTGCAAGGCCCGAGGGAAAGCAAGGTGTGGCGTCAGGCGCTGGAGAAAACCATGGCGGACCGCCGTTGCAGGTACCTGTGTGTATTCAATTGGGAGGAGATTCGCGACCATCAAGAGGTCTTGGAGGCCATCCGGCAAACCGTCGCCGCGAGCACCGGGACGGAACGGTGATGAAACAATTCGCCGAGCCGGCGGACCGTTTGTAAATGTTCAACTGGACAAGGGCGGAAAGGGGGAAAAGAACCTGATTGAGCTTCTTGCGGGTTTCGATTAATTCTTGGACCGTTCACCACAGCTTGAACCCGAGGGACGTGTTTTGAACGGTCGCGTTCGTGCGGCAGAAGGTAGAAAGCGAACATCAACATGAGCACCATCAGAGTCCTGGTCGGCACGAAGAAGGGCGCGTTCATCCTCACGGCGGATGGCCAGCGCCGGAATTGGGAGGTCAGCGCCATGCACTTCGCGGGGTGGGAGATTTATCACCTCAAAGGTTCCAGCGCGGATCCGAATCGTCTGTACGCCTCCCAATCGAGCGGCTGGTTCGGGCAGGTGATCCAGCGTTCCGACGACGGCGGGAAGACGTGGAATCCACCCGGGACGAAACCGGAAGACTTGATGGGGGCGGATGGTTTTCCCAAAGCGGGCGCGAGCAACATGTTTCTTTACGAAGGCGAGGTGGGCACGCACAAGTTTTACGACGGCTCGCAGCATCCCTGGGAGTTCAAGCGCGTCTGGCACATTGAACCGTCGTTGACCGATCCCGACACGGCCTACGCGGGCGTGGAGGACGCGGCGATTTTCCAAACCACCGACGGTGGCAAGACCTGGAAAGAACTGCCGAACCTGCGCAGCGCCAAAGGCCACTTGTGGCAACCCGGCGCGGGCGGCATGGCGGTTCATACCATCCTCCTCGATCCCAAGAATCCCGGACGCATTTACATCGCCATCTCGGCGGCCGGAGCGTTTCGCACCGAAGACGGCGGACAGACATGGAAACCAATCAACCAGGGCTTGAAGTCGCCATACGAGCTGCCCGATCCGGATGCGGAAGTCGGCCATTGCGTGCATCGCATCGCGTTGCATCCCGCGCGACCGGACGTGTTGTTCATGCAAAAGCATTGGGACATCATGCGCACCGACAACGCGGGCGAACAATGGAGCGAGGTCAGCGGCAACCTGCCGACGGATTTCGGTTTCCCGATTGATGTTCACGCGCACGAGCCGGAAACCATTTACGTCGTGCCCATCACGAGCGATTCATTGCATTACCCGCCGGACGGAAAGCTGCGGGTGTATCGCAGCAAGACCGGCGGCCACGAGTGGGAGCCGCTCACCAAGGGACTGCCCCAGAAGGATTGCTATGTGAACGTCCTGCGCGACGCGATGGCGGTGGATCAACTCGATCCCTGCGGCGTGTACTTCGGCACCACCAGCGGCACGGTTTATTGCTCGGCCGATGGAGGCGATTCCTGGAACACCATCGTGCGCGATCTGCCGGGCGTGCTGTCGGTCGAGGTGCAGACGCTGAGGTGAACTCCGAAATCCGAATGACGAAGTCCGAAAGCAATCCGAAGCGCGAAGCCGGAAGGGGAGAACTTCCCTGGATCGCGGTTGCCTCGGCTTTCGGATTTCGGCTTCTGGCATGATCCGCGTCGTGCTGCCCTTTCACCTGCGCAACCTCGCCCGCGTGGACGGCGAGGTGACGTTGGACGTGGCCGCGCCGGTGACCATTCGCGCGGTGCTGGATGCGCTCGAGGCCAGGCATCCTGTGCTCCGCGGGACGCTTCGCGATCACGGCACGATGCGGCGGCGCCCGTTCATTCGCTTCTTCGCGTGCAAGGAGGATTTGTCGCTCGAA
>WYBW01000098.1 GCA_011525685.1 Verrucomicrobiia bacterium
CTTGTGCGACCTTCTGCTCCAGGCCGGCCTGTGTCGCCTGCAACGCTTCGATGCGTGCTTCGAGCCTGGCCTGCTCTGACCCGGCACTCGCCTGTTGTGTCTGAAGCTGCTTTTGCGAGCCTTCCAGCTCCTGCTTCAACTGGGTGAGCGCCTGCTTGTGGCCCGTCAGTTCGGCTTCCAGCTCCCGGCGGTGGCGATCAACCTCGGCCACTTGTTGCTCAACACCTCCGCGAAGCTCGGTTTCCCGGACCAGCGCCTCGGTCAACTGCTCGACCTTTTGCTCCAAGTCAACCTGGGTCGCCTGCAACTCCTGGATGCGGGTTTCGAGCCTGGCTTGGTCCGCGCCGGAACTCTGAAGTTGTGCCTCCAGCCGGCTTTGCGCCGCTGCCAGCTCCTGCCGCAACTGCGCTTGTGCCTGCTGGTGCTTCGCCAACTCTGCCTGGAGTTCAGTTCGGAGTCTGGCGCTTTCAGCGGCTTCCTGTTCGGCGACTTCCCGACGCCGGGCCTCGGTCGCGAGCGCTTCGGCCAACTGTCCGGCCTTGTGCTCCAACTCTGCCCGCGTTGTTTGCAGGTCTTTGATGTGCGCTTCCAGCTTGACGTGTTCATCTCCGGAAGTTCGCTGCTGTGCCTCCAGGCGCTCTTGCAACGCCTCCAACCGCTGGCTCAACTCCGCCTGCGCCTGTTTGTTCCTGGCCAGTTCCGCCTCCAGTTCCCGGCGATGGCGGTCAATCTCGCCCGCTTGTTGTTCAGCCCCTTCGCGACGCCGGGTTTCCGCGCTCAGAGCTTCGCGCACCTGAGCGACTTGTTGTTCCAACTGGTCCTGCTCGGTCTGCAATTCCTTGATGCGCGCCTGCAGCATCGCCCGTTCGGCGCCGGCATTTGTCAGTTGTTCTTCAAATCGCTTTTGCGACGCTTCCAGCTCCTGGCGCAACCGGTCCTGCGCCTGTTTGTTCCTGGCCAGCTCCGCTTCCAATTCGGCCCGTTGTTGACCGATTTCTTCGGCGTGTTGCTCGGCCCCTTCACGACGCCGGGTCTCGATTGCGAGCTCGTCGGTCAAGCGCTTGACCCGCTGCACGACTTCGACCTGGGCCGCTTGAAGTTCCTGAGTCTGCGCCTTCGCGGGACTGTCCTGATTTGCCCGCAACTCCTCCAACTGCTCCAACAGTTGTCCGAACTGGGCTTCCAAATCGCTTTGCTGTTGACCAATTTCGCTCGCCTGATCCTCGGCCCTCTTCCGTCGCTTCCTCTCCTCGACGAACGCTTCGGTCAACCGTGCGATCTGCTGCTCCACCTCGGACTGCGCCTTCTGCAATTCCTGGATCCGCGCTTCCAGCCTGGATTGCTTGGCGGTGTGCTTCTCCCGCGAAACCTGCAACTGCTCCTGGACATCGGCCAGTTGCTGCCGCAAACGCGCGCGTGCCTCCCTGGTTTCGGCCAGTTCGGCTTCCAGTTCGCGGCGACGTCTTTCAACCTCCTCCGCGTTCTTCCCGCGCCCTTTGCGCCGCGGGGACATTTCGGCCAGGGCTTCGGTCAGGGATGCGACTTTCTGCTCCACCGGAGCCTCGGCGGCCTGCAATTCCCTGGTCTGGGCCTCCAGTTTGGATTGTTCGGCGAGGTGATCGTCGTCCTGCGTTCTGAGTTGCGATTGCACCTCATTCAACTCCTGTCGCAATTGCGACTGGGTCTGTTGGTGCTCCGCCAACTGGAGAAATCCGATCAACTGCTGCTGCGCCAGTTGCAACATCTGCCGCAACTTGGTCTCCGCCTGCAGTTGTTCCTGTGCCCCGGTCAATTGCTGCGCCAATTGCTCCAGTTGGGCCTCCAGTTCGCCGCGTCGTTGGTACAGTTCACCGGCCTGTCGTTCAGCCCCTTCCCGGCGTTTGACCTCGCCGGCCAGGGTTTCGGTCAGCCGTTTGATCTCCTGCTCCACCGCCGCCTGCGTCGCCTGCAATTCCCTCGCCTGGGCCTTCAGCTTGTTCTGCTCTTCGCCGGATGTGTCCAGCTTGGCCCGCAGTTGGTTTTGTGACTCTTCCAATTGCTGCAGCAACTGTCCAAGTTGAACCTCCAGCTCGCTTCGTTGCTGCTGGATTTCGTCTCGTTGCTGTTCGGCCCCCTTTCGCCGCTTGGACTCCTCGGCCAGCCATTGTTTGAGTCGCTCAATCTCCTCCTCCATCTCGGCCTGCGCACTGTGAAAGCCCTTGATCCGCTCCTCCACCCGGGACTTCTCGGTCAGGTAATTCCCCTCCAGCGTCAGAGCCAAATGTTCGACCTCCTCCAACTGCCGCAGCAAGTGCGCGTGCATTCGGCGGTTTTCTGCCAACTCCGCTTCCAGTTCACTCCGCCATGGACCAGGCTCGCCCGCCAGCGATTCCGTGAGGGAAGCGATCCTCTCCTCCACCGCCGTATGCGCGGCCTGCAGTTCCTTCTTCCGAGTTTCGAGCTTCGACTTGTCGGCAAGGTAGTCATCCTTCAGCGCCTTCAGTTGCTTCTGGGCCTCCTGGAGATTTTGCTGCAACTGCGATTGCGCCTGCCGGCCTTCGGCCAGGCGGAGGTACTTCATCAATTGCCCCTGCGCCTGCTGCAACTCCTGCCGCAACTCAGTCTCCGCCTGGAATTGCCTCTGTGCCTCCTCCAATTGCCGCTCCAACTGGCTGAGTTGGCCTTCGAGTCTTTGACGGTGTTGGGCAATTTCGTCGGCCTGTTGTTCGGCAAGTTCCCGCCGCCTGGTCTCCTCGGCCAGGGACCCGTTCAACTGCTCGACCTGTTGCTCCAAACCGGCCTTGGCCGACTGCAGTTCCCTGATCCGATTCTCCAGCTCGGTTTGCCTGGAACTGGAATTCCCCTGCAGCACCTGTTGTTGCTTTTGCGCCGCTTCCAATTCTTCGCGCAGCTTCGCTTCAATTTGCTTGTTCTCGGCCAGTTGGGCTTCCAACTCGGTGCGACGTTGGCCGATTTCGCCCGCCTGATGCTCGGCGCGGTGCCGCTGCTCGGTCTCTTTGGCCAGGGCTTCCGTCAGTCGTTTGACTTCCTTTTCCACCTCCGACTGGGATACTTGCAAATCCCGGGTCAGAGTTTCCAGCTTCGTTTGTTCGGTGGCAGCGTTCTCTCTTTCAGACTTCAGTTGGTCTTGCGACTTGGCCAGTTCCTGGCGCAATTGTTCGAGCTGGACTTCCAGTTCGGCCCGGCGTTTGCCAATTTCGACGGCTTGTGCTTCGGCGCCTTCCCGTCGCCTGGTTTCCGCGGTCAGGGTTTCCGTGAGTCGCGCGACCTGCTGCTCGACCTCCGCATGGGTTGCCAGCAGTTCCTTGGTTCGCGCCTCCAGCCTCGAGTGCTCGGCGCCGGAATGTTCCTGTTGGGCCTGCAACTGTTCCCGCGACGCCTCCAATTCTCGACGCAACTGTCCGAGTTCGACCTCCAGTTCGCCGCGCCGTTTGCCCATCTCGCTGGCCTCCTGCTCGACGCTTTTGCGATGTCTCGTCTCTTCGTCCAGTGTTTCCGTCAGCCGCTGGACTTGTTGCTCCATCTCGGCCTTTGCCGATTGCAATTCCGCGAGCCGCGCTGCGAGCTTGGTTTGGTCGGCGCCGAAACTTTCTTCCTGGACTCGCAGTTTGTTCTGTGATGCCTCCAGCTCCGCGCGCAACTGGCCGAGCTGGATTTCCAGGTCGCCGCGCCGTTTGGCAATCTCATCGGCCGCTTGCTCGGCTTCCTTGCGCTGCCTCGTCTCCGCATCCAGTGTTTCCGTCAGCCGTTCGACCTGTTGCTCGATCTCGGCCTTCGCCGCCTGCAATTCCTCGACGCGCGCCGCGAGTTTCACCTGATCGGCGCCGGCGCGCTCTTCCTGAGCGCGCAAGTGTTCCTGCGACGCTTCCACCTCCTGGCGCAACCGTGCCAGTTGGGCCTCCAGTTCGCTGCGCCGTTCGCGGATCTCGCACGCCTGTTGCTCGGCGTCTTCCCGGCGCCTGGTTTCGACGGCCAGCGATTCCGTCAGCCGGTTGACCTGCTGCTCGGCCTCCGCCTGCAACGCCTGAGCCCGTGCTTCCAGCTTGACCTGCTCCGCGCTGGAATGTTCCTGCTGGGCCAGGAGTTGCTTTTGCGCCTGGTCCAGTTCATTGCGCAACCGCGTCTGGACTTCGGCGCTTTCCGCCAGCGCGGCTTCCAGCTCGCGCCGACGCTTGAAGGCGTCAGCCGCCATCTTTTCCACGGCTTCCCGCCGTTTCGCCTCTTTCGTCAGCGCTTCAGTCAGGTGCTTGAGCTTCTCCTCGACCGGCACCTGGGCCGCCTCCAACTCCTTCGTGCGAGCTTCGAGCCTTGATTGTTCAGCGACACTGTTCTCCCTCTGCGCCTGCAGTTGCTTGTGCGCGTCCTCCAACTGCTGGTTCAACTGACCCAATCGAGCTTCCAACTCCAGCCGGCGCCGGCCAATTTCGTCAGCCTGTTGCTCGGCGCCCTCCCGGCGCCGGGTTTCCTCGACCAGCGCCTCCGTCAGACGCTTGATCTCCTGTTCCACCTCCGCCTGTGCCGACTGCAATTCCTTCGTCCGTGAGCCCAGCCGGGCCTGCTCGGCATCGAAGGCTCTTTGTTGCGCTTGCAGTTGCTTCTGCGCTTCCTTCAACTCCTGGCGCAGGCTCGCCAGCGCCGCTTTGTGCTCCGCCAGTTCGCTTTCCAGTCTCGCGCGTTGTTGGCCGATTTCGCCGACTCGTTGTTCGGCATCATTCCGACGCCTGGTTTCCTCGGCCAATGCTTGCGTCAAACGCTCGATCTCTTTTTCCACATCGGCTTTTGCCAACTGCAATTCCTTCGCCCGGGCCTCCAACATGGCGTGCTCGGCCTTGAAGCCTTCCTGCTGCGACTGCAGTTGCTTCTGCGCTTCTTTCAACCCTTGCCGCAGACCCGCCAGAGCCTCTTTGTGTTCCGCAAGCTCCGCCTCTAGTCTGGCGCGCTCTTGACTGATCTCGCCGGCCTGTCGCTCGACGCCTTTCCGTTGTCGGGCCTCCTCGGCCAACGACTCCGTCAGCCGCTTGACCAGTTGCTCCACATCGGTCTTGGCCGACTGCAATTCATTGATTCGTGTTTCGAGCCTGGATTGCTCGTTGCCGGAGCGCTGCTGGAGCGTGTTTTGTTGCGCTTGAACCTCCTCCAGTTTCTTGCGCAGGGATTCCTGGGTGCGTCGGTTCTCCTCCAGCTCCGCTTCCAGTTTGGCGCGGTATTTGTCAACCTCGCTTAGGTGTCGCTCGGCGGCTTTCCGGTGACTGGCCTCTTCCGCCAGGGATTCGGTCAGCCGCTTGACCTGTTGTTCCATGTCGGCTTTTGCCGACTTCAATTCGTTGACCCGCGCCTCGAGCTTGGACTGTTCCGCCACGGCAGTCTCGTGCTGGGCGTGTTGTTGTTTCTGCGTCTGCTCCAACTCCTGACGCAACCGCGCCTGCAACTGTTTGTTTTCCGCCAGCTCGGCTTCCAGCTTCGCGCGCTGCTGGCTGATTTCGCCCGCGTGTTGCTCGGCGCTCTTCCGGTGCCTCGCTTCTTCGGCCAGCGATTCCGCCAACTGGTGGAGCTGTTGCTCCACCTCGGCCTTGGCGGTGAGCAACTCCGAGATCCGTGCTTCGAGTTCGCTTTGACTGGCGTTGGAATCTTCCCGCAGCGTCTGCTGTTGCTGGCGCGCTTCCTCGAGTTCCTGCCGGAGCCTCGCCAGAATCCGGTTGTTCTCGGCCAGCTCGGCTTCCAGTTCGCTCCGACGCTTGGCGAGTTCCGCGGCCAGTTCCTCGGCTTCTTTCCGGCGCCTGGTTTCCACCGCCAGGGCTTCCACCAGCGCCTTGATCTTCTCTTCGATTGTCGTTCGATGCGCGTCCAACTCCACAATCCGCGCTTGAAGCTCGGACTGCTCGGTGCGGGAAGTCTCCTGCTGCGCCTGCTGTTGCTGCCGCGCCTCCTGAAGCTGCTGCTGCAACTGGCCAAGTTCCGACTCCAACTCGCCGCGGCGTTGCCCGACCTCCGCCGCGCGGTGCTCGGCCTCTTCCCGACGCCGTGCTTCCTCTGCCAGGGCTTCGGTCAGGCGCTTGACCTGCTGTTCCACCTCGGCCTGGGCGGCCTGCAGGTCCCGGGTCTGCGCTTCCAGCAGGGATTCCTGGGCGGTCGAGTTGTTCTCGCGCAGTTGCCTCCGCGCCTCCTCGAGTTCGTGCCGCAACTGGGATTGGGCCTGTTTGCTCTCCGCCAGTTCCGCTTCCAGCTCCCCGCGCCGTTTGGCGTTGAGGGAAGCCTCCATTTCCCGTTGCAGCGCCTTTTTGATCTGCTCGTTTTCCGCCAAGGCCGCTTCGAGTTCGCTCCGGACCCGGGCGTATTCAGCGCCTTGCCGTTCGAGTTCCTGGCGTCGCCGGGTTTCTTCGGCCAGGTCCTTTTGCAGTTGCCGGATCTGCTGTTCCGCGCCGGTGTGATCCGCCAGCAAGGCCTGGATTCGTGCCTCCAACCGGGACTGTTCAACGGTGGCGCTCCCCTCGAGCGCGTCGCGCTGCTGCTGGATCTCCGCCAGTTGCTGATGCAACTCTGCCAGTGCGCTTTTGTGACCGGCGAGTTCGGCTTCAAGTTCGGCTTGCCGGGCGGCGTCCTGTCGCTCCTCGGCCAGCGCCTCGGACAATCCCCGGACCTTCTGCTCCGCTTCAGCCCGGCTCGCCTGCAATTCTTTTGTTCGCGCATCGAGTTCGGACTCTTTGACGGCTTGACCCGCCTTGAGTTCCTGCAACTCGCGGCGGACCGCTTCAAGTTCGCTGGCCAGCAATTCCCGCGCGCGCTGGCTTTGCTCCAGGGACGATTCGAGTTCGAGCAACTTTTTCGGGTCTTGCGCAGCTTGGATGTCCCGCTGGAAGGCATCCTGTACGCCTTGAAGCTCCTGCAGCGCCGCCTCCAGTTCGCCCCGGCGTCTGGCGTTCTCAGCCACCTGCTGTTCGACAAGCCGGTGTCGCTCGGTTTCCTCCTCCAAAGCCCGCTTCAGACGGATCAGCTTGTCGGCCACAAAATCCCGGACCTCCGCCAGCGCCCGGCGGCGTCCCTCGAGATTCCACTTGGCCTTGTCCCCGCCTTGTTCGGCGATCTGGGCCTGCTTCTGGGCTTCCTCCAGCAATTCCAGGAACTGCTGTTGCGACCGCTGATTCTCCTCAATCGCCGCCTCCAGCAAAGCGCGGCGCTTGGCGTTTTCGGCGGCCTGCTGCTCGACCGCTTCGCGCCGGCGCGTTTCCTCCGCCAACGCCTCTTTCAAATCCTTTAGCTGCCGCGCGGCGCTCATGACCTTGACCACCCGCTGCGGGAGATTCTCGGGCCCGGGCTGCTTGTCGCGCTGAGATGGCGGGTTGGCTGCGGAGTGGTCGTCAGCATTGGGGCTGATGCTCGTGATGCGCGGTTGCTCCGGGACCATCCTGGGATTCGGATTGTTCAGCAGCGCAACGGTCGCCTTGAGGATCAATTCAAGCGGCGAGATGGGTTTGGCAAGGAGATCATCGCCCGCGCTCAACACGCTCTCGGCGCGGTTCTGGAAGTCCTTTTGTGGGATGACAAAGATGACTGGCGTGCTGCTTTGACGAGGAATCTCGCGCAGTTTCTGACACAACTCGAGGCCGTTGATTCCTTGCAGGTCAATGTCCAGGAGCACGAGGTCAAAAGGCTCGTCCTTCAACAACATGAGGCCATCGCTCCCATTCGTGGCAATGACGATTTCGTAGTTGGCCCGTTTGAGGGCCACTTCATTCGCCATGTTGCAAACCTGGTCGTCGTCCAACAGCAGCGCTCGGGGTTTGCAATAGGAAGCGGTTGATCCCACGTCACGGTTGGCAAACAACCGGTCGAGACACTCCAGCGACTTGGCAAGGGTGTAAATCAAGGACGGAGAGGTTGCTCCATTCGATCGCGACAGATGCTCAAACAGCATGGCCTCGATGGCCTCGGTCAGTTGCGCGATTTTGCGGCAATCCGCCAGGCCGGCGCGCGTGCCGAGGGAGCGGACACACTGGTACATCTTCTCCAGATGTTCCCGGCCTTCCGCCGAACCGGCAACCTCGGCATAACTCAGGGAGAATTGCCGGAGGGCGGCGACGTCAGCAGGGCCTTCCTCCAAGAGCGCTGTTCTTGCCTGTTCGACCAGACCCTCTGCGGCGGCGTGGTCCGTCTCGTTCGCTCCATTGATGCCCACCAGCGCGTGTGAAACGGAAATGAGTTCCGAAGGTGTGCATGCCGATCTTGGCAGCGCCTTGTTGCCGCCAGCCCGCAGGGCTCTCTGCGTCAACTCGGGAAGGTGGGCGTTGGTCAGGACCAGAACGGGCGTGGTCTTGTGACGCTCGTTCGAGCGGATGGCGTTCAGCAGGTCGAAACCGCCACGCTTCGGCAGCATCACGTTCAGGATGATCAAATCGGCCGACAGACCAGGAAGGGCCTCGAGGGCCTCCGTCGCGTCCAGTGCCGAGGCCGTGCTGAAACCGGCCTGCTCCAGCCTGTTGCTGTACAGGTTCACTGTGGACGAATCATCGTCCACCAGGAAGACTGCCCTGGATTCCATCGAAGTCTTCTCGGTTATCATATTTGATCTCTGATGCCTTAATACGGGACACAGCGTGACTAGGGGACTGCGAACACAAGAATGAAAGCATCACCACTGCCAATCCGCGGAGCAGCGGTTTCTTGGGTGCTGGGGTCTGAAAGGGAGCCTTTCCGAAAACTGGAAGAGCACTCTCCTTTGCCTGGGATCAACAAGTTTTGTCAATCAGGCAGCAGCTCGCCTGAGGTCCCCCGTGGCAGGCCCACTTTTCAGATGGCCGATAACCGGGATGACCGTCTCGCTACGCGCTATGACGGGCCAGTGAGGCGCGAGAAGATCGCGGGCCGCGCGTCAGCGGTGGCTCTTTTTCGAATGGAGAATTGTTGGCGGCCACACTGGCAACGGTTCTTCAGTTCGTTGGCCATCGAGCAAGCCACGCTTCAAGATCCGGGCTGGCGGCCCACGGTTTCCGACAGAGCTTCACGAGCGAGGCGGACCAGTTCCCAATACGGCGGCACATAACCGCGCCCGGCTTTGAATGCTTCCGCCTTCTCGAGCAGTCGCGCGGCGATGGCGGCGTGGTTGGCGGTGAGTCGCTCCACCCGCAACGCGGTTGTGGCGCTCATGCCTTCAGGAATCGGGCCAATGCCGCCAAACCAATTCTTCACGACGCTGTAGGCCTTGGCCAGGCGGGCGAAGGGCAGCTTGTGCCAGTCGTAGCCCAGCCGTTCGCCCGCCTCCGCCCGCTCCAACATCACGTCAATTACCGCGTTGTCCACGTGGTCTTTGAACAGGGTTTCCGGATCGCGCCATTCGGCCACCACGCGCAGTTGCGGATCATATTCGAGGTCGGACGGCTCCTGCGTCTCGAAGTGCCGCACGCCCAAAGCCCCCAACCACGATGTCACGCCCGGTGTGGAGAGATGCGACATGCCCATCCACAGCCTCACGCCCAACGGCTGGTAGGCTGCGGCGGCAACTTCGGAACAAAACTGTTTCGCCGGATCAGCATGGTCCATGGAGAAGTCATAAGGAATGTGCCGGCCGCGCGCCTCCATCAACGCCCGTGACGCGGCCTTGTGCGGCAGCAACGGATCGGCCACGAGTTGTGGCAGGTCCGCCCGCAGCCGCAGCACCATGATGCGGAGTTTGGTGTCAGCCAGGTATTTCTCAATGCCGCTGACCGTCACACCACATTCAATGTGCGATTCGATGACGGAAACGGCGGCCGTCTGTTCATCCACGTGGACGAGCGCGACGTGGGAAAAGTTTCCGGGAAAATCGTTGCCGCGGGCGATGAGCGCCGAGGTCGCCGCGCCGCCGCGGGACACGAGAATGTCGCCGCTGTGCAGGGCGATGCGGTGGACGAGCGCCGACGGAGCCTGGGAAGGCTCGCGAACACCCTCAAGCAAGGCTGGAATCCGGTCAGCCGGCAGTTGGAGGAGGACCTCCTCCACCGCGGCGCGGGAACCGTAGAGCGCACGGTAAAGCCGCTCGCGCGGTTCGCGCGCCTCCATCGGCCAGTGCTCCGAATGTCGTTTGATTTCACCGCGGAGCTGCGCGTATGCGTCGAGAAAAAAGGACAGCGGCACGCTCGGATCTCCGGCCGCCGCCAGGGGCGCCAGCCGAAAAAAGTTTGTCTCAATCTCATCGAAGAGGATCGCGGTGGGTGGCAGGCCGGGGGCCGGTTGCCGGGCCAGCGTATCCAGTTGCGCGGTCAAGTTCGACGCCAATATTCCTGCTGCCGGTGAGGAAGCCGGAACTTTTGCCTGGGCAAAGGTACTTTCCAAGTCGGACCACAATTCCTGCCGGTTCCAGATGAACGGCTCCTTGCCGGCGCCGGTGGGTGATGGAGGCAACGGTTCGGGGATCGCCAGCAATGCGAACAGGACGCCGATAACCAGGAGTCCCCGGCCAAAGACGCGACGCCAGCGATGCTGAGGCGGAGGATTCCCAGTGTGCATGCGGCGAGGTTACGCCCGAAAGTCGGGCACGTTCAAGCGCGGGAACTTCCCGTTCGGCCGGAGAGGCGGCCACCTGCCGGCAGATCCGGTGGCCAGAAACTGAGAGTCGCCCTCGCCGGTGTCGCCTCCGGTTTCGCCGTTGACCCTGGCTGATGGGAGCGACAGTATCGCGGCAAACCTGACTTGAGGAACGCGCCATGATCATCCCACCCACCTGGTCGCTGCCAGAAGCCATTCGCGCCCGCCTGGGCCAGACAACCTATGGACGTCAGCGGGCCATCGTCGAAGAAGGTCACCTCCTGCTCGTGCTGCATCAACCGCCGGGGGCGGATGATTCCCGCCGCGAGGGCGTCCTGTTCTGGCGCAATCCCGCCGGCGACTGGCAGTTCAGCCGTGGCGGACCCGGCCCGGCTCCGCTCAAGCGGCATGTGCAGGCTTACGCGGAAATGGAAGGCAAACTCACCCAGGCCTACGAAGCGGCGGCCGACATTACCGCGTTGTTTGATCTGGTGGAAAAGCTCACCCCGCTGGCGCGCGCCGCGCGCAACATGCATCAGGCGTTGCAAGCGGCCAGGGAGGCCATCAAGGGTGACACCTTTCTCATCGAGCTGCGCGACATGGCTTATGAGATTGACCGGAATCTCGAGTTGCTGCTGGAGGACGTGCGCAACGCCATCCAATACCGCATGGCGCGGGAAGCCGAGGCGCAGGCGCAATCAGGCAAGGAGGCCCTGCGCGCCAGTCACCGGCTCAACATCCTCGCGGCGCTGTTCTTTCCGCTCACGGCCATCGCCAGTCTCTTCGGCATGAACCTCGCCCACGGGTTCAGCGAGGAAGCGCCGGTGGTTTTCTGGCTTGTGTTTGCCGTTGGCGCGGGACTGGGGTTTGCGATGAAAGGCTGGGTCCTGGCCAAGGCATCCGCCAAGGATACGCCCGCCAAGCCGCAATGACCTGCCTGGGCGCACCCGCGAACCGTGCGCCGGGAGACTCCGTTCAGGCGGTTGCGCGGGTCAGAATCCAGCACGCCTGCCGTGGCCGTTGCGGGCCGGCGGTTCGCCATAGTGGAAACCGGATTCGTCCTCGTAGCCAACCGGCACCAGCGAGTTCAGGGCGGCTTCCCACGTGGCGAGGAGGCGGCGCAACCACTGCGGGAGCGGAAGCGCCGCAAGCTTTGACTCGCAAGGTGATCGCCTGCCTGGTCGAGCCCGATTCCTGGTCAAGTGACGGACCGTTGTCATGCGAGGAGTATGTCGCCCGTGCGACGGACCGGCTCACCATCTTTTGCGAAGTGTTCAGCCGAAATTGTGCCGAGGCAACTGGGCGACTTCTCTCGAACCACCTGCCGGTAACGCCGAGTTTCCAGTCGGCTCGCCCTGCGGAGTATTTCGCCAAGAGCCCGCGGCGCCGGGCGGAGGCTTTGCTCCACAGGGCAGGTGCGCCGGTTGGAAAACCGGCGTTACAGCCTTGCGGTTGAGGCAACCAAAGCGCGAACTGATTGCTTTTCCATCGCTCAGCCGCGTTCGATTACCGACGAGGCGGCTGGCCGTAAAGCGCCTCGCCTGTGCCGATGAGGCGGAGGTTGGGCCGCGGAGGAGGCGCCATTCCCTCGCCCAGGTAATAGCCCGTGTGCGGAGGTTTGTTGTAAGCGACATTTTGCCAGGCGATGGACAACCGGTATTGCGGGTCGTGCATCAAAGTCCAAAGACGGTGACGGGTCGGTATCGTCGTCGTGTAGAGCCGAAGCGATCGGCGGTCGGGTGAGACCACGATGAATTCTTCGCGCCAATCGCCGAGCAGATCGGCCGCCAGGTTCGGCCCGAGTCCCAGCGCGGGTCCATCCGCCACGAAGAGCGGTTCTTCCACGCCGGTGTGCCAGTTCCATTTGGTGACGGTTGAGGTTCGGGGATTGAAGAGTTCGCGAAGCAGATCGGCATCCCACCACAAGGCCCAGGTGGTCGAGCGCGGCTTGGGGCCGATGTCTTCGCCACGGGCGTTTCGCAGCCCGCCCGGTCCGCCCCAGGCCTCGGCACCGCGATGCCGCGGATCAATGTCGGCGACCAAACCCTGGCTCACGTCCACGCCGGGGCTGTGACTCCAGATCACCTCGCCGGTGCGCGCATCGTGAACCCCCACGCCCGGAGTCTGGAAGCGCACGGTGTCGTTCTCGTTTTCCGTGATGAGGAACAACTCAAGGCCGGGCCGGTCGGGATGGAAATCGCTGACGTGCATCGAATCCCCGTGCCGGCGTCCGGTCGAGTAAAGCCCCCTTCCATTGTCGTCCACCGTCATCGCCTGGTAAACGATTTCATCCCGGCCGTCGCCGTCCACGTCCGCCACAGAAAGTGAATGACCGCCCATGCCGGAGAAGGGCGAGGCGTCGGCAAAGGGCGGGTGGCTGATGCCGGAGTCGAAGACCCAGCGTTGCGAAAGTCTGCCGCGACGCCAGTCCCAGGCTGCCAGAACGCTGCGGCCATAAACACCCCGACACATCACCACACTGGGGCGCTTGCCGTCGAGATACGCCACGCAAGCCAGGAAGCGATCGCAACGGTTGCCATAGTTGTCGTTGCCGCCATTGCCCCCGATGCCGCCCCAGCCATCCACCGGGTGACGGCCGGGAACATAGTCAACAGTTTTGAGCGCCGCGCCCGTGAGGCCATCGAAGATCGTGAAGTATTCCGGCCCTTCCAGGATGCGCCCATGGAGCCGCGAGCCTTCCTCCTTGTTGCGCCAATCTTTGGCCGGGTCACCGATGATCCTGCCCTGGCCATCGCGTGTGCCGTCGGCGGTCTTGCAGGCGATTTCCGCCCGGCCATCGCCGTCGAGATCATAGACCATGAACTGGGTGTAGTGTTCGCCTTCACGGATGTTGATGCCCAGGTCAATCCGCCAGAGGTGGGTGCCGTCCAGTCGGTAGGCGTCGAGCACCGGCGTGCCGGTGAGTCCGGGAAACGAGTTGTCCCGGCCGCGCGAGGTTTGGTGGAGGACGATTTCATACTCGCCGTCGCCATCCAGATCGCCCACCGACACGTCGCCGGGCCGATAGTCCGCGATGGGTTGGATGGGAATCTCGAGGTGGTTCTGTTCCCAAGCTCGCACCGGCTTCGATGCTTTGAGTTCTTTGCCCTTCAAGACCGGACGCACGAAGTAGGCGGGCGAAGAGCCGGCGGCGGCGTGGCGATCCACGAAGTTCGTGGAGTCGGCAATCGGCTGGTCGTTGACCCGTGCCGGTGCGCCGCCATCGGTCACCCGGTAGAGATTGAACTTCAGGTCATCCGGGTCGGTGGCAAAGAGCCGCCAGCCGACATAAACGCTGCCGTCGCTCTGTCGCACCGCCACGATCCCGCGCCTGAGGTTTTCCATCTGGCGCTGTGCCGGCGCCGGCGAAGCCAGAACGAGCAGAACCGCAAACAGCCAGCGGCATGGCCAGACGGAGGAGCGCATGGGCGATATTCATGGCTCAGGCCCGTCCACTCAGGCAATCCAATTTCCACCACGGCTTCCTTCAGCATGCGTCTGACTCTGGCAAGTCTGCCGATCTGTCGGAGGGGCGGTCTGTGGGGTGGAACGGCTCGCGCTGCGAGCCGTAGCGCCGCGCGGAGCGGCGCAACCCTTCACCGCGACGTTCCGCCCGCTCCGCGCGGGCGGAGTGCTCGCAGCGCAAGCACTGCCACCACCCAAATTGACTGCCACTTTCAATCGCACCCCGGCCTGACATGCCGCTTGACCGGGCTGCGCTCGTCCTTATCTTGCCCGTAATAATCGAACTCGTTGCCACGAAACCAGCGCCGTTACCACCAGACTCGCATTCCAGAAATCTCCCCGTTCTTTTTCGCCTATGAACACTCTCGTTCCTCGTTGCTCTGATCTGTGCGGGCGCTTCGCACTCTTGGGCGCGGCACTGTTCCTGGTTGGCGGCGCGCCAAGCGTGGCCTGCGCCAACGTCTATGCCACGGACATCCGCATCGTCGGCAGCACGTCCGGCACGCTCGACAGCGCGACGGTGTATGTTCCCTGCGACAACGCGGTGCTCATTCTCTACCGGCTCAACGAGCCGGCGACGTCCGGGGTGATCGTGGAAATCCTCTCGGGCACGAACGTCATTCGCACCTTCACGAATGCGCCCGGAACGGCGGGCACGTTGCGCGGCGAAAACTCCCTGATCTGGGACGTGCGCGACGAGCAGGGCGAAGTGGTGACGTTCGGCTTTTACAACGTCCGAATCACCGCGGCGGCAAGTGGTCATGGCGCTTGGACGGAAATCAGCGATCCTTCCAACCCGGACATTTACGTGAATCAACCGCGCAGCATCGCCGTGAACCGCAACCCCAACAGCCCGTTCTACGGGCGGATTTACGTGGCCAACAGCGCCAGCGGCTTCAGGCCGGAGTCCGACCCGGGCGACCGCTTCGGCATTCTCATGTTCAACGCCGACGCCACCCGTGCCGGCGATTCCGGGTTCAGCGCCGGGGGCTGGTTTCTAAATGAGGCCACGTCGCTTCCTTGGAAGATCGAGGTGGCCGACGATGACCACGTTTACATCAACGACTGGTATGACAAAGGCGTGGTGATTCGTTTTGATCCCAACGTTTCGCCCGCCTCGCGCCTGCCGGTGTTGCGCGCCGACAACCGGCCCGAGTCGGCGAACCTGAGCGGGCCGTTCATTACCGGCGCAGGCCCGGACACCCGGGTCTGGATGGCCGACACCCACGAAGCCGAAGGCGCCGGCGTGCTGGCGTGGAGTGTCACCGCCAATGGCACGCTGGCCACCAACGACACCGGCGTGACCGTGGTGGCCGCCGGCACGAATTCGCACCTGAGCGTGGCGCCCTACGACGTGGCGCTGGACCGGAGCAATCGCATCTACACCATCCAGTTCAGCGACACGAGCGGCGACCCGGCTCATCGGGTCATGCGCTTCCCCGCGTACGACGAACAGGCCGGCGCGCGGACCAACGCCGATTGGCGGATCGGCAGCGGCGAGGACAATCTGTGCGGCGCTTCCGGTGTCGCGGTGGACCCGACCGGCTCTTTCGTGGCCGTGTCGTTCACCGGATTGGGAGACAGCTTGGGCCGCATCGGCGGCGGTGTGCGGATTTTCAACGCCGACAATGGCGCCGCCCTCCAAACCCTCACGCCAGCTCCCTATCACGATCACACAGATGTGGCCTGGGACAACGCCGGAAATGTGTATGTCTGCGACAACTTCAGCCAGCTCTGGCGCGTCTATTCGCCGCCGGGAGCGAACACCCACACCACCCTCGCCCCTCAAACCTTGGAAGTGTCCCCGCCGCCGCTCACGCCGTACCTGCAGGCGGTGAGTCATGACAACGACCAGTTCCAGTTCACGCTCTGCGGTCGCACGAACGTGGATTATGTCATCGTGGCTTCCCCCAGCGTGCAGGCCAGCTTGCCGACCTGGACGCCGGTGCTCACCAACAACAGCAGCTCTCCCATCCGCCTGATCTCGGTGAACGCGCCGCCGGACCGCCGGTTCTTCAGCGCCTACACCGTCGCGCCCGCGCCGTAGCCGGCAGAATTCCAAATCCCTTACGGCAACAACACCGCGCGATAGAATCGCTGCGAGCGGCCCGCAGGCTCCTGGTCCACGAAACTGAAGGAGCCGCTGGCGTTCAACAGGTTCGTCAACGGCGCCCAGGTGGTCAGATTGCTGGAAACCTGAACGGCGTAGGTGAGGCCTGGTTCGGCGCTCAAAGTGATTTGAGTTCGCCGGTCGGGCAGCAAGGTGATTGCCTCGAAGCGCACGGGCTTGCTGAAGAAACGGAGGATGTCGGCCAGGTAAACATTGCGGAGCGCCGCGCTTGTGATGGTTTCAAACGGGAAACCGAAAAAGACCAGCCGCCCGCCCCCGGCCGAGCCGTCGTATTGCACCGCCGCCGCGCCGCCCAAACCGCCCACGTAATTCAGCGCCGCCACCGCGCCGCTTCCCACCGGCGTCAGGCGGTCCGGGGCTTGCACCCAGTAGATCCCCTGTTGCCCGTTGTCGAAGGTGCCGCCGGCATTGCCGGCAAAGATACCGCCCGCGCCGGCGGCAAAAGTGTGGCTGCCGGAATGGTTGTTTGCGTCCGCTCCCAGGTCCGCGCGCAGCCATTGGTTGAGGAACGCCCGATCCGCCGCGGTCGGGCCGGAGCTTCGGTCCAGTTCCCAGGCGATGTCCGCGCCCGAGACGAACAGATGGCCGCCGACGGCTTGGAAATTGGTGAGCACTTGGCGTTCGATCGCCCGGAAGTTGTTGGACAGGTTTTGCCCGCTCTGCCAGATGACGATCTGATAATTGGTGAGCGCGACAGAGTAATTCGTGACCGCCTGGCGATGGCACGAGTCAAACGGCAGGCCAAAGGCGCTGATCGCTTTGCCATGCGGCACGACGTAGTCGAACGAGTTGTTGGCGCGCGGCAGCACCCGTTCCATCGTGCCGCTGTTGCCGGGCGGGGCGTAGTTCTGCGCCGCGGGCGTCTGCCGCAGGTTGGTCGAACGATCGAACCGGTCGAACGCATTGACGAACAGGACGCGCGATTGCGCGGGGTTGGAACCGCGCCGGCAACCGACCGTCGCGGAGGGGAAGGATTCGCCACCGGCATTGACCGCCGCGACGCGGAAGTAATGATCGGTGTCGGTCGCGAGGTTGGTAAGCGTGACCGAGGTGCTCGCGCCGCCGCTGACGCTGACCGGTTGGCCGAAGCCGTAGCCGTCCGTCGAGCGATAGACGACATAACCGGTGGCCGCCCCGGTGCTGAACTCGGCCACGGGCGGGCTCCAGGAAATTCGGATGCCGTCGGTGGTCGCCGTCGCGCGAACGTTGCCGGGCGGCTCGGGCAAGAAGACCAGCGGCGCGCCATCGAACTCGTTCATGTAGCGCACGAGCGCCTGATACGTGGCGCGCGCCGTCCAGTTGCGCATCTTGGGATCGCGCATCAGGAGCGCGTCGTGATAATTGTCGTGAAAGGCCACTTCGAGGATGGTGGCGTCCATCTCCCAGTTGAGCGTGTCACCGCGGATTTCGCCAAAGGCAAAGTCGGTGCGGGCATACGTGAGGCTGGAACGGTTGTTCGTCCAGCCGGTCTCGAAGGGCGGCACGGTGATGGTGCGGAGGGCGTTGTTGAGGTTGGTGGCAACGATCTGCGCCAAACGGAACTGGTTGGAGGTGGACGTGCCGGGAAACAATGATTCATTGTTGTAAAGCCCCACGTCGCCGCGGGCGGTGCTGTTGGTGCCGAGGCCCGAGGCGTTCGAATGGAAGCCGAGGTAAACGCGCTTGAACAGGTTGCCCTCCGTTTCGCGGTTCATGTGCGCGGCCGTGCGCGGCGGCGTGCCCACGCTGTCGCTGCCGTCATCCCCCGAGCCATCGTAGAGGGAGGTGGGTTGCCCCTGGCCCAGCCCGGCCTGCACCCAGTAACGGGAACATTCCTCCTCGCGCGGATAACCGGACACGCCGCCGCCCCGGTTGATCGAACCCATCCCGTTGCCGAAACGAATGGCGTCCGCGAACACGTAGGTGCCGTTGGTCGTGCTCCGCAAGTTGCTGATGACGACCGCGCCGCTCGCGGGGTTCGCGCCGGCATTCAGATAATACGTGCCGAGATAGATCCAGCCGCTGCCCACCATGTGATGCGGCACGCGCACCTGCGCCTCGCCGCCCGTGTGCCGGATGCGATACAACTGATGGCCGCGGTCCGAGCCGACGCGCACCCAGGTGTAGATGGGATAGAAACCCGCCTGGGGAATGTTCGGCGTGTAGGTGGCTGTGGCGCTTTCCGAGGCGCCCAGGGCCGCGTAGCGATACGGCAGGTCACCGGTGCTGCCGTAGAAGATGGTCGAGGTGCTGTTGAGCCACGCGCCGGCGAACGTGACGCCCGCGTCGTCGTTGTCGAGCACCACCTCGTTCGTCTGGTGGCCCACCGGTCGGAACGGCACCACCGTCGCCCCGGCGTTGAAACAGTAGAAGGCGAACATCGTCATCTGATCGAGGTTGCCGTAATCCTCGACCATCTCCCAGGTGACGCCGCGTTGCGTGTACCAACCGCTCGCGCCCCAGGTCCAGCCGTGTCCGGCGCTGGTGAACACGATCCGGCCGCTCAACGCGCCGATGGGTTGGGTCGCCGCCGGGCTGATCGGCCCGATGGCCCGCGGCGCGACGTGCGGGATGGTTTGGGAATAATCGTTCGGCCACGGAACCGCCGGTTCTATGGGCAGGGTTTTTTCCTGGAAATCGTCGGTTTTGCCGTCAACCCAAGGATCGGGCGGCGATTCCTCCTCGTGAGCCGCGGCCAAAGGCAAGACCCCAAGCAGCAAACCGAATCCAAGCGCGTAATGCCGAAGGGGTCCGAGCGGAAATCCCGCCGGACGACGCAGGCACGATGAGAACTTGAACTTCAAAACACGGGCGGTCCTGGCCGCGCCCGCTTTCACGGTATTCACATTTTCGTTCGAATCAAACGGGTTTTCACTTTCGCCCCCGGGGCCGACCTGTTAAAAACCGGCCATGCCAGCGAAGCTCACCCTCGGATTTCTCGGCACCGGCAAAATGGCCACGGCGCTGGCAAAAGGTTTCCTCGGCGCGGGATTGGTCACGCCCCGCCAGGTGTTCGGCAGTGACCTCATCGCCGCCGCCCGCACCGCGTTTGGCAAGGAAACCGGGGCGCGAATCGAAACCAGCAACTTGAAAGTGGCCGATCTCGCCAGTGTGTTAATCCTGGCCGTCAAACCCGATCAGGTAGCCGCGGCGCTCAAAGAACTGCACCCTCGCTTCACCCCGCGGCACTTGCTGATTTCCATCGCCGCGGGCGTGCCGACCGCGCGGCTGGAATCCGCTTTGCCGCCGCGGGCGCGCGTCATTCGTGTGATGCCGAACACGCCCGCGCTGGTCGGCTTTTCCGCCACCGGCTATGCCCTGGGCAAATTCGCCACCCGGGCCGACGGCGATCTGGCCCAGCGGCTTTTCTCCGCGGTGGGTGTGGCCTTTCTCCTCAAGGAATCGTTGCTGGATGCCGTCACCGGTTTGAGCGGCAGCGGACCGGCTTATGTGTACCAGTTCATCGAAGCCTTGAGCGACGGCGGTGTGGCGGCGGGTTTGCCGCGCGAAGTGGCGACGAAGCTGGCCGCCCAGACCGTGCTGGGCAGCGCGAAGATGGTCCTGGCCACCGGTCTTCACCCGGGCGCGCTCAAGGACATGGTGACCAGCCCCGGCGGCACGACCATCGAGGGCTTGCACGAACTGGAAAAGGGCCGGCTGCGCGGCACGGTCATGAGCGCCGTACGCGCGGCGACCGAGAAATCCCGCAGACTGGGGCAGAACTGACGGGAAAATCCGTGCCGATTACAAAGCGGGCTGGAAATTCCCGTTGTCGGCCGGGTCGAAAATCAGAAGACTCCAAACGCATGGGACTGAAGTCTCATTTCAGTGAAATGAACCGCGAAACCTTTGGATGCCTTGACCTGCCGCGCTGGCGCAGTTTGCCCGCTCGAGGCTTGGTGTTCGAGTTCAACGCCAGTCCCCCGCTCCCGGCTTCCCCCAATGCCAAGCTCGTTACGAGGGTCGCCGGCTTGGCGCCAGTATTTCCCTCATGAGCCTGCCACCTCCAACCGAGAAGCAGGCGAAGATCATCTGGGCGGCACTGACCGGCCTGGCACTGGCCACCATCGTGGGATTGGTGGTGGGGCTGGTGTGGGGATTGGGCCAGGTGTTGCACGTGTTGGGTCCTGTCATCTGGCCCATTGCCGTCGCGGCGGTCCTGGCTTACTTGCTCGATCCGGTGGTGGACTTCTTCGAGCGCCGGCGCGTGCCGCGCACCCGGGCCATCGCGCTGGTGTTCTTCATCGCCTTTGTCCTGGTGGCGGGAGTATTCAGCAGTGTCGTGCCGCGGTTGGTCGTGGAGACCCGGCAACTCGTGGCCAACGTGCCCACGCTCACCGCCAAGCTGGAAACCCGCGCCACCGCCTGGGTGAACAATCCGCCCCGACCGTTTTTGAGCATCCTGAACCGGCTGGGCATCCAGTGGAGCGTCACTTCAACGGACACCAATACGCCCGCCACCGGCACCAACCCTCCTCCCGTCCTCACCGAAGCTCCTCCTGTCGCCACGGCGGAACCCGTGCCCGCATCGCCGTCGCCCGCGTTCTTCGGCCAGATTGATCGCGAGACGGTGCAGAAGGCAACGGAGTGGTTTGGCTCGGCCTTGAAGTCCACCGGCGGCTGGCTGGGACGGCAGTTCTCGCGCCTGACGGGATTCTTCGGTGTGATTGCCGGCCTGGCGCTGATTCCCATCTATCTCTTTTATCTGCTGCTGGAGAAACGCTCCATCTCCGACAACTGGACCGTTTATCTGCCGGTGGCCGACTCGACATTCAAAGAAGAACTGGTCTTCGTTCTGCGCTCCATCAACGACTACCTCATCGCCTTTTTCCGCGGCCAGGTGCTCGTGGCCATCTGCGACGGCATCCTTTACGGCATCGGGTTTGCCCTCATCGGCCTGCCCTATGCCTTCCTGATCGGCGCGGTGGCGATGGTGCTGACGATCATTCCGTTCCTGGGCGCGATTGTCACCTGCGGCGCGGCTTTGCTCATCGCGCTGGTGTCGTTCGGCGACTGGCAACACCCGTTGCTGGTGCTGGCGGTCTTCGCCGCGGTGCAAGGCATCGAGGGCTACGTCCTGCAGCCGAAAATCCTGGGCGACCGCGTGGGACTGCATCCGATGGTCATCATCGTCGCCATCATGACGGGCACCGCGCTCCTGGGCGGGATCCTGGGCGCCATCCTGGCCATTCCGCTGGCCGCCGCCCTGCGCGTGATCATGTTCCGCTACGTGTGGAAGAAACGGGAGAGCTGAGATTTCGCCGAGTCCCCGTCGTTACGGCGCGGTCGCACCCATCAAGCCACACGAACTGTCAGAACGAGTTGTTCAACCCTCCGGGCAGCCAGCCCTGGTTCTTGATGAAGTTACGCAACTCGGGCCGCTCCTCGGCGTCAATGTCCCCGTCGCCGTTCCGGTCGAAGCGCAGGAGCATGGCCTTGACGATCTGGTTGCCGCGAGGCCGCTGCAAAGCGCGGTCAATGACCAGGTCGGCGATGTGGTCCTTGAGCGCCTCCTCCAGCACGGCGGTATCCTCCTCGCGCGCGGCGACCACGTGCAACGTGATGCTGCCCATTTCGTCGGTGGACATCGGCCCCCACCGCACGCGCACCGGCGGCGAGGTGGGATTGCGCGGGTTGTCGGCGGAATTGTCGTAAACCAGTTCGGTTTCCAGCCGCGTGCCTTTCGGGAGGGTCACCCGTTGCTTGAACCCGTATTGCTCCTGCCACGCGAAGTCCCACTCGGGTATTCTCAGCAAGACCTGCTCACGCCCGTCAGAAAACCTGGCCTTCATCGTCAGGGTCTTCCCGAGATAATGCGCGTGGGGAGCGACCGAGAACGCCTCGACCTCGACCGGCAGCGTGAACGCGTCGCGCACCACGTAATGGCTTTCCCCGGCGGGAATGTCCAGGCCGCTGATCTCGCCAAAGGCCGGCGGCAACTGGATGCCGACGAAGGACCGTTTCGGCGGCTGGTCAGCGAAGTACAAACCAATGGTGGTCTGTTCCTCCTCAACCTTGCCCGAAGGATGAAAGTGGGTTTGCACGACAAAATCGGCGTCCTTCGGATAACGATACGCCAGCCCCTCCGGCAGCACGCGGACGTTGGAACCCACCGCCCACCCGCCCACCGGTGTGAACCGCAGCGTCAGGCGTCCCTTCTCCTGAAAACCCGGCTCCGGTTCGGCCGCATCCGCCTCGCGCGCGGCGCCCGTGGTGTCGAGAAAGAACAGCGCATGATGCACGATGCTCCGGGCGCTGGGACGGAACTCCACCGCCCGCACCCATTTGTCCTCCGGCAGATTCAGCGGAAAGACGAAGTTGCGGTAAACGTCCTTGCCCTCAGCGTAAAGCTGGAATGGCCGGTCCATCTTCAGCACGAGGTCGGGCTTGCCCAGTTGCCAGCCCTCGGGAAACTCCGGCGGCTTCGGCAGCTTCTTCGGATCGCCCTCGGGCGCGCCGGCTTCAAACCAGCGGCGCAACGTCGCGATCTGTTGCTCGGAAAGCACGCGCGGGCTGAGGAACTCGACGTGCCCCAACTCCGCGTGCCAGGGTGGCATGAACTTTGACTCGGTCACCTCGGCAATCTGCCGTGCCCGCCTGCGGACGTCCGGGTAGGCAAGCAACGGAAAGGGACCGATCTCCCCCGGGCGATGGCAGGAAGCGCAGTTCCGAAAGATGATGGGCGCCACGTGTTCGGTGAACGTCGGAGGGCTGTCGGCCGGATCGGACCCGGTCGCAGAACTTGCCAAAGCGCAGCTCGCGACCAGAGCGGCAAGGGCAGCGGAGGATCTCTGGGCAGCGCGGATGCGCAGTTTGAAGCGAGGTTCGGCAATCATTTGGTTCTCGGGCTTTGGTTTGAGCGTTTGTCTTTCGCGCGGTCCTCGAGGGTCGGGAGATAGCAACCCACGGCCTTGGTGACAGGCGTGGAGACGGGTTGGCCCGCCAGGACTTCATCCAACGCTTCCCGCAAATCCCGCCGGGTGGGCGTCACGCGCCGTTTGCCAAACTCGACGAGCCGGTCGTCTATCCGGCCCCGGTAAAGCACGCGGTTGTCCGGCCCGAGCACCACCGCCTCGGGCGACACGGTCGCGCCGGTGAACTGCATCAGTTTCTGCCCGCGGTCGAGCAGCGCGGGGCAGCCAAACCCGTACGCCCCGGCGTGTTTGCGCGCGGCTTTCGCGGAAAGAGATTCCTCGACGTAAACCACGAAGCTCCGGACGCCGCGCGTTGCGTACTCCGTCGCAATCCGGCTGATCTCCGGCGCGCAAGTGTTGGCCAGCGGACAATCATGCATCACAAAGAACAGGATGGTGGCTTTCTGGCCGGCGTCGGCCAAGGGTTGATGGGGCCGGCCCTGAACGTCCTTGACCACCAGCGCGCGATGAGGATCGGTCGTCGCGGCCGAGGTATCCGCTACGTCAGACGACGCCAGCAAGCGGGCGGCGCAGAGCATTGCGGCGCCAACCGCGGGCATCATCGTGGGTTTGCCGTGGTTTTTCCTCATCAATGGCAGACCGTTGAGCCTAGCCTCAAGATTGGCAATTGCAAGTTCCTGCACGACAGCTCCGGCGATTTTCTTGTCCCGCGATTTTCTTTGCGCTCCGGAAGCCGGGAATCTAACCTCCATCTTGGTTTGTCCGGTGGTGTAATGGTAGCACAAGGGTCTTTGGAGCCCTTTGTCATGGTTCGAATCCATGCCGGACAGCCATTGCCGGAGACAACCCATGATCCCAATGAACCCGCCACCTGCCCCTCCTTCCCACGCGACGCAACCATCGCCCCGGATGGGGCTGGCCATTGCCAGTCTGGTCCTCGGCATCCTGGCGTTCTTGTCGAGTTTTCTCGTGGTCGGCGCCCTGCTGGGGTTGCTCGGCCTCCTGCTGGGGGTGATTCATGTCCTGCGCCGCCAGGGCCGCAACGCGATGGCATGGGTGGGGGTGGTGCTGTCGGTGTTGGGCATCGGGATTGGAGCGGGGTTCGGCGTCATGTATGTCAAGATGTTCACCTCGCCCGAATTCAAGCAGGCGTTTGAAGCCGCCATGCGCGGGGCCGGCGCGGGGAAGAATGAGTTCGAACGTTGGAAAGGCGTGGCCGCGCCGGATTTGACCGTGACCACCCTCGACGGAAAGACCCTTCAACTGAGCGAACTCAAGGGACGGCGCGTCGTGGTGGATTTCTGGGCCACGTGGTGTCCGCCGTGCGTGATGGAGATCCCGCATTTCATCAAGCTGAGTTCCGAAATCCCTGCTGACGAACTGGTGATCGTTGGTATCAGTTCCGAGGAGGAGGACACACTCAGGCCGTTCGTGAAGAAGAAGGGGATCAATTATCCCATCGCCTCGGCCGACAGTTTTCCCGCGCCCTACAGTGATGTGAGCGCGATTCCGACGACGTTTTTCATTGATCGCAAGGGCATCATTCAAGAGGTGCTGGTGGGCTATCACGACTTTGACAAGCTGAAGCAGCACGCGCTGGCCGAGGATTTCGCGGGTGAACCGAAAGCCGCGCCCACGGACGACAGCACGGCTCCGGAATCCGAGAAACTTTGAAGCACGCCAGCGCCCGCTGCGAAGGTTTTGTCCCTCCGTGAAGCCCGTGGCTGGCAACGCCGACTTTCCAGTCGGTGCGCGGGTGGCCGGCTTGAGAACCGGAGTTATCGGCAACCCTCGGTCCATGGTCATGAGGCGCGTCAACTGTGAGAGGTGGAAACTTCCCTCAAACCACCTGTCGGTATCGCTGACCTTCCAGTCGGTTTGTCCCGTGGAGTATTTCGCCAAGAGCCCGCCGCGCCGGAGGCGGGTCTTTCTCCACCTTTCAACACTCCGGTGGCGGTGGTCGCGCTGCGACAACCCAGTCCGCGTTCAGCGCACGGACCAAATTGCCATAGCCGCAAGTTGCGCCGCTCCACGCGGCGCTGCTCGTCGCAGCGCGACGAGTTCCACCACGCGCCAAAAATTCTTGTAAGAAGTTCCCTTTCCTGACGCTTTATCCCGTGTGAGTTCGCGCGAAACTTTGTTTCCCTCCGGCGATGATCCGGATGCCACCCGTTCCAGCCTCATCCAGCGGTTGCACGACTGGAATGATCAGGACGGCTGGCGCGATTTTTTCGACACCTATTGGAAACTCATTTACGCCGTGGCGCTCAAGGCCGGTCTGTCGGATGCCGAAGCCCGCGACGTGGTTCAGGAGACGGTGGTTTCCGTGGCGCGCTCCTTTCAGGCGGGCCAATACGACCGCGTCCAAGGCTCCTTCAAGAGCTGGCTCTGCCGTGTCACCCGCAACCGCATCATGGACCACTTCCGTCGTCGGCAACGCACCGTGCCCCTGGCCGAACCGCCACCGAGCTCCTCCACCGGCACCAGCGTGGTGGGCCGCGTGCCCGGTCCAGCCAGTCTGGAACTGGATGTGGTGTGGGAGGAGGAATGGCGCAAGAACCTCATGGATGCCGCCATCCAACGGGTGCGCGGTCAGGTGCCGGCGGATCAATTTCAAATCTTCGACCTCTACGCACTGAAGGGGCTGCCGGTGGGCGACGTGGCCCGACTGACTCGCAGCAGCCGCGCCCGGGTCTATGTGGTCAAACACCGCCTCGCCCGGATGATCCAGCAGGAAGCCCGGCGCTTGGAACAATCGGTTGGTGAAGTGGGTGGGGGCTGAAACTTGTCCGCGCCGTCCGTAGCGTTGAGCACCACCCCGCCGGCGAAGTGACTCTCCTCGCTGCGGTGGGCGGCCAGCAGGGCTAATACTTCTTTCTGTAGAGCGGTGAGAGGCATCGGTGCAAATCCTGGGCTTCCCGCCATGCGCGGCGGTCGCCGTATTCCCGGAGGTGTTCCACCACCAGCCGCACATCCTCCAGGTGACGGATGCGGGCCTCCGGATGCCGGAACCAAAAACACTCCGGATGCTGCCGCACCAGCGACCATGCGCGCTCGATCAACTCCGGCGGCGCAGGCGTCGGGGCGGGAAAATCCTGCAACGCTTCCGGCCCGTCGTTCATGCGGCGACTCTACGGGGGCGGCGCGGTCATCGCAAGAACGGGGTGTGAGGGATCCTCCTTTTTGCCCACCGGCCCGGACCGAAAGACTTGCTGCAAGCTCCGCATGAGACTGGGATCATCAAGGTGGTATTGCTTTACCGATGAAGTGGTATTACCCTTGGCTTCATGACGACCATCACCTGCAAACTTCCGGAAGCCCTCGACGCGGAACTGGAGGTCGTGGCGGAAAAGCGCGGGGTATCGAAATCGGAGGTGATTCGTGAAGCCATCGAAGCGAATCTGCCGGAGCAGAAGAAGCAGGCCGGACTTTCGGCCTTCGACGTGATGAAGGCGGCCTGCGGAATCCTCAAGGGAGGCCCCCGCGATCTGGCCACGAACCCGCGGCATCTGGAGGAGTTCGGGCGTGATTGAGGCCGTCATCCTCGACACAGGCCCGCTGGTCGCGTTCCTCCACTCGAACGAGCAGCATCATGTCTGGGTGGTCGAGCAACTCAAGTCCCTGCCGCCCCGATTTCTGACGTGCGAAGCCGTCCTGACCGAGTCCAGCTTTCTGCTCGGTTTCGCCCCGCGTGCCATGGAACAGATCAATGAGTGGCTGGAGCGCGGGGTGATCCAGACGCCGTTTCAATTCATGCCGGAACGCCAGCGGGTCTTACGGCTGATGCATGACTATCGCAACGTGCCCATGTCGTTTGCCGACGCCTGTTTGGTTCGGATGTCGGAGTTGTATCCCGATCTGCCGGTGTTCACTTTGGACAAGGATTTTCGAGTCTATCGCCGGAACGGTCGGCAGCGCATTGGAACCATCATGCCCGTGTGATCCGGCCCCCTCCGGGAGCAGCGCCCGGAAACCCGTAACGCCGACTTTCCAGTCGGCTCTTCCGGCCGCCAAGCAGCCCACTACTCGCCGGTTGGAAAACCGGCGCTACGGCCACTACCCGGCTGCCGCTACCCGGAAATCTTTTTGAAGATTCTTTGTAAGAATTTTCAGAATCCAACGCTTCCTTCTCAGGCGCAGTGGACCGTCCGAACGCCGGAAGCAGGCCCGCCATGCCGAAGAGAACAAACTAATCCAATACCAAATCGAGAAAAGCTGATGAAAACCTTCGTTCCGAAGTCACTGGCCACGGTCGCCTGCGCCGTAGCGCTGTTTGCAGCGCCACAGTTTACCACCCGCGCCCTGGATCAGTGGGAAACGACATACATCGCGGCCAATCCCGACTCCTCCATCGTCGACTTCGCCACCCATGCAGGTAGTACAGTTGTCGGCAGCCAACTTGTTTGGGAGGCCCGTAGTGGTTACCGATATACGACTTTGGTATCCAGTTCAGATGGCGGCACGACCTGGATCGAGAGCCAAAGTGTGGCAGGAGAGTATTGGCGAGTGTCGATCTCGGACAGCGGCGAAGTCTATCTTGGCAGTGTGGCCGGCCAAGTCATCCGCTCCGGTGATTTCGGCCATACCTGGCGGGAAGTCTGGAATCTTCCGGGTGGCGGAGGATTCAACACACTTCATGATCTGGAGGCAGGATCCGGGGGGACGGTCTTTGCGGCGGTCGATATCAAACCCGCGTGGATGTTGGTTGCCGGAGTTCCTGATCCCTCGGCGGCCAGCGGCATGACTTGGGCGGTGGTGGACACTTACCAACCGGAAGTCAAAACGGTAACTGAGCCCCAATGCATCCTTGTCGATCGAAGGGCCGGAGTGGGTGGCGCAGACGTGATCTATGTTGGCGGTTGGCAGAACCACTCGAAGCAGGGTTATTCCTGGGTGTTGCGCAAGAGCGCGGACGGAGGCAACAACTGGTTCACGGCCAGCATCTACCAATTGGTTCCAGGCGCCACGACCGGTGGCATTTCCACACTCGCCAAAACACCCGATGGCACGCTCTACGCCGCGGGTCGCTTGGTCACGTCGGTCATCAAGAACAAAGGATCAACAACCCATATCGCCTCGTCGCTTATTCGGCGCAGCACCGACGGCGGCCTCTCTTGGACCACCGTTGTACAGACCTCTCGCAAGGTTTTTGGATTGGCGGTAAGCGCAAATGGCGGGGTGTTTGCCAGTTACGGCGACTCGGTCGAGGTGAGCAGCAACAAGGGAGCGAGTTGGGACGCATCCGACATCGTTTCACCTGCTTACGGAAACAGCCTCGTGGCGGATGGGCTCGGACATATCCATCATGGCGGCCAGACCCTCCTGAATAGCGGTGCGTGGACGGGTCTAATTCGCACCCTTCCGAGCAGTTTCACTGAATAAGAACCACCAACGCCTACCTCTCTCCGATTATGTCCAAAACAGTGAACTACTTCCTCGCCGCCACCACAGCGTTGAGTTGCGGTCTGACGATGCCCTCTCAAGGGCAGGAGTTCCGTGTCCCGTGGGTCTTGCCCGCCTCCATGGGATGGGTGTCGCCCATGGTCGATCCTGAAGGCAATACGGTGCTCCTTGGTGAATACGCGGGAGAGAATCTCATACCCCATATCTATGGAACCACACAGTTCGGTGACTTCACCTTGCCGCCCCTTCCTGCAAGGAACTTCTCCGCCTGCATCGCCAAGGCCGACGCATACGGTTCGCCGCTCTGGCTACGCGCGCTCGTGACCTCCTCGCTTAACGGCGGAGTATATCCCCACATGTCGCAACTCACCACCGAGGGAGACGTCGTCTTCGTTGGGGAGCTGCATGGATCCGTGACGCTGGGCGGTGCAACTCTCCAGTCGGGAGACCAGGGCGGAGTGCCGCTGATTGCGAAAGTAGCGCAGGACGGGGATGTACTCTGGGCCAGGGCCATGACGACACCCACTGGTTCTGCCGCAGCCCAGAAGATCGCGCTCGATCCCGAGGGCAGCATCTACGTTGCGGGCCAATTCTTATCCGAATTGGCGTTGGACGGTCAGTCCATCACGGCCGTTGGAGGCGGTGGCTTTCTCGCCAAGTTCTCCACGGAAGGCCGGTTGATCTGGCTCCGGAACCTCCCGAAATCTCCCGACGCGCTGGCTGCTGACACGGTGGGGAATGTTTATCTCGGTGGTCAGGCACCAGACGGAACGCAGTTTGGGTCGCTGACGATTTCAGCCCGTGGCGACGCGGATGCATACGTTGTTAAGTGCGACACCGACGGGAATCCGTTATGGGTCTTTGGCTGCGGGAGCGAAATCAGCGACAACTGTAATGCTTTAGCGGTCGATTTCGATGGCAACTGCTTCATGGCTCTCGAGGCCCCCAACGGATCCGTTAGCGGGACATTTTCGGTGATGGTGGGTGACGAGATCTTTTCGGTATCGCAGGGCCCTTCCCTGTTTCTCGTCATCCTCTCGCCCAACGGACTCCCGCGAGTCACAGTGCCATTCGAAGGCATGTCATCGTGGCTCGCGAGCCGTTCCCTTGCCGTTGATCACCGCGGCAACGCGGTTGCGCTTGGGCAATGGAGGCTCGGCGAACTCGAACCGCTCGCGACCCTGAGGATCGGTAACAAGAGCCTGAGCATGGACCCGGCGACGCTGAATAGCGGACTGTTCGCGGCGAACATTGGCGTGAACGGCGCGTGCAACTGGCTGTTGCCACTCTCAAGATGGCATAATACCAACGGCACTGAATCTCTCTCCATCTGGTTGACCACTTCGCCCGCGATGGGACACGACGATTCCATGATCATCGCCGGCAACGTCAGAGGCGCTCCCAAGACTTTAGGGACACAACTGGTGACTGGACCCTATCTGGCCAGGATCAATCTGCCGGTCTTGATTCCCTCGTTGAACATTGCGGCGACGAGCGCTCAATTACGTTTGAGTTGGCCACTGCTGGCAGACGGTTTCATTCTGCAGTCAGCCGAACTGCTTGACGGCGCCCTCGACTGGCAGGATCTGAACTTGGCTCCAGTGCTGGAGGGAGATGAACAGGTGGTTGCCATGGATCGGGAGCAATTCGAGGCCCGGTTCTTCCGGCTGCGCAAACCGTGAACCGTTTCAGGGCAAATCAAATAGCCGCCTCAAGCCGGCCTCAACCGCCGCCGTGTGTCGGGGCGAGAGGCGTCCCAGCTCGCGAAGGATTACTCCTGCCGAAAGGGTCAATAGACGATGAAGCCGCAACACCGATCGCACACGAAGCCCCGTTTGCACAAAATCAGGGTCGGCTGGATCGAGAGCGAGGTCGGTTGACAGGGACTGCGGCAGTGGTTGGCTTGTGATGAATGCCACGATGACATGGGCATGTGGACCCACCGGATTGGTCAGGCACACGGCGGGTCTGACCTTAGACGCGGAGAAGTCGTCAAAGGGGAACGGCACGAGGACAACCTTACCCTTGGTGGTGGAAGGGCTTGCCATCGTTGACGCTGTAGAGGTTCTCGGTTTCGTCCTTGAGAAAGTCGAACGCCGGATTCACCGAAGCCGCCCTGAGCCAGTCGGCTTCGTTCAACTCGGCGGGTTCAGGCCACAGCACGATGACACGCACGCGGCATGCTCCGGGGATCGGAAGCGGCGTGTCGAGCCGCAGTTGATGCTGTTCGTCCACAACGCCGGTTGTCTCAATTGCCTGCATGGAGGTAAAGATGCCAGCGCCACCCCAGGTTGGCCAGTCCCATTCCAGAATGCATACGAACACTCACGGCGCAGTTCATCCAGCTTCACGAGCCGTGAAAACGGCATCACAGGCAATCCAGGGAAATGCCCGACACCGCTTTGGGCTGCCTCCACTTAAGACGACCATGTTAACCGCGCTCAAAGACCACCTGGCTCGGCTCATCGTTCGCCAGTTCCCCCGCCGATACCGGGTCACTTACCGGCAGAATCCATGGGTGTTCCGCCGGGGTCTGTTGCGGGATATCCGCGCCGAGTTGCGCGGCCCACCGAGTGTGCGTCCAGGCTGGCGGGCGGCTACGGACGCCACTACCCTGCGCGGAAATCATGTCTGATCCCGAGCCCATCCCGGCCCCGCTCACGCCGCCCGGTCGCACCGGTGGCGGAGGCACGCTGCCGCCGTTTGCCGTTCCCGATCACACGCTGATCCGGCCGATTGGCCGGGGCAGTTACGGCGAAGTCTGGCTGGCGCGCAATGTCATGGGCGCGTGGCGCGCGGTGAAGTTTGTCCACCGGCGGGATTTCGAGGATGACCGCCCCTTCGAGCGGGAACTGGCGGGCATCCAACGCTTCGAGCCCATCTCGCGCAGTCATCCCAGCCAGCTCAACATCCTCCACGTGGGTCGCGGTCCGGACGGGTTCTATTAAGTCATGGAACTGGCCGATGATCAGGGACGCGGCCAGGAGATTGACGAAGGGAGCTACGCGCCGCGGACGTTGCGGAGCGAATTGACGCAACAGGGCCGGTTGCCGTACGGGCAATGCCTGGAGATCGGAGTGCAACTGGCCACCGCCCTACAACACCTGCATGACCATGGGCTGGTGCATCGCGACATCAAACCGTCGAACATCGTTTTCGTGAACGGCATTCCGAAGCTGGCGGACATCGGATTGGTGGCGCGGGCGGAGGCGACGATGTCCTTTGTCGGCACGGAAGGCTACCTGCCGCCCGAGGGACCGGGCACGCGTCAGGCCGACATCTTCAGCCTGGGCAAGGTGCTCTATGAACTGAGCACCGGCCAGGATCGCCAGCAGTTTCCCGAGATGCCGACGAACATCGCCGCGCTTCAGGATCGGGAGCAGATCGCCGAGTTGAACCAGGTGGTGCTCAAGGCGTGTCATTCGGACGCCAAGCGACGGTATCAATCGGCGGCGGAGTTGCAGGCGGATTTGGCGCTGCTGCAAAGCGGCCAATCGGTGGCGCGGGTGCGGCGGATCGAGGAACGGCTGCGGTTTGTGCAACGGGCCGGAGCGCTGGTGACGGCGGTGGCGGCGGTGATCGCGGCTGGCTGGTTCTGGCAGGCGAAACAGACACGGGAGAAGAGCGAACTGGCGGAGGCGAACCGGCGCATCGCCGAGGAGCGAACCACGCTGGCGGCGGAGAAGAGTGCGCTGGCGGAACAGAATCGAGAACGGCTCGTGCGGTTGAGCATTGCGAATGGCCTGCGGCTCCTCGACGAGGCGGACGATCCGAGCGGTGCTCTGCTTTGGTTTGCGCAGGCCCTGCCGTTGGTGGCAGACCGCCCCGCTGAGGAAGAGATCCATCGGATACGGATCCAACAGACCTTGAATCAATTGCCGCCACTGCTTCGGGTCGTACATGCTCCTGAAGGCGGAACCATCTTGAGCGGCGCCTTCAGTCCCGATGGGGCATGGGCAGCCACCGCATCCTTGCCATTCGAAGTCCGGGTCTGGTCCACGGACACAGGGGTTGATCGCTTCCCGCCCCTTCGGTTTCCGCAGACGATTTTCGCGGTGCGCTTTACGCCGGATGGCCGGCGGTTGATCGCCCAGTCAAGCTACGGGCCCGAACACGCGAAAGCGGGTCCGCATAAAGACAACTTTCCGGGATTCGCGGTGGTCCTGGATGCCGCCACGGGCGAGGTGGTGTACCCCGCCATCACCAATGCCACTCTGACTGTCCTCAGCCCGGATGCCCGATGGTTGGCGGTGGCACGGCCCGACCACAGCGTGTCGCTGATCGGCGTGGACGACGGCCAAGTGGTGGCAGAGATCGCCGGGCACACGGATCGAATTCTCGCGCTTGCTTTCAGTGCGGAGTCGGACCGGTTGGTCACCGGCAGCGCCGATCGCACGGTTCGTGTCTGGCGCATACCTTCGGGGGAACCCGAGGGCTCCGCGCTGCAACACGACGAACCTGTGATTCGGGCGGCGTTCCGACCTGGCGGACGGCAGGTGGCGACCGCCGAGCACCTTCTGGGGGATCGTGCCATTCTCGGCCGCGTATCGCTGTGGGACGTTGCACGCGGCTCACAGAGCAGGGTTACGAAGCAGATCGAAGGCGGGGTCGAGAGTGATGGCACGGTATGGGCACTTTTCTTCGAGCCCGCGCACGGCAACCGATTGTTCGTGGGAATTCGCAATGCCGTCCACGTGTGGGATGCCGACTCATTCGCCGAGGTATTGCCGCCACTCAAGATGGGTAGCGTGGCGCGATCCTGGGCGTTCAGCCCCGATGGCGCGAGCGTCGCGGTGGGCAGTGACGACGTCTGTGCTCGGGTCTGGGGCCTGCAACAGGGCGAACTCCTGTTTCCCCCGTTCCATCACACGGGCTGGGTCGAGAGCGTCGGTTTCAGTCCCGACGGTTCGAAGTTGCTGGTCACTGGAGGCAGCACGGCAAGGCTCTGGGCGCTCGAGGCAGCGCGCGAAACCGCCCGGCTCGAATTGCCAGCCAACCACATCCATCTCCCGGCCAATCACACCGGCTCGTTCCGCCCTCAGCTTGGGCTCGCTACCATCGGTCTCGACAACGGTCGGATCCTGGTCATGGATCAGGAACGGCTGACGGTCGCCGGTGTTCCTGAGCCACGGACCCGTGATGAGCAAGTCTGCAGCGGCATTGAAGGCTCGACCGGACGCCTTGTGGCGTTGGCCGAGCATCATGCACCTGCGGAGGAGGGGGCGCACCCTCGCACACGGTTATTCTGTGGGAGCAGGATCAAGGGCGCCTGCGACATGTCGCTCGCCTTCCTCACCCGGGCGAACTCCACGACCTGATGTTCCGCAACAACGATACCGAGCTGGTGACCCTGGACGATGACACGATCCGGATATGGCGCGCGGGCGACGGCGGGCTTGAACGGAGCGTGCCGATTCCCGATTCGTTTCAACGGCCTTGGATGGACATTTTGCCAGGTTCGATCCGGCCGGATGGCGGTGCGGTCATCCTCTTGCGGGGCAAAACGTTCGAGGACGCGGAATTGCATTTGTTCGATCTGGGAACCGGCCAATTCACCGGCAAGCCGTTCCTGTTTAGCCGGCTGTCCGTCATGCCGAATCGGATGCGTTTCTCTCCCGACGGCACTCGGCTGGCCTCTGTGGGCCCTGACCAGAAGGCTGCGATCATTGACTTGGCGACCGGGGAAGCCGCTGTGCATCATCTCGGACTTCAGGGCAACCTGCTTGACCTGGATTGGAGCCCGGATGGTACACGACTGATTACAGCAGGACTTGCCGGGTCCGTAATACAGTGGGACGTCGCCTCGGGCAAGATGCTGCTGACGCCCATGGCTACCGGGTGGGGTCCGGCCAGGTCCGCGAGATGGAGCCCCGACGGACGGTTCATTGCCTACCGAAACGAAGGACGCGTGGCGCGGGTCTGGGATGTGGCGACGGCGGAAGCGGTTACGCCCATGTTGCGGCATACCGGCTACATTTACTGGGCGTACATCACACCGGCCCATCGGCTCATCACGGGCAGCGCGCCCAACTTGATCCGTGCCTGGGATCTGAAACCGACGCTGCTGCCGGTGGAGGTGATTGCAGATTACGTCAAGCTCCTCTCCGCTCGACAGCTCAGCGCGAATGGGTTGCTGTCGGGCATCCCCGGCCCGGAACTGGCCGAACTGCATCGTTCGTTGCTTGCCCGGCATCCGGAGTTGTTCCCGACTCCGGCAGGGCGGGATTGAGTGCCTGTTGATTGAGTTGGACCCTGCTCTTGAACCAGCCAAGTTCTCTTTCGGGTGATGATGCGGAGGCCACGCGGTCGAGCTTGAACCGGCGGCTCCGCAACTGGGAGGACCACGCCCGTTGGCAGGAGATATCCTGAACCTGCTGGAAGTTCATTGATTCGGTGGCGGTGGTCGCGCTGCGACCACCCCGTCCGCGTCCAGAGGACGGAACCGCGGGTCGAGAGACTTCAAGTTGCGCCGCTCTGCACGGCACTACTCGTCGCAGCGCGGCGAGTCCCACCGGCACGTTTCAACTTTCGGCCTGGCCACGCGGTTCGATAGATTTCGCGCATGAGTGTTGCCAACCGCGCCCGCCGCCAGTTCGCCAGTGACAATTACGCCGGCATCTGCCCCGAGGCCTGGGCCGCCATGACCGAGGCCAACACCGGCCACGAGGTCAGTTATGGGAACGATACCTGGACCGAAAAGGCCGCCAATCTCATCCGTGAGGTGTTCGAGACCGATTGCGAGGTGTTCTTCGTGTTCAACGGCACGGCGGCCAATTCGCTTTCGCTGGCGTCGCTGTGCCAGTCCTATCACAGCGTGCTCTGCCACCGGCTGGCGCACGTGGAGGTGGCCGAGTGCGGCGCGCCGGAGTTTTTTGCCAACGGCAGCAAGGTGCTGTTGCTCGGCGGCGATAACGGAAAGATTGATCCGAATGAAATCCACGCCGCCGTCAACAAACGCACGGACATTCATTATCCCAAACCCAAGGCTCTGAGCCTTACCCAGGCCACCGAGGAGGGAACGGTCTATTCCGTGGATGAGATTAGGTCGCTGACCGACCTTGCCCGCCACTACGGTCTGCGCGTCCACATGGACGGTGCGCGCTTTGCGAATGCCGTGGCCTCGCTGAATGTCGCGCCGGCGGACATCACCTGGCGGGCCGGCGTGGACGTGTTGTGCTTTGGCGGCACCAAGAATGGCATCGCCATTGGCGAGGCGGTGGTGTTCTTTAATCGCGACGCGGCGGCTGAGTTCGATTATCGCTGTAAACAGGGCGGGCAGCTTGCCTCGAAGATGCGCTTTCTCTCCGCGCCGTGGACGGGCGTGCTCAAGGACGGCGCGTGGCTGCGGCACGCAAACCACGCGAATGTAATGGCAAAACGACTGGAGTCCGGCATCCGCGGTTTGCCGCAGGTCGAAATCGCCTACCCGGTCCAAAGCAATGTCGTGTTCGCGCGGATTCCGAAGCCGGTCGTGCAAGGCATGTATGAGCGGGGCTGGAAATTCTACACGCACGTGGGCCAAGCCGACGAAGCCCGGCTCATGTGCAGTTGGGACACAACGCCGGAGGACGTGGACGCGTTCGCGGCGGATCTACGGGAATTGGTTGAAACCATCGAACCCAAACATTCGACCTCGAATGCTCACTGAAGCAATGGCCAGGCTGCCTGATAATCTGGTGCTTGCCCCTTTGGCTTCTTGAAAATGGAGACCGGCGCGACGCCGGTCCTACGCCGCCTTCGCTTCCACCCCCGCCATCAGCCGCATGAGGTTCGGTTGGGAGAACTCCTCGCGTGACAACTCACCGACGATTTGGCCTTCGCGCATCACAATAATGCGACGGCTCAAGTTCATCACTTCGGGCAATTCGGACGAGATGACCAGCAGCGCCAGCCCCTGGCAGGCCAGTTCGTCGAGCAGACGATGAATCTCCGCCTTCGCGCCCACGTCCACACCGCGTGTCGGCTCGTCCACGATGAGAATCTCGCACTCGCGCGCGAGCCACTTGGCCAGCGCCACCTTCTGCTGGTTGCCGCCGCTCAAGCCGTCAATGCCCGCGTCCAGTGAGGGCGTTTTCACCCGCAACTGATCCACGTAGCGCTGGACTATTGAGCGCTCTTGGCGTCGCTTCACAAACCCGCCCAGGTTCAGGCGTGATAAAATGGCCAGCGACGTGTTCTCACGGCAGTTCATCGAGAGCACCAGCCCCATGCGTTTGCGGTCTTCCGGCAGGAAGCCGATGCCCGAGGCCAGTGCGGTGGTCACCGAGCCGAGCGGCATTTCCTTGCCATGAACAACCACCTTGCCGGTCGCGTTGGGATCCACGCCAAAGATGGCCTGCGCGACTTCGCTCCGGCCCGCGCCCACCAGACCAGCGACCCCCAGAATTTCTCCCTTGCGCAGAGTGAAGCTAATGTTGCGGAACTTGCCGGGCGAGGAAAGATTCTCCACACGCAGCATCTCTTCACCGAGCGACTGCGCCAAATGTTGCGAGCTGTATTGCTTCACCTCGCGGCCAACCATCTGGTGAATGATGCGCTCGGTGTTGGTTTCGGAAACCTTCTCAGTGGCGACGTGGCAGCCGTCACGCAGGACGGTGACGGTGTCGCAGAGCCGGAAGATTTCCTCGATCCGGTGGGAGACGTAGATGACCGTGATGCCGCGTTGCTTGAGCTGGTCCAGCAACTCGAACAGATGCTCGGTTTCGCGCACGGACAGCGAACTGGTCGGTTCGTCCATCACGATGACCTGCGCGCGGGTGCCGAGCGCGGCGGCAATCTGCACCATCTGTTCCTGCGCGGTGGACAGCTCACCGATGGGCACGTCCACGGGAATATCGGACTCGATTTCGCTCAACATGGCGCGAGCCAGGTCGCACATCCGGCGGCGGTCGAGCCACCCGGCGCGCGAGGGCAGGTCGCCCAGGCAGAGGTTTTCCGCGACGGTCAGGTTCGGACAAAAGGCGAGTTCCTGATGGACCATGGCGATGCCGAGTTTGCGCGCCGCCAGGGGATTGGGCGCGTGAACCGGTTTGCCATCGAGCCGAATCTCGCCTCCGTCGGCGACATACACTCCGGCCAGGATTTTGCCGAGCGTGCTCTTGCCCGCGCCGTTCTCGCCCATGAGCGCGTGGCAACTCCCGCGTTCGACACCGAAACTCACCCCGTCCAGGGCGAGCACGCCGGGAAAGCGCTTGGTGATGCCGTTAAACTGGATGAAGGCCATGGCCAGGGCAGGTTGTTGCTGGTTTGCCAACAAGGCGCAAGTGGAAAAACTGCATCTGAGGAAAACTCGACACTGCCCATGCCACTCTTGCGCGTCGGCCCTGCCGGCGTCGGTGCGACCACGCCGGTGCTTGTCAATTTGAAGGGTGGATTGGCCTCGAGTCGGTGGTTGAAACCATCCTACGCCGCCGCCATCTGCGGCTGGCCCCTGAATCCGCACAGTTCCTTGAACCATTTCCAGACGGCGCGGATGCCGACCTCGCGTGTGCCGGCGAAGCCGTAGATCTTCGCGACCTCTTCCTCGTGCCCGAGATAGCGGGGCGGCAGCAGCATCGCGGTCTTGGCTTCCTCGCCTTCCAAGCGCAGGATTTCGGAGTAGAACACACCGCGACCGGCTTCATAGCGACCTTCGGGAATCTCCAGCGTGCGCGGCGGCAAGACCAGCCAAGGGCGGTAACGCAGCACCAGTTTCCCTTGACCGTCGCGACACAGCTTGCCGTAAGTGCGCGCGGGCACTTTGTTGATCTTGCGGCCCAGAAAGACCTTGTTCGTGACCGGGTCGGGCGTGAAACGTTTGCGGCGGCGCGTGAAGTAGTCCCAGATGAACACCGTTCCGAAATGGGTGAGCCGGAACGACCAGCCGGCGATGAAGTACGAGATCACGATGATGACGACCGCCCACGCCGCGCCAATCCACGGGTTCATCAGGGACGTGCCAGCCACGGTGGCAAGAATCGCGGTCCGGAAAGCCTTGAGGGCGGCATCCACCGTGGTGAAGGGGCTCAGCAGGATGAGGATGTTGATGGCGTTGGCCGCAAGAAACACGATGGCGAAAACGGCCACCGAGACCGGCACCATGATGATGTTGTAGAGCCACGAGAAATCGGCGGCGGCCAGTCCCATGGCGCCCAGCAGGGAAGCATCCTGTTTCAGCTCGTGGGACATGATCGCGATGAGCGGCACGACGGCGCCGGCCGCGATCAGTCCGCTGATCTTGTTCTCCACGGTTTCCGCCACATCGAGCGGCTTTTTGGCGGCGGTGGGCAACGCCGCGCCGGCGGTGTCTTTGACGAAACAAGCCGCCACCAGCAGCAGGGCCGGCACCCAGAACCACGGCTGCGCAAACCACGGCAGGTTGGCCCGGGCCTCGGGGGTTTTGGCTTTGAACCACTTCAACGCGCCATAGGCGCTCGTCCCCAGCAGCGGGGAAATGGCGACTCCCGTGATGGTGGAAATGGACTCGGCCAGTTGGGCGCCGGGTGCGTGAGACTTGCCACTCGCGCCGGTGGAGGCGATGGCGCTTGGCGCGGTCAACCAGCCCACGCACAAGCACAGACCCAGCAAGGTCATCAGGCTCTTTCTCATGCCCTTAACTTGCCGGATTCGATGCCGGTGTAAAGAGGGTTTCGACCCGACAGAATGCCCTCCAATTGCGGTGGTTTTGAGCTCGCTTGGCCGAAGGCGAAAGGTTAAACCGCCTGCGAATTCAACGACCTTGAGTGATGGATCCATTTCTTCAAGCCGCGATTGCAGAAGCGCACAAAGCGCAGGCAGCGGGCGGCATTCCCATTGGCTCGGTGCTGGTCCTGGAAGGCCGCATCATCGGACGGGGGCATAATCAGCGCGTGCAGCGCGGCAGCGTGATTCATCACGCGGAGATGAACTGCCTGGAAAACGCCGGGCGACAACCGGCCGCCGTTTACCGCCGGTGCGTGCTTTACTCGACGCTTTCGCCCTGCCCGATGTGCAGCGGCGCGGCGTTGCTCTACAAGATCCCGCGCATTGTCGTGGGCGAGAACCAGACCTTCCAAGGCCCGGAGGATTACGTCCGCTCGCATGGCGTCGTCGTTGAGGTGCTCCAAGAACCGACATGCATCCAGATGATGCGGAAGTTTATCGAAGCGAACCCGGAGCTTTGGAACGAGGATATCGGGGTGTGAGACGGGGGTCGCGGGAGCACCGGGACGCATCCCATTTGCCGGCGCCGTGCGTGGGCGCGACGCTTACGCCGCCGCCTGGTCCTGCTTGCGGCGGATGATCGGCTTGCTCTCTCCGAGCACGACCGCTTGGGTGATTTTGATGTCCAGAATGTCGCCGCTCTCGGGCACATCGTACATCACGTCGAGCATCAGTCGTTCGATCAAGCCGCGCAGGGCGCGAGCGCCCGTGCCTTTTCGGTGGGCCTGCGCCGCCAGTTCGCGCAACGCGTCGGGCGAGAATTCCAGGTCCACGCCCTCCATCGCCATGAGTTTGGCGTATTGTTTGGTGAGCGCGTTCTTTGGGTCGGTGAGAATGGAAACCAGTTGTTCCTCGGTCAATTCAGCCAGCGTGGTGGTGACCGGCAGGCGGCCGATGAATTCGGGGATGAAACCGAAGTTCAGCAGGTCCTCCGGCTCGACGTGTTGCAAGATTTCGTGGCGCGGCACGGCGGAGGCCTTTTGCACCTCCTCGAACGCGCCAAACCCCATGACATGCCGACCCAGCCGCCGCTGGATGATTTTTTCCAGGCCGATGAACGCGCCGCCGCAGATGAACAAGATGTTGGTGGTGTCCACGCGGATGTATTCCTGCTGGGGATGTTTGCGTCCGCCCTGGGGCGGAACGTTGCAGACCGTGCCCTCGAGAATCTTGAGCAGCGCCTGCTGCACGCCCTCCCCGGAAACGTCGCGCGTGATGGACACGTTGTCCGTCTTGCGCGCGATCTTGTCTATCTCGTCAATGTAAATGATGCCGCGTTGCGCGCGCTTCACGTCGTAGTCCGCGTTCTGCAACAACCGTAAAATGATGTTCTCGACGTCTTCGCCGACGTAACCCGCCTCGGTGAGCGTGGTCGCATCCGCCATGGCGAAGGGAACATCCAGAATCCGCGCGAGAGACCGGGCCAGCAGCGTTTTGCCCGACCCGGTCGGCCCGATCATCAGGATGTTGCTCTTCTCGATCTCCACTTCCGTGTGAGGTGGCGCCGCCGCCGCCTGGCCGCGCTCGGCGGTGTCACCCTCGCCGGGAGGCGACTCTTGCTGGATGCGCTTGAAGTGGTTATGCACCGCGACCGCCAGGGTCTTCTTCGCGTGATCCTGACCGACGCAATGCAGGTCAAGCTGCCGTTTGATCTCAGCGGGTTTGGGAACGGTGAACTTCGCGTGCTGCTTGCGGCTTTGAAGCTGGAGTTCGCGGTCCAGGACGTTCTTGCAAAGGATGATGCAGTTGTCACAAATGTAAACGCCCGGACCGGCAATGAGCTTTCTCACTTCCGCGTGCGATTTGCCGCAGAAACTGCACATCGTGATGTTGGTGGGGCGGGCCAAGGGATTTTGCGCTTTATGATTTTGAGCTGGGTGATTTCACTGCCATCCCGGGCAAAAGGCATTCAGAGGTTCACGGACGTCTTCTCCGCCAGCGTTGCGATTTCCTTGCGCGACTGCACGACCTGGTCCACCAAGCCGTAACTCTTCGCTTCGTCGGCCGACATGAACCGGTCGCGATCTGTATCCCGGGTGAGTTCCTCGGCGGTGCGTCCGGCGTGCTTCGCCAGGATTTCGTTGAGGCGATCCTTGAGCCGGAGGATTTCCTTGGCCTGAATGCTGATGTCCGTGGCCTGACCCTGCACGCCCCCCCAAGGTTGGTGAATCATGATCCGCGCGTTGGGCAGGGCATAGCGTTTGCCCTTCGTGCCCGCGGCCAGCAGAACCGCGCCCATGCTGGCGGCCTGCCCGATGCAATACGTGTTCACGTCGCAGGTGAGGAATTGCATGGTGTCGTAAATCGCCAGGCCGGCGGTGACGCTGCCGCCGGGTGAGTTGATGTACAGGTGAATGTCCTTCTTCGCATCGGTCATCTGGAGAAAGAGCAGTTGCGCGATGATGATGTTGGACACCGTATCGTCCACGGGCGTGCCGAGGAAAATGATCCGGTCCACCAGCAGGCGCGAATAGATGTCCCAACTGCGCTCGCCGCGACCGGTTTGCTCCACCACGATAGGAACCAAAAAATTGTTCATAATGACGTTCTGGCTTAACCCGTGCCGCAACCTAGCGAACGGGCGCCATGCCGTCAAGCCGCCCGGAAACTCGAGGGCGATTGCAACTGAGGATCAACAACGATGGCGGCATCCGTCCAACGTGCTGTGGAGGGCGTGGCTCCTTGCCAACCGGATCAAGCGCGGCCTCCTCTGCGATCATCGGAAGTTCCGGCGCAGTTTGCTTCGTGGGAGATTGTTTCGGCCGGGCAGGATGTCCGGCGCCAAGGCAGGCAAGGATGCCTGCCGCAAGCGGTCCTCGCTCCACCGGTGCGGCGTGGCCGGAGGTGGGCCACGGCGTCAACCCGCGCCTCAGGGCGTTTGCGGTGGCGGGTCCGGGCTGAGGCCCTTCAGCCAGAAGGCGCCCGGCTGGTTCTGGTAGGAGCGAAACGCCTGTTCGCCGAAGACGGCGCGGATGGAATTCTCGGTTTCAGCGCGGATGTCCCGCAGAGCACCGTCGCGTTGGTCGCGGGTCAGGGTGGTGTTCCGACGCACGTTCCGGGCCTGTTCTTCCGCAACCTTTTTCATGTCGTAAACCTTCACGGCCGCCTCTTTGCCCAGCTCGTGCTTTTCGGCCACCCGATGGAGGCCCTGGTAAACATAATCCTGCGACCGTTCGTACTCCGCGTAGCGCGCCTCTCCGAGCAAGGTCTTCAATCGTCCGTTCAACTCCTGCGTGGCGGCCTCGCGCCGGGACTGCTCGGCCGCATCGGTCAGGTTCAGGCCAAACATTCCAAACTCGTCATCGAAGGCCTTCTTGAGTTGGAAGATGTCCCGGAACTCCTGCTCGTTGGGGTCGAAGCTGGCCAGTTGCATCCGCATGGTCATGGCCGTCTGCGACATCCGCAACTGATAGTCCTCGAACTCCTGCGGCGTGAGCATGGCTGCCAGTTCCGACTCCAGTTCCCTCTGCGTCTTCTGCATCTGCTTCAGGTCATCGGCGTCCGGCGTGCCGCCGCTGAAACCCTTCAACATCTTTGCCTGGTACTTTTGGTAAAGCTCGAGCACCGCGGTCTGCTTGCCGTCGGGAAGAAAATCCAGCAGGCTTTCAAAGGGATTGAACGCGGCCAGCAGGTTCGGCTTCTCCTCGGGAGCGACCCCCAGCAACTCGGTCAGCAGTTCGCGCTTTTCCCTCGCCAGCGCCTGCTCCTGCTCGATGCGTTCCGGGTCCATGAAGCCCGCAAACACGTTGCCAGTCTTCCAGTACTCGAAGCGATTGGTGGCGGCGCCGCGCAGCGTCCGCTTCCGCGATTCAAACAACTTGTTCACGTCAGCGATGATGATGTCGCGAATGGTTTCCTCCGGACAACCGATGGCACGCAGGTTGGCGATGTATTTCTTGTAGTCCTCGGACTCGACCAACCGCCAGTCGAACGCCTGAGCGGATGGAGTGGGGGCGATGGCCGGCATCGCCGCGCCGGAAGATTCCGATGGGGGCTTTGCCTCGCTTGCCGTCTCCGACGCCTGGACCGCGGGCGACACCGCTTCAGTGCGGACCGGTTTGTTAAGAAGCCCCCAGGCCAGGACAAGGACGAGGGCGAGATTCAACAACAGGGACAGGACCAGCACCGGTTTGGTGTTCATGATGAGACCGTTTCTACCGCCGCGATGAACCCAGGCAAATTACAAAAAGCAGCCGAAGTTGGAGGCCGGCCGCACCGCGAACCGGCCGGGTCAGGCGGCAAACGCCGCCTTCATCTTTTCGAGCCATTCGGGCACGGCCTTCCACGGATCCTCGTTGGCTTCGTATTCGAGCGCCACGTAACCCTGGTAATTTGCGTCCCGCAGCAACTTCACCAACCGCGGCAGGTCGGAAACCTCCCTCGCCTTCTGGCCGCGACGCTGGAGTTCCACCTTGATCTGAACATTCACGGCGTAGGGCGCGCAGCGGGCGAGATCCGCGTAAGGGTCCTCGGTGTGGAAATTTCCGGTGTCGAGATTGATGCCAAGCCAGGGGCTTTTGACCGCGCGCACGATCTCGAGCAGGTCTTGCGGTTCAGCCACAATGCCACCGTGATTTTCCAGCCCCAGAAAAATGCCGTGCCGGCCCGCGTAGTCGCAACATTCCTCAAGCGCGGCGATGCAAAGTCGTTTCGCGGTGGCGACCTCGAGTCCCTGCGCCGAGCCGGCAAACACCCGGATGTGCGGCGCGCCCAACACCGCACAGTGCTCGATCCAGCGTTTGACGTGCGCGATCTGTTCGTCGCGCTTGGGGCCTTCAGGGAGCGCAAAGTTGTTGCCCACCGCCGAACCACTGATTGCCACACCGCGTAGGAAGGCGTGGCGCTTGAGTTGAACGAGGTAATCCCGGCCGAACCCCTCCGGAAAATAATAACTGGTCAACTCGGTGCCCACGCAACCCTGATCGGCGCAGAAGTCCACAAAGTTCTCCAGCGTGATGCGGCGGGCCGGATCGGCATGGGTGAAAAACTGGCGGAAGGAATAGGCCGCGAGGCTGAGGTGCAGACGCGGCTGGCCGGCGCGTTGGATCGGTTCGACCGCTCGCGCAACGGACGGTGCAAGCCAGCCCGCGCCGGCCAGCGCGAGTCCGCTGCGGAGGGTGTGGTTCAAAAAGCTTCGGCGGGTGACCAAGTTTTTCATGACAGGTGGATGAACTAACCGAACTTCCGCCTTTAGGAAACTGAAATTCACCGGTCATGCGGCGCGTCCCACCGCCGGAAAAGCCAGGCGGTGTTCAGCAGTGGGGTCTCCCTGCATGTGGCCGGGTGGCCGGTCAGCCGCCTTTCCAACGGATCGGATGACTTGCAAGATACTGAGATGCCTCCAGTAATGCCTCACAACCACTGCCGGATCTTCTCCTGGTATTTGTTGTAGAAGAACCCGAGCACCAGCAGCACGATGCCCAGTGCCATGAAACTGAGCACACGATAAATCGTCTCCAGCTTCCACACGTCGAACACAACCACGCGCGCGAGGGCCGTCGCCAGCACCGCCAGGCCCGACCAACGATACATTCGCTCGCGCAAGCCGATGCCAAATCCGAACATCACCAGCGCCAGGGCCGACCAGGTGGCCGTGAGATAATCCTTGTCCGCGATCTCCAGCACCCAGCACGTGACGAAGCGCCACACACTCAAACAGCCGATGACGATGGCCGCTTGATGAATGATTTCTGCCAGCGAATAGCGCCCGGCATGGCGGCGGGCGATGTGTTGCTGGCCAAGGAACGCCAGCAGCGCGATCAAGTTGGGCACATACACCAGCCAAGGTCTTTGCGCGGGCAGCCACACCAAGGCCAGTCCGCAAACCGTGAACGCCGCGCCAAAGGCCAATGCTTCACGGCTTGCCCGCCTTCCGGCAAAAAGAAAGACCGCCACACCAATCAGCACGAATACCCAGATTTGTTCCCGGTCGGGGATGTATTCGCCCACCCACCAGACCGCCATCAGCAGCGCGGCCCAGCGATAGATCATCGCCAGTTGGAGCAACGGATCCCGCACCTGCGGTTGGCTGTCCGGCCGGCGCGCGAACCAGAGCCACGCGGCGAACGAAAGCGCACCCAGGGCCGCGATCGGTGCGAGCGCAAAGTGCCAGCCCGGCTTCCCCTGCGCCAGTTGCCACGCGAATTGCCCGGCACTGATCAGCAGGAAAATCTGCCCGCAAACCGCCAGCGGCCAGTTGCGAGTGAACACACCGTAACCGGTCACGGCCAGCGCCAGCAGACTGGTCAGCGCCAGCCACGCCGGCGCGGAGGCGCGGGGTTCGAGCCAGACATAAACCACCGCGATCAGCGCCAGCGCGTAGGCGGTTTGAAACCACCGGCCCAGCGACGCTTCACACACCACGATCTTCTGGCGTTGCCACCAGTGACTCAATCCGAGTGTGACGGAGATCAGCAGCAACGGATTCCACCACGGGGGCGCAACGGAGCCGTCCATGAAGTTCCATAACCAGGCACCTTGCCCAAGGATCAACAACGCCTGCCCGAGCAATGGAAATTCGCGAACGCGCAAAACGTAAACAGTCGCGGTCAGTGCGCCCGCCTCGATGGCCAGCACGAGCGGGAAATTGTCTGCGGTGGTGTTGTACCAGGTCACTGCGACCCACATCGCCAGAGCCAGCGCCGTGAAGTAGGCCGGGCCCGGTCGCAGCCGGCGCGACTCGTCAACGGGCGATTTCCGATCCATCCAGACTGCCTTGGCGGCCATCACCAAACCCAAGGTTACGCCGGCGAACAAACCGAGCCGGTCAAATTGCTCCAAACCGGCGATGCCCCACATGACTGCCAACCCCGCGGCCACCCCCGCGCCGCCGCGCAGGGCGGACGACTGGCGTTGCCATCCGACGCAAAGCAGCGCCGCACCATTTGCCGCCAGCGTGAACGCCAGTTGCAACGCCGTAACCTTGGGCACGTCGAACGCCCACCCCGCCTGCGCCACCAGCAGGTAACTCATGCCCAGCAACGGAATCTCCGGCACCCGCAGCACGTAAACCGAAAGCGTCAGCGCCAGGGTGACGAGCGCCAGCACCAGCCCGAAGTTCTGGTGCGCCGTGTTCTGCCAGACGGTGAAACACCAAATGACAAGGGCGAGGGCGGTGAAGTATGTCGGCACCGGTCGCAATTCCCGCTTGTCCGCCCAAGCCATCCGCCAGTGCGACCAGGCCGCGTTCAACACCATCAGCGCGCCGAGGGTCGCCCCCAGCCAGAGCCCGCGCGGATCGTTGCGCTCCACTCCGTCAATCCCCCAGCCCACCGCCATCGCGCCGGAGACGTAAGCGCCCGTTTGCAGGAAAATGTTTTTCCGCAGCGTGCCCAGAATGAACAGGATCACGCTCTCGGCGGCGAGCAGCAGGGCCAGTTGCAGGCCACTGAACTTGGCGACCAGGCCAACGGTGACGAGCAGCAGTCCCTGGGTGAGATAACTGTTCTTGGTGATTGGTTCGTCTGCCAGGAACCGGCGCGATAATTCCGCCAGCACCAGCAGCGCGCCGCCGTAGCCGAGCGAGAACATCCAGAACCGTGAGCTGTCCGTTTGCAGCATCGTCAGCACATACAGGGTGAACAGCGCGCCGTTGTTGAAAGTGAGAAAGGCCGCGCGCCGCTCGCCCGCGAGGTTGTCGTGTTTGGACAGGAATCCCGCCACGGTGAAGACGAGCCAGTAGCTGCCGAGGAAGGAAGCCGCCGTGCCCAGTCCAGGGCCGCTCCAGCCTTCCCCGCCGTGGAAGAATCGCCAGTAGGCGTACGCGGCGTACGTGGCCACCAGGCTGGCCCACGAAAGCCCGGCCCAGCGATTGCGCAACAGGAAGAACAGCGCCGCCACCGTCAGCACCAGATTCGAGTAAAGCGTGAACGTGCCGACGCGCGTGATCACCGACGTATAGTACGCCAGTCCGACGGCAAAAAGCGCGAGCACCTCGGACTTCTTCCGATCCGCGATCCACGCGATGAAACCCGCCCAGCCCAGCAACAGCACGCCGTCGAGCAGCGGACTCCCAATGACCCTGAGATTCTCAAAATGATGCGCGGCGTAGGTGGTGAAGTAAACCGCCGCCAGGCCACCCGCAAAGAGCACTTGCGCGTAGTTGCGCAGCGATTCCTTCACGCTCCGCCGCTGCCACCAGGCGCCCGCGCCCAGCAACACCCCGCTGGCCAGATAAAGCAGGATCACCTTCCCGAGCGGCCCGAATCGGACGATGAAATTCTGATAGGCGTAATTGCCGAAAAACACCAGGCCGGTCAGCAGCATCACGATGCCGATGCGCACCAGCCAGTAAGTGCCCACCCGCATCTCGAGCGAAGCGCGCGGCCCGGCCACCGCCAGCGCAGGCGAATCCACCGGTGTGGGAGTCCTGACAGGCGACGCTGGCGGAAGCTCTGCCCCGCGCTCCGGTTCCGCTTGCTTGGAAACCTGTTCCTGTTTCAGATAGGCCGGCAAGAATTCGGCAGATGCAGCAGGCGGTGTGGTTGTCGCAGTCGGTGGAGAAACCAATTCCGCGGCGGGAGCGGCTGCCGGCTTTGGGGGTATGACCACCGGAATGACCGGCGGCACTGGAATCGGGGGTGGTACCGCTTGCCGGGTTTCGGCTGGTGACAGTGAAGGTCTCGGCGGAACGGGTGCCGGCGTCGGCATCGCCGGGCGATTTTGCACGCGGGACTCCAGTTGCGCCAGTTCGTCCGCCAGTTGGTGCAACTCCTTTTCGAGCCGCGCCTGCCGCTGTTTGAGCTGATCCAGTTCCGCACGCTCGTCCATGGCTTATCCTCGACTCATGCTCCCGCGCTCAACGGAGCGCAAGACTGTGATCAGACAGGGGAAATCCATAACCCCAATCCGCCTGGGCCGCGCCTCGCGCGCAATCACGACCGAAAAAACCCACCATCCAACATTCGGCGCAGGCTAGGGTGACGAGTAACAGCAGACCAGCCCAAAACCGCTTTCGGGCGAACTGGCGAAACTTGCGGTTCATTTTCATGCGGCGACTCTAGCTTCATCCCTGGCAGGAGCGTTAATTGATAAACCGGCGTCCGGCATCGGATTAAGCGATGGAGGTCGCCCGACAACCAGGCTATATGGCCGCGCATAGATTTTTCGACATCGGTCGGGACAGTTCTGCGTTGAAGCGGCATAAATGCCGCGTCCCGGGGCGCGGGCTTCAGCCCGCTTCAACGTGAGAACTCGAATCGTGTCGAAGAACTTCTGCGCGCCGAAATAGGACTCGAGGCCTGCCGGTCGCATTGGATCGAACGAATCTTCGCTCTGGCGTGGTCGCCGCGGACAGGGCGGATTGACTTTGGTCCTCCCGAACTTTCGCGCGACGCCGAAGTGCCGATCTCTCAGGGTTGCATGGCGGTAGCGCAGCCTTCCATTCTGCCGTATCGCCGAATTCCATTCGGCAAACCGGCCATTCCCGCGGAAACTCCGGTCCCAGCGAAGGTCTGCGGATGGGAAATCCGCGGCCCAGCCGGATGGAATCCTGCGCTGCAAGCGCGCACATCGGGTAAGACTGAAGCATCACCCGAAGTTTTTCATTTCGCATCACGGACGCCTGCGGCATCGTGTTCCTTGGTCATGGGCAAGCGACGTGAAGCGCGCGAACGCGCGGTGCAGTTTCTGTTTCAGCACGATCTGAATCCGCCGGCGGATTTGGACCGGGCGCTGGAGGAATTCTGGGAGTCGCAACGCGCCGCGGCGATCGCCGGCGACCAGGGCCCGGCCACCTGGGGGCAACCGGTCGAGTTGCCGCCCCCCTCCGCGGGTGAGGCCGAGATGCGGCTCTTCGCCGAGCCACTGATCCGCGGCACGCTGGAACATCGCGACGAACTGGACGAACACATCCGCAAACACGTGAAGAACTGGGAACTCCACCGCATCGCCGCCGTGGACCGGAACATCCTGCGCCTGGCGATCTATGAGATGCTGCACCGCGAGGACATCCCGCCCGTGGTCAGCATCAACGAGGCGGTGGACATCGCCAAGAAATTCTCCACCCAGGACAGCGGCAAGTTCGTGAATGGCATTCTCGACAAGGTGAAGAGCGAGTTGATGCGGCCAGCGCGCATTGTGAAATGAATCTCCCTCTGACGCCAGGCGCACCCCGCATCGGAACCATGTTTGCCGACCTCCATCTGCACACGCAGTTCTCCGATGGCACTTACACGCCGGAGGAGGTGGCAACCTTGGGCCAGAAGTTCGGGTTTGCGGCACTGGCGCTCACGGACCACGACACGGTGGAGGGTTGCGCGCGCATGGCCGCCGCCTGCGCCGCGGCGGGAATCGAGTTCATCACGGGCACCGAGCTGACCGCCGAGCACGATGGCAACGAATTGCACCTGCTGGGATACTTCGTGGACCCGCTGAATCCGAGGCTCCTGGTCGAGATCGGCCAATTCCAGACCGTGCGGCAGGACCGCGTTCGCGAAATGGTGTCCCGCCTCAACCGGTTGAATGTTCCGCTGCAAGCCGACGCGGTCTTCGCCCTGGCCAACTGCCGTTCGCCGGGCCGTCCCCACGTGGCGCGTGCGCTCGTCAACGCCGGCTTGTGCCGCTCGCTGGATGAGGCCTTCGAAAAGTATCTCAAGAAAAGCCGGCCCGCGTGGGTGCCGAAGAAAAAGATGTCAGCCCGCGAGGGCATCGCCCTGATTCATCACGCCGGCGGCCTGGCCGTCCTGGCCCATCCCGGATTGAACCGCACGGACGAGGTCATCCCCCACCTCGTGGACGCCGGCCTCGACGGCATCGAGTGTTTTCACACCAAACATTCCCCGGCAGCCGTGCAGCATTACCTCAGACTGGCGGAGCGCTACCGCCTGCTCGTGACCGGCGGATCGGATTGCCACGGTCTGAGCAAGGGGAAACCGCTGATCGGCACCGTCCGGCTCGATTATCGGCACGTCGAAAAGTTGAAACAGCGTCTCGCCGGGCGCAAACCCACGATACCGAGTGAGTCTCCATAACCCCATGAAACCACTCCGGGACGAGCCGGTTCCAGCCGTGCGATTCACGGCGTGCTCACGCCTGCGGTCTTCTGCGCCGCAACGGGGGGGCTTGCAGAAGCCAGGCGAATGGCTCGCGCCGCACAACCGACCGCAACTTGCGGCGCCCTCGTCTGTTTGTCGGAAAAGCTGAGGCCTGCTCCCTCCGGTTCGCTTCACTTCCCATGGGACTCTTCGCCAAATTCAAAGCCGGCCTTGCCAGAACACACGACCGGCTGACGCATGAAATCAAGCGCATCGTCACGCGCTCGCCCAAGCTGACCGCCGAATCGCTGGAGGAACTCGAGGCCGCCCTCATCGCCGCTGATCTCGGAATGGCCGTCACACAACAGATTCTCGACGCGGTCAAACGGGCCTACGAATCGCAGGGCACGACCGGGCACGAGGTGTTCGCCATCGCGCGGACCGAGGTCGAAAAGAACCTGTCCTCCAACCGCGCCGCCCTCGTTCAGGTTGCTTCTGGCCCTTGTGTCGTGTCCATCGTCGGCGTGAACGGCACCGGCAAGACCACCACTTCCGCCAAGCTCGCGCACTTGGTTCAGTCTCGCGGCCAAACCGCCCTCCTCGCCGCCTGCGACACCTTCCGCGCCGCCGCCATCGAGCAGTTGAAACTCTGGGGCGCGCGCCTCAAGGTCGAGGTCATCGCCGGCGCGTATGGCGCGGACCCTGCCGCCGTGGCGCACGACGCCGTCACCGCCGCGCAGGCGCGCAAGGCCAACTACCTCTTCATAGACACGGCTGGCCGCTTGCACACCAAACACAACCTCATGCAGGAGTTGCACAAGCTCCATCGCGTCATCGGCAGGCAACTGCCCGGCGCGCCGCACGAAGTCCTGCTCGTGCTCGACGGCAGCACCGGCATGAACGCGTTGAACCAGGCGCGCGAATTCAACAAAGCCGTCCCGCTCACCGGTCTCATCGTGACCAAGCTCGACGGCACGAGCAAAGGCGGCATGGTGGTGGCGATTCAGAAGGAGCTCGGCCTGCCCATCAAATTCATCGGCCTCGGCGAGCAACCGGACGACCTGCAACCCTTCGACGCCAAACAATTCGCGCACGCGTTGTTTGAGGTGCAGCCCGCTTGAATGTCTTGCCACCTGTGAATTTGTCCCAAGTCAGATTATGGCGGCGGTGGTGACGGGGATTTCAGTTTCTCGAGCGACTCCGTAGCCGCTCGCAGATTTGGGTCGAGCCGCAGCGCCTCCTCGAATTCTCGCAAGGCTTCGTTCGTGAGACCCTGTTGGAGCAGAACTTTTCCCAAGTTCAGCCGCAGCAGGGGATGGTCCGGCCTCAATTTTAATCCCGCCTCCAATTCCGCCCGGGCGTCGCCGGGCTGCCCGGCGGTAAGCAAAGCCGCGCCCAGCCAGAGCCGGGCTTCGTGGAAGTCGGGATCAAGTCGCAGCGCATCACGCGCGGCCACAACCGCCTCCGCTTGGCGCTGCAACCGGGCCAACGCCAGCGCGGACTGAAAGGCGATGCGGGCGTCCTGTGGCGCGAACGAACGCGCCCGCGCAAAGTGACGCAGCGCCGTTTCCGGCCGGTCTTCCGCCAGATCAAGAAGGCCCAACTCGAACCAGCCCGCGCCCAGGTCGGGCCGCCGGGCCACCGCCTGCTCAAGCGCCCGGCGGGCTTCGACGCGCTGGCCGAGCTCGGCGTGCAATCGTCCCAATTGATAATACGCCACATGATGATGGGGAATGAGGGATTGCACCTTACGCCAGGCCGCCAGCGCTCCGGGCAAGTCGCGCGTGGCCTCAAGAAAATCGGCGAAATTCCAATGCAAACGAAAGTCCTCCGGGTCGCGCCGGATCGCTTCGAGATGGAGCGAGCGCGCCGCCCCGGCGTTGGCGGGCGTCAATTGCCGCGCGGTTTCGTTGAGCCGGTTTCGCCACAGCTTTAGGCGCCGGGCGTTGTCGGGTTGACCGGCGAATGGCGGTTGCGCGAGCCGTCGCAGCATGTTGTCCAACACATCGCGCCGGTTCCAGTCGCTCAGTCCCAGCCGCCGCTCGCACTCCTCCTGCGTGGCCCAATCGGCAGTTGTCCGCCGCGTGATTCGTTCCGGCAGCCGCGGCACTATGGCTTCCGCCAGTGCGCGCGCCAGCCGGTAATTGCCGTCGAACGTCAGATGCACATGTTCGTAAAACGATTCATCGCCCGGGATGCCGTCCGGATTGTGCGCCGCCAGAACCGACTCCGCGTCAAATGGATGAACGCCGCGACCGGTGTGGGATTCCCCGGCTTCCCGGATGATGGCGTTCACCCTCGAGTCTGCTCGGAAAGGCAAGGCATCGTCGTCGCGCGCCTGCGAGAAACGCGCCAGCGCCTCGCGACGATTCGCGAGCGCCAGGTGACATTGACCGAGCCGGAACTGGACGTCGGCGTGACGCGGCGAAATCTGCGCGGCCTGTTCGTAGGCGCGGACGGCGCTGGACCAATCGCCTGCCGCCTGGGCGGTGACGGCTTCGGTGACCAGTCGCGCAAACTCGGGCGGCGGATTCGTGCCGACGCGACCCGGCAACGCCGCCAGCGGGGCGAAATCCCTCAGGTTCACAGCCACCGTGCTCAAGACCACCGGCACGCCAGCCCGTTGCGCGGCCTGGAGCAGGTCCTCCAAGTTCGCCCGGAAATTCCGGTAAACGGTTTCCCGGGCCGGGTGGTCCGGCGCCAACTGGTTCTCGATGAAAAGCTTCATTCCCTCCCAGGTGCGGTTGCGGTTTTCCGCGCCCACCCAGTGGCTCAAGTCCGTGAGCGCCTGCATCAGCCGCAGTCTGCCCAGGCTCAGCCGCAGCCGCACCAGCCAGCGTGACGGCGCTTTTGCACCGAACACCGTGGCTGCCCCAAACGGCCCGACCATCTCGTTGTTGCCCATGTAAACAACCCACAGATCACCATCCCGCCGGGCGCACTCCCGGGCGATGGGCAGCAGCGCGTGCGAGTTGATGGCCGTCATCGCCACACACACCACCTCGAAGTCCGCCTCCGGAAACCGCTCCCGCAGGAGCGTCTGCAAATAACGTCCGACCCCGAAAGCCGGTGCCGGGTCGCCGAGCGCCGCCGATTCGCCCAGCAGAAAGATCCGGTAACGGCCCGGCGGCTTCTCGGCCCGCATCACCACCGGAGCGGGGCTGCGCGCCAGCGGTGGAGGAAAGAAGCGCAGGCCGAACTGGTCGTTCTCGACGAGGCACGCGACGCCGTTGATGGAAACCGGCTTGAAGAATGAAGTTGCGTACCCGTAGCCCGCAACCCGCAGGGCCAGTTCGGTTGTCCCCAGTAACAAAAGCGGAATGACCGTCAGGGCGGTCAGCCGAAAAAACCAGAGCCGCGCCCCCTGGGGTGAACCGGTCACAACCGGCCGACTGAACGGTGACGACAGGGGCGCGCGGCGGCGATTCGGATGCTTCTCGCGGTGCTTCAACCGCCGCAAGCTAACAATCTCCCCGCGGTGCGCCAAAGCAAATTGGTTCCTCCCATGACTGTGACCTGGATTCCAACTTTATTACCTGAACACACACAACAGAACATGCCGTGCAGAACTCACTCGACCGTCACGCTTTTGGCCAGATTTCTCGGCTTGTCCACGTCGCAACCGCGCAGCACGGCAATGTGATACGCCAGCAATTGCAGCGGAATCACCGTGAGCAACGGTTGTAAACAGTCCAGCGTCGCTGGAATGAAAATCACCGCGTCGGCCATCTTGGCAACCCTCTTGTCCCCTTGAGTCGCCACGGCGATGATCGGTCCTTTACGCGCTTTGATTTCCTCCAGGTTGCTCATGTTCTTGTCGAACATCGCGTCGCGCGGCACGACGAAGACGCTGGGGAAATCCGGCGCGATCATCGCAATCGGGCCGTGCTTCATTTCGGCGGACGGATAACCCTCGGCGTGAATGTAGGAAAGCTCCTTGAGCTTGAGCGCGCCTTCGAGCGCCACGGGGAAATTATATTGCCGGCCCATGTATAGGAAGTCGGTGAGGCGGTAAAACTTCTTGGCGACTTCCAAAATCCGGGCGTCGCCGTCAATGATGCGCTGGATTTTCCCGGGAAGCGTTTGCAGTTCGCGCACGAGTTTGCGGCCCTGGGCCGCGGAGAGATGCCCGCGCTGCCGGCCCAGCGCGATGCCCAGCAGCGTCAGCAGCAACACCTGCATTTCAAAGGCCTTGGTCGAAGCGACACCGATCTCCGGCCCGGCCCGCATGTAAATGTCCGCATCCGATTCGCGGGCAATGGTCGAGCCAACCACGTTGACGATGGCCAGCGTGCTGACGCCCCGAGCGCGGGCGCCGCGAATCGCCGCGAGCGTGTCCGCCGTCTCACCGGATTGCGAAATGGAAACCACCAGCGTGTCCTTCTCCAACGGGCGATTGCGATAACGCATTTCACTGGCGCACTCCACTTCCACCGGCACGCCGGCCAGATTCTCGATCACATATTCCCCCGCCAGCGCCGCGTGCCAGCTTGTGCCACAGGCCACGAGCAACAGACGTCGAATCCGCGCCAGTTCCTTGCGGCTCAAGGCCATTTCCTCGAATTCAACCCCGCCTTGGGCCGGGCGCAACGTGCGTTTCAATTCCTCGGACACCCGCTGCGGTTGCTCGTGGATTTCCTTGAGCATGTAATGGGGGAAGCGGCCCATCTCGGCTTGCTCGGAAGACCAGTCCACGGAGTCCACCGGACGGTGGATCGGCTTGCCCCGGGCAAACAACTCCAGCCCGTCGCGCGTCAGGCACACCACGTCGCCGTCGTGCAGGTAAACCACCTGGCGCGTGTGCGGCACGATGGGTGAAACGTCACTGGCGAGAAACTGCTCACCCTGACCCACGCCCACCACCAGCGGCGAACCGCGTCGCGCGCCGATCAGCAGCTCGGGCAGATCGCTGTGCAACACCGCGATGGCGTAAGTGCCCTCGGCCTCGCGGGTGGCTTCCTGCACCGCGCGGGTCAGCAACCCGGCGGTGGCATGCTTTCCGTGCGCCACCAGCTTTTTCAGGTGCTGGCCGACCAGATGCGCGAGCACCTCCGTGTCCGTCTGCGACCGAAAGTGGTGTCCGCGCTCGACGAGTCCGCGCCGCAACTCGGCGTAGTTTTCGATGATGCCGTTGTGGACGATGGCGAGGCGCCCGGATTCGTCCAGATGCGGATGCGCGTTGGCGTTGCTTGGGAGACCATGCGTGGCCCAGCGTGTGTGGCTGATGCCCAGGGTGCCGCGCACGGGCTCCCGGCGCAGCGTGTCCGCCAGCGCGGCCACGCGGCCCACGCATTTGCGCAGGTGCAACCCCCGCGCGTCCAGGGTGCAGATGCCCGCCGAATCGTAGCCGCGGTACTCCAACCGCCGCAGGCCGTCCATCAGGAGCGGCGAAGCCTCCCGCTTCCCCACGTAGCCAACAATGCCACACATCGCTCGTGACTCGTTAAATGGTTGTGGCGCCGAAACGCAAAGCGTTCCACACGCGGCCGACTCTGAGGTTCACGCTTTCATGTCCGCCAATATCCAATCCGCCGCCGCGGCCAGATCGTTCACGGCCACCGCGCGCGCCAGCTTGTCTCCCGCCGTCCGCTCGACTTCCGCCCCATAACCCGTCCGCACCAGGATGCTTCGCTTTACGCCGGCGTTCCAGCCACATTCCAGGTCAAGGAGTTTGTCGCCGATCACATAGCTTCGGGCAAGGTCCAGGCCGAATTCATCCCGCGCGTCGAACAGGAACTGTGGAGACGGCTTCCGTCCGCGACTGGGTTGATCGGGCGCTTCCGGAGCCACGTAAATCTTCTCCAATCGGACACCGCCCTGAGCCAACTCCAGCACCAGGCGGGCGTGGACTTGTTCGACGTCTTCGAGCGTGAAATACCCCCGGCCCACGCCGGACTGATTCGTGACGAGAACCAACCTGAACCCGGCTTCGCCCAGCCGTTTCAGGCCGGCCAGCGCCCCGGGAAGCAATTCAACCTGCGCCGGGTCGCGGAGGTACTCCTTTTCTTTGATGATTGTTCCGTCGCGATCCAGGAAAACAGCGGCGCTCATGTCGAGCCCGAATTGTCAGGGAGCCGCACGGCAAGCGAAATCAAAAACAACCGGCCAAGAATCGGACCGGCGCCTCTCACTCGGATGCAAATCCGTCGGACTGCCGGAGGGATGACTTACGAGCCGCCCAGTGGGTCGGGCGGCTGCCAAGCCGCCTCCCCAGCGTCCAGTCGGGACGCGCGGTGGACTAACGTTCAACCCGCCGGCAGTTGAACCACGATGGCTGTGCCCAAGCCGTGACTGGATTTGATGCTGACGCTGCCATGATGCGCCTCCACGATTCGCCCGACGATTGCCAGTCCCAACCCGGTGCCTTTCTCTTTCGTCGTGCTGAGCAGGGAACGAAACGCCTCGCGACGTTGTTCCTCCGACATCCCTCCGCCAGTGTCACTGATTTCCACGGCAACCCCGCCTGACGGCTCATCGCTGGAGGTGCTGATCGTCAGGGTTCCGCCCTCAGGCATGGCCTCGGCCGCGTTCAGGATCAAGTTCAGGAACACCTGTTCCAACTGGGTCTCGTCGGCCAACACCCGTGGGAGATTCGGCTGCAACCGGCGATCCAACCGCACCCCCTGGTGGGTGAGCTTGTGCCGCACGAGCAGACACAACTCTTCCAGCAGCCGATTCAAGTCCACGGGGGCCAATTGCGGTTCGGAACTCCGGGCAAAATCCAGGATGCGCTCGACGATCTTGTTGAGATGCTCGATTTTTTCGCCCATGACGCGGGCATCTTCCGCCCGGGGGTCGGAGGGCGGGAACTCCAGATTCAACGAGTGATATAGCATCTTCATCACCGTGAGGGGATTACGGATTTCATGCGCCACCTCGGCGGCCAGCAAACCCAGGGCGGACAGTTTTTCGTTCTGCCGCAACTGTTCCTCCACATCCACGATCCGCTCATAGAGCCGCGCTTTTTCAATGGCAATGGCCGACAGTTCGGCAAAGGCGGATAGGATCCGGATTTCGTCATTCGAGTAGGCGTAGGGCCGCGCGGTGTAAACACTCAAAGCGCCGATGGCCTCACCGCCAAACAACAGCGGCACGCTCAACAGCGACACGAGTCCTTCGCTCCGGGCCACCTCGACGTTTTGATACCGGCCGGAAACCTGCACGTTCTCCACCTGCACCGGTTTCTTCCGTCGCACCACCGAACCCAGCAAACTCTCACCCACGCTCAAGCGCGGTTTCCGCACGTAACTCTGGCCGGCGCCGAAACTGGCCCGCAGGTCCAGCCACTCGCGGGTTTCGTCCAGCATCATCAGCGAGCACATCTTGGCGCCCATCAACATGCAGGCCTCGCGCGTCACCGCGCTCAACGCCTCGTCCAGGTTCAACGTGGAATTGATCGTCCGGCTCACGCTGGCCAGCGACTCGAACAACTGCGCCTTGAGCCGCAACTGCTCGAAGAGCCAGGTGTTCCGAATCGCGCCCGAGGCCTGAACCGCCAGCGCGGCCAGCAACTCCTGATCCGCCACGCCGAACGCCTCCGCCCGGTCCGAATCCACGTTGAGCACCCCGCGCACGACGCCGTTCACCTCCAGCGGCACGGCCAGTTCCGACTTCACCTCGGGCCGCACCATGACGTAGCGCGAGTCCCGCGTCACGTCGCCGCACCGCACGGGCTGGCCGGTGCGCGCCACCCAGCCGGTGATGCCCTCGCCCACGCGCAGTTTCAAATCCGCCGCGCTGGACGGCAGGCCTTGGGATGCGTGAATTTCCAGAAAACCGTTGGTGGGATTGACGAGCACGACCGAACCGCTGGAGGCCCGCATGACCCGCACGGCCTCGCGCACGATCAGCAACAGCGCCTCCTGGGCGTCGAGCGTGGAATGAATCACCGTGCCCAC
>WYBW01000099.1 GCA_011525685.1 Verrucomicrobiia bacterium
CGCGGATTTCCAATCCGCAAACGCGGCGAATTCCTGGCCTGCCACGCCGTGCCTGGGCCCGCCGACTGGAAGTCGGCGATACCGCAGGTTGGGAAACCTGCGCTCCGCCAGGAATGCCTGCCTGCAATAAACTGAGATGCGCCCTATAGGCGAGCCGCGTGGGTCTTTGCTTGTCATCCGTTCCCCTGCGTCTAATTTTTACCGAGACGGGGTTGTGGCCGCACCGTGCCGGGGGCATTCCCTCGAGGGTTTGGGCAATCCAAAATGATCGAACAGGATTCAAGCGTCATGAAATCTTCAACCCGACGGATGCTGGTGGCGGCGATCTTCCTCCACGCGGTGGCCTTGGGTGCGCACGCCGCCGAGCGCGAAATCCCGCCCGCTTTTGGGCCTTATGTGAATCTGACGGAGCAGGACTTCACCGGCAGCAAATCCTTCAGCGCCAAGGACCGAATTGTCGGCACCTATTTCTTTTACTGGTACGACATCCAAACCCAAGAGCACATCATTGACCACGATGGGACGGATGCGTTGACCACGCACCCGCCGACCTTCGAGGACTTTTCTTACAAGTCTGTTCGCTGGCACAAGCTGCAACTGGCCGACATGGAAGCAGCCGGGATTGACGTCGCGCTGATGGTGTTCTGGGGCGCGCCGTCGGAGCAGGATCACAAGGCGGGTTTGCACTGGAGTTACGCCGGTCTGCCGCCGCTGGTGCAGGCGCGCGAAGAGCTGTTTATGGAGGGAAAGCAGCCGCCGCGCATCGGTCTCTTTTACGACACCAGCACGCTGCAACACAATCGCTGGGGTTATCACGCCGACCTCACGACCGATTACGGCAAGCGGTGGTTCTACGCGACGGTGCGCGATTTCTTCTCCTGTGTTCCGCCGACACATTGGGCGATGATGGACGGAAAGCCCATCGTGCTGCTTTACGCGTCGGCGTTCGCGAAGAAGTGGGATCAGGGATTCATTGACTTCACCAAGTCGGAATTTCCGAAGCAGTTCGGCGGGCGCGTGCCGTGGATTGCGCCACAGGATTCCTGGGGCGTGAAGGGCGACAACACGTGCGCCTGGGGCGGCGCGCTGGCGTTCCGCAATCCGGGCATCGCTGAAATCGGGCCGGGCTACGATCATTCCGCCGTGCCGGGGCGCACGCCGCTGGTGCGCGATCGCGAGGGCGGCAAGTTTTACGAGGAAAGCTGGCTCAAGTTTCTCCGCCGGCCCTCCAACTTCGTGATGATCGAAACGTGGAACGAATTCCACGAGGGCACGGACATTGCCGAGTCCAGGGAGTATGGCCGCCAGTACATCGAATTGACGAGAAAGTATTCGGATCTTTTCAAGCGGGGCTGGAAACCGCCGTGGCCGAAGGGATCATTCCATGACGCCAAACAGATTTCCGCGGTCGCCAGTGACGCGAAAGCGGGCAAGGGACTGACGCTGGTCACGGTTGAGGACGGGCAGACCGTCCTGAGGGGAGTGCAGGGCCGCCAGGGCTGGTTTGGCGTTCCGTTCAAGTCCGGCCACGGGCTTTACCTGTACTTTGCCGTGGACGATTCGTTCAAGAGCGAGGGCACGATGAACGCGACGGTTGAACTGGAGTACTTCGACGCCGCGCCCGGCCGGTTGAGTGTTGAGTTCGACGGCAGCGACCCGAGCGCACCCTTTGCCGGAGCTTACAGCCCCAGCGAGAACATTCCTCTGGCTGGCGACAAGCGCTGGAAATCCGCGAGCTTCAAGTTGGACGACGCGCGCTTTCTGAATTCGCAAAATGGAGGTGCTGACTTTCGAGTCGTGGCCCAGGCCGCTGAGTTCGGGCTGGGAAGTGTCCGGTTGAACCGCCGCTGACCATGGGCCGGGCTCGACGCCGGAGAGCAGGCTTGCCAGTTGCCAAGCGGGCCAGGCGGTTGGAATCGCCCCGGTCGCAACCCTGCGAACTGGCAGCAAAATGAGATGCTGCCTGGCTGACACTTCATCCAAATCCACGCTTGCCGCTGGCGTTGGTCTTGCTTACTACTGGCGCGATGCAACGGGAAAGGAAAGCGCACCGCCTTGGGGCGAAGTCGTTGATGGCCGGCCTTTTGGCCGTCCTGTTGCTGGCTTTTGGCAGTCTGGCGGCGGGCGGCGCGTTGCATGACCGGGCGCATCACGAAGGCACCGGGGACACGAAGCCCTGCATGATTTGCACCTTGGCCCAGGGGCAACTGAACGTTCCTGAGTCCGCGCCGGTGCTGCCAGTGGAGGTAATTTTCCTGCCTTGCGGTTTGCTGGCGGCAAGCGCCGGTGTTCCGTGGAGTTCTCATTCTCTCTTGCCGCCGGGGCGCGCGCCGCCCGGCCTTTCCTACAGTCTCTGAGTTCGCTGGCGTTCGTTCGCCGGTGGTTTCTGTCTTTGAATTAAACCTTTGGCGTACCCGGAAAGTCTTCGGGGCCGCCGTTCATGGAGTTTGTATGAAATTGATGAGAGTGGTGAGAATGACCGTTCTGGCTTCCTCGTTGGGACTGGGCGCGAGCGCGCTTCAGGCGCAGGAAGCCGGTGAAGTCGAGCAGTTGAAACGGCAACTGCAACAGATGCGGGAGAATTTCGACAAGGCGCAGCGCGAGCATCGCGAGCAGATGGAAGCACTGACCAAGAAACTCGAGGCACTCGCGGCTCAACCGCCGGCCACTGCTGCGGCGGCCGCGGCGGCGGAGACGCCGGAAGAACCGCTTTCGAGTCCATGGCGACCCAGTGATCCGATTCGCGTGGGGCGCGGCAGCGCCTACATGGATATTGGTCTGGTGGGAACGTTCGCGGCGGGCGGCTCGACGGCAGACGACATCGAAGGAGGCACGCAACTTGGCGGCCACGATCCCAATCAAAACGGGTTCACGATCCAAGGCGTGGAGCTGAACCTCATGGGAGCGATTGATCCCTATTTCCGCGGCAACGCGAACGTGCTGTTCGGCGTGGATTCGGAAGGTGAATCGTTCATCGAACTGGAGGAGGCCTGGCTGGAAACCATTGCGTTGCCGGGCAATTTCCAGGTGCGCGCCGGACAATACTTGTCCGAGTTCGGACGGATCAACACCCAGCACCCGCACAGTTGGAGCTTCGTGGACACGCCCCTGGTGAACGCGCGTTTCCTTGGCCCGGACGGACTGCGCAATCCGGGGGCAAGACTGTCATGGCTGGCGCCCACGCCCTTTTACTCGGAGTTGTTCCTGGGCATCCAGGACAGCCACGGCGAAACGGCGGCGAGCTTCCGCAGCAGCGGCCACTCGCACGGTGGCCACGACGAGGACCCACTGCCGTTTGCCTACCGCCATCGGGACAACGACCGCGGCGTGGATGGCATCGGAGACTTGTTGTTTACCCCGCGGCTGGCAATGTCTTTCGACGTGACGGATAATCAGGTCCTGTTGCTGGGCGCCTCGGCGGCGTTCGGCCCAAATTCCTCGGGCATGACGGGCGACACGTCCACCCAGATTTACGGGGTGGATGTGACCTGGAAGTGGAAGTCGCCCAGCGCGCACGCGGGTTTTCCATTCGTGATGTGGCAGACCGAGGCGATGCTGCGCCGCTACGACGCGGGGATGTTTGACTGGCAGGAGGAGGCCGATGCCGGCGAGGAGGCGATCATTGACGAGAACACCGGTGACCCCGCTTTGCTGTCGCGGGAAACGCTGACCGACTACGGCTTCTACACTCAATTGCTATGGGGCTTCCGCAAGGGCTGGGTGGCCGGGTTGCGCTACGACTACGTGACCGGCGAAAAAGGTGACTACGAGAAAATGAACCTCTCCTACGATGACTCGGTCCTGGGCCGCGACCCGGAGCGCAATCGGCGCTGGCGGCTTGCGCCGAACTTGACCTGGTATCCGAGCGAGTACTCGAAGGTCCGCTTGCAATACAACTACGATGACCGGCGCGACATTGGCTCGGATCACTCGGTGTGGCTGCAATTCGAGTTCCTGCTGGGCGCGCACGCGGCGCACAAGTTTTGAGGAGGGCAAGACATGAGAGCAGAGAATATCGAGAGCCAACATCGCCTTGACTCGTTCTTACCCCTCACCGTGCCGCTCTTTTCGTCAAGGGGAGAGGGCAGGGGTGCGGGGAAGGTGGACCGGTTCAAAGTGTTTGATCTGCGCGGGTTGTTGATGGTCACAGCGCTGGTCACGTTCGTCCCGGTAACCCAGGCGAAACTGAACGTCGTCGCCACCACGCCGGACCTGGCGGCCATTGCCCGGGAGGTTGGCGGCGACAAGATCGAACTCATGACGATGGCCCGGCCCACGGAGGATCCGCACTTCGTGGATGCGCGGCCGAGTTTCATTGTGCGGTTGAACAAGGCCGACGCGCTGATTCATGGCGGAGCGGAGCTGGAGAGCGGCTGGCTGCCCAAGCTGATTGAGCAGGCGCGCAACGCCCGGATCATCTCAGCCGCCCAGGGGAACGTGAACTGTTGCGAGGGCGTGCAGATGCTCGAAGTGCCGGAGCAACTCGACCGATCCAAGGGCGATATCCACGCGTTGGGCAATCCGCATTATCTCGTGGACCCGGAGAACGCGAAGATCGTGGCGCACCACATCGCGGACGCCTTCAGCCAGCTCGATGCCGCCAATGGCGGATTCTATCAGGCGAACGCCAAGCGATTCAGCGACGCACTGAACCGCAAACTGCCCGAGTGGCAGGCGAAGCTTGCCCCCTTCAAGGGCCAGCAAGTGGTGGCCTATCACAACTCCTGGGTTTACTTCGCGGAACGTTTTGGGTTGAAGATTGAATTGTTCCTGGAACCCAAGCCCGGCATCCCACCCTCGCCGGCGCACCTGGCGGGAGTGATCGCCAAAATGAAGGAAGCCGGGGCGCGGGTGATCATTGTGGACCCGTACCTGAGCCGCCGCACCGCCGAGACCGTGGCGCGCAGCACGGGAGCGACCGTGGTGGAGGTGACTCAGTTTCCGGGCGGGGTCAAAGGGACGGAGGGCGGTTACATTCCGTTGCTGGACTATCTCGTCAACGCACTCGCGGCTGCATTGGAAAAGAAAAACTGAAGCTCGTGAAAAACCCGCTTCCGCTCCGTGAACCGCATGTGCGTAACGCCGGTTTTCCAACCGGCGCGCTTGCCTCGGGGAGTGGAAACCGTGCCCGGCGCCGCCGGCTTCTGGTGAAATGCTCCACGGGGCGAGCCGACTGGAAAGTCGGCGGTACCGGCGGGCGGGGCATGGGGACGACGAGGGAATCAACTGACTGAAATGGAAAGCGTTGACGCAGTAAACTGGTCGCAAGTGATGGCGGTGATGAAGTGGCCGCTGGTGGCGTGCCTGTTGTTGCCCGGCATTCTCGTCTATTACGGCCTGCACATCATCAAACGGGAGGTGATCTTCGTGGACCTGGCGTTGGCGCAGGTGGCCACGCTGGGCACCTGCGTCTGCCTGTACCTGGGGCACGAAGCGGATGATCCGCACAATTATTTCTGGTCGCTGGGCTTCACGCTGGCCGGCGCCGTGGTGTTCACGTTCACCCGGCCCACGCGCCACGCGCGCGTGCCCCAGGAGGCGCTCATCGGCATAGTCTATGTCGTGGCGGCGGCGGCGGGGATTCTACTGTTGAGCAAGAGTCCGCACGGCAAGGAGGAATTGCAGAAGACGCTCGTCGGCGATCTGCTCACGGTAAGCTGGCCGCAAATCTGGAAAACCACCTGCCTTTACGCGGGCATCGCGGCGGTGCATTACTGGTTCCGCCGCCAGTTTATTGCGCTCTCCTTCGACCACGAGAACGCCGTGGCCCGCGGAATGAACGTGCGGCTGTGGGATTTTCTATTCTACGCGTTGTTCGGGTTGATCGTGACCAGCTTCGTGCAAGTGGGCGGCGTCCTGCTGGTCTTCTCGTATCTGATTGTGCCGGCAGCCTGCGGCAATTTCCTGGCGGGTTCATTGCCGACTCGGCTGCTGGTCGGTTGGGTGACCGCCACGCTGGCGAGCATCGGCGGGCTTTACATTTCCTACCAGTTCGACGTGCCGACCGGCGCGGCCATCGTGTGCGTGTTGGGCGCAGTGCTCGTGCTCGCTGGGATGGCGTCCAAGCTGCGCGCTGCTTGAAGTTGAGTCTGGACTGACGACTGTTGTTGACGGAGCGCCGCGTGAGGCTTACGAACCGGTTTGCACCGGGCCGTGATCGTCGCAGTGGTCCCCGTGCGCGTGGTGCAGATGTCCGCTGACGAGGTAACAGACATGGTCGCCGTGGGGCAGGGCGGGGTGACCGCAGTTGGGGCCGTGGGCGTGGCTCTGAGGGTGCTCGTGCCGGCCATGACCGGGTGTGCAACGGGCGGGGTTGGCGCTGGTCACGCCCAGGACGTGTTCGTCCACGTGGCTGCCATGGATGTGGTGCAGGTGTCCGTTATCCAGATAGTCCGTATGGCCGTTATGGATCACGGCGAGGTGGCCGCAGCCGGGTTGGTGCCGGTGGGCGTGCCCTTGATCGTGGGGGCGGTGTCCCTGACACCCGAAGCCGGCGAGCGCGAGAATGGCGGCGAGAGCGAATGATTGTTTCATGGTCAATTTGATGTCTGAGTTCGAAGCGACTTTAGAAGCGGTGCGCGCGGTGGCAAGCGGTGTTTCTGCAAATGACTTGCAGAAATCACCATTGTATTCACGCACGATTTTTGCTGGAGTAACAGCACAGAAATGAACGTGACGCGAAGACGATCCAACGCGCGACGCAACAAGCCGCTGATTGCCGGCCTGTTGCTGGGTGTGTTCCTGTTTGTCCTCGCTGCGGCTCATTCCTGGACACTGCATCACGCGGTGTGTGCCGATGCCGCCGCGCCGGGTCACAAGTGCGCCGTCACGCTGCTGACGGGCGGCCAGGTTCAGGTTGCCTCGGGCGCGGTCAGCGTCGTGAAGATTCCGCCGTTGGTGGTGGCCTGCGTGCAGGTGGTCACAGTGGCTTTGACGGCCGCAGATTACTCCCTTCCTCCTAGCCGGGGTCCGCCGGCTTCTCTCCTCTAGTCCGGGTTCGGCCTTTCCAGGTCTGAAGTGTGTTTGCGCGCACAGCGCAGAAGCTCCGCTGGAAAGAACAGATTCCATTCAATTCGCGGGTTTCACTGCTGCCCGGATTCACCTTTGGGCGAATCGAATGCAGAACCATACAAACTATGAAGACTTGTCAGACTATAACCCGTCGTGGCGGGTTCACGTTGATCGAATTATTGGTGGTGATCGCCATCATCGCGATTCTGGCCTCGCTCTTGTTGCCGGCCATCGCCAGCGCAAGAGTCCGGGCGCGGGCGTGTGCCTGCAAATCCAACCTGCGGCAGATCGGCATCGCCATGACAATGTATGCCGAGGACAACCGCGGCTATCTCCCGGGCACGATGCATGGCGCGGGCGGCGACACGAACCGCTCCTGGATCGTGAGCCTCGCGCCCTATGTGGGCAACGTGGACGAAATCCGGCTCTGTCCCGCGGACCCCAAACGGCGGGAGCGGCTGGCCGCGCGCGGATCGAGTTACACGCTCAACGAATACACTTCCGTTCCGCTGATCAGCATGTTCGGCGGCGTGGCCGGCGCCGACTATCGCAAGCTCGACGCGCTCAAACGGCCCACGGACACCCACACGGTATTCATCACCTCCGACCGCACGGAGGTGGGCATCAGTTCCGACCACACCCATTCGCGGTCCTGGGCCAACAACTGGTCGGCGGTCATCAGCGACATTCAGCCGGATCGCCACAGCACCGGTCGCAAGACTGCGGACAACTCCGCGGGATCCGCCAATTACCTGTTCGCGGACAGTCACGTTTCCTCACTCAAAGCCGCGGCTCTCAAGGAAAGAACCACCCGCGGTGAGAATTTTGCCGAGCCGCCGAAATAGCCAGTTCACCATCAAACCAACAACCCCAACTCCCGATAAAACTCATGAAGAACCAGTTGAACCTCGCAGCCGCCGTGTGGCTGGCTGCCGCGCTGGCCGCGCCAGCTCAAACTCTCCTCACCACCGAGCACGTGGATGTGGGCATCAATTACGCCGGCGGTCTTTGGGACCTCCACGTGCATGACGAAACCAACGACCTCGAATACGAGCCGGGCGACGCCATCCTCTTTGTTGGCCTGGGCGCCAGCAACGGCGTTCCCGTCAATCCGCTCTTCAGTTTCCTGGGCAATCCCGGCGATCCGGTCTGGATTCTGCCACAGAGCAACGACCCCAGTCTGCTCTTTCTGGGCATCGGCGCGGAGGAACTGATCGCCGGGACCTTCGTGGGCGATCTGGTCACCTTGAGCCTCACAGGGGTCAGCGGCCCCGGTCATTTTGCCCTCTACCAAACGGACATGTTTGGTTCACCGACCGTGTTCATGAATTCCCGGGACGGGATCACCGCCGCCGACAGTTACACGCTCGGCGCGGGCAGTCACAGCCACTTCAACTGGGCCTTCTCCGAAATGGGCACCTACACCTTGTCGTTTGAAGCCTCGGGCACGCTGGTGGCAGGCAATCAATTCACGTCCAGCGGCCCGGTGGATTACACCTTTCAGGTTGTGCCCGAGCCTGGCTCACTAGTGCTGTTCGTTCTGGGCGGCTTGGGTTTGTTGATTCTGGTCCGGCGACGACTCACGCCGGGCTGATGCGGCGCCAGCGGCGGTTGCCGGTGTTTGTCTTTCCGCCGGCAACCGCTCCCGCGCTGCTTCCACCATTGCTGCCAGGCACAACCCCATGAGAACAATCCGCTTCGTGTCGCTCCTCGGTCTGCTGACGATCGCCTGCTGGCTGAACGCGCAGACGAATCTACCCTCCTTGATTACCGAGCACGCCGACATTCGCATCAACTACAATCCCACCGCCGTCGAGCCGCTGAGTCTGATGGTACGCAACGACGATCAAGGCGTGGATTACGAAACCAATCAGATTGTGCTGGTGGCCCTCGAAAGCAGCGAGGTCACGCTGCCGCCGGGAACACCGTTTGGCGAAGCGGGCGATCCGCTCTGGGTGTTGCCGCAAAGCCGGCCGCCGGGCCAGGCGGTGCTGTTCCTGGGATTCTCCGCCAGCGGCGCGGGCGTGTTCAATGGGTCGTTGACCGTGCGGCTGACGAAATTGGAAGGCCCGGGCCGCTTCTACGTGTGGCAAGCGCACGAGTTCGGCGGGTTGAACCTCAAGATGAACAGCGCGGACGGCATTGACTCATCGGACAAGGTGGAAGTGCTGGCGGCTGGTCACGACCACTACAACTGGGGCTTCAGCACCAGCGGTGTTTACTGCGTCACGTTCCAGGCCAGCGGCACGCGCGTAGGCGAAACCCAACCCCTCGTCAGCCCGGAAGCCACGTTCGTATTTCACGTCCGACCGCTCGGGATTGTAACGCCGTATGCGCTCTGGCAGAAAGCGCATTGGCTTCAAGGCACCGATGCCAGCACCAACGGCCCGGCCGCCGACCCGGACAACGACAGTCTGTCCAATGCGCTCGAATACGCGTCGAACCTGGACCCGAACAGTTTTTCGACAAACGGCCGCCCTGAGTTTTCGTTCGTGACGAACGGCCAGGACACTTACGGCGCGTTCACCTTCACACGAGTCAAGCCAGCGACGGATTTGATTTATGAGCCGGCCGCCCGCAGCCAGTTGAATGGCGGCTCGTGGGAAGTGATGACGAACAACGTGAGCGTTCTCGAAGAAGTTTACACGGAAACGGTGACGTTGCGCGATTCCACGCCATCTTCCGCGTCGTCAAGTCGCTTTTACCGGTTTCGAGTGACCCTCCCCGATCCATGACCGCGGCCGCGCAACGTCTCGCTTGGGCGATGGCATCCTGCCACAAGGCGCAGATGCGGGTGACGCCCGTCCGTGAGGCGATTCTCGCTTTCCTGGCCACACGTCGCATTCCGGCCAGCCTCGACATGGTGTCGCAGGCCGATGGCGTCCACGGTCATTGCAACGCGACGACGGTGTATCGCACGTTGATGATGTTCAAGGAGGCCGATCTGGTGAGGCTGGTGGGCACGGCACACAAGGCCAGCCATTTCGTGCTGAACGTGCCGGGCGAGAACAATTATTTCCTCATTTGTCGCCGCTGTGGTTGCATTTCTGAATTGCCGTTGCCGCAGCCCATTGCGCTGACGATCCAGGAGGTTGCCGCCGCGCAGGGTTTCACGCCCACGCGACAGGATTGCGAGGTCTATGGATTGTGCGAATCCTGCCAGACGGCGACGTACGCCCGGATTCTGCCTTCGAAACTGATGCTCTGACCGGAGGGCTTTGGTTGGCAACCACTCTCTCCTGCTCCTTACCTGCGCATTGCAAGCGGTTCGAGGCGTCCACCAACTTGCACACTCCGAAGCGCGCCGCGAGATCTCGCCATCATCGCTCGCGAGAACTCGTGAGACGCGATAATTCGCTACGGATCGGCTTGGATCGTCGTCTCCGCAACTGCCTCGCGTTACGGCGCGTAGCAACTTGCAGCGCCGTTGGCACACGACCCGCAATACCTCCTGGCATCGCCGCGCGAACCCGTTGGGTGAGCTTGTTGAGCGAACCATTACAACCATCAACTGAAGACAGTGAATTGCTTATGCCAAAGTATGTCATCGAACGAAACATCCCGAACGCCGGGAAGATGAGTCCCAAGGAATTGAACGCGGTTTCCGCCAAATCCTGTCGCGTGTTGCAAAGCCTCGGCCCACAAGTCCAGTGGATGCAGAGCTATGTGACCGATGAAAAACTGTTCTGCGTCTATGTGGCGCCCGGCCCGGAATTGATCCGGGAGCACGCCGTGCGCGGCGGTTTTCCGGCGGACGCCATCCGTGAGGTGCGCACGGTCATTGATCCGACCACGGCCGAGTAGGCGCAACCGGCTGGACCGTTCGTTCCATTTTCAGCGAGACCGATCTGGCCGACAATCCCCACCATCACAATTCAACCAGCAAACTGAAATCGTCATGCAGATTATGAAATCAAAGTCACTGTTCTCCCTGGCCGGTCGCGGAGTCGTTGCCCTGGCCACATTAGCAACCTTTGCCGTCACCCCTTTGCGCGCCGACGAAACGTGTTCTTCGCCCTACCTCGCCCGCATCGAGGGACAGGAGGAGTTCGTCTATGTCTGGACGCTTGGCGTCGAAGGGCTTGGCGACGGCGCGGACAAGCTCGTCACGCTCGATGTGAAGCCCGGTTCGCCAACTTACGGCAAGGTCATCCACACCCATCCACTCCAGGGCCGGCATGAAGCGCATCACGGTGGATTCACCGATGACCGCCGCCAGCTCTGGTTGTCCGGCTTGGAGAGCAGCCAGATATTCATCTACGACGTTTACACGAACCCGGCGAAGCCGCGGCATGTCAAAACGATTGATAACTTCGAGAAAATCACCGGCGGCGCGGTTGGTCCGCACGGCGTGTATGCGTTGCCCGGGCGCGTGTTGATTCCTTGTCTCTCAAACGCGAAAGATCAGGGCGGCCACACGGCGCTCGTGGAGTTCAGCAACGCTGGCGATTACATCGCCACGCACTGGCTGCCGACCAAGGACACGCCCGGCCTTGAAGGAGCGGAGTTCGCCGATGGCTACGGTTACGACGCGCGGGTGTTGCCGCGCAAGAATGTGCTGCTCACTACGTCGTTCACCGGGTTGAAAAACTACACGCGGCCCTTCGGCGAATTGATCCAGGACGCCGAGGCCATGAAGCAATTCGGCAATTCGATGGTCTTGTGGAACTTCCACACGCGCCAGCCGCGGAAGGCGTTTCACGTGCCGGGCGCGCCGCTCGAAATCCGGTGGGCTTGGGGCGAAAAGAACAATTACGCGTTCACCGCCACCGCGCTCACCTCGAAGCTCTGGCTTTGCTACGAAGACAAGAACGGTGAATGGCAGGCGAAGGAAATCGCCCACATCGGCGGTGAGGGCGGGGTGATTCCTGTGGACATGAGCCTCAGCGCCGACGACAAGACGCTGTTCGTGGACTGTTTCGGGGACGGCAAGGTCCGCGTGTTCGACGTCTCAAATCCTCATCAACCGAAGCAGATTTACGAGAAGCAGATTGGCAAACAGCTCAACATGGTGTCGCAGAGCTGGGATGGGAAACGGCTCTACTTCAGCAGCTCGCTCCTCGCGCGCTGGGACAAGCTGGGCGACGACAACGAGCAATTCGTCCGCGCTTACAACTGGAACGGCAAGGAACTTACGCCGACGTTCGAGTTGGACTTCACCGCGCTCAAACTGGGTCGTCCGCACCACATGCTGTTCGGCTCGACGAAGGTCGGGAACTCAACCGTTGCCGCAAAGTAATCAACGCAAACTCAAACCACAAAAACCATGAACCATCGAATTGAATCAATCCGCAAACGTCGGGCGGGCGCGGGGACGTCGTGGACTGGGGTGGGAAGTGAAGCGCGATGCCGCGTTGCTTCCCGAGCCGAGGCCGACCGTCCACGCAGCGCCGCCGTTGCTTCTCCACTCTGCTGGCGCCGTCGAGGAATTCGTGCAGCACTGCTGGCGTTCGCGCTGGCGGTTGCGGGCAGTTCGGCTATCGCCGCGAATCCGGCTCGTACGCCGGACCACGATTACGATGCGCCGAAGCCGGGCAGTTACAAACTGCCGGTGATCAAGCCGGCGGCCGACGGCGAAGTGCTTGATGCCCAAGGCCGATTCCTGCGGCTGCGCGAGCTGACCCGGGGCCGCGTGACCGTGATGAGTTTCATCTACACTCGTTGCGCCGCCGCGAAAGCCTGCCCCATGGCCACCGGGGTGTTGATGCAATTGCACCAGCACAGCGCGGCCGACCCGGCATTGGCGAAACAACTGCGCCTCATCAGCATGAGCTTCGATCCGGAAGGCGACACCCCCGAGCGCATGGCGGCCTACTCGGCGCTGGCGGACGGCCGCAAGCCCGCGGCCGAGTGGCGCTTCCTCACCACAGCCTCGCAGGCCCGGTTGCAACCCATCCTCGCGGCCTATGGCCAGGCCGTGAACCGGAAGGATAACCCCAACGATCCGACCGGCCCGTTGAACCACACCCTGCGGGTCTTTCTGGTGGATCGCGAGGGCAACATCCGCAACATCTACAGTTCCGGCACGCTCGATCCGCGCCTTGTGCTGGCGGACATCCGGACGCTGATGATGGAACAAAACACCACCGCAAAGAAGTAAACCACCCTGGCTGCCGGGCTGGAACGGCGATTCCACCCGGCGGCTTCCAATTTCCAATCCACGACAACATGAGCAAGTATCGAAACAACCTCCCCCAACTCAACGGCCATCTGTTTCTGACCGATGGCGGACAGGAAACCACTCTCATCTTCCACGAAGGCCTTGAGCTTCCGTTCTTCGCGGCGTTCGACCTGCTGAAGGACGACGCGGGCACCGAGATTCTCCGCCGCTACTACCAGCGGTATGCGGACCTGGCCGCCGCGCGCGGCATCGGTATCGTCTTGGAATCCCCGACTTGGCGCGCGAATCCTGACTGGGCCGCAAAGCTTGGTCACGACAAGAACTCCCTCGCCGCGTTGAACCGCAAAGGGATCGAACTGCTGGAGGAAATTCGCGCCGGATGTGAAACCGGCGACCGCCCCGCTGTCATCAGCGGCAACCTCGGTCCGCGTGGTGACGGTTATCGCGCCAACACCCGGATGACCGTGCGCCAGGCGCGAGATTATCACGCGCCACAGGTTGAAACCTTCGCGCGCACCAATGCCGACATGGTGGCCGGCTTCACTCTCAACTATGTCGAGGAAGCGATCGGCATCACACTGGCCGCTCGCGATGCCGCCATGCCGGTCGCCATCTCGTTTACACTGGAAACCGACGGACGGTTGCCTTCTGGCCAGTCGCTGGCCGGGGCGATTCGACAGACCGACGAGGTTTCCTCCGGCTATCCGGCCTATTACATGATCAACTGCGCACATCCCGAGCATTTCGAGCCGGTGTTGCGGGAAGCCGGGTCGTGGCGCGAGCGCATCCGTGGGCTGCGCGCCAACGCCTCCAGACGCAGTCACGCCGAACTGGACGCCAGTACGGATCTGGACGCCGGCAATCCGGTCGAACTGGGCGAAGCTTATCGGGCGCTGCGTGAATGGTTGCCGCGCCTCACGGTCGTTGGCGGTTGTTGCGGCACGGACCATCGCCACGTCGAAGCGATCTGTGATGCCTGTCAGGCGGAGAGCGTTCTGCTTGCGGCGGGTGGTGTTTGAGTACAAATTCACGGCATCACATGAAACGCCGACCCGCCATGACATGGATCGCGAGCGTCACGCTTGCCGGCGCCGGCCTGCTGGCGGCCGGTTGCGGCTCGTCCACGGTGACGACCCTTTCGGTCACCGCCGCTGAATCGGACGCGCCCGCGACCAGAACGAATTCGACCATGAACGACAAAGTGGTGAAGTCCGAGGAGGAGTGGAAGAAGGTGCTGACCCCGGAGCAGTATTATGTGTTGCGGCAAAAGGGCACCGAACGCGCGTACACCGGAAAGTATTGGAACACCAAGGGTGACGGCAACTACCGCTGCGCCGGCTGTGGTGAGTTGTTATTCGTGTCCGACACCAAGTATGATTCGGGCTGCGGCTGGCCGAGTTTTTACGCGCCCGCCACTACCAACGTGATCGCCGAGGCGGAGGATCGCAGCCATTTTATGGTGCGCACCGAGGTGCTCTGCTCGAAATGCGGCGGTCATCTGGGGCATGTGTTTGACGACGGTCCCAAACCCACCGGCCTGCGCTACTGCATCAATTCCGCCGCGATCAATTTTGAGCCCAAACAAGCCGCCGCCCAACCGGCTGCAAAGACCGGAGCGGAGTCCAAGTAACCCCATACCCCGCCTCCAGTTGGGATGAGTGGAGGAGGACCATCTCCTCGATCGCGACCGGTCGGCGACCCCTCCCGACAGGCTGGCGGGTGCTACAAGCAGGATGGTTCAGATACCGAGCCGTGCATATAGCCACGGCGCAACTTCTGCGCGCGCATGGAAAAGCTGATTCAGTGACTTGCGCTGAGAAGGTGTGCTTCCTATCGTCAGTATATGAAACAGGTTTTGGCAGTGTTGGCGGTGTTGTTGGTTGGCAGCGGATTCGAGTTGCGCGCTCAGGATCCAGCCACCGAGGAACGGCTTCGGAGATTAAGCGCGTATGTCGAGGACCTGCTCGAGGACAAAGCCCGGCAGCAAAAACAGATCGCGGACCTGACCCGCGAGGTCGAAAGTCTTCGCGATCAGGTGTCCCGCCCAACCGGCAATTTTGCCAGCCGCGAGGAGGTGGCGGAGCTGGCGAGGAAGATTCAGGAGGTAGATCGGAATCGAGTGGAGGACGATAAAAAGATCGTCAAGCAGATCGAAGACTTGGGCAAAGCCCTGCTGAAAGCGCCTCCCGGTGGCAGCAGGCCGACGCCGCCACCGGACACCTCGCGGGCGGGCGGCAGCGCGGGTGAGAAAGGTTATGAATACGAAGTCCAACCGGGCGACACTTTGTCCGTCATCGTCGCGGCTTATCGCGAACGGGGCGTCAAAGTGTCGGTGGACCAGATCCTGAAGGCGAATCCGGGACTGGTGCCGGAACGGATGAAGGTGGGCCAGAAGATTTTCATTCCCGCGAGCGGCAAGTAGAGCATTTCCGGATTCGGCGCGCTTCTTTTGCCGCCTCGCTGCGGCAGACTGTGGGAGCATTGGTTGATGTGCCGGGAAGCGGCTGCAGGTTGGTCTCGGAATCAGGGTTTATGAAAACGAACGCGAAATCGGTTTTGGGACCGGCGCTGCTTCTTGCCTTGGCAGGTGTTGGCCTGGCGGCCACTGCGACAGCGGCCACCAACGCTCTCCAGGGGTTGAGGGAGGGTCATCCTCGGCTTGTGTTGCTCACGGAGGATCTCACTCGCGTCCGGGACTCCATCGCCAGTGACGAAGTGGCTGGCGAGTATCATCGGCGGGTCATCGCGCAGGGCGAGGCGATCTTGCGCGAGCCGCCAGTCGAGCGCGTGCTCATCGGGCCGCGTTTGCTGGACAAGAGCCGGAGGGTCGTTGACCGGCTTTACACGTTGGGATTGCTCCATCGTCTGGACGGCCAGCGGAAGTGGGCCGACCGAGCCGTTCAGGAAATGCTGGCGGTGACTTCGTTCAAGGACTGGAATCCGTCACACTTTCTGGACGTGGCCGAAATGACGCATGGGATGGCGATCGGCTACGACTGGTTTTATCACGCGCTGACGCCTGACCAACGACAGGCAATCGAGGCTGCGATCGTGGAGAAGGGATTGCTCGAGGCCAGGAAAGCGCATGAGCGCAATGTGGGCTGGACGCGGTCGCCCGACAACTGGAACAACGTTTGCAATGGTGGCATCGCGGTGGGTGCGCTGGCCGTTGCCGACCGGCAACCCGAACTGGCTGGCTGGCTGCTGGAGCGCATGCGGCAATCGTTGCCCAAGGCGCTGGCGTCCTATGCTCCGGATGGCGCGTGGCGGGAGGGGCCGGGTTATTGGGGCTACGCCACTCGTTACACCGTTTATGCCTTTGCCGCCCTGCAAAGTGCGTTGGGGACTGATTTTGGTCTGAGTTCGCTGCCGGGTCTGGCCGAAGCCGGAGTGCATCGCCTGCACATCACGGGACCAACCCGGTTGTTTTTCAACTTTGCGGACTGCGGTGAAGCGGCCCGCGGCGACTCGAGCCTTTTCTGGCTGGCGCGCCGCTATGATTTGCCGGTGCTGGCCGCGGCCCAACGGGAGCTGGCGCGAAACGGCAGCACCACCGCGGATCTGTTGTGGTACGACCCGCGCGGTTCGGTGGAGGACATCAAACGGCTGCCCTTGGACGCGCATTTCCAGCACATCCATGTCGTCACGCTGCGATCCGCCTGGGAGGATTCCCAGGCGCTCTATGTGGGCTTCAAAGGCGGCGACAACCAGGCCGGCCATGCGCATCTGGATCTCGGGACGTTTGTCTTCGACGCGCTGGGCGAACGTTGGGCTTCCGAGCTTGGGGCGGACGAATACAACATGCCGGGTTATTTCGGCGGACAACGCTGGACGTATTACCGGTTGAAAACCGAAGGGCAAAACACGTTGACGCTGAACGGCGAGAACCAGAATCCTCGCGCCGCCGCGCCGATCACTGTGTTTCAGTCGTCCTTGGAAGGCGCGCGGGCGGTCGCGGACCTATCGCAAGCTTACGCTGCCGCAGGTGCGACGCGGGCGCATCGCGGAGTGGCCTTGCGCGATGGCCGCCGGCGTTTGCTGGTGCAGGATGAACTGGCGTTGGCCGGGGGCACTGAGGTGATATGGACCATGCATACCAAGGCGAAGGTGACACTTCGCGGCGCGCGCGCGACGCTGAGGCTCAACGGCAAGACCCTCGAAGCCCAGATCCTCTCGCCCGTCAATGCCGCGTTCAGTTTCGAGGAAGTTAACCTGCGGCCTCCGCAACGACCGACACCGGGGTTGGGAAAGTTGTTGATTCGCTTGCCGGCACAGTCGGGCGATTTGAGGATCGCGGTTTTGTTAAGTCCCGACGACGAAAGTGCGAGAGACGCGAACCTCTCGCCACTGGGGGAGTGGGGGAGGTTAGCGGAATAGCAGCAGCAGGATGACCAGCCCGAGGCCAATGCGATACCACCCAAACGCGATAAAAGTGTGGGTTTGCACGTAGCGCAACAGCCATTTGACCGCGATAAAGGAGACGACGGCGGCTACCAACGTGCCCAGCAACAGGAGTCCCCAGTTTTCTCCCGGCCCCTCGCCGGTCTGCCGCAGTTCCTTGAAGATCTTCAATCCGCCGGCGGCGAGCATCGTGGGAATGCCGACGAGAAAGGAGAATTCCGTGGCCGCGGGCCGGCTCAGTCCGAGCATCAACGCGAGGAGGATGGTTGAGCCGGATCGCGAAGTGCCGGGAAAGACCGCGGCCAGCAACTGGCCGAGTCCGATGGCCAACACCACGTTCCAGGTAATGTCGTTGCGCAAAGTCTTTCCCCGCAACCAGAGTTCGATGCCCACGAACATCAGGCCACCGACCAGCAATGCCACCGCGACCGGCAACGGCTGGTCCGGCAACGAGAACCCCATTTTGTCGAGCACCAATCCGCCCGCGCCAGTAATCGCGAAGGCGACTGCAATCTTGAACAGGTAATCCCGCGTGGCCGCCTCGCGCCAGTGGAAGAGGAATTGGCGCAACCGTTCCGGGAACAGCGGCAGGACCGCGATGACCGCTCCGCATTGAATCACGACGATAAACAGGTCGCTTTGCTTGAGGCCCAACACCCGTTCCGCAAGCAGCAGATGGCCGGTGGAGGATACGGGAAGGAATTCGGTGATTCCCTCGATGATGCCCAACAGTACGACAGCAATCCAATCTGGCATGGGCCGGTTAGACGGGAAAAGCTTCGTGATGACAAGTCATAAAACGATGCGCGAAGGGATTTCTGACGCGGGCTGATCGCAGCTTCACCGCTGGCCCCCATCCGGTATGCGGTGGGCGGGAGCGGCGGTGTGTGCGTCCCAGGTTATTCGTCCTTCTTGCCGAAGATCGAGGCGAACGGCGATTTGGTCACTTCCGAATGTTGTCGTACCTTGAGCTGGCCGAGGATGGAGTGCCAGCCGATGTAGATTTTGTGCCACTGGTTCTCCACGTTGCGCAGCGCGCCTTCGCTCATTTCGCTCAGATAACGCAGGGACGGGGCGTTGCCGATGAGTGCGTGGATTTCCTCCTTGGCCGGCGAGCCGACCTCGATGGAGGAAAGAATCAACTCGAGTTCCTGGACGAGCACACTCTTGATCTCCAGGAACTGGTTTTCATCCTCGGGCCCGAACTTCTTGGCGCGCGCCAGGTTGATGAAGTTGTTGAACTGTTTCCAGCACTCGAGGTAGTTCTCCGTTTGCTGAATGAGGGAGTCGAGTTTCTTGTTGCTCATGGGCTTTGGAGTCAGGGGTGCTTGACCGGACTGCTAAGGGTCTGGGGTGAAAGGTAAACGATGGCGCCCCCGCGCAACTCGCGCGCGGTAATCTTGAGGGCCGGGTAGTAAACGATCAACTCTTCCAACGGCAGTTGCGCCTCCTGCGCATCGCGGAAGGTGCTCAAGATGCGGTCGCCGATGTCCGTGACGATTTCGGCCGGAAAGCTGGAGGGCAGGGTGGTGACCACGATGCGGCCGGTGCGGTCCATCGTGAAACTGCCGGAGGGCAGACGCAGCAAGGCGGGCGGAATCGGCTTGGAGAAAAGTTTCAGGAACCCCATAGCGCCATGACCTTTTTCATCCGATCCCGGACATCTTCGACCGACAGGGTGTGCTGCCAGCCCACACACAACTCGGCATCCTTGCGACAGGCAATCGCCACGTGCCGCTGCGGCCCCAGGCCGCTGACCTGTTCCAACGTGCCCGCTTGGAGACGGTCGGCAAGAGTTCGGAAACGCTCGGTGCATTGGCGGGTCCAGGTGGCTAGGCGCTCCGGGCTGTCCAGCCCGCGGGACTCCACCGCGCCGCCCGGCGCGACGGGGACGGTCAGTACGAACTCGACGCCGTCCACGCGGATCAATTCGTTGAGACCGGAGACGGGCGCGGGCACGGCCTGACTGGGGACATCGGGAGAGGGAGGCGGCGCGCCGCGCGACTCGTCAAAGGCTTGGGCGCTTTCCAGCAGGAGAGCATTGTAAGACTTGAAGATCGTCCGTTGGCGGCTGGGTTCTTCCGGAAGGGATTCAAAACTGCCCGCCTTCCAGGCCAGAATCTTCTGGAAAGCTTCCTCGCCGCGCAATCCGTCGGTCTCGGCGTCAATCAACTCGCCGCTGTTGATCCAGATGCGGCCGATGAGAGGGCCGTTCGTGATGCGCAACACCGAGGAACTTTGCGAGATGCACTCCAGTTGAACGATGTCCACCAGGCTCTTGCTCTGCACGCCGCGGAAGCCGGGACCGGATTCGCGGCCCAGCAGCGATTCGAGGCAATCCAGGAACATCTTGATTTCCTGGTCCGAGCCGGGCTTTTGCCAGTAGAGATCCACGCCCAAGGCATACACGCGCGAACGAAACAACTCGTCGGCCATGGAGGTGAGCACCACGGTGCGCAGTTCGGGGTATTTGCGGCGGACGATGGAGAGGACCTGCAATCCGTCCATCTTGGGCATCTTCAAGTCGCAGATCAGCAGCGTGAAAGGCTCGGCCTCGAGCATGGCCATGGCCCGGCCGCCTGTGGTGGCGGTACGGATTTCCGGCCGGCTCGGGAGCTGGCCGAGGATTTCCCGGTAGATGTCCAGCAAATCCGGATCGTCATCCAGCAGCAGTATCTTGTGGCGTGTTTCCATTTCTGACCGTGTCCAAGGGCTAACCGTCGTGACGAGTAAACTCAAGCCCGAAAGCGACCAGCCGTTCGCTTCCCGTTAGAGCAATTGGTATTCCGGCGCGCGAGCCGGACCCGGCTTTCCGGCGGTGTGAAGCGGCACTTTGTCGTCGCGCTGCCCGCGGCCACGCCCACTTTATCGCCGCCGCACGCACGAAAGTCGAGCAGCAATGTGGACAACCAGTCCAGCGTTGGGACAACGCCGGTGAGAGGTGAATGAGTCTTCGCGCTTCGGCTTGCGGAGCGGCTGCCGCATCGGCACAAACGAGGCGCCGCGGAGGCGCTTGCTGGCATGGATTCTGCGCAAGTTGCGGTCGAAGTTCAGGCGTAAACAAGATCGTATGATTCATGTATTGATCACGGCGCAATGCCAGCAACCGCGCGGGGTGGGATGCATCCTCGTCCGGCGCGGTGGCCAAGTCACGCGTCTGAGTTCGGAAGCGGCCTTCAACTGATGGACAACTCATGAGTGCAACGACCAGCGGCACAAAATCCAAATTCTTCGGTTTCTTCAAGGGCCTCTTTCAGAAGCCTGAACACAACGGCACGGCCGCCGACGAACCGGCTGCCGCTCCGCGAACCCAGTCGCCGACGCCGACCGCGACTCCCCGGCCGGTGCGAAATGGCAACGGCAACGATGCGCCTGCTGCCCATCGCGGCGCACCCAGCCTCTCCATCACCCTGAGCGGCATCATCAACGCTCTGCCCACGGACCTGCGGGCGAAGGTCAAGCGGCCTGACGTGGGTGATCTGACCGTGTCCGTCGCCTTGGAAAAAATCCTGCCTCAACTTTCACACGGTGCCGTCAAAGTTCCCTTTGGCGACATCCGCCAGGCCGCGCCCCAAGTATTCGCCGGCGGCGCCGAGAGCGACCGCATTGCGGTCATGCTCCCCCTGAACGAAGTGCTTACGCAACTCAACCCCGCCTTACTCGTTCGTCGTCCCGCACAAAAACAAGTCGAGGTGCCGGCTGAAATCAGCAGCCCGTTCGACGCGAAGGGTGAAGGACTTGTTTTTTCGGTGGGGAACGCAAAGCCGGTGAGTCCCGCTGCACCGCGCCAAGCTGTGCCCGCGCCGGTGACCCCGGCGCGTGGCGCAATTTCATCCGTCCCGACCCCCAAGCCTCCTCCCGCCGGGACTTCGATTCCGATGGCGAAGAAAGCGCCCGCGCCGGCGGCCCCTCCGACGCCCGCGCAACCCGCCGTACCGCCTTCGCAACCGATTCCGTTTGCGCCCATCCCGTCGTCCCGAGCCACGACGCCGGCCCGTCCCGCCAACCCCCCCGCCGATCTGCCAGACATATTCACGCCCAAGCCCCCCGCCGCAGCGCCGGCACCAATCCCCAGGTCGGCGCCAGTCCGTCCCAGCCACACACCGGAGGTTCCGCCGGATGTATTCACGCCGAAGCATGCGGCTGCTACGCCCGCGCCGACGCCGGCTCCAGCATCACCTGCCATGGCGAGATCAAGCCTCGTTGGTCAGCCGGCTCAACCAGCTCCGCCAGCCACATCCGCGGCCAACGTCGAGCGACTTGAAATTCCGCTCAAGGCGCTCGCGGAAGCCTGGCCGGAGGCTGTTCGCCAGGAGATCGTTCAGATGCGATTGCTGGACGCGTGCGTCTCGCTGCCTTGCGATGCCGTCGAAAGTGGTCTGCGCGGTGGAAGGGCGGCTTTTTCGTGGAAGTCCCTGCGCTCCTGGCTTCAGCCCGCCCCGCTGGAAGCGGCTTCGCCGAACGACCAGATTGAAGTCGAGTTGCCGTTGAAGGTGGTGACGCCGCTGTTTTTCGCCCGGAAAAAGGAGGTGGCAAAACCAACCCACCGGGTCACGATTGACGAAGGCATCCCCAATCTGTTCTTCGGCTTTCCCGGAGCCGAGACGGCTCCCGCCGCAGTGCCGCCGACCTCACCTGCTTCCCCGGAAGCCAAGGCGGGACCAGTCACCAAGCCGGTGGACACGAATTATTACGTGTGGGACGACAGTTCCGACACGGTCACTGCCGAGGAAAGCGAGTACAAACGCAAGACTCCGGGCGGAACAGATTTTGTGGCGCGCTATGCGACGCCCAACGAGATCGTCTCCCGGGCCGCAGCCATCGAAGGTGTGGCGGGGGCGCTGATTGCGCTTCCCGATGGTTTGATGGTCGCCAGCCGCATTCCCTCCGAACTCAACGGCGACACGCTGGCGGCATTTCTCCCTCAAATCTTCGCCAAGGTGAACCAATGCACCCGGGAGCTGCGCATGGGCGAGTTGAACAATCTCAATTTCACGGTGGGCAATGTGCCGTGGAAGATCTTCCGGGTGAACGCCATTTTCTTTGCGGCGTTTGGGCGTGCCGGTGAACCGCTGCCCACCCCGGCCCTGGCGGCCCTGGCGGCGGAATTGGATCGTAAACAAAAGTAAACAAGAAGCTATGGCCATCATCAATCAAGCCACCAAGGAACTGCAGGTCAAGATCGTCTATTACGGCCCCGCGATGGGCGGCAAGACGACCAACCTCGTGCAGGTGCATGACCACGTTCAAACCGCCGCCGGCAACAAGGGCAAGCTCGTCTCACTGGCCACCAGTTCGGATCGCACCCTGTTTTTCGACTTCCTGCCGATCGAGGCCATGTCCATCAAGGGCTTCAAGACCAAGTTCCAGCTTTACACCGTGCCCGGTCAGGTCATTTACAACACCACCCGCCAACTGGTGTTGCGCGGGGTGGACGGCATCGTGTTCGTCGCCGACTCGCAGTACGAAAAGATGACCGAGAACGTGGAAAGTTTTCAGAACCTCCTGGACAACCTCAAGAGCCTGCGCCTCAACCTCGATGAGATTCCCTACGTGCTCCAATACAACAAGCGCGACCTGCCCAACGCCGCCCCCGTGGAATACATGGAGTTCCTGCTCAACAACCGTGAGGTGCAGGTCCCGTCGTTCACCTCCGTGGCCCACAAGTGCGAAGGCGTCTTCGAGTCCCTGAACATGATCACCCGCCTGCTGCTCAACAAGTACATCAATCAGAACGTGCCGCAGTACGCATGACATGGCCACGCTGCCACAACTGTTCGAGGAAGACATCCAGCAACTCGAGGACGTACTGGCCGAGTTTCTGCGGAGCACCGACGCGCTCACGGCCCTGATCATTGACAAGGGCGGCTTCCTCATCACGCACCAGGGCGATTCGCGTCAGTTCGATCTCACCACCATCGGCGCGCTGGCTTCGGGTGCGTACCTGGCCAATCAGACCATCGCCAACCTGGTCCACGAGGAAAACTTCGACAGCGTTTATCAGCAGGGCGAGAGCGTGAGCATGTTCGCCACGAACATTGACGAGCACTGTCTGTTGGTGGTGATCTTCAAGGCGCAGGTCGGCGTGGGAGTGGTCAAGTACTACGCCACGGCGGCGCGCGAGCGCATTGCGGCCCAGCTTCAGGTTGCGCAGGACCGCGACCCCGGCGGCGGGCTGGATTTGTCCGTCCTCAACCTGGCCGACACAAGCGACCTGTTCAAACGCAAGCTGTAAGACCGCAGCCTCCGCGGGGACGGCTACGCAACCGCCAGCCAGCCCTGCACACCGATTCTGCCTGTTCAGGAGAGATGGCCGTGGCTGCCATCGCAATAGGGCGCACTCTTCGAGTGCTTGCATCCGCACCAGGCAACGGTTCTTTCCGCGGTGATGTCCACCTTTTGCGGCGCCAGGCCCGTGCCTTTGTGGGAGCCATCGCAGAATGGCTGGGTCTTGGAGAGACCGCAGGCGCACCACCAGTAAGTGCCCGGAACAGCCGGTTGCACCAGGGGACTTCTTTGAGCAATCTTGGGTTCAGTCATAAGCTCGGCACTTGCCTGGTTTCAGCTTTAGCCAACGGCCTTTGGGCGAGGCAACACCAAATTCCGCATTTGTGGGAACGACGTTGAATCGAGGAATGCCGGCCGCGGTGGCCGGTCATGTTTTCGATTGGTGGCGCAGTTCAGGCCGCTTCGCTTTCGGGCGCGGTTCGCAAGCCAGACTGGCTTTGAAAAGGCAGTGTGTTAATTTGCGTTCAAATATGTGGAAACGGTTGTTGTTGGTCTGGTCGGCCTGGTTGATCATTGCTCCCTGTAAAGCGGTCGTGTTGATTGCTCCTGACAGCGACTGGCGATATTTCCGAGGCTTTTCCGAGGCTTCCTTGCCGGACATCAGCGCGTGGCGCGGCCTCAATTTTAACGACGCGGGATGGGCGGTCGGGCAGGCTGCCTTCTTTTATGAAAACCAGCCGGGCAGCGCCCATGCCTTCACCGGCAAGACCGCGCTGACCGACATGTTCGGCGGTTACACTTGTGTCTTTCTGCGCCGGACTTTTGTGCTGAACAACGTCAATGATGTCGCCGCGTTGCAGGTGGCGGGTTTGAGCGACGATGGTTTCATCGCGTGGATCAACGGCCAGGAAGTGGCGCGTTTCAACATGCCTCCGGGCGAGGTCCTGTACAACGGCGTTTCCAGTCCCGCACTGTCCGAACCCATTCCCTGGTGGACCAACACGTGGGTCGGGACGCCCTCTTTCCTCTTGCCCGGCACCAATGTGCTGACGATTCAGGCGTTCAACTCCTCCATCGGCAGCAGCTCCGACTTCATCATCAACGCCGCTCTTTACTACACGCCCGACCTGACCAGCCCTGCGGTGAGTTTGCGTTACCCGACACCGGGCGCCACCGTCCGCGAACTGACCGCGATCGAAGTCGCGTTCAGCGAACCGGTCGGCGGGGTGGACGCGGGCGACCTGCGGATCAATGGCGTGCCGGCGACCAATCTCGTGGCGCTGACCGACGCGCATTACTTGTTTACTTTTCCCCAACCCGCGCCGGGAACAGTGCAGGTTTCGTGGCTCGGCAGTCATGGGATTCATGACTTGAGCAGTGCGTCCAACAGTTTTGTCGGGAGCAGTTGGTCCTATCTGCTGAACCCGGACGCTCCGCTTGCCGGGGTGATGATTTCGGAATTCATGGCCTCCAACAGCGGCAACCAGCCGAACTCCGTCCGCGATGAGTTGGGGAATGCCCCGGACTGGATCGAGCTTTACAATTCGAGCGCTTCGCCGGTCAGTCTCACCGGTTGGTCGTTGACCGACAATCCCGCCAACTTGGGCAAATGGCGATTCCCACCCGCCCTGCTTCCGGCCAACGGCTACCTCCTGGTGTTCGCCTCCGATCGCAACACCAACGTGGCCGGGCAACTGCACACGAATTTCCGCCTTTCCGCGTCGCCAGCTTTTCTCGCGCTGGCGGACGCCGCCGGCAACGTGATCTCGTCCTTCACCCCGAGCTATCCACAGCAATACACCGATGTGTCATACGGGCGTGACCGGCTCGATCCGTCTCTGCTGGGTTACTTTACGAACGCCACTCCGGGTATTACCAACGCCACTCGCGGCGCGGGTTTTGGTCCGGAGGTCTTGTTTTCCCGCGCGGGGGGCGTGTTTGTGACCAATTTCTCGCTCGTGTTGTCCTGTGCCGATACTAATTGGGACATCCGTTACGAACTGATTTCCACCAACCTCGCCTACGGCACGCCCGCGGTGACGAATGTGCCCACCGCCGCGTCGCCGCTTTACACCGGACCCATTTCGCTCACCAACACCGCTCAAGTACGGGCGCGGACATTTCCCCGGCAGACGGGCCTGTGGCCCGGACCGCCGCGCACAGAGAGCTTCATCAAACTCAGTCCCGCGGCGGCGGCGTTCACCTCCGATCTTCCCACCATCGTCCTCCACAACCTCGGCGGAGGTCCGCTCTCCGCGGCGGCCCCGGCTGAGGACCAGAGCGTAATCGTCATGGTCTTCGAACCGGTCAATGGCCGCACGTCCCTGACGAATCCGCCCACGCTCGTGGCCCGGGGCGGCTTCAACATCCGCGGCAGCAGCACCGCCGGGCTGCCCCAGTACAATCTGGCGCTCGAACTGTGGGATGAATACAACCAGGACCTCGAACTGGAGCTGCTCGGCCTGCCCGCGGAATCGGACTGGGTGCTCTACGCGCAGAACACTTATGACCCCTCCTGCCTGCACAATCCGCTCATGCACCAGGTGTCGCGCGACGTCGGACGTTACTCGCCGCGGACGCGTTTTGCGGAAGTGCTGCTCAACATCGGCGGCGGCACGGTGGTTTACGCGGCACCGGCGGGCGGAAACTATTTCGGCCTCTACACCATCGAGGAGAAGATCAAACGCGACAACAACCGCGTGGACATTGCGAAGCTGGAGCCGGAGATCACAACTGCTCCCGCCGTAACCGGCGGTTACCTGCTCAAGATTGACCGCGCGGACTCCGACGAACGGACCTTTTACGATTCCTATCTGCAAGGAAACATCATTTATCAGGACCCGCCCGGACTCGAAATGGTGACGGCCGCGCGGCAGGCGCAACGCAACTACATCACGGGCTATTTCTCCCAGTTTGGCGCGGCGCTGTGGGGGGCGAATTACACGAATCCGGTGACCGGGTACGCAGCCTACATTGACGTGGATTCGTGGCTCGACCATCACATCCTCAACGCGCTGGCGTTCAACGTGGACGCCTTCCGCCTCAGCGGGTTCTTCTTCAAGGATCGCGAAAAGAAGATTGAGATGGGACCGTTGTGGGATTTCGACCGCTCGCTGGGTTCGACGGACAGCCGCTGCTTCAATCCCCGGCTCTGGCGGGTGCAGGCCGGCGACGACCAGGGCACCGACTTCTTTGGCAATCCCTCCCTGCTGGGCGTGCGCTGGTGGCAGCGCCTGTTCACCGACCCCGATTTCTGGCAACGCTGGATTGACCGGTGGACGGAGTTGCGGCGCGACGTGTTTGCCACCAACCATCTGTTCGCGCGCGTGGACCTGCTGGGTGATCAGACCCGCGCCGCCCAGAGTCGTCATGCCATCCGCTGGAACGGCACGGGCTCTTCCGTCGCCCCGCGCTCCGGCACCATCTCCGCCAACGGCTACACTCACGGCTTTGCCGGCACGTACCAAGGGGAACTGAATTTCCTCAAACGCTGGCTGGCCGACCGGGTGGATTTCATTGACACCAACTTTCTCCGCGCGCCGGTGTTCAGCGGGAACGGCGGCGCGATCACCAGCGGCTTTGTCCTGACCATCAGCACCACCAATGTTCGCCCCAGCACCATCACCTACTACACGCGCAACGGCACCGACCCGCGTCTTCCAGGCGGCGGCATCAATCCGGCGGCGGTTGCGGCCACGGCCCCGGTCGCGCTCACGCTCACCAATAATGCCCGCGTCTTCGCCCGCAACTACAATCCCGCCCACAGCAACCTGACCGGCGGCGCAGTGGGCGGCAACCCGCCCATCTCCAGTCCGTGGTCCGGCGCCACGGTGGCCACTTTCGTCGTGGCCACGCCCCCGCTGGCCATCACCGAAATCATGTATCATCCGGCGGCGGCCGGGACCGGCGGCGATGCCAACGACTTTGAGTTCATCGAGTTGAAAAACGTCGGCAGCCAGACGTTGAGTCTCCCCGGCATTCGATTTACGAACGGCATCAACTTTACCTTCACCACCACGAACGCGGTCACGAACCTCGCGCCCGGCGCGTACTGTGTGCTGGTCAAGAACCGCGCCGCCTTCCTTTCGCGGTATCCCAGCATTACCAACATCGCCGGGGAATACACCGGCAGCCTCGACAATTCCGGCGAGCGAATCGCCCTCGAAGGCGCATTGCGTGAGCCGATCCTGGATTTTCGCTTCGAGGACAACTGGCATCCCACGACCGACGGCGCGGGCTTTTCCCTCGTCATCCGCAACGAGAACGCGCCCTTTGCGACCTGGGCCGATGGCGCAAGCTGGCGGGCGAGCACTGCTCCGGGTGGCTCTCCGGGACGCGCCGGTCCGGCCGCGCCACACCTTCCGGCCGTTGTCATCAATGAAGCCCTCACGCACACCGACCCGCCGCAAGTGGACAGCATCGAACTCCACAATCCGACAACCTCCTCGGCCGACCTCAGCGGCTGGTTTCTCACGGACGACCGCCGGCAACCTTTCAAGTATGTGCTGCCTCCGAACACCTTTTTGCCGTCAGGCGGGTTCCTTGTGATTACGGAAGCGGAATTCAACGCCGGTTCGACTGCGTTCGCGCTGAGTTCCTTGGGTGAGGAAGTGTTCCTGTTCTCCGGCGACGGCACCAATCTGACCGGCTACATGCATGGGTTTGAGTTCGGCGCGCAAGCCAACGGCATCTCGTTCGGTCGCCATGTCACCAGCGATGGGAGGGAGCATTTCGTGACGCAGTCCGCCAACACGCCGGGCTTTGCCAACGCCGGCCCGCAGGTGGGTCCGGTCGTGATCAGCGAAATCATGTACGCGCCCCCGCCGTTCGGTCAGAGCGCCAACCTCCTCGAGGAATACATCGAGTTGCGAAACATCGCCGGGCAGGCGCTTCCGTTGTTCGACCCATTGCATCCCACCAATACCTGGCGTTTGGAGGACGGCGTGCAGTTTACGTTTCCCGAGGGCGTCATGCTTCCGCCCCAGGGTCATTTGCTCGTCGTCAGCTTTAGCCCGGACTACGATCCGGTGACATTGAATTGGTTTCGGGCGCGCTACGGTTTGGACGCGGACACGCCGCTCTACGGCCCGTATCAAGGCCGGTTGGCCAACGAAGGCGAGCGGGTGGCGCTTTGCCGGCCCGATCGTCCGCAAGTGGCGCCCTCGCCGGTCGCGGGGTTCGTGCCTTATGTGTTGGTGGAGGCAGTCACCTATTCAAGCCAGCCGCCCTGGCCGGGTGGGGCGGTGGGCACGGGTCATTCGCTCCAGCGCGTTGCCAACATTCTCTTCGGCGACGAACCAGCGAACTGGCAGGCGGGCGCTCCCACACCCGGCCGTTTGAACCAGGCTGCGTTGACGGCGGACACCGACCAGGACAGTTTGCCGGATGAATGGGAACTGGTTTACGGTTTCGATCCGAAGGATCCGAGTGGGGCAAATGGCCCGCTGGCGGACCCGGACGAAGACGGCGCAAACAATCTGCACGAGTTCCTCGCGGGCACTCATCCGTTGGATGGCGGCGATTACCTCCGGTTCGCGAGCGTGAGTCTGATCCCGCCTGATTGCGTGCTCCGGTTCGAGACGCGTCCGGGTCGGACCTACACCGTGGAATGGGCCGAGGATTTGTCACCAACCGCCACATGGGCACCTCTGTCGAGTGGCATAACTGGGACGGGCGGTTTTGCGGTTTTGAACGATCCGCTCGGCGCGAAGCCACGATTCTATCGGCTCAAAGTGGTCACCGACTGAGATTCACACTGCGGTAGCCGATCCACTGGTCCGCAAGAGCGGGTGGCTGGCCGAGCTGTTAAAGGGTGACCGAAACCGCTTGTGGCAACCGGTGAGTCAATGACCTTGGTCGCGGTCTTGGTCGCCGGGCTTCTCTTCCTTGTCCCGGGTCAACCACCACACCAGCATCGCCGGGCCAAAACACAGCGCCACACCGATCGGCATGGTCATGATGCTCCAGAATTTATCCATACAGGCCGGCAAAGATGCCCATGGCGCGGTTCAAGTAAAGAAGATTTCCCCCGGCTGCGGGAACCGGGTGCGACGAGCTGCCCAGGGTGGAAGCCAACCACGTTCTTCCGCGTCTGCGTTCTGACTTCCGCTCCGGCGCGGGCGCCACGGCGTCAATCCTGGCCGTGGCTTGGGGAGCACGCGTGCCCGTGCCGACCGCGAGGGCGCGGTCCGCTGGACCCGAGCGGGTGCGCTCCCCTGCTCAGACTGCGGCCACGGAAAGGAAAGTTGACCGGAGGCCGTGCGCCACAAGGTTTGGCGTTCCACCCAACAAAGGAACGATGTGAGCCAGTCGGCAAGGGTTCAGGCGCGATTCAGACGTTTCCTGCTTCGTTCTTGCCGAGCCCGGCCTTGGCTCCTACGGTCGTTCAATGAATTGAAAGCCGCGAGGTGGTGATGACGAGAAGTCCCGCCCCGGTGTTGGCGCAGTTCAGGACCGAAAGGGATGTAACGATGTACCTTGACCGAATCCACCGGCGTCTCGCCGAACTGGCGGAACTGGGTTGCGTGGAAGCCGATGACCAGGTGCCCTGCACTGAGGAGGAGGTGGCGGCGTTGGAACAAAAGCTCGGTTTCCACCTGCCTCGCGTCGTTCGCGAACTTTACCTATGGGGCGGCAACGAGCTGGGTGGCATGTTTGGACGCATGGATGTGCTGGACCTCAAGCAGCAGATGAAGTGGGATTACCGGTCTGGAGCTCGCGAGACGATTGCGGAAGCCGGTGAAGAGCCAGCGCTGCTTGATGCCCCGGCCCTCGTAGTGCAGACGGATTGCGACGGGCAGATTTCCTTCGTGCGGGCAGACCAGGGCGACGACCCGCCCGTCTATACTCACCCCGACAACGAACCTACTTTTTGCAGTTGCGAACGGTTGAGCGATTATCTGGCGCTCATGGTCGAGCAATGCGCCGACATCGAGCGGATTGAACTCGTGCGATCCGTTGAGAAACTGGATTGCCTGGCGGTACCCGACCACGAAGTGTTTCATCTGCTATTTGCGGGAGGACTGGATTTCGGCACGGTCCCAGACCGGGTATTCGATTTCAAGGAATTGAGCAGCCTGAAACTCGTCGGCAAGAGGTTGCTTGAATTGTCGCCACGCCTTGGCGAACTGCCGTTCTTAAAGCGACTTGACCTTGCCCGAAATTCGCATACGTCCCTTCCAATGGCCCTGGCCGAACTCAACGAACTCGAAGAGTTGGACCTGGCGGATAATCAGTTGAGCACCGTCATTGGTGTCTTGCGCAATTTGCCCGCCCTGCGCCGTTGCTGGCTGGCAGGCAATCCCCTCGCCGAGGCCGAACTCAACGAACTTCGGCGCGAGTTGCCGCGAGTCGAGTTCATGGCGGAGCAGCGGTGAGCCGTCAGTGACGCAGGTGTCGCTGTCACCACCGAGGCACGGAAGACACAAGCCGCGTTCAGTTCGGGAGTGGCCCCCAAGGCGCCGCGAGGGTCAGCCGTTAACGCTTGCACCACGCCGCCGGAGCGGCCAGCCCGGCATGCCGCGCGGACCAGGGAATTCGCTCTGCGGTGTCAATTCGCTCGGGTGGGTTTGAGCTTCGCCGCATTGCGGGCACGGAATTTGACGGAAGGTTCGGCGGGCTCATTGTTTCCGCTTTGCACTCCAGTAATGCAGTGGCAAACCAAGGAGCAACAGCACCACGGCCCCGCCGGCCACCCAGGGCTTGTAGGTGACGGCGCTGTAAATCAGAAAGGCGCAAACGGCGGCAAACACGATGGGCGTGAGCGGATACCCGATGGTTCGGAAGGGTCTGGCGGCCTGGGGCTCGCGCCGCCGCAGCACGATCACCGCAAGGCTGGTGGCCAGGTAGAACGAGTAAACCACCGCGGCAGTGTAGAGGACCGCGTGGATGAAGGTTCCCAAGGCCACAACCAGTACGCAAGCAATGACGCCTTGGAGGATGAGCGCGTTGGCTGGTGTGCCGAGGCGGGGATGCCACTTCCCCAACCAGCCGAAGCCGTGGCGTTCGGCGCCCACAGCGTAGGAGATCCGCGCCCCGGTGAAGATCAAGCCATTGACGGCCCCCAAAGCCGAGAGACACACCAGCAGGGCGATGAGCCGGCCGCCAGCATCCGGCCACACGCGGTTGATGGTATCGGCCGCCACCGCCTCCGAGGCGCGCAGCCCGTCGAATCCAAGCGCGGCCAGGAACGCGCCGTTCACCAGCAAGTAGAGCAGGGTGACCGCCAGGGTGCCGAGCACCAGGGCGCGGACGATGTTTCTGCCAGGGTTCTTCACCTCCGCCGCCACATAAGCCATTTCATTCCAGCCGCCGTAGGTGAACAGGACAAAGATGAACGCGAGGCTCAGGGGAATTTCGCCCACGGTGGCCACGGGCGTTGCGGAACCGGCAAACGCGGCCACGGCCACGATGAACAACAAGCCCAGTCCCTTGATCACGGTCAGCAGGTTCTGCGTCCATTTGCCTTCGCGCACCCCGAGCACGTTGATCGTGGTCAGAACCACAACTGCCGCGATGGCGTAAATGTGTTGCGTCCAAGGAATCCCGGACCCTGCCAGGGGATCCCACAGCGTCCGGGCGTAGGTGGCAAAAGCGAATGCCAACACCACGATGTCGCCGGGGCGGACGATGGCCAGTTGCGCCCAGCCGAACAAGAATCCCGCCCAGCTTCCATAAGCCCGCGAAAGATAAACGTAATCGCCACCTTCCTGGGGATAAGCGGTGGCGAGTTCCGCGTAACACAGCGCGCCGCACAGGGACAGCAACCCTCCGGCCAGCCAAAGCGCAAAGAGCCCTGCCGGTCCGCCCACGCCCCGCGCAATGTCCGGCGCCATCTGATACACTCCCACACCGATGATGATGCCGACGATGAGACAGGTGCTGTCAAACAGCGTGAGGGATTGGCGCGGGAGGTTCATGCGGGATGGGTCAGTATGGGGATTGCAGGCTGTTGATTGCCAGAGGGTGGTTGGGGAGGTGGCCAGTGGCTATCACCAAAGTCGGCCGCTGGTCGGCCGACCCGGTTGGCGAGTCATCCCTGAAGCGGCGTGCCTTACCGCTTCTTCATCGTGACACCGATGCCTGAGGCGCCGGCGCTGACGAAGACGGTTTCCAGTTCCGGATTGGTGGTGATGGCCTTTACATACCTCGGGTCAGCCTGGCCGCCGCTCATATTATGCGCAACGACCAGTCCGCCCGGCCGCAGCTTGGGCAGGAGTTTCTCCAAGTAATCGAGATAGCCTTCCTTGTCCGCGTCGAGGAACACGAGGTCCACCGGGCCCTCGACCGAAACCACTTTCTCGTGCGCGTCACCCAGAACCAGTTTCACCCGGTCCTCAACTCCGGCGCGTTTGAAGTTCGCCCGGGCAGTGGCGGCGCGGCCTTCGTCAATCTCGAAGGTCGTGAGCCGGCCGTCGGTTGATTCCAAGGCCAGGCAAAACCAGAGGCCCGAGTAGCCAATGGATGTGCCCAACTCGACGACCTGCTTGGCGCCAATGCTCTCAGCGAGGATGCGCAACAGGCGACCGTCGTTAACGGGCACACTCAAACTCCCCCGGCGTTGGGTTTTGTCCATGTCCTCCAGCACGGCGAGAATCTTCCTTTCCCGCTCATTCTTCGGGACCGTTTGCGAGGGAAACAAGGCTTCGGGACTTCCAGCGCGAGGCGGCCGGCCAGGCTCAGGTTGTGCCGCAGCCGGCGGGCTAAACCCGGCCAGGAGCGCCAGGAGGGTTGATGCAACAGGGAGGAGATGGCTGGGTTTCATGATGTCATTGGTTTGAGTTCATGGGCGTAGGTGGTTCGGCCTTGACCGGGTAGTCACCGAACCCACGAAAAACTGATTCTGCGACGAAAAGGAATCAATAACTTTGTGTGGAAAATTCGGATCGGCGAGAGCCCACAACCCGAAGTTTGGATGCTGCCCTGGTGATCCATCGGCAATCGTTTCCGTGCTGCCGGCAGAAAACCTTCTTCCAAAACCCTACGAGCTGAAGCATCCTGATGGCGCGCTTCAGAACAATGTAAACATGAGAATTGCCATTGTCGGTTTGGGATATGTGGGACTTCCATTATGCCTTCAGTTCGCGCGGAGCGATGTGGAGGTTTTGGGGCTGGATATTGATGCCGCCAAGGTTCAGGCCATCAACGACGGCAGGAGCTACATTGGGCACATTGACGCTACGACAATCCAAAAGGCGGTCAGCGAAAAGCGCTTGACGGCCTCCAGTGACTTTTCGCTGGTCGCGGAAGTTGAAGCGGTCATCATCTGCGTGCCGACGCCGCTCAACAAGAATCGTGAGCCGGACATTTCGTACATCCTCAAGACCGGCAAAGCCATCGCACCACACTTGCAACGTGGGACGTTGATCGTGCTGGAATCCACCACCTACCCCGGCACGACTGATGGAGACTTGCGCGCGGTGCTGGAAACCGGTTCGGGGCTGAAAGCCGGTCAGGACTTTCATCTGGCCTTCTCTCCGGAGCGCGAAGACCCGGGCAATCCCGATAGCGTCGTCTCCCGGATCCCGAAGGTGATCGGGGGGCTGACTCCGGCTTGTCTCGAAAAGGCCACGGCGCTGTACGGACGTGCAATTCACGCTCTGGTGCCGGTGTCGTCGTGCCGGGTCGCCGAAGCGACGAAACTGCTGGAGAACATTTTTCGGAGCGTGAACATCGCCCTGGTGAACGAACTCAAGATCGTTTACTCCTCAATGGGGATTGACGTTTGGGAGGTCATCAACGCCGCCAAGACCAAGCCGTTTGGTTTCATGGCATTTTACCCGGGCCCGGGTCTGGGCGGGCATTGCATTCCCATTGATCCGTTCTACCTGACGTGGAAGGCGCGCGAGTATGGCCAGAATACGCGGTTCATCGAACTGGCGGGCGAGATCAACACCGCCATGCCGCGGTATGTCGTGCAACGGGTGGCGGAGGCGCTCAACGCCCGGCGCAAGGCCGTCAATGGCAGCCGTGTCCTGGTTCTCGGGCTGGCTTACAAGGCTAACGTGGACGATGATCGCGAATCTCCGAGTTATCACCTGATGGACCTCCTGCAGGAGCAGGGCGCGGAGGTGGCTTACTTCGATCCGCACGTGCCGGTGATCCGGCCCACGCGCGAGCACCCGCACTGGGCGGGATTGGAGTCGGTGAAATGGGATCGCGCGACCATCGCGGCTTTTGATGCGGTTCTGATCTCGACCGCGCACCGTGCGGTCAACTACACGGAACTTGCGGAATGGGCGCAGTGCATTGTGGATACCCGGAACGCCATGGCCGATTGCCGTGTCGAGGGTGGCAAGGTTTGGAAAGCCTGAAGAACGCGCCGATCTGAAAGTGCTCGAAACCAATCTCACCCAACCGCGGCCGACAAAACCGAACTCCTGCGATGTCTGCCTACGATAAACTGGAAGTGGAGCTGAGAGCGTCACCACGAACCTGGCTGGTCACCGGCGTGGCTGGTTTCATCGGCTCCAATTTGTTGGAGAGGCTGTTGAAGCTCGACCAGCGGGTCATCGGTCTGGACAACTTTGCCACTGGCAAGGAGGCGAACCTGACGGAAGTCAAGGGACTGGTTGCTCCCAAGCAATGGGATCGCTTTCAGTTTCACCGAGGGGACCTTGCCGATGCGGCAGCGTGCCAGCGGGCTTGCGCCGGGGTGGAACTGGTGCTGCATCAAGCGGCCTTGGGATCAGTGCCGAGGTCGCTGGACGATCCGCTCGCCAGTCACACCGCCAACGTCACCGGATTCCTCAACCTGCTGGTTGCGGCCCGCGACGCCAAGGTGCGCCGTTTCGTGTATGCCTCCAGCAGCGCGGTTTATGGCGACAGCCCCGAGTTGCCCAAGATCGAGGAGCGGATTGGTCAGCCCCTCTCACCTTATGCCGCCACCAAGTGGATGAATGAAATCTACGCCGGCGTGTTCCACCGCGCTTACGGAATGGAAACCAGCGGGCTGCGCTACTTCAACGTGTTTGGTCCGCGACAGGATCCCGAGGGCGCCTATGCGGCGGTTATTCCCAAATGGATCGCGGCCATGTTGCGGCGCGAAACGGTGCGAATCAACGGCGATGGCAGCACCAGCCGCGACTTTTGTTACGTCGAAAACGTGGTGCAAGCCAACCTGCTCGCCGCTACCACGCCCCATGCCGAGGCGCGGAATCAGGTTTACAACGTCGCGGTCGGCCAGCGCACGACCCTGAACGAGTTGTTTGACCTGCTTCAACAAACCCTGCGGCGGCGCGAGCCGGGGCTGCCGCTCCAGCAACCGGCCTACGGTGACTTCCGACCCGGAGACGTGCGTCACTCGCTGGCCGACATCGGCAAAGCACAAAGACTCCTGGGCTACGCCCCGGCCTTCCGGATCGAAGTCGGATTGGAGCGGGCGATGGACTGGTATCGTCGCCACTCCGGCTGAATGGCCGGGCGAGGCCCCTCTGCCGCTGATCGGTTTGAGGGTGCAGGCGGAGTCACTTGAACTTCGAACTCGGCCACGATTTTGGCCGCTTCGCGACTCTCGCCCGTCAGATACACCATATCGCCCCGAACCGCATTGATCACCGCGCAGAGAGTGCGGGTCTGCGTGAAAAAAGCATCAAGAGCACGCATACGAGCAGGAACAGCAGTTGCAGGGAATAAACCTGGAACGGGAAATCGTAGCGCGCATGAACGAAACAACCCGCCACGGACAACCACAACAGCGCCGGCACCGGCCAGCGGACCTCGAGCCCACCCGGCACAAACCAGCGCCCGAGGACGATCAACAACGCCGCGCCAATCAGCGCGCTCCCGAGCCAGCCGAACGTGATGCGCGTTTCCAGCCAGTCATTGTGCAACTGCGCGGGCCAGTATTCGTCTGTGGAAGCGCGGTAGAGTTGAAACACCGGATCAAACGTGCCCGGCCCCGTGCCGAACAGGGGATAGTCGTGCGTGATGAGTCGCGCGGTCTCGTACATTTTCTCGCGCAACTCCAGCCCCTCGTCGAATTGCTTCATGCGTTCGCTGAACTGGTCCCAGCCGAAATAGGCGCCGAGCGCGAACACCAGCGCGAAGAACAGCACGATGCCGAATCGGACACTCGGATGACGCCGCCGCCACGCCAGCAGGAAGATCATGGCTGCGACGAGGATCATGCCCATGGTCACCAGAGCGCCCGCCCGACTGAGACTCATGATGGGACACGCCGCCATCACGGCCACACAGGGCAACAGCCAGTGATGACGGGTGCGGCGAAATCCGGCGGTCGTCTCGCGGGTTCGCCTCGCCTCGCGCCGCAGCATCCACCAAAACGCCAGCCCCACCGGCCAGACCATGCCGAAATACTGCGCCGCGTTGCTGCGGTAAGCGTAGGGACCGAATTGTGCCTCGGCCGATTTGTTCAACCGGGTTTCCTGAAACCACAACAGCTTGTTCGTTCCGGAAAGTCGTTGAGCGATTCCCTGCGCTCCCAGCAGCGCCCCGTTCAAGCAGAGCACCCAAACCAGAACGCGCAGACGGGCCGGGACGGGACGACGGTAATTTGCGTCTTCCACATGGGCGCGACTCACACGCTCCTCTTCCGCGGTCAGACCAAGCAGCCAGTCACGGGTGCTCCAGAAGAAACACGCCAGAGCCAGCAGATTGAAAAATGTCTGCCAGGTTCGGGTCTGGTCATAACTGTGCGGCAGCCACGGGAGATGCTCGCGGTAAACGAAGATTCCCTCCTGATAACTGGCCCGAGCGTTCAGCGCCGACACCAGGCAGTAAGCCAGTATGGCCACGGTAAGCACTGCCAGGCTGGTTACGGTGAAACGGCTTGCGCGTTGGTTGGTTCGGACGTCACCGGGGGGCCAACGCGCGGACCGATAATTGAACCGGAAACGCAGCCAGAACTTGAAGAACATCACTGCGCCGAGAAGATACCCCGAGACGTTCATGGTCCAGATGGCCCATGATTGCGTTGTGCCGAACGCCCACGGACTGAACACGACCATGAAACAAATCAGCCAGCCGGAGACGCGGTCACAGGCCCGATACGCCAGCACCTGGCGCACGGAAGCGGATCGGCCTGCGGATTCCATCCGCCGAATTCAACGCGTTCACGCCGCGCGACTCAAGCCTTGATCGGCGGCGACTAGCAGCAAATTTCCAAGGCACACGACCTCCTACTGGCGAATCCTCCAGTACAGGTTTCCATTGCCGATGGGTATCGCCATGGAATTCGTCTGCACTGGCGCACCGACGTTTTGCCACGCACTCGGATCGTTCAAGTTGACCGACTGTTGCACTTGGTACGGAGCCTGGCCTCCGGTCCAATTCAAGATCAGAGTTGACCCTTGGCGCGTCAGTCCAAGGTGAATCTCTGGTGTGAGCTCGAGGATGGTTTCTGCAAACCAGCCTGAACCCTCGTCGCTGCCGGCGACGTATCCGCGCGCCCGCAGCCTGCCGACCAACGGCAGCGAAACCCCGGTCCTTTGCCAACCGCCAGGTACGCGCGTTCCAGCCCCAAGTTCCATCCAAGCCACGCCATCCAGAGAGTGGTCGAAGTTGGCGCGCCAGATCTCGGGACTGCTGCCTCCACGCAGCCAAGTCACGGTCGAGTTGGCCAGACTGAGAGCCTGAGTCGCGGGATCGGTGTGATTCAGTTTCGCGACACGTCTGCGTGATCGTCCGCCGAGATTGCTGAAGTAACCGCCGACCAGGATGTCGCCATTCTGCTGAGCTGCCAGTGTCAGCACTTCGCCGTCTCCGCCAATTGGGCTGAAGGTTTGATCAACCGAGCCGTCCAGGTTGAGTCGCGCAATGTTGTCGCGCTGCTGCCCTCCCAGGCTGGTAAAGTTCCCCCCAACGACAATCTTCCCGTCAGTCTGCAACGCAAGGGCATACACATGGGCATAGTAAATACCCGCGCTGGCTACGGGATTGAAACCGGTGTCCAACGTCCCGTCGGCGTTTAGCCGGCCGATGTTTGTGCGAGATTGCCCGCGCAGCGTGGTGAAGTCACCACCCACCAGAATCTTGCCGTCCGCCTGCACAGCCAGGGCATGCACTGTGGTTTCATAGCCGCCGGTGACACCCGGAATGAAGGTGGTGTCCAGCGTCCCGTTCGCATTGAGCCGGCCAATGCGGCTGCGCGCCGCTCCACCCAGGGTCGTAAACTCCCCTCCTACGAGAATCCTGCCGTCAGGCTGGATGGCGAGCGATTTCACCGGCAGGTTGGCCCCGGCGGTGAAAGCGGTGTCCAGCGTGCCGTCCGCGTTGAGTCGGGCGAGGCGGTTGCGGACCTGCCCGGCCACGCGTGTAAAATCGCCCCCCAGCACAATCTTGCCGTCAGCCTGCATTGCGAGGCAATAGACATAAGTGCCAAAGAAGCTGTCACCCCCGGTGACTCCGGCGCTGAAAGTCGTGTCCAGCGTTCCATCGGGATGGAGACGGCCGAGGTTGGTGCGCGACCCGCCGGCCAACGTGTCAAAACTGCCACCTACGAGGATCTTCCCATCGGGCTGACTGACAAGCGAGAACACCGAGGCGCTGGTGAAACTGTCGCCACCATCGGCGAAGGGGAAGAATTCGCTGTCCAGCGTTCCATCGGGAAGTAAGCGGCCCAAATTGACGCGCAAATCTCCGTTCAAGCTGGTGAAGTCCCCACCCAACAGAATCCTTCCATCCGCTTGGAGCGCCAGAGCATGCACTTTTCCAAGGTAACCTCCCGAGGCGCTTGGGTTGAAGGTGGTGTTGACGGTGGCCGAGTTGACCGACAGGATCGCTGGCAGACTGGTCAAGCTTCCATCCGAGTTGGTTACCACCACGGTGTAGGAACCCGCATCTTCTTTGGAGAGATTCTGCAAACTCAACGAAGAGCCGGTCGCTCCAGTCAAGGCCACCCCATCGCGATACCATTGGTAGGTTGGCGCGGGAGTGCCTATGGCCACCACAGTAAGCGTCACGGCCTCGCCGGCGTTTCGATGTGCCCCGGCAGGCTGCTGTGTGATCAGCGGATTGGGTACCGTGAGAGTTGCGACTACGCTGGTCACACTCCCGGAAGCATTGCTCACGACCAGTCGGTAGGCGCCCTCCTCGGCGCGGAAAACCTGGCTCAACGTCAAGGTCGTGCTGTCAGCGCCGGTGACATTTCCCTGGTTCATCAAAGGCACTCCGTCCTTCTGCCATTGATAAGTCAGCGGCTCGCTGCCTGATGCCACCGCGGTGAAGGTGGCCGTGGTGTTGGCGCCATTGGTTCGACTCGCAGGCTGAGCGAGGAAGACGGGCTTGCCGAAGTAAGACTCCACGAAGTAGCCCGAGTTTTGATGGCTGCCCATGACGTGGCCTCGGGCGCGCACCGTACGGCCAGCCGGCACGGAGACGGCTGTCCGTTGCCAACCGCCGGGAATCCTGGTCCCGGCGCCGATGCTCGTCCAGGCCAGTCCATCAGCCGAATGATCAAATGAAGACCGCCAAACCTCCGACCCCGTGCCACCACGCAGCCAAGTGATGGTTGAACCTGCGTAGTTCAACGTTTGCGTCGCCGCACCAGTGCTGTTCAAACGGCCAATCCCGCTGCGGGACTGTCCGCTCAAGGTGGAGAAGTTGCCGCCCACCACAATCTTTCCGTCAGCCTGCGCTGCTATCGCGAAAACGGTGTTTCCTGCCCCTGGATTGAACGTGCCATCCAAAGTGCCGTCCGCGTTCAGACGGGCGAGGCGATTTCGCGATTGCCCTCCCAGCGTGGTGAAGCTGCCACCAACGAGAATCTTGCCATCCGCCTGCACGGCGATGGAATTCACCGCGCCGTTCGCGCCGGGATTGAAGCTGGCATCAATCGTCCCGTTTGTGTTGAGGCGACCGATGTAATTGCGCGGCTGACCCGCCAGGTTTGAAAAATTGCCTCCCACCAGGATCCTGCCGTCCGCTTGCAGTGCGAGAGCTTGGACAGCCCCATTCGCGCCGGGATTGAATGTCGTGTCCAGCGCGCCGGTCGCCAAAACCCGGCCAATATTGGTGCGCGCCTGTCGGCCCAATTCCCTAAATGCGCCTCCCACCAGAACTCTGCCGTCGGCTTGGACAGCCAGAGAATAAACGGGCTGGGAATTGTCGTAGTAGGTCAATCCTGGAGCGAAGCTGTCCAGCGTGCCGTTCGCATTGAGCCGGCCGATGTTGATGCGTTCGCCTCCTGCCAAGGTATCGAAAACGCCGCCAACCAAAATCTTCCCGTCGGCCTGCAAGGCCAGACATTCGACCGTCGTGGCAAAGTCAATGAAACTGGCGACCACCGGGCTGAAGGTGGTATCGAGCGCACCGTTTGAGTTAAGCCGGCCGATCCGGTAACGCGCCTGCCCGCCCACGGAGGTGAATTCGCCGCCAATAAGAATCTGACCGTTCGTCTGGATGGCCAGGGTTCTAACAGAGGGGCCAAAGAATCCCCCGGCCATGTCTCCTGGGACGAAGCTGCTGTCCAACGTGCCGTCCGGGTGGAGTCGGCCGATGCGACTACGCGCCGCCCCGCCCAGGTTGGTGAACGCCCCACCAACCAGAATCTTCCCATCTGCCTGCACCGCCAAAGAAAACACCGCATGACTTGACCCGGGGTTGAAGGTGTCCGCAGTCACCTCATTAACTGTCAGCAGCGCCGGCAGACTGGTCGTGCTCCCACCATCGTTGCTCACCACAACAGTGTACTGCCCGGCATCGGCTGCGGTCAGACTGGTCAAACTCAAGGAAGATCCCGTTGCTCCAGGCACAGCGACGGCATCGTGATACCATTGGTAACTCAGCGGTGGCGTGCCGATGGCCGAGACACTGAAAAACCTGCTGCCGCCCAAGCTGCGAACCGCACCTTCGGGTTGCTGGGTGATCAACGGATCAACCACCGTCAGCGTTGCCACTGAGCTGGTCGCGCTGCCGATGGCGCTGGTCAACAACGCGGTGTAACTCCCTTCATCACTGTTGGAAACCTGGCTCAGCACAAGCGTGTCGCTTGTTGATCCGGTGATGTTGCCCTGATCCACCAGAGCCAGACCGTTTTTGAACCACTGGTACGTGAACGGCTCGCCACCACCGCCTGACACCTGAAACTGCACGGTGGTCCCGAAGTTGTTCGTGCGGCTGGCGGGCTGCTGCGTGATAACAGGATTACCCAGGTACTTTTCGACGAACCATTTATTGCCGCCACTTCCGGCAAAGAATCCCCGCGCGCGCAAAATCCGACCCGCTGGCACGGTGGCGCCGGTGCGTTGCCAGCCACCGGCAACGCGCGTGCCCGCTCCGAGGCTGGTCCAAGCGACGCCGTTCGAGGAGTGGTCGAAAGTTGTCAGAAAGACTTCGGGACTGGTCCCGCCCCGCAGCCAGGTGACGGTGGTGCCGGCGTAGGCGAGGGACTGTGTCGCCGCAGCGGTATTGTGCAGCCGGGCCATGTTGGCGCGCGGTTGCCCATCCAGCGTGGTGAAAGTTCCGCCCAGGAGAATTTTCCCATCTGCCTGCACTGCCACTGAACTTACAGTAGTGAAGTCATTCCCATCTGCGCCAGGAATGAAGGTGCTGTCAATGGTTCCATCGCCATTCAACCGGGCAATGTGGTGGCGAGGTTGCCCGCCCAAGGCGGTGAAATCGCCGCCGACCAGGATTTTCCCATCCGTCTGCACGGCGAAGGACTCCACAAAATCGCTCGCTCCCGGATTGAAGACAGTATCCACCGTCCCGTTTGCATTGAGTCGGCCAATGTTGGCGCGCAACTGTCCGCCCAGAGTCGCGAAGGTGCCGCCCACCAGAATCTTGCCGTCCGCCTGCATGGCCAGGGCGAACACAGCCGATTCAGGCGCACCATCGGTGCCTGCGCCCGCGCCGAATGTCGTATCCACCGCTCCGGTTGTGTTGAGCCGGCCGAGGTTGGTGCGCGACAGGCCGCCTAACCTGGTGAAATAGCCGCCCACCAAAACTTTCCCGTCTGATTGCACGCCCAAGGCATACACCGGGCCATCCGTCTTCGGATTGAACGTGCTGTCCACAGTCCCGTCTGCGTTAAGCCGGCCGATGTTGGTGCGCGACTGGCCGCCCAACGTTGTAAACTCGCCGCCCACCAGAATCTTTCCATCGGCCTGCACTGCCAAGGAATACACCAAGGAAAAATCACCACCACTCACCCCGGGATTGAAAGTGGTGTCCAGCGTCCCATCGGGATTAAGTCGGCCGATGTTGTTCCGTGTCTGTCCGCCCAGGGTCGTGAATTCGCCGCCCACCAGAATCTTACCATCGGGTTGTACCGCCAAAGCCCCGACCGCCGGGTCAAACCCACCGCCGGCGCCTGGATTGAAACTGGGGTCCAGGCTTCCGTCGGGGTTAAGCCGGCCGAGGTTGGCGCGCGCCTGGCCGCCCAGCGTCGTAAACATACCACCAGCTAGAATCTTACCGTCCGGCTGTACCGCCAGGGTAAGAACCCCAAGGGGAAAAGGTGAAGCACCACCACTGGCGCCAGGATTAAAATCCTGGTCCAGGAGCGATGGGTAAACCGACAGCAACGCCGGCGCACTCGTGACGCTCCCCAGCGCGTTGGTGACCAGGACCGAATAACTGCCCGCATTGCTGACCTGGACGTTGAGAATGTTGTGACTGCTGCCGTTGGCTCCGGTCAGAGCGTCCGTGTCTTTGAACCACTGAAAGTAAAGCGGCGACATGCCCGAGGCAAGGACACTGAGCGTGACATTCTGACCTTCGGTGACGCCTTGACTTTGCGGCTGCGTAACGATCGTTGGGGGGCCGCTGGCCGGCGTGAAACTTACTTGATCGAGCCAGGCCCGATCCTGGCCCGCGTTGAAGATGTCGTCCTTCGTATAGCGCCAGCGCAAAGTTTGGTTGCCTGTGCCCAACTGAACAGTCTTTTGTTGCCAATCCACTTCTCCGGAGATTTCCCCGCTTTGCAGGATTCCGTTCACGTGGAATTCCAAGAAGTCGAAATCCTCCTCGGACGATACCTTCCACCAGAACGTCAGCAAACCCGGGCCGGCCACGGTGGTTTGAATCCAGGATTCCTGGCTATCGAGGATCACGCCGCTTCGGGCGGCATCCACTCCGTCATGGCTCACGACCGTTTGGCCAACCCAGGGCTGGTTGCCGCCGGTGGTCCAGGTAAATTGGGGCGCGTCAACCGCGTTGGCCAAGGTCTGAGCGTGGAGGGACCTCGCGAGGAACACACACACGAGTACCACCAGAACTTGGACTGACAACTTTGCTTTCATGGGTTGATTGTCGAAATGTAAAAGGGTGATGTTGTTTCTAATTGCGCTTTACGTCTTCTTATTTGTGGTCAGGGCGAACGCCTTCTCACTCCCGGACTGCCCTGAAGAACATTGCCCTGTTCGTGCCGCCCACGGGATCGAAGGAATGGACCAGATTGGTCATCGTGCCCTGCCAGAAAATCGGCCAGGGTATCGGCTGGGCCACATCCAGCGTTGACTCTACGGCAAACGCACGGTTGGTCAGGCCGTAGAGCAGCAATGCCGGCTGCCGGTTGGTGGAGAGAACGGATTCCAGCAACGGCTCGTCGCCCAGGATGACCACCCGGCCAGGGCCACTGAAGATATTGCTGACCTGCAAGCCACTGCTGGTGGTGCCCACGATGTTGGTCAACTGGATGGGCACGAACGCCGATGACTGATTCGTTACCGCCAGGAGGTTGAGCCAGGCGACCTGTTGACTGCCGGTCATGACCTCGCCGTTGCAGGTGTTGAGCGTGAGCAGATACTTGCCGTCACCCAGGTCCGCGGCGAAACCGGTGATGCAAACCTGCGCACCGGGTTCAATCAATGGCGCGGTCAATCGTTCTGGCGGTAGCGACACGGTGGCCGTCAGGTTGGTCAGTTCCTCGGTGGTTTCGAGATTGATCGGGAGCCGACCCCGGAAGCCGGCGGGGATGATCACGCCGCCCAACGTCGGACGCAGACATTCCTGCACGGCGAGACTGAAGATGGCGGCATCACTGAGATTCGTTTTTGCGCTGTCGGTGACCCAGACGATAACCAGATTGGTGCTGCTTCCCTGTTCGCAGGAGGGCGTCCATTGGAACGTGCCGTTGGTCGGATTCACCGATGTGCCGAACGGACCGCTCAATAGGCTGAACTGGTACTGGCCAACCGGCACGCCGTGCAGCACCACATTGGTAAAGCCGAACGAGGTGCCGACCGGGAGCGTCTGGTTGGTGACGGTGGCCAGGATCGGGGAATTCGTGCTGATGGTCGTCTGCGCGTCGGCGATCACCGGTGCGGATTCCGTGTTGCCCACGTGATCCACGGCAACACTGTAGAACGCATAGGTGCTTCCCAGCTCGCCCTGGAACACCGCGCCTGCGGTGTTGGTGCGTTCGAGCCAGAAACCGAAGTCCCCGCCGTTGGTGGAAACGAACAGGTCATACCGCGCAACACCGCTGCCGCCGGGATCATCCTGCCCGGACCAGTTGACGATGAACGAACGGCCGCTTTCCGCCGGCAAGGCTGCCACGCTGCTGGAGGGAGCACCGGCGTCAATGGTGTTGAGCGCTTGCTTGTTGGGATCAATGCCGGCGCCGGGATTCTGCGGGTCAATCTGGTCCGTGGCGATGGATTGCTGGCGGTCAAAGGTGATGAGCGCCACGTTCCGGATGGGCGTGCCGGTGGGCAGATTGGTTTTGGCGTTGATCAGGTAGCTGACATGGCCCTGGCCGCGACCGGTACCATCCTCCGGCGGCAGGAAGCCGACGGAAACCGGCGGCGGCAGGCTGCTGGCCGGATTGATGGAGCGGAACACGACGCGGAGTTCGCCCGAAGCGGGGTTGAGGCCGGCTTCAATCTGGGCTTCAAACGGATCCCCGCAGCAGGTCATCTGCACGGTGGTCTCGTAATATTGCAGGCCCGGTGGAACGGGAATGATGAAGTCGCCAAAGCCAAGCTCGGTCAATTGGAACGTCTGCCAGTTGAGGTTGGTGTTCAACTGATCCGCGATGACGACTTCCTGTGCGGGCGCGGTGGCGCTGGACAGGTTCTCGAAATTGATGCGATAGGGAATGACAGCATCCGCTGTTACCCAGTTCTGCGAGCCAGCACCCTTGGCGCCGAACTTCTCGTTCGGGTCTTGGCTTTCCGAGACCTCTGTTGAAGCCTCAACGCTAAAAGTGCCGGGCTCACCACCATCGCCACCACCGCCGCCACCGCCGCCGCCTTTTTTGTTTGTCTGCGATTTCGGCGATTTCTCCGGCGGCAAACACGCCCTAGCTTCCTTTAGTTGGTTATATCTTTGACGTAAACGGGCTGCATAGTGCTGACAGTTGTTTTTCAGTAAGCCGTAATCTCCGACTGGAGTGGTAAGACGAGCATCGTCCATGACCTGGTCATCAAATCGCGGGCCAGAACAAGAATATCCACTCCTATCCGGGTCTGGACCAATGCCCTGATTCCCCATGAATCCGAAGTTACTCTCATCGTCTCGAAAATATTGTTCGTGGTGCGCTCTTCCTGCCTGCGGAAGCTTCACACCTGGTCTTAAACCCCGCTTGCAAAACCTACCTAATCCTATGGGGTCACTGTCATTAATTGGGTCGTTTTCGACATACCTCACGAGACTGAAATCTCCTCCGTTAAGCCTGATAGGATCGGGTTGTATGAATCTGCCAAGGGATGGGCTATAAAACCGGGCACGCATCTGGAGTAATCGCGCTGCCTCATGAACTACACCAAGCTGCGCCATGAATCCGTATTCACTTGGAAAGCCGATGCTGGAAGACATCACCTCTCCGAAAGGCTGATAAGCCTGGCTTTGGACAAGTTGCCCATCTTGGCTGGTGATACCGACCGTTGAACCCAGCCCGTCGACATCAAAATACCTTCTAACACCGGAGGGGGCGAAATCGCCAACAAGCCCTGCTCCGCGAAGGGTTCGAGTCATACTAGTTCCTGCAATATCAAAGGAGCCCAACAAATCCACAATTCCTGTCGGATCCAAAAGGTAGTCCGTCCGAACGCCATTGAACACTGTGGCGTTACGGTTACCGAAGGCGTTATACTCGTAATCAGAAACTCCTTGCGGGCCCGTAATGCGAACCAACAGGTTGCGCACGTCATATTCGTAGTTCTGGACTCCATCAAAGATCAGGTTACCGTCTAAGTCGTAATGACAAGTAACGCCGCCCACAGTCGTGTAATTGTTAAGGCTATTGGCGGTGTAATTCACCTGGACGCCATTCGTGACGGTGAAGATGCGATTGCCCAGCGCATCGTAATTGTATTGGAGGTCTTGATTCGGAATCTGCGGGTTGGTGGAAGCGAGTTGGGCGCGAATCAACTGGCCGGTGGCGTCGTAGTCGTAGGTCCAATCGCCATCCACCGTGCCCATCGAGGTGCGTCGCCCGCGCTTGTCGTAGGTGTAATCAAAGTGGGAGTTAACCGCGCCGTTTGGAGCGTGGTTGACCAGGTGCAGAATCTGTCCGGCGGCATCGTAATCGTAAGTCGTGTAAGTGCCATTGCCTTTGTTGATGCGCTGGAGCCGGCCCGAAGCATCGTAGAGGTATTCCACGATGACGGCATTGGTCGCATAACGCAGCCGCCAGAGCCGTCCGGCGGCATCATAATCGTAACGCAAGTCCTGCCCGGTCACATCGGTCATCCGCTCGCGTCGGCCGAAATTGTCATAGAAGAACTCTACCCAGCGGGCATTTGGATAAATCACCTTGCGCAACCGGTCTCCTGCCGTGGCGTAATCGTAGAGGTAGGTGGTGACCTTGTTGGTGCCGGTGGCAGGGTGTTCAGTAACATTGGTCAGATTGCCGCGCAGATCGTAGGTAAACTCGTTATAGCTCCCGTTGGTGAAATCCTGCCGCTGAATCTGCCCAACGGAAGTGTATGTGTAGGTGATGGGCTGGCTGCGGCGGTTTATGTAGCTCAGCGGCAGACCCATAGGATCGTAGCCGCCAAACGCTTCGGTCGAGCTATCCGAATAAATGGTCACCATCGGGTTGCCGTTTGTATCGTAGGTGTGGCGGGTGGTATTGCCCTTGGCGTCGGTGAAACTGGTGAGCCGGCGGAACGGATTGTCATAGGAAAACTTCGTGGTGTGGCCCAATTCGTCCGTGATGCTGGCTGGGCTGCCGCAGTTGCACCAGGTGAAGGTCCGGCTTTCTCCTGTAGGTGCGGTCAATCGCTTCAAGCGCAGTTCACTGTCAAATTCCGAAATAGTGATGTTGCCCAGCGGATCGCGAGTCTTCGCCAACTGGCCGTTATGGTCGAAGAACATCGAAGTGGTACCACCGGCGTCCGTCGTGTAAACGCCACCGGCGCTGTCGTAGGTGAAATTGACCAACTGCTCGCCACTTGCGACAAAGGAACTGGCCATCCGTCCGCGCGCGTCGAAGGTGTAACTGCGCGTCGTGCCGCCGCGGGTGATTGATTTGAGGGCGTGCCGTTGGGCGTTGTTGCCGCCGGTTTCGTAGGTGTAACTGGTCACCTTGCCGTCGCTGGTCGTCACCGTCTGGAGGTAGTTGCCGGAATAGGTGTAGGTATTGGTCCGCCCGGCGGAATCGGCAATGGACGAAATCAGGCTCGCGCCATTGTAGCCAATGCTGATGCTCCCGCCCGAGGTGTGCGTGAGTGAAGTGATCCGGCCCGAACCGTCATAGCCCGCTGTTACGCGATTGCCATTCACGTCCTGGACGTATTCGGTCCGGCCATCCGCGCGGAACCGAGTGACGGTGCCGCTGGGTTCGCGCAGTTGAAAAATACCCCCACCAAGGTTGGTGAGGCTGCTGGAATCCCCGGCCCCGGAGAAATAGCGCGAAGCCACCCGGGTATCGCGGGTAAAGACGCTGGCCGAGCCAGCTTCGCCGACCAATCGGAGCAGATTGCCACCATCCTCGACCACCAGTTGTGATTGCCAGCCAGTGTACCAGCCGCGCCCGAATGGTCCGGTGCTGTTGCGGGCGCGAACATTGGACGAGAAGCGCCGCGAGAATTCCAGCGAAACACCTGGAGCCGGCATGGATGCATCAGTCACTGAATCAAGAACCGCGAGCGGCGTGTAGCCCCAAGCCTGCTGGAGCTCAAAATTCCAGAGCTGGTCCACGTCCGTCACCACCTGACCGAGGCGACCCAGGTAGCTGGCGTTGTCGCCCAGCATCCGAACATAGTCGCCCGTATCGGTAAGATCGGAGGTCAGGTTGGCGTACACGACATCCCAGGTCGCAGAGTCCAACGAAGGCGGTCGGAGTGATGACTTGCGCGCCGCCCAATTGATCGGGGTGGTATCGGCGGCGGTCCAGTAACGGATTTGCATTTCCACCTTCGAGTCAGAAGTGTCCCACGGATCGAGCAAACCCAGATAATAGACCGGCACCTTCCGGCGCTCGCCGGGATTGAGCACCCCGGGTTGCGCGCCGCTGGCAAGAATAAAGATTTCGTGAGACGTGCCGGGGGGCAACCCAGCCGACCAGAAGCTCTGCACAAGACGGGATTGATCCAGGCTCAGAATGGGCCGGTCGCTGCCATCCGGGTCACTGCTCTTGAGGATCAATACTGGAGCCGGCATGGAGGCGCTGCCGGTGTTGGCGTATTCGACGTAGAGCGTGGCCGGTGCATCGCGTCCCAGCTCGCCCGGGAGAATGAGGCGGGTTTCCAGCTTTGGACCAGGTCCGGCTGCGGCTACATCGCCCGGAGAACTCGTGATATTGAACAGGTTGAACACGTTGGTCAAAATGGCGGTGACCCCATCCAATTGCGTGACACGCACCGAATAGAGGCCGGCGGTAGCCAAGGTCGGAGGGAAATCGGCGGTGAGTTGCGAGTAGTTGTCGAGCGAAACATTGGTGGCCGCATACGTCGGGCTGCCGCCGCCGGCGACCAATTCCACGATGTCGCCTTGCGCGAAACCCGCCCCCGTCAGCGTCATGGCAAAGCTGGAATTGGTGGCCTGCCGGTTTGGGGTAATGGCGCTGAGCACAACGCCGGGTGAACTGGCCCGGATGGTGAACTGACCGGGCGTTGGAATGCTGTCGCCATAAACCAGAACGTAGAGGGTGCCGACCGAGGCATTTGGAATGAACAATTCGCGGTTCGCACCCGGACCCGTGGCGGATTGCTGCTCGAACGTGCCGCGGGTGGGGGGGACGATGCGGGACGCGTAGAGTTCGGTACGATTGCCGGTGCCCGAATTAACGAGCGAGATGCGCAGCGGGCCGGAGTTGGTGACGGTGATTTTGAAGACATGCGCCTGCCCGCTCCCGCTGAACTGCCCGATGAAGTCAGTGCCCAACGGCAGGTCGGTCTGCGTGGATTCAATTAGTTTGAAAGCGTACGCGATGTCGGGCACGCCGGCCATGCCCTGAGCAATCAGGGAGTAGTTGCCCGCTGCGGGAAGATTCACGAGACCTGAATCGCTGGTAAGATTGCTGAAACCAATCCACCCCGCTGGCCCGCGCAAATCAAATCTCAGGCCAGCAGCCGAGGTATTGAGGAGATCGAATCTGATTTGCTGTCCGGCGAGCGCAGAGAAATTCCAGTGATCCAGCCGGTTGGAGGACTCGATACGGCCATAGCCAGTCTCGTTAAAGGAGATTGATTGAGTCAAGACAACCCAGGGAAGCACAGACAGAACTGCATTGGAGCTGGTTGTCGAACCGAGAGCATTGCTGACCACGACTGAGTAAATTCCGGCGTTGTTGGTTTGCGCACTCGCGATGGTGTAGGTGTTGTTGGTGGCACCGGCCAAGAGAAGGGTGTCCTTGAACCATTGATAGGACAAGGGAGGTGCGCCACCGGCAACCACTCTGAGCGTAACCGCCGAGTCCTGAATCACCGTGCGGCTTTGGGGATGGGTGGCGATTACTGCGGGACCGGTTGGCGATGCGAGCGGCAGGTCAATCAGGTACGCTTCGCCGCCAGTGGTTGTATCGGGCGCACCAACAATGGCTTTGTTGCTTCCCAGCGTGGCGATTGCGAAGCCGAAATAACCACCGGACACGGGGTTGGGGTCGGGGATATTCGTAATCAGGTTTCCAGCAGTGCCGAACAGATACACTTTTCCGGCGAGCGGCAAAGCGAAAGCCCCATACGCGCCGATGAGCAGGTGGTCATCGTCCACGCCGGCGACGGCATAGCCGAAAAACAGCGGGTTTGCCGGAGTGGGATTGGTGAAAGTGGTCAGCAAGGTGCCGTTGGTGCTGAACAGGTAGGCCGCCCCGGCATAGGTCCCGCCCGTTCTGTCAAAAGGGGTGCCGATAAGTACCCGATCGCTTCCAACGCCGCTCAAGGCAGAGCCAAAGTTGTCCCCGGATGCGGGCGTTGGATTCGTAAAAGTAGTTAACCAGGTGCCGTCGGTGCGGAACAGGTGCGCCGCGCCGGATTCTGAAGCGCCGGCACTGTCAAATGGCGCACCGATGAGCACCAAGTCGTTGTCCAGAGCAGCGACCGACCAACCAAAGCCATCGCCCGCTGCCGGAGTCGGGTTGATAAAAGTGGTTAGCAGGGTGCCGTTTGTGTTGAAGAGGTAGGCGGCGCCGGAAAAGAATCCGCTTGTGTCGCTTTCAAAATACGCACCAATCAGCACGGCATCGGCACCCACGGCGGCCACGGAAATGCCGAAGCTCTCGTCAGATCGCGGGGTCGGATTAGTAAAGGTGGTCAGGAGGGCGCCATTGGCACTGAACAAGTAGGCGGCGCCGGCGTCGTTTGCGCCCGTGCTGTCACCCCACGCTCCAACCACGATAAGATCAGTACCGACCGCTGCCACGGAAAAGCCGAAGTGGTCTTCTAGCAGGTTGTTGAAATAGTCTCACGCAAATTTGAACAGGCCGCATTGACTTGCGTCTGAAATCCATGCGCGGAAAACCTCAAGCCCAGCCGGACTTTCTGACGGTCATCAACCTCAACGCCAG